>JALHRR010000010.1 GCA_022841345.1 Saprospiraceae bacterium
AGCCCCCTTTTTGCTAGTCTGGCATCTCCATACAGACTAGTGCCATGTAGTTTGTTCATGATGAGCGTTTTTTAGTCTGTTACAAATATAATAAATTATTTATGTATAAACGCTAGCTTGGAAAGAGAGGGGAGTTGCGCAACTTCCTAAAAGGCTGCTCTCCTTTACCTTCCCACTGGAAAGACCTCAAGGGTCCACTACCTCACTCACAACTCCCACCCATCTATTTCCTTTCCCTTCAAAAGGGAAAGGGCAGGGATAGGGTTCACACACGAAACTTTTCACTCACACCGGCTGTTCGCCAGAAGCCAGAAGCTAGAAGCTAGAAGCGGCTGTTAACTACCAACTTCTTCCCGGCTTTTCAAACTAGCAACCAGCAACCAGCAACTAGCAACCAGCAACTTCTTCCCAGCTGTTTTCTCGCAGCTCAAAGCTCGAAGCTCGGGGCTTATTCTTACCTTTACCTCTCAATCCGAATTCAAAAGCATGAAACATATAGATAATTATATCAACGGATCTTATGTTCCTCCTATCTCTGGCAATTACCACGAAAACTTCGAGCCCGCTACGGGCAAATCATACAGCAAAGTAGCAGACTCAGATTCCGAAGATGTGGAGAAGGCTTATCAGGCAGCTTCTGCAGCTTTCCCTGCATGGAGCAAAACTTCTCTGGAGGAGAGATTTCTCATCATGAATCGCATCGCCGAAGGAATCGAACGCCGTCTTGAAATGCTTTCCATTGCAGAATCCATCGATAATGGAAAGCCTGTTTCACTGGCCCGCAAAATGGACATCCCCCGTGCCGCTGCTAATTTTCGCTTTTTTGCAACAGCAGCCATGCAATTTGCCAGTGAATCTCACGAAATGCCCGGTACAGCGATCAATTATACACTGCGTCAGCCGATAGGAGTAGTCGGATGTATTTCCCCCTGGAATCTTCCTATTTATTTATTTACCTGGAAAATCGCCCCCGCAATTGCCACAGGTAATACCGTTGTGGCCAAGCCCTCTGAGATGACCCCCATGACCGCATTTTTATTAGGAGAGATTTGCACAGAAGCCGGATTACCGCCCGGAGTGCTCAATATTGTGCAGGGACTGGGCCCATCTGCCGGTCAGGCCATTGTGAGTCATCCCGGTATCAAAGCCATTTCTTTCACCGGCGGCACTGCTACAGGAGCCCATATCGCTGCCTCAGCTGCTCCGGTTTTCAAAAAACTATCGCTTGAATTAGGCGGCAAAAATGCATTTATTGTTTTTGAAGACGCAGATTTTGACAGAGTTGTCAGCGAAGCCGTTCGCGCTTCTTTCAGCAATCAGGGCCAGATCTGTCTTTGCGGTTCCCGCATCATTGTCCAGGAATCTATTTTTGAAAAATTCAACAATGCTTTTGTGGAGAAGGTCAAACAACTCCGCATCGGCGATCCGCAGGATGAAAGCACGCAGATCGGAGCACTTGTTTCAGAAGCGCATTTCCAGAAAGTGAGCAGCTATATAGCTCTGGCAAAGTCCGAAGGAGGCAAGATTCTCACGGGAGGCCATCCAGTCAAGTTATCGGGCCGTTGTTCTGAAGGCTGGTTCCTCGAGCCTACAGTCATCACTAGTCTCTCACAAAAATGCCGCACCAATCAGGAGGAAATCTTCGGCCCCGTCGTCACCATTCAATCCTTCAAAGACGAAGTTGAAGCACTTGCCCTTACAAATGACACCCGATATGGCCTGGCCACATCCCTCTGGACCCGCGATCTCAGCCGTACCCATCGCATGAGCGCTGCTATCCAAAGCGGTATCATCTGGGTCAACTGCTGGTTGCTCCGCGATCTCCGCACCCCGTTCGGCGGCGTAAAAGACTCAGGTGTAGGACGCGAAGGAGGCTGGGAAGCCATGCGCTTCTTCACAGAAGCCAGGAATGTCTGCATCGCCTATTAACCCCAAAAAATACATTTGGGCGTGCCCGATATCCATTGAAACTATCACTCAGCTGACTAGGTGTAACGGTCATTTCAGCCCACAATAAATGATCCGGAATGGATATCGGTCGCTCCCTTTCATGGTTCACTTCGTTCCGCCCCCAATGCCTTGGCGGGCCTGTCGCTTTGCGCCAGCATTCCAGGCAGCTCACGCAATAGCAACTTCTGTTTATTTTACACTTTCAACGAATTAAGGCTGTTTCAATCAGCGATTTTGCGAATTCGCGAATTCGCAAAATCGCTGTTTAGAAATTCATTCGTCTGTACGACTTTCAACTTCTCCCCGGCTGTTCACTCATCATTCATAATTCATAACTCACAACTCATCGGTTTCAGTTACGAGCGCATTCACCACTCACACCTGACTGCCACTACATTTTTTTGCAGCTATTTCCGGAGGTTTGTCGAAGCGAGGTGATGTTTTTCTGCGCCTATGGCTTGAAAAGTGATGTTTTTCCAGGAGACAAGCCCTGAAAAAGTGATACCGAGGTTCGTTTCACTCACTATGGCACAAGTGTCTTACAACTTTTTTCAGCTCGCTTCAAAAGTTGCAAGGTGATGGCTGGCGCAAAAAACAAGTGGGCAACTTCTTTCGCGAGGTGCCCTTTTGTTCTACTCGCGATCCTTTGGACCCGGCTGTTCAGACAGGAGCTAGAAGCCAGATACCAGAAGCAATAAGCGGCTGTTTCCACACTCTGCTCGAAGTAGCTTTCAGCTACGAGCACTCTCACCACCCACACCCGGCTGATCACTCATCATTCTTAACTCAAAACTCATAACTCCTCCCCGGCTGTTCACTTACGACTTACTACTTACCCCTTAACCCTTTTCGGCTGTTCAACTCATAACTCACAACTCTCGTAAGTTCCTTGTTTTCAATAATTTACATCATTTTACATTGCAGGAATATTGTTTTCCATTTTTCTCTGTCATGAAATTGTCATAAACAATGAATGAAAATCCGTAGGATCAATGCCTGCGTTAGTAAGGGCAAATCAAAAAATTCAATATTATGAAAACCAGTTTATTTTTGGCAATCGCCATCCTGTTCAGCACCATGACCCTTTCTGCACAAACAGTTATGGTGGGTGGAGAAAAAATGTATGCAAACAAAGACATCATTGACAATGCTGTCAATTCAAAAGATCACACTACACTTGTAGCAGCAGTTAAAGCCGCAGGTTTGGTAGAGACTTTAAAAGGTAAAGGTCCTTTCACTGTTTTCGCACCAAATGATGCAGCATTTGCAAAACTACCTGAAGGAACAGTAGGTACATTAGTGAAGCCTGAAAACAAAGCAACACTTACAGCTATCCTTACTTACCATGTGGTTTCAGGAAAGTATGACTATGACACAATTGCCAAAGCGATCAAAGACGGAAAAGGTAAGGCAGTATTAACTACTGTAAACGGTGGCAAACTTACCGCTTCTATGAACGGACCAAAAAATGTTGTGTTGACAGACGAAAAAGGAAACACGTCTAATATCAGCACTTACGACGTAATGCAAAGCAATGGAGTAATCCATGTAATTGACTCAGTTGTTATGCCGAAGTAATCGGGGTTGACTTCGGTATCAGAGCCGGTTGGTGCATTGCATCAGCCGGTTTTTTTTATTATGGTAAAGAACGCAACACCAGCTTTAGTCGTAAAACAGTGACGACACTTCCCCGCTTCGCCGGTGAAGTGGTGACGCCTTTTTACTATCGTAAAAAGGTGACATCTCCGAAATAAATTGACTGCTTTGCAGCCAATTTATTTCGGAGGTGACAGCTGGCGCTTAATATTTGCAGGCAAGTATCAGTGCCCATACATGCTCGAAGTAACTTTCAGCAACGAGCACACACTCCACTCAAACCCGGCTGTTTTCTCCTTGCTAGCTGCTCAAAGCATTCAACTTCCATCAGATTCCCTGGCTTCATTTCTTACATATTCTTCCGGCTGTTTGGCTTTTACACTCATAATACGATGGTCGAAGTCTTTGACTTCGATCCCATATTTCATGAATTTTTAATTCATCTACGACAAAATCACTTCTTTACTCAAAATGGCCGTTCATTGGCTGTTTACGCTTTCCCGGCTGTTTCATTGGCTGTTTAATTCACCAATTCACCAACTCACCAATTCACCAATTCACCAACTCACTAATTCACCAACTCACCAACTCACTAATTCACCACTTCACCCATTCGGAGGTTCAACTGGCTGTTCCAGTGGTTGTTCATTTTCTCCCCAAAGCTTTGGGATCAACTTTCCTCTTTCAACTTTCAATTTTCAACTAACTACGGCTGTTTACGCTTCAACCTTTAAAACACTTACCGCTTAACCGGCTTTTCAATCTGATCCGCTCAAATATCTCAAAACTGAATCTGTTTTTACAATTCCCCTTCTTGTAATTTTGTGCCTATATTTATGCTATAATTACATCATCAATGACCGCATCTATCAGCATCCGTCCTTTTGAAAGTCAGTACAGATCACATTTTGAAAGGCTTAACAGGATATGGCTCGAAGGATACGGACTCTTTGAAGATATTGATGCTACAGTACTAACAAATCCTGAAAAACATATCCTCGACCCCGGAGGAGAAATATACTTTGCATTCGCCGATCAACAAATTGTAGGAACTGTAGCCCTTGTGCCCATGCCAAATGGTGAATGGGAACTCACCAAACTGGCAGTAGATCCGAAATTCCGCGGACATGGTATTGGTAAAGCCATCATGCTGCACATCCATCAGGCTGCGCTTGAAAAAGGATTGTCCAGCATTATCCTTTACTCCCAAACAATGCTCGAACCGGCAATCCGACTGTATCGCAAACTTGGATATTATGAAGTTCCGGTAGATCAGTTGAAATATGCCCGTTGCGATATCAAGATGGAAATTCCATTGACCGGCGCATTTTCAAAAGAGATGCTCGAAATCTGGAAAAAAAGATTTTCTGAAGGCCCCGATTTATTGGAAAAAACCCTGAAAAACATCCCAAAGGAAATCTACAACTGGCAGGGACCCGACGGCAAATGGACCATACAGCAAAACATCATCCACCTCGCTGACTCCGAGGCCAACTCTTACATCCGCCTGAGAAGAGGATTAGCAGAATCAGGAAAAGCAGTACTCGGATACGATCAGGAGGCCTGGGCTTCTAATCTATTTTATGAAAAACAATCCGCCGACGACGCTATCCAATTATTTCGTCTCATGAGAAAAATGAGCTCAGCTCTGATAGAAAATATCCCTGATGAATCTTGGACCCGGAACACAATCAATCATTCAGAAAACGGCACAATGACCCTCTACGATTGGCTTCGAATCTACGCCCATCACAATCATACCGGACAAATCACACGAGTATATAAACTTTGGACCTCTCTTCAATAAATAAAATATATAAATAACTGTTCTTCAATTCGATAAACCTGAAAACTGATCCCCAAAGCTTTGGGGACTGAAAACTGAAAACTGAAATCTTCTCACACACAACTCCCACAACTCGCTACCATCCTGTTTTATTCGCTAATTTGCTAATTCGCTAATTCGCTACACACTCTCACTCTTTCCCCACACTTAGCTTAAACGCTTAACCTATTCAACGCTTAAACGGCTGTTCCAATCGTAATTCGTAAATCGTAATTCGTAAATTTCTCTCACGCACCATTTCTTCACTTAAATATCAAAACCACATGTACCCACTCACCGCCTTCCAAATCACAAAAGTCACCGAATCAAGACTAAAGCCCGGAATGTTGGATCAACCTGTTTTTGGTCAATTACCAACAGACCATATGTTCATGGCAAGATTTAGGAACGGACAGTGGGAACAAGGAGAAATTTTACCTTTTCAGCCTATACAATTGAGTCCTTTTACCTCTTGTTTGCATTATGCACAGACAGTTTTTGAAGGAATGAAAGCATTCAGGATGCAAGATGGCAATGTGAATATTTTCAGATTGGACAGACATCATACCAGATTAGAATTATCATTGAAGCGAATGGCTATGCCTGCTTTACCTCAGGAACTTTTTCAGGAATCTATCCTGCAATTATTGGATCTTGACAGAGATTGGGTTCCGGGAGCTGAGGATTCTGCTTTATATGTAAGACCATTTGTATTTGCCTCAGAAGCTCAGGTGGGAGCAAAACCTGCATCAGAATTTTTATTCATGGTCGTTTGTTTTCCTGTAGTTCCTCTCTTTCAAAAATCAATCAGAGTAAAAGTAGAAACACACTACAGAAGGGCAGCTCCGGGTGGAACAGGTGCGGCCAAATGTGGCGGCAATTATGCTGGCTCATTTTATCCGACCAAACTGGCACTCGAACAAGGATTCCAGCAGGTTATCTGGACAGATGGCAGTCCTGAGTTTCATGTAGAGGAATCAGGGACTATGAATCTGATGTTTGTGATCGACGGAAAACTAGTCACACCTCCTTTGTCCGATACGATATTGGATGGAATCACGAGAGATTCTCTTTTACATATCGCCAGGGCGGAAGGCATTCCTGTGGATGAACGGCAGATTTCCACAGTGGAGCTGTTTGAAGCATTCGACAAAGGAATTTTACAGGAAGCATTCGGAGCAGGAACTGCTGCAGTCGTAGCTCCAATAAGTGAAATAGTCTGGGATGATCGCAGTATCCATTTACCTGAAGTATCCGCGGAAAGCATTCAAATGCGCCTTAAAAGAAATTTGGAGAACATTCGACGCGGAAATACAAATGATCCCTTTGGATGGAATAATATCGTTTGACTAGGGCCGCTGAAAAACTCTTATAGGAAACTTTAGCAGGTATGAAGTTGGAATTATCGCGCCTTTGAGATGAGCGACTAAAAAAAGTACTAAATGTACTTTTTGCAGGAGCGAACCGAACATCAAGTGAGCCCTGCGATCGCTGATGTGAGGCTACTCTAAACTAGAATAGTACACCTAGCGCAGCGAAAACGCATTTTTAGGATTAGGCTCAACAGCGCGAATGGTTTTTGCTTACTTTTTGCCATTTCAAAAAGTAAGAGCCCCACCGGCTTGAGGTGAATTAGAAGTAATCAATTCGAATATACTTTCTTGAAACTCTAAACCTAGCTTTCAAGATTTAGAGGAATAAGATTCCCTTCAGGTACAAGCTTTTTTACTACTTTGTAATTACATCCTTTCACCAACATTACTTAAAATCAAATTAAAATGGAAACTCTCTCATCCAATTATTTGGAAAGCCTCCGCAAGCAATTTCAATACTATAAAAAACTTGCAGATCAATCCATCCACAGATTGAATGAAGAACAATTACGCTGGCAATTCAATCCGGAAAGCAACTCTATCGCTATCATCATGCGGCATATTGCAGGAAATTTACATTCGCGATTCACCGATTTCCTGACTAGTGACGGAGAAAAACCGTGGCGCAACAGAGATCAGGAATTTGAAGCACCTTTACTTACTTATGAGGAATTGCTTGATTATTGGGAACAAGGCTGGAGGATACTCTTTGAAGCAGTTGACATTTGTAAATCTGAAAATCTGGAAAAGCTGGTTTATATCCGCAATGAAGGACATACCATCATGGAAGCTTTCAATCGCCAATTGGCACATTATCCATACCACATCGGACAGATCGTATACATTGCCAGAATGATACAGGGAGAATCCTGGCAAAGCCTCTCCATTCCGAAAAACCAATCAGCTTCCTACAATCAGGAAAAATTTGATCAGGACAAAGGAAGAAGACATTTCACTGATGGAGTGTAATAGGATCGAAAAGGCTGTTTTAAACCAAATACTCCCTCACCTTCCCCGAAATAAAAGCCTTCACACTCTCCCAGCTTTGCCCTTTTAAACTAACCGGATCTTCACTTTCATCCGCATCGACATAATAGGTGAGCGCCTGAGGCACTGAAATCAATAGATTCTGAGTGGAATACTTCTCCTTGTGAAAATTGACAAAATCTGCTACTGTATAATGCTGCAATAATTCAGCCACATCCCAGAAATCCTTCTTTTTACCTCTATTTAGAATTGCCTGAACCTTCATCGCAATAATATCTTCTGTTGAGAAAAAGCGAATACCGTCAATCACCATGATTTTCCTTATTAATGGATGAGGATGACGAATTATATCTAGCTTCACATTATTCACAAAACCCATCACTCCGAATCTGGGATTTATTGATCTGCTCACAAAATCTTCACCAAATTTATTAATTAGGGCATGGATTACTTCATCGGTTTCAAATGGGACATTTGAAAATAAGTCCAAATCTTCTGAAATTCTGTGCCCAAAATGAAGCGATAATGCAGTTCCTCCCACTAATGAAAAATCAGAGAGTTCAGGAATTGACTGCACTTCCTTTAATATGGAAAAAGTGTGGGGTTCGACTGTCTCAAGGTGTAGCATCTAAAATCTGTTACAGGGCGACTAATAACTGCAGCTGCAAGATACATAGTAATCTCAGGCAAAAATTTGGCATTTAATAAAGCTTCAGCCACCTTTTCATCTCCATAGTATCTCCTGCAATTTCGGATATCCGGAACATCTCCTCTTTCAAAAACCCGCTCGATCACAAAATTTGCTTTTGCATCGTAATCGAGATTTTCAAAATCCACATCCCAGAAAATCCGCTTGTGAAATATCGGTTTTGCCTTTTCCTCCATACTTCAAAGTTATGCTATTAATTTTAATTACGATTTACACCCGTTTTATTTTCATTAATTTTCAACATAAGGCACAGTTATGATTAACGCAAGGTAAAGAACCAAATCCAATAAGTCAAAGTGGAATCTCTACGTTGCTAAGAGTAGGTTCCCACCTTGTAGAATAAGACGTAAAAAATGGTTTTGAGTATGAACGAGCTAAAAAGGTACTAAATGTACCTTTTTAGTGAAGTGAACCGAACATCAAACGAGCTCAGTCGAGTGCAGATGTGAGGCTACTTAAAATCATGAATGTAAAGAGAAAGCTACGATAAAGCAGAAATCCAATAATCCGACCGGTACTGTGTGAGCAATCAGAGAGGCCATGCAGATATAGAGATGACCTGTGAGCAATAAGCAGGAACATAAAATGCCACGGCGAGTTTAGCGGGCATAGCATGAGTGACGCGGAAAGGTGCTAAATGCACCTTTCAAGGAAGCGAACCGAACCCCAAAGTGAGCTCAGTCGAACGCAGGGGTGAGGCTTGCTGAATCTCTCAAGAATGGAAACTACACAGTGGGCGGCTTTTTTTTGTTCTTTTTTTTGGCTGTAGAAAAAAAAGAAAAGCCCCCCCCAAAGCTTTGGGGATGAGGCGAATTAGAAGTTGTGAATTCTAATAAAATTCAGTTAGAAGTACAAGACACATTATTTTGATAGGAGAAATACACATCATAACATAGCTAAACACAATTCTCCCATTAGAAATTTCGTACATCCATACAAGAAATACTAAATTCACTATGAAATCTTCCACCTCAAAGTTCAAGTTCATGCAAGTGATTGCCTCATATATCTGCCTGCTTCCCATTTTACTCATGGTCAATTGCAAACAGGAACCTGATATGGAGCCCCATCCTGTAGTTATTCCAAACGTTCTTGTTTTTTCCAAAACAGCTGGATTCAGACATGCATCCATTCCTGAAGGTGTCAAAATGTTTAAAGAGATGGCAGCAGATAGCAGCATGACTATCGTTCACTCGGAAGATGCAGCCATATTCAACCATCATTCTCTTTCTGAATTTGATATTGTCGTATTTCTAAGTACCACCGGAACTATCCTTGATGCAGGACAGAAAACGACTTTCCAGCAATACATGGAGTCCGGAGGAAAATTCCTGGGCATTCACTCGGCAACTGATACCGAATATGACTGGCCATGGTTTGGCGAAATGGTAGGTGCTAGATTCAATGGCCATCCTCACATCCAGGAAGCAAGGCTTGAAACCACCAACAGACAACACCCCGCCATCATGGGTATGCCTGCAGTATGGAACCACACAGATGAATATTATAATTTCAGAGATTTACAAGGGGACAATATTACATTGGTGACAGTGGATGAATCCACCTATGAAGGCGGAACCAACGGAGATTTTCACCCAATCTCCTGGGCCAAACCTGTCAAGGAAGGCAAAATGTTTTACACAGCTCTCGGACATACCGATGAATCATTTTCTGACCCCATATTCAGACAACATATCAAAACAGGGCTCACCTGGTTGCTTAGTAAATAGTAATTAGAGATGCTTCTCTTGCCATTAACCGAATTCAGCATTTGATAACATTTCGGTTTTGTCATTGTTATAAATTCCAGCACTTTACTTTTTTACTTTTCGCTAGCTTACTAATTCCTATTTCTTACATTTGCCCGATCAGGAAAAAAATCTGCATTCCATGAATGAAACTGTTGAAAAAATTGAATTGCGCAATCTGCGTATGGATGACTATGCCGAATTGAAGACTATCATGACAGCTGCATATGCTATGTGGCCGGGAGCATATTGGAAAGAGCATCATATTCAGAAACTGATCGATGTTTTTCCGCAGGGTCAAATTGCATTGACTGTTAATGATGTGGTTGTCGGCTGTGCGCTAACTATTATGGTAGACTACAGTAAATTTGGCGACGAACACACTTATAAGCAGGTTACAGGAAATTATACTTTTAGTACACATTCCAATTCAGGAGATGTATTATATGGAGTTGAAGTTTTTATCAGACCTGAATACAGAGGAATGCGTATGGGACGCAGATTGTATGATGCGAGAAAAGAACTTTGTGAAGCACTAAATCTGAAAGCAATTGTTTTCGGGGGTAGAATTCCAAAATACCATGAGTATGCTGAGGAATTTTCACCAAAAGAATATATTTCAAGAGTACGGGGTAAAGAAATCTACGATCCGGTACTAACTTTCCAGCTGGCCAATGATTTTCACGTGAAGAAAATTCTCACAGATTATCTTCCGGGAGATAAGGAATCCAAGGATTATGCTGTATTGATGCAGTGGGACAATATCTACCATACAAAAACGACTAACAACATCAATCGCAAAAAGACCTTTGTCCGGCTTGGATTGATTCAATGGCAGATGAGGTTATATAAATCCTTCGAAGATGTTATCGAACAAGTAGAATTTTTTGTAGATGCTGTTTCAGCATACAAGACTGACTTTGCATTATTCCCGGAATTTTTCAATGCACCACTTATGGCAGCATATAATGACCTCAGCGAGTCAAATGCAATCAGAGAATTAGCTCAATACACTCAGGCATTTAAAGAAAAATTTTCTGAACTGGCTGTAGCATATAATACCAATATTATCACCGGAAGTATGCCGGAATTAATAGGAAATGACTTGTACAATGTTGGCTTTCTCTGCCGCAGGGACGGTACTGTCGATAAATTTGTAAAAATACACGTAACTCCTGATGAGTCCAGAGCCTGGGGCCTTAAAGGTGGAAATGAAATCCAAACCTACGACACAGATTGTGGTAAAATTGGAATTCTGATTTGTTATGATGTTGAATTTCCTGAACTAAGCCGATTATTAGCTGATGAAGGTATGCAGATACT
This sequence comes from Saprospiraceae bacterium, assembly GCA_022841345.1. Lineage (GTDB taxonomy): Bacteria > Bacteroidota > Bacteroidia > Chitinophagales > Saprospiraceae > SLDF01. Next base: position 11,512 of record JALHRR010000010.1, read on the forward strand.
TTTTGTGCCATTCCTTACCGATACACAGAACGGTTATTCCCGGGTCCGCCACTGTGCTCAGGCAAGAGCAATAGAAAATGAATGCTATGTTGCGATTGCAGGATCAGTTGGTAATTTACCTAAAGTACACAATATGGACATTCAATACGCCCGGTCTGTGGTCTTTACTCCATGTGATTTTGCTTTTCCAACAGATGGGGTGAAATCTGAAGCAACGCCCAATACAGAGATGATTGTGATTGCTGATGTGGATTTGGATGATTTAAAAGATCTGCATGAGTTTGGATCAGTACGTAATCTCAAAGACAGAAGATCAGATGTATATAAAGTTGTGAGGCAGTAAATGTGGAACCAGCGAAAATAAGTATTTGCTGGTGCTGAAATCCAAAACATACAAAGAATGCGTAATATTAGTTTTACGAATAACAAATCAATTACATGAGAGCTGTCGCATTCTATACATACAACGATAATTATATCCTTTCTAACAATCCAATTAAAGGTTTCCAGGGAAAGAACTGCAAAAGCAGGCTCCCTTTCAAAATTAAAAGAAAGTTTCCTGCTTCCATTGAACGGAGAAACTCATCGAATTCAAAGAAGACTTCAGAAAAATTTAAATATAAAAACCCTGAGCTCTTTGATATTTCGAAGGGATCCGATCCAATTGAAGATTGCATTTTCTATTATGCAAATGGTATTATTCAGATGGCAACTTTGCCCAAATCAGCAAACTAATCGTGGAGGGAAATAATTTTTCAAAGACACACACCTTAGTTGCACACAAGCTCCTAATGCCGTTTAATGAAATGGATTTGCCACACCAACGTTGACAGATTGAATATATACTCTCACAGAAGAAAAATCATTCCGTGAATCAGACTGATTACATGATGCATCTTCATGCATACCACTCATTTCCGTGATACTCAAACTCCGAATGGAGTTTAACATAAATAACCCCGGCGCAAGCAGAGTACAGCCCGGGGTACCAAATCTAAACCTAACGAACTCCGAAGGTGTTCAACTAAACAGTCCACCCACTCAAAAGGTGCAAAATCTATAAGACAAGCAGAAAGGTCCTTTCACTCCCCGCTTGCAACCTTTTCCCATTTCAGTCCATAATATTCCCTATTTTTGCGCCTCAAAACAGATTTCAAATGGAGTTGGATGCAAGATATAGCCCTCATGACATTGAGGAAAAATGGTATAAATACTGGCTGGAAAACAAATATTTCAAATCAGTTCCGGATGAAAGAGAGCCATTTACGATTCTGATTCCTCCGCCCAATGTGACAGGTGTACTGCACATGGGACACATGCTTAATAATACTATTCAGGATGTGCTCATCCGGCATGCCCGCGTGAATGGCAAAAATGCCTGTTGGGTGCCGGGTACGGACCATGCATCCATTGCCACAGAAGCTAAGGTTGTAGGCTTACTTCGTGAAAAAGGACTTAATAAATATGACATCGGCCGCGATGCATTTCTGGATTATGCATTCGAGTGGAAAGAAAAATACGGCGGAATTATCCTTGGGCAATTGCAAAAACTAGGCGCATCCTGTGACTGGGACCGCACAAGATTCACTATGGAGCCTTCGCTTTCCAAAGCCGTCACCAAAGTTTTCGTCGACCTGCATAAGAAAGGTAAACTATATCGTGGCCTTCGCATGACTAACTGGGATCCGGAAGCAAAAACAGTGCTTTCGGGCGAAGAGGTAATCTATAAAGAAGAACAAGCTCAATTATTTCATATTTTCTATTCCCTTGTCGGAGATCCTGAACAGGGAATTACAATTGCCACCCAGCGACCTGAGACGATCATGGCCGATGTGGCTATTGCTGTTCATCCTGACGATCCGAGATACCAAAGCTGGGTCGGAAAGCAGGTTTTAATACCTTTGATTAACAAAGCCATTCCTATCATTGCTGACACTTATGTGGATATTGAATTTGGAACAGGTGCATTGAAAATTACTCCGGCACATGATCAAAACGACAATGAAGTCGGCCAAAGACATGGATTGCCTGTTGTAGATATTCTGGATGAAAGCGGCAAACTCAATGCAGACGCTCAAATTCTTATAGGAGAAGACAGATTCGAGGCACGCAAAAAAATCAAGACCCTCCTGAAGGATGCAGGAAATTTGGTCAAAATTGAAGATTATCGCACGAATATCGGCCGTTCTGAAAGAACAAATGCTGTTGTCGAACCAAGACTCACTAAGCAATGGTTTCTTGACATGAAGTCATTTGCCGCTACGGCTTTATCCGCGGTGAAGTCCGGGGAGGTAAGATTCTTCCCGGAGAATATGTGGAATATGTACACTTCCTGGCTCAATGAAGAAAATATAAGAGATTGGTGTATTAGCCGTCAACTTTGGTGGGGACAAAGAATTCCGGCATGGTATTACACTGACATTCTGGGCAATGATCACACATTCGTTGCAGAAACGGCTGAAGAAGCGCTGGAAATTGCAAAGGAAGCTCTGCAACTTCAGGGATTGCAGCTCTCAGATCTTAAGCAGGACCAGGATGTAGTGGATACATGGTTTTCATCCTGGTTGTGGCCGATTTCAGTTTTTGATGGCTTTGAGCATCAGGAGGAATTAAAATATTATTATCCAACCAATGTACTGGTGACAGGTTGGGATATCATGTTTTTTTGGGTGGCACGTATGATCATGGCGGGCTATGAATGGTCCTATGGCTTGCTCGGTCCTGAATTATCTGCGTCAAAAGGCAAACAGCCATTCCATGATGTGTACTTCACCGGAATGGTGCGGGATAATAAGCGCAGAAAAATGAGCAAATCACTCGGCAATTCGCCGGATGCTTTGTCGCTCATTGAAACATATGGCGCAGATGGAGTTCGTTTCGGAATTTTGTCTTCTGCAGCAGCTGGAAATGATATTATTTTTGATGCGCCATTTGATCCGGCCACCGGCCAAATCAAAAATGAAAGCAAACTCTGCGAACAAGGCCGGAATTTCTGTAATAAAATCTGGAATGCATTCAGATTGATTCAGGGATGGAATGAAGATGCAAACCTTGTTCAGTCTGATTCAGATCTTGCTGCCCAGTCATGGATGGACAACAGAATCAGAGAAATCGCAGTTCAACTGGAGAATCTGTACAAACAATATCGGCTGTCCGAAGCCATCATGGAATTGTACAAATTGATATGGGACGATTACTGTTCATGGTACCTGGAAATGATCAAGCCTGCATACGGCAGCCCGATTCACCCCGAGACCAAAGCAACTGCACTGAGAAATCTGGAAACACTGATGCAATATCTGCATCCTTTCATGCCATTTATCACTGAAGAAATCTGGCAACAAATTCAGAAAAGAGAGATCAATGAAGCCTTATGTGTATTTCCCTATCCACAACCGGAAACTGCTGATCCGAAATTATCCAAAGACATGCAAATTGTCCTGGATATCATCAGTCAGGTGAGGAATCTGCGCAGCAGTCGTGGCCTGAGTCCTAAAGAGCCTTTGCAGTTGAGCATTAACTCTTCTCAACCGGACTTATATGCTAAGTACGGAAGTTTAATCATCAAACTGGGTTACCTGGATAGCCTTAATTTATCAGCTGAAAAGCCTGACAGCAGTGTCACCTTCCTGGTTCATACAGAAGAATGTCATGTTGTACTGCAGACTACCATCAATCCGGAAGAAGAACGTGCCAAGCTCACTGAAGAACTGCAATACTTTGAAGGATTCCTTGAATCTGTCAATAAAAAACTGAGCAACGAGCGCTTTGTTCAAAACGCCAAACCAGAGATCGTCGCCAATGAGCAAAAGAAGAAAGCCGACGCGGAGTTAAAGATCAAAGCCATCAAAGAGAATTTATCGAATTTGTAAATTACAAATTCAGGAAAAAAATGTAGTAACCCCGAACGGGGTGCACCAAAGAGTAGTCCCCGGATCACATCCGGGGGTAAACAAAATTGAAGAAATAGTTTTGGCGAGATTTTTGCGCCTTGGCAAAAATTATGACAAAACCAATCCCATAACTCTGGAACAAATAAAAATTACTAAATCGTTTTAATTGAATTATTTAGTTTGAAATTGCTTCGAAAGCTGACAATAGTTGTAAATACCCCGAAGGGCTTACATATAAATAACCCGGGGTGAAACCCCGGGATTAAAAACTAATAACTCGTTTTGTCACGATTTTTGCTTCTGGTAAAAATCGTGACAAAACCACCCCATTTTAACGAGAGAATGAGCAAAAACAAACCCAAATATTACGTAGTCTGGGTCGGCGCCAAACCCGGCATCTATCTCACCTGGGAGGATTGCAAAAAGCAAATCCACGGATATCCTCAGGCAAAGTACAAGTCCTTTGATTCCAGACCAGCCGCGGAAGCCGCTTTCAAGGGAGGTCCCCCAGCCTACTCTCCATCTAATTCAGGTTTAAAAAAGGCGAGCACCCAAAAACCTTCGGGTACATCTACCGGCATCATCAAACAAAGCCTCAGTGTAGATGCAGCCTGCAGCGGAAATCCGGGAGATATGGAATATCGTGGAGTGGACACTGCTAGCGGAAAAGAATACTTCAGAGTGGGACCTCTAAAAGACGGGACGAATAATATCGGAGAGTTCCTTGCTATCGTTCATGCACTGGCATTCTTAAAAAATAAAAATCTACCCAATTACCCCATATATACCGATTCCAAAACAGCTATTGGTTGGGTCCAGAAGGGCAAATGCAATACTAAACTGGAACATACCGGAAGAAATGACGCCATTTTCGAACTCATCCAGCGTGCAGAACAATGGCTTTCACAGAATAAAGTGACGAACCCAATTCACAAGTGGGAAACTAAGTATTGGGGCGAGATTCCGGCAGATTTTGGAAGGAAGTAAATAGCTTTGGCGGACCACACAGAAATTGTGTGAAACTAAAAGGGTATAGAATTGATTAATGCAATTACTTAAATTGCTTGAATAATCACATGGCTAATCTTATTTTACTTCAGCGTGCTTTACAATCTTCTTGTACTTTTGGCTTGATCCAAAAGAGTACCAAAAAATCAAGGCTCATTCTATTAAGGTAATGTAGAGTAGCCTCGCAGCGGCGTTCGGCGGGGCTCTCTTGCGGCTCGGTTCGCTTCCTTGCAAAGTACGTTTAGTACTTTCCTGCGTCGCTCATACTCCGCGCATGCAAAGCCGCTCGCTTTCATAATGTTAACTTTAAAAGAAAGTATGGATTCTAAATTTATTTTGAAGAACAACTGAGGCTAATTCTTTTGCTCGACTTCTGTGCCTGCTTGCTTTTCGTCAAATTCAGCCTGACAGCTGTGTTTCGAGCAGCTTGAAAAGCTACGGAAATTTTAAAAGGCCGAATAAAACAGCCTCGAGTATAGAAGAATTGTTCTTTCACAAATATTGGTTTTCTTACTTTAGTCAATATTTATAAGGAATTCCCTACCCCACAAACTTCATACGGTAATCCACCTCCACTTGTCCCTTACGGATGGCCTCCAGTTTTCTTTTTATTAATTGCTTTTTGAGCGGCTTCAATTTTTCAATGAAAAGTAGCCCTTCAATATGGTCATATTCGTGCTGAATGACTCTTGCATTCAGACCTTCATAGGTTTCAATATGCTCCACAAACTGTTCATCCAGGTACTTGATATGCACGATTTCAGGTCTGTCTACATCACCCCGGATCTGAGGTATACTCAAGCAACCTTCTTCATAAGGCTTGACTTCTCCTGTTTCTTCGATTTTGACAGGATTGATGAAGACCTTTTTGATTCCCTTTTCCTTTTCTCCTTCCTCCATTACCTGTATGGTATCCACGACAAACAAACGAATAGACAATCCTATCTGAGGAGCCGCTAGTCCCACACCATGAGCATGGTACATGGTTTCATACATATTGCTGATCAGCAAAGATAAGTCAGGATATTCAGCATCTATTTCCGATGCTTTCTTCTTCAATACTGGTTGGCCAAAGGCAAAAATCGGTAGAATCATGTCTGATTTTTTCAAAAAAATGATGGCAAAGATACATTTCAGGAATAAATTAACCTATTCAGTCCGGGAGACGTTCCATAAACTCCTGCAATATGAGGACAGCACTGATTTTATCCACCAGCGATTTGTCTCGGCGCTTCTTTTGCCCGGCTCCACTCTGTAATATAATTTCTCTGGCTCTGATAGAACTGTACGACTCATCCTGTCTCTCAATTTTGATGGCGGGAAAATGATTTTTAAAAAAAGATATCAAACTCTGAATATCCGCTTCTATCGCTGTAGGCGTGCCATCAATATGGGCTGAGAAGCCAATTACCACGATATCAACCCCTTCCCGACCGAGATAATCCTTTAGAAAAGTATGAATTTGATTGGTTTCAATGGTGGGCAATCCATTGGCGGAAATACGCAGGGAGTCGCTGACTGCTATGCCACTTCGTTTTCTGCCATAATCAATTGCCATGATGCGTCCCATAAATTAGTCTGATTTGAAGTATTTATGGAATTCCTACCAGCTTATGCGTCTGCACACTTAGTCGCCATTTCGGATTTGATTTACAGTATTCGACAGTAGCTGCAATATTTTCTGCTTGCTGAGGACTATCCATGGGCTGCAGGTAAAAATGCTCAAAGTCCAGCGCCTCATAAAGATGTGGCTCCGCACCGGCCTGAGGATAAACCAGCTTCAGCTCATTTCCATGTAATTGTACCAAAGTCGATCCGGCTTTCGGACTTACGCAGATCCAGTCGATGCTATCCAAAACAGCTATTGTCCCATTTGTCTCAATAGCAACCTCAATTCCCTGTTCATGAAATGCTTCTACCAAATCATCATCCATCTGCAACATAGGTTCACCACCCGTACAAACTACGTATGGCTTTCCGGCAGTATCTGCAGGCCATAGGGATATCACTTTTTCCGCCAGGGATGCCGCAGTAGGATAATGTCCGCCATTCAAGCCATCTGTACCCCAGAAATCGGTATCACAAAACTGACAAATGGCTTTATGCCTGTCTTCCTCCCGACCTGTCCAGAGATTACACCCTGTGAATCTGCAAAATACGGCTGCCCTGCCCGTGTGAGCACCTTCTCCCTGAAGGGTATAATATATTTCCTTAACTTTATAAGCTGGCATGAGGGGCAAAGATAGGCAGGATTATTTTTCTTAATTGAATGTCTAGTATTGAAACTATCTTTTCTACACCAAATCCCCCGCTGTCTGATATTGTAATCCCGCCAGCCTCCTGTAAAAACCATTCTCAACTTGCATCAGTTCATCATGCGTTCCGGTCTCAATGATCATTCCCTGATCCATGACATAGATTCTGTCTACTTCGCGGATGGTAGCCAATCTGTGTGCTATAATGATAGAAGTACGATTTTGCATCAGCGTATTCAGAGCTTCCTGTACTACTTTTTCTGAGGATGCATCCAGGGAAGATGTGGCTTCATCCAGGATCAAAATGGATGGATTTCTCAATATAGCCCTGGCAATGGCAATGCGCTGTCTCTGACCGCCCGACAACTTGACTCCCCGCTCTCCCACTATAGTTTCCAAACCTTCGGGGAAAGTGCTGATAAATTCCCATGAATTGGATTGCTTAGCAGCTTCAATCACTTCCGCCTCGTTGGCTTCAGGCTTTCCATATAATATATTCTCGCGGATAGTGCCGCCGAACAACATCACCTCCTGCGGTACAATGGCCATATTAGACCTGTATGCACTCAGATCATAATCATAAACGGATTTACCATCCACAATGATGTCTCCTGATTTTATCTTATAAAACTGAAGCAACAGCTGTACAATCGTAGATTTTCCGGCTCCGCTGGAACCTACTAAAGCAACTCTCTCACCCTCCCGAATATCAATATCAATGCCTTTAAGGACAGGAACATCCTCTCTGGTGGGATAATTAAAATGAACATTTTTATACTGAATATTGCCTTTCAAATGGATCTTTGGAATGTCCTTATTTGCTGTAACGCTCACTTCTGTTTCCATTTTCAAAATTTCTCGGATCCTTTCTGTGGCGCCAATGGCTCCTAATAATTCTGTATAAAAATTGCCAAGGCCCGCTATCGCCCCTCCCAAAATGGCCGTGTAGGAAACAAATGCAACTAGTTCTCCCACTGTAATAGCTTCATTCTTAACCATATTAGCTCCTTCCCAAATCACAAAAAAAAGCGCTCCAAAAAGTATAGCTACAATAAAAGCTGAAAACAAAGCCCTGGCTCTTGCAAACTTCAGTGATACAGTGATCACCTGATTCATGGATTTTGTGTATCGGAATGACTCGAAAAGCTCATTCGTGAATGCTTTTACAGCTGAGATACTTTGAATAGTTTCATTCAATATAGTATTGGAATCTGCCAGAATGGCCTGCCTTTCTTTAGATAATTTTCGAATAAACCTTCCAAAAAACATAGCTCCTATCACTATTACAGGAAAACTCGCAAGCATAATCAGAGCAAGCCTTGGTGTGGTAATAGACAGGAAAATAATACCACTGATCAAAATGATAATCTGGCGCACAAACTCGGCAATGGTAATCGAAAAGGCACTATAGAGTTTTTCTATATCTGCAGTTACTCTGCTCACCAAATTCCCAACTCTATTCTGTTCAAAAAAGACAATAGGCAGAGAAATCATCCTGTCATAAACACCTTTTCTTACATCTGCGATACCTCTCTCACTTACCTGGGCAAATAAAGTCACACGTGTATAAGCAAATATTCCCTGTAAAACCAAAAGAACAGCTAAAATCACTCCTATATCCCCCAGCGTCAAATCGTACTCTGAGTTTTCTTGCGCAACATCTATCATTAAGCCCGACAAAAATGGGAATAGCATGAAACCAACACTTGACAAGAACAAAATACCCATCCCAAGGATAAGTGACCACTTGTAAGGCCTTATAAATTCAAAGATTTTAATTGCTTCCTTAAAACTTTCCTTCTTAAATACCGGCTTGGGCTGATCCGGACTTTCTGTAATAGCTTTTGCCATGAAATGTTATACTGATATAAGGTGCAAAATTACACCCATATCCGCAATTAACACGATATCAATTGTAAGGTTTCTGTCTGGGTTCTTATTTCAGATGGAAATACACAAGTAATCCACGAATGTTCTCACATTCTCTGTTTAATTATAATTAGTGCTACCATGACTTTTTTCAAAAATATAGTTTAATAAAAGCTTCATGTTTTATGAGTAGGCTCCCACCTTGTAGAATAAGACGTAAAAAATGGTTTTGAGTGAAGCGGCCATGACCGGTACTGTGTGAGCACTCACTTATGTGAGGCAGATAAGGAGATGACCTGTAAGCAATAAGCAGGAACAGGAAATGCCACGGCGAGTTTAGCGGGCATAGCGAAGCGAAAACGCATTTTTAGGCTTAGGCTACACAGTGGGCGGACTTTTTGCTTACTTTTTTGACTGCAGAAAAAAGTAAGAGCCCAGCCGGCTTGAGGCGAATTAGAAGTACTTAATTCCAATATTCAATAATAAAAAAAGTTAGCATTTTTTGATTTTGAATATCCTATATAATAAAGCTGAATTCTCAATCAAATAGTTTTAATCCCATTCAGTTTACAAATCCAGCTCAGATGTCCGGTATGCAATCCCTCATGGCGAACCGCATGCATAATAGCACCGCGAATGCTCCCATCAGTCATAAAATTGAAACCATTAATCGCAGGAGCATTTAACTGTTCCTCAGATAATCCGCTGACCCATTCCATACAGGTATTGTGGACAGACTTAAAAGTCTCCCACACCTCTTCAAAAGAAGGGGCAGAATCAGTGGAGGCGCCAGTACTTCCCAAACCATAATCCCGGGCCCATGGAATCGTAATTTTGGGTCCACCGGAACATCTTAAAACCAGAAAATTCTGTGTCACAGCAAGATGTGCAATCACCCAGAACGCGGAATTCAATTCAATCCCCTCTTCGGATTTAAACCGTCGTTTGATATCAGTATCTCTGAGAATATTAAAATACATTTTGCTTAATTCTCTGGCACTGGCCAGGAAGTCGGCTATAATTGCTCCTTCTGATTTCATTGTATTTCTAAAACTTAATATTTTGATCAATTAATCTGCTGCTATTTTAATCCATATTTGGGCGTCCCCCTTCCTCCCTTTGGTCGTCCGGGTCGTTACGTTGCGGGGCTCCCTTACGGTCGGTCCACCTGCCCCATTTGAGATGGTTCAGGCGGACTGGCTTCGCCACCCACTCCACATCACTGACGCATGCACCTCTGCCACCTTCAATCCCCTCAATCCTGTCAATTCCCCTTAGTTCATGAAAGATCGATTTAGATTGAGATATATTGAAAAGATTGAGAAAGCCAGGATTGAAGCAGATGCAAAAGAAATGTGTGGAACTACAAATTGTATCAGAAAAAAATTAATTATCCCCATCACTCTCTCCTACTGGTAATCTCCTTCAATTTTATCAATCTCATCATTCCTTTCAATCTTCCCGCACTCTAAACTCCTCACTCACTCCCGGCTGTTAAAATCGGCTGTTTCATTGGCTGTTTGGCTGTTTCATCCCGAGGTTACGCTTTGCTTCACTCGCGATCTTCGATTCACCAATTCACCAATCCGCCAATTTTATTAGGCACACCATCAATCTTCCCACTCTCATAACCTCGTACCCTCACTCACACAACAATCTTTTTCAATCTTCCCACACTGCTCACTCCACACACTCCACACACCCCATCTCGCACTCAAACACCGCTTCAACGCATACACGCTTACACGCTTTAACGAACCACACCCGAAACCATTCACCCACACCCACACACCCTGCACACCATCCATCCCATCAATCTTCCCACACTCATAACCCCGATCCCCCTCCCACACAACAATCTTTATCAATCTTCCCCAACTCACCACTCTACACACACTACTCACACCCTCAATGAATCTCCCCCAGAAACCAACTGGGCCTTTTAGTTCTCAATCCAAATTTGTCAATAGCATGCTTCTTCAGATGCTCGATCGCCTCATCAATATCATCTGTAAATAGCAATAAATCCATGTCCTTAGGACTGATCGTCCCTTCATCCAGCATTTTTTCAATCATTTTGATGGTATCCTGATAGAAATCTGTGCCCATTACAATAATTGGAAAATTGGCCATTTTGCCAGTCTGAATCAAAGTCATCGCTTCAAACATCTCATCCATTGTCCCGAATCCTCCCGGGAATGTGATAAAAGCATAGGAGTACTTGGCAAGTAATACTTTTCTCACAAAAAAGAACTCCATATCGACCCAGGAATCCAGGTATGGATTGGGAGCCTGTTCAAAAGGCAAAATAATATTACATCCGATTGATCTTCCATTGACATCCTTCGCACCGCGGTTGGAGGCTTCCATAATACCCGGCCCTCCGCCAGTCATGACTGTAAATCCCAGCTTGGCAACTTCTGCTCCCATTGCCCGGGCTAGCTTATAGTACCTGTGATCCTCCTTGAATCTGGCCGACCCGAACATCGTCACACATGGTCCCTTAAAATGTAGGGCCCGAAAACCCTTCACAAATTCGGACATCACTGATAATGAAAACTTGAATTCTTCCCACCTGGATCGGGGTCCTTCCAAAAATTCTATCTCCTTGATGACTATTTCTTTCTTTTCTTTATTATCCATATTTCTCTATTGATTTCGATTCTATATGCATCGAATAGCACTAAGAATCGTAATTTTGCAACTTCGTTCCGGTAAGGAATGTTGTAAATATAAAAAAATTATGTTCTTCACCGTCGCTTTACTGTCCATTGCAATTGTTGGTTTAGCCTTTCTATTATTTTCAGTGCGGATACTTTTCAAGAAAAATGGAGAGTTCAAGGGCACATGCGCCAACAATAATCCTTTCATGCAAAAAGCAGGCGTAACCTGTGGAGTATGCGGCAAAACAGCGGGCGAAGATTGCAAAAAAGAGGATGTGCCAGAAGTTCAGACAAGCAAAAGTTAAATAGATTCTGCTTTTAAACTGCAAATGGAAACTTAAGCAGGTATGAAGTTGAAATAATCGCGCCTTTGAGAATAATCCGTAAAAAATGGTTTTGAGTATGAACGAGCTAAAAAGGTACTAAATGTACCTTATTAGTGAAGTGAACCGAACATCAAACGATCCCCAAAGCTTTGGGGACGAGTGCAGATGTGAGGCTTGTTGCATCAAAAATATGAGGAGCAAGGCTCGTATAAATACAGGTTAATAAGGGTACTGTGTGAGCATTATGAGAGGCTATGCAGATATTGTGATGACCTGTGAGCAATAAATTGGAACAAGAATGGCCAAGGCGAGTTTGACAGACTTAACGCAACGAAAACGCATTTTTAGGATTAGGCTCAACAGCGTGAATGGTTTTTGCTTACTTTTTGCCATCTCAAAAAGTAAGAGCCCCACCGGCTTGGGGTGAATTAGAAGTAACAAATTCGAATAAACTTTTTAGGTGTTCAGAACCTACTTCTATTCTGATTTTAAGGAATAATAGTGCCTAAAAGTGCAAGATAATATACCATTATTATTCAAAAACATCTTCCAGAATATATTTTTGAAAGCCGGGGGTCATCTCCACATGCAGTCCTCCTTCTTCATCACTGTATATAAAATATGCATCCAGTGGTAATTCTTGAAGAAGTGCTTTTGATTCTTCCATACCCAGGATTAATAATGTAGTTGCCCAGGCATCAGCTGTCATGCAGTCATCAGCCAAAACGGAAACACTTAATATATTATGCGTTACTGAATATCCGGTTCTGGGATCGATGGCATGAGAATATTTTCTCCCATCACGTTCTTTAAATTTACGGTAACTGCCGGATGTAGCCAAAGCTTTATTGCTAAGTTTTAATATGACCTGAAGTGGTCTGTTTTCCGAAAATGCAACCGGCTTATCAATTCCTATTCTCCATTCCTTACCTTCTGCATTTTTCCCTTTTGTCAGCACTTCTCCACCCAGTTCGATCATATATTGATTTACACCGTTGGATTCCAGCAATTCTGCTAAAAGATCCACTGTATATCCTTGCGCAATTGCGTTAAAATCTATTTGCATCCCCTTCAAAGAAAACTTAAGCCTGTCGCTCTCTACTTTTATTTTATCTGTTCCGATTAATTGTTTCAGACTATCCACAGTAGTACTATCCAGGCGATCCATTCCCTGTTTGTATCCAAACCCCCAGGCATTCACCAACGGGGCGATACTTACATCAAAAACACCACCACTTTGCTCAAAAACTTCTGCTGATTTTCGCCAAACTGCCAGAAAATGATCATCCAAAGCTACATCCTCCCCTCTATTCACTGCTGAGATAATACTCTTCGGATCGTATGTCGACATACTTCTATCAATCACTTTTAAGAGTGAGTCTATAGAAGACTGGAAGTCCCGCATTTTTTTGTCAACATAAATGACAGAATAGGTGGAACCCTGCGCTTCCCCAAACAATCTGACTACTTTTTGTTTCTTAGAAATGCAAGAGGCCAGGATCAACAGAATCCCGGCCAATGCAAAGATATTTTTTCTCATTATGATTGAAAAGATTCAGATCAGCCTCCGAAATCATCAAATGCTATCATCTCAGGAGGTACGCCCAGATCATCCAGCATTTTAAATACTGCCGCGTTCATCATCGGAGGTCCGCATAGATAGTATTCGATTTCTTCAGGTTCCGGATGCTTGCTTAAGTAATTATCCAAAACCACTTTGTGAATAAACCCTACATAACCCTCCCAATTGTCATCAGGCAATGGTTCAGAGAGTGCAATATTGAACTGGAAATTAGGGTGTTTTGCTTCAATGTCCCTGAAGTGTTCCTCGTAGAAAATCTCTCGTTTACTACGCGCACCATACCAGTAAGATACTTTACGGTCTGTACCCTGAGTGTGAAACAAGTGGAAGATGTGAGAGCGCAAAGGAGCCATACCAGCACCACCACCGATATACACCATTTCCTTTTTCGTAGGTTTGATATGGAATTCACCGTAAGGTCCGGAGATCATCACTTTATCTCCCGGCTTACGGGTAAAAATATAAGAAGAACACAGTCCAGGCGGAACATCTGCAAATGCATTCTTAGTTCTGTCCCATGGAGGAGTTGCCAGACGTATATTCAACATTACAATATTTCCTTCAGCAGGGTGATTAGCCATTGAATAAGCTCTGAATACCGGCTCATCCACCTTCAATTTGAGATCCCAGATTTTAAATTTATCATAATCATCTTTGAACTTCTCGGGTATGCTGTACAAATCTCTTTTGAAATCCAGATCCAGTTCAGGTACATCAATCTGGATATAGCCGCCAGAATGAAAATCCAGAATTTCACCTTCAGGTAATCTAACTACAAATTCTTTGATATAAGTAGAAACATTATCGTTTGAAATCACTTCGCACTCCCATTTTTTCACTCCAAACACTTCATCCGGAACGCGGATTTCCATATTTTCTTTTACCTTAACCTGACAGGCAAGACGCTGTTTATCTGCTACCTCTTTACGATTCAGGTGATTGGTCTCAGTAGGTAAAACTTCTCCTCCACCTTCGAGCACCTGACAAATACACATAGCGCAGGTTCCACCGCCACCGCATGCTGAGGCAAGAAATAAATTCTTTTCCGCAAGAGTGTTTAAAAGAGTACTTCCCGGTTTTACCGTAAGTGCATTTGCCGTGTCGCCATTGACGATTATCTGAACATCCCCCTGTGGCAATAACCGTTCCTTCGCCTGGATGATCAGGAATACAAACAGCATGATGATCATTATGAAAATAATCGCACTGGAAATAATGACTGGTAACATATGTTTTCAAAGTTATAAGCTGGAACTAAATATGATATTCAGATCAAACTTTAATTATCATGTAATGTTTTTCTAACAATTGATTTTCAAAGACTTACAGCTGAATTCCTGCAAAGCTTAAGAAGGCCATTCCCATTAAACCGGTAATCAGCATAGCCAGACCCAAGCCTTTCAACGGATCAGGTACATTGGAGTAAGTCAATTTCTCGCGAATCGCAGCCAATGCCACAATAGCCAAAAAGAATCCTACTCCGGAGCCTCCTGCAAATACTACTGTCTCAGGTAAATTATACGCCCTTTCCTGCATGAATAAAGAAGACCCTAAAATCGCACAATTCACTGTGATGAGGGGTAAAAATATACCTAAGGAACTGTAAAGAGCAGGTAGATATTTTTCAATTATCATCTCCACCAGCTGCACCGTTCCGGCTATAACCGAGATAAATAATATAAATGATAAGAATGTCAGATCGACATCTGCGAGGGAAGGATCGATCCAGCTAAGGGCTCCCTTCTCTAACATTACAGACAGTATGATGTAATTAAATGGCGCTGTAATTATATTTACAAAAACAACAGCAATTCCAAGACCAAAAGCAGTCTTGAGTGACTTGGAAACCGCTAAAAATGAGCACATTCCAAGAAAGAATGCGAAAACCATATTTTCAATAAATACAGCCTTGATAAAGAGGTTGATATATTCTACCATGATTGATTAATTCTTTATTGTTTAAGAAACATTCACCAGACTCTTGTTGAGACTGCGTTGAATCCATATGTAAATTCCAATTAAAAATAATGCTGCCGGGGGAAGCATCATCAAACCATTATTGACATACCCCATTTCATAGGCCCAATCAGGAACTATTTTATATCCCATCAATGATCCTGAGCCAAACAACTCTCTGAACACTCCAATGAATAATAATACCAAACCGTACCCTGCACCACTTCCAATTCCATCCAGGAAGGAAGGCCATGGTTTTTTCTGCATGGCAAAAGCTTCCAAACGACCCATGATGATACAGTTTGTTATAATCAAACCGACGAATACTGAAAGCTTTTTACTTACATCATACATATATGCCTTCAATACCTGATCCACAAGCGTCACCAGTGTAGCAATAACAACAAGCTGAACGATGATACGTATCCTGTTTGGAATACCATTTCTGATTGCGGATATAATCAGATTGGAAAAAGCGGATACGAAAATCACACTAATGGCCATGATTAGTGAGGGCATGACTTGAGTAGTAACAGCGAGTGCTGAACATATACCCAATACCTGAACCGTTACCGGATTATTGTCACTCAGTGGATCCTTAAGTACCTTGATATTCTTTTTAGAAAAAAGAGGTTCAGAAGGTGCTTTAATTACAGTAGCTGATTGAACTTCAGTACTCATATCTTAGTTTTTTTATTATTAATTTTCAAGTACTCCGGATGTATCAATAGTGGTACCTCCTGAATTGTCCCGCGGATTTTGCTGAGGAATTGGCGTAGTTTTAATTTTACCAAAATAGGGTTGGTACAAAGCTATACAATCCCGGATCATATTGCTGGTTCCTACTGTAGTAATGGTTCCTCCACTGATACCATCTACTCTATATTCTGCGGGAATGTCCTTGCCGGTGCCAAATTTGACAACTTTCAAAGAAACTTCCTGAGATTCTCCTTCGTATAATTTCTTCTCGGGAAACTGATCTGAAAACATTGTAGTGGAAATCTCTGCTCCGAGCCCCGGTGTTTCTCCCTTATGATCGAAATTTGCTCCATAGATGGTATTGAAATCATCCTCGATTGAAATAAAGCCCCAAATCGGCCCCCAAAGACCCACTCCATGTAAAGGAAGTATGTAGATTTTCTTACCATCTTCTTTTTCAAATATGTACAGCGGCAAACTTCTTTCTGAATCCGGCTTGGACAGCTCATCCTTCAGATTGAGGTTAAAGGCTGATAAACCGTCTTTGGGATTTCCTGAAGCATCTATGACCACTTCCTCCACACTGCTATTGTAGAGATCACTTAATTTAGATTTATCAGATACATCTATCCTTGCAGCTTTCAGAATGTTCGCTTTCTTTTCAAGAATAATATTGACTTGCTGTTGAGGCTTCAAGCCTTCAGCAGCAAAAGCCAGTAGCAGCGCAGCGATGATCGTCAGCACAGCTGCATATATAAAAGTATATTTATTGGTATGCACTTTTCAGTCTGGTTTTGATGTGTCTCTGAACGACCATATAGTCTATCAGTGGAGCAAACACGTTAAAGAATAAGATACTCAACATCATAGCCTCAGGATATGCAGGATTGAACACTCTCAGAATCACTGTAAATGCTCCGATGGCCAGTCCATAAATCCATTTGCCTCTGTTTGTTTGGGCTGCTGAAACAGGATCCGTCGCCATGAATACAGCACCAAATGCAAATCCACCAATGATCAGGTGAAAATGTGCCGGCACTGCCATTCCCGGATAGGCTGAGCCTGCCAGGAAATTAAACAGTAATCCCATCAAATATCCTCCCGCAAATACTCCTGTCATGATTCTCCAGGAACCCACTCCGGTATAAATCAAATACAATCCGCCCAGCAAAATAGCCAGCGTAGACGTCTCTCCTATAGAGCCTTTTATGGTTCCCATAAACATATCAGTGGTGCTGATATTGGAAGTCAAAGCGCTTGCTCCTTCGTCAAAATAAACTAAAGAAGTCGCACCGGAATAACCATCTACGAGGGTTTTTGCCGGATCCATTGCGACCCAGATTTCACCACTCATATAAGCAGGAAAAGCAAAAAACAAGAACGCTCTTGCCAGTAATGCCGGATTCATGATATTGAATCCTGTTCCTCCAAATACCTCTTTTCCAATGATTACCGTAAATGCACTGGCAAAAGCCACCATCCATAAAGGAACAGTCACCGGCAGTATCAATGGAATCAGCATCCCGGTCACGAGATAACCTTCATTGATACTATGCCCTTTCATTCCGGCTACCAGGAATTCAATGCCCAGACCCACACCATAGGAAACAATAATGATAGGCAATACTTTAATAGCCCCAAAAATGAAATTATCCATCAATGTGGAGGCTTCTCCATATGCAGTATAATGCTGGTATCCCACATTCCACATTCCAAAAAGCAGTGCAGGAATCATAGCAATGATGACAGTAAACATGGTTCTCTTCAGGTCTATACCATCTCTGACATGTACTCCGTTGTGATTGGCATGTTTAGGTACAAACAAGAATGTCTCCAACCCATCAAATACTACCCAAAATTTTTCGAGCTTCCCACCTTTTTCAAAGTTGGGCTTTATTTTATCAATTAATGATCGTAACGCTTTCACTATACTTTCGAATTTTATGATGAATTATCCTTCTTTTCTCATTATCTCCAGTCCACGGGAAACGATTTGTTGCACAGGCATTTTGGAGGTGCAGACAAACTCGCAAAGAGCAAAATCTTCCTCAGAAATCTCATAAATACCCAGCTTTTCCATCATCTCAAAATCCTTTGCCAAAATTGCTTTCAGTAACTGAACGGGCAAAATATTCATCGGCAATACCTTTTCATATTCGCCTGTGACTACAAATGCTCGTTCTTCTCCGTTCTGGGAGCTATTCAGCTTGTATTCTTTATCTTTATTCAACCAGGAGAAAAAAGTCCTTGATAAGGAAAGCTTATGGAATCCGGGAAGTAACCAACCCAGAAACTCTGATTCGCTGCTCTCAGGTATGACAGTGATTTGCTGATCATAAAAGCCAATGTATCCTTCAGCTTTGACATGCTGCCCTGTCAGGACATTACCCAGAATATATCTGTTGTAACCTTCACTCACATTGCCTTCTAATATAGCATTATAAGAATTTCCAACGATCGTTCGATAATAAGCAGTCTCTTTCACTTCAGAGCCACTAAGTGAAACAATTCTCTCCGGTTTATACTTACCGGTAGTAAATAGATTACCAATGGTAACAACCTGCTGAGGATCCAGATACCAAACAACCTGACCCGGAAGGATAGGACTAATATGATGTATCTGTATCCCAACGTTTCCTGCAGGATGTGGACCTTCAAAATAGTGAATCTTCACCCCTTTGACAGAGCTGAATACTTCATTTCCGGTTACATTATTTCTAAGAGATAAATGAATAGGCACATTAAATGCCTGAAGCACACGGATACCGGCTTCAAATGCATCTTTGTTTTGTAAAATAACCAGATTTAAATCGGGAGCCAAAGGAGCTGAATCAAAGCAGGAGATGAATATACCTTTGGGATTGTCATCGACTTTGGCAATGGTAGAAAAAGGTCTTTGTCTGATCATATTCCATGCGCCACTGTCCAGCAATACTTCAGTCACTGAATCACGGGTCCATGGCTGAGAAGCACGTGCACTAAAATCACGATATTTCTGTTCCTTATCTGCCAAAATTTTGACTTCAAGAATCTTTCGCTTTTCTCCTCTGAAAACCTCAACGATCTCCCCACTAACAGGAGCAGTAAACTTCAGTTCCGGACGATCTTTTTCGTAGAAAAGATGATCTCCCGCTTTAACCTCATCACCGGCCTGAACCAGCATTTTTGGAATTACCTCCAAAAAGTCTGTAGGCTTCACCGCAACGATCTCAGAAAGGGGTAAATCTTTAATGACAGGATTGGTCTTTCCAACCAATTTGATGTCAAATCCACGCTTAATCTTGATAACTCCGTTTTCAGACATCTGTTCTTAAAATTATTGTATAAAAATAGACTTCGATAGGTACACTGCTGGCATTGATAACCCAAAATATAAGTCAAAGTTCTCTGAATTCCGGCGCAAAATTAACAGATTCTTCCTGATTTCAAAGCCTTTTGCCCAATCTTGGCGGCTTAAAGATTTTAAAATTCGCGCTCATATCAAAGTATTGAGTCAATTATCATATAATTTATTGAGATGTATTTCTTTTACGCTTGCTATATAACTTTTTTTTAAGCCGGGAATCGTAGATTATGCTCAAACTATTCAGTTTTTGACTTTCTTAGTATCTGAATTGAAATAGTGAATCAAATGAATTCTAAATAGTACCACCTTGAGTATAGAGATTATCATACTGCTGTCGATTATAATTTTTGCAATGGCAAGTTTTATATTTGAATGGTTGCCGGTTGATCATATTTCTGTACTCATAATGGTAAGTTTGGTATTGACAGGTCTGGTTACGACTGCTCAGGGTGTATCGGGATTTAGTAATGAGGCTACGCTCACTGTACTGTTTCTCATGATTTTAAGTATAGGGATGGAGACTACCGGAGTAGTCCATGTCATGGGTCAGCGGCTCAGCACATTGCTGCAGGGTTCAGAATTAAAGTCGACTTTAGTAATTATGGTCAGTGCAGCAGTGATGTCTGCATTTATACCGACTACGGCTGTAGTTATTGTATTTATGAGGATATTGCTAAAGCTTGGACCGATTATTAAGGTGCCATTGTCCAGACTCCTGATTCCTCTATCATTTGGTGGAATACTTGGGGGATCTTCTACTATTATGGGGACTTCAACAAATATTTTAGTTGGCTCATTTGCTAAAACGAGCGGACTTGAGCCGTTTGGAATATTTGAATTTACGCCTATTGGAGTGATAGTCTTTGTAGCAGCTCTAATATATATGCTGTTCATTGGGCGAAAAATGCTGCCATCACACAAGTCCAAAAATCAGGACGATGATTCCAGCAGTCCTTCCCAATTCATGACAGAAATCTATCTGGAAAGCTCCAGCAGTCTCATAGGAGTCCACCCACAAAAAACCAGTTTCTTTAAAAATATGGGGCTTCATTTGGTCGATATTCGCAAAGGCCCCAAACAATATTATTTACCGGAATTTGTTGATACATTCGAAACAGGTGATGTGCTGTTGCTGGAAGGAAGCTATGAAAACATAACATTACTTTTAAAAACTCCGGGAATTCTGGTCATGTCAAGGGGGGCAGAGGAAGCTAAAGTGGTGCAGGAAAAAACAGTGCTCTGCGAATTGTATGTCAAAGCCAATAGTCGCTTGCTGCAGCAGAAAATTGATAAAGTACTAATAAAAACTACATATGGATTTGATGTGATTGCTATCAAAAAAGGCAGTCACTATGTCAATGCCAAAAACAAATGGAGGACTATCCACAGCGGTGATACATTGCTGGCCTCAGTTCCTGCCAATCAGATTACCCGAATTTCAAATTTGAACGAATTTGTGCTGCTTCAGGAATTGGAAGAATTCACACAGCCACCAAGAATGAGATATCTGGCAGGCGGTATATTTCTGATGGTGATACTGCTATCTGCTACCAATTTACTATCACTAATGGTAAGTTCTATGCTGGGTTGCGTTGTCATGTTTCTGACCGGATGCCTGAGTCTTCAGCGATCATACAGAAGGATTGACTGGAGTATATTTTTTCTTTTGGCTGGAATGATACCACTTGGTGCTGCAATTGTCAACACAGGGCTTGATGTGATGGTGGCGACAAATTTTCTGAAAGCCTTCAGTGAGCTCAATCCTGTATTTATTCTGGCAGGACTTTTTCTGGTGACATCCGCTATCACGTCCGTCATGTCCAATAATGCCACGGCGATTTTGCTTTCCCCCATTGCACTATCGATTGCGAATCAACTGGGCCTGGATCCCCGGCCATTTCTGGTCATTGTGATGTATGGGGCAAGCACCTGCTATTTCACTCCTATCGGTTATCAAACCAATATGTTGATTTATGGGCCTGGAAAATATTCATTTAAGGACTTTTTCAAAGTCGGGGGCTTGCTGACTTTGATTGTGTGTGTCTGTATTACGGTTTTGGTGTATTGGTTTTATTTGAGGGGGTAGGGATTACTTGTAATCTGGTTCACTAAGTGAATATCTTTGTTTCTAAATGAGCTTGTTTAATTACAAAATCTTGTTTCCAGTGAAACTTTACTGTTTCTATCACCATTATGTCCTGTTTTCACTTAATTCTTTAAGTTTGTAAAATGGGTAAGAAACTGAACAATATCCACGATGCTTATTTTAAGGCTATGATGGAAGAGCCTGAAGTGGCGATGGATTTTGTTAAGTGGGTACTTCCGGCTGAAGTTTTACACCTTCTCAAGCTCAGCACACTGAGATTAATGAAAGACAGCTTTATTGATAATCGTCTTAGCTCAAGCTTCTCAGATGCATTGTTCAGTGTAGAATATAGCTCGGATATAGATGAGAAAGCTTTGATATGCATATTGATGGAACACAAAAGTAGCCCTCAGAAACATACCTCTTTTCAAACACTATCTTATCTGGCTAGTGCATACCTTTCCCAGATTAAGCAGAAAAATCCATTGAGCATAATCATACCGGTTGTGTATTATCACGGTAAGGAAAACTGGACATTAAAGCATCCCATTGATTTTTTTCAAAACACCCCGGAAAAGCTGCGGAATTACATTCCTGTATTCAATATAGAATTCGTAGATCTTTCTAATATGGCTGACAAGGAACTGATCGCGTTGAGAAATAGTATGCTATATTCGGCCTTAAGTGTGCAGCGATTCAGCCACAACAGCCCTGGCCTGATAGATCAACTGAGCAATATTATACAAACTATTGCCGGGCAACTGAGCGGGAACTTCCTCGATCAAACCATCGTTTACGTTTTAGAAATCATAGATAAAGAACCGGAATTCATCATGAAGATAACAGAGAACATACAAGAACCATTAAAAGAAAAAATCATGTCCACTTATCAGAAATTTATTCAAAAAGGAAAGCTGGAAGGTAAATCAGAGATCGTGATTAATCTCCATGAAACCGGAATGGATATTGATTTCATAGTCAAAGTGACCGGATTAAGTAAAAAGACTGTAGAGGATATAATCCGGGAAAAAGAAGTGAAAGAACGTTGATCAGGTATATCTAACTGATTTTTTTTCTCAATATAATAAACAGATGACTAAAAGAGAAATCATGTCCACCTATCAAAAATTTATTCAGAAAGGTAAGCTGGAGGGTAAATCAGAGATCGTTATAAATCTCCATGAAACCGGAATGGATATTGATTTTATTGTAAAAGTGACCGGATTAAGTAAAAAGATTGTAGAGGAAATAATCCTGGAAGAAGAAAAAGGGAAGTGATAACTACATCCTCTGAATGACTTCCATATTTGAAATAAAGGACCAAACAGTATCCGCAATATATCTGGGACTTAAATCCATTCCATCATCAAATGTGAATAAAATCGAATATACTTTCCCTAAAGTAGCATCATCTTTCACACTGATCACAATATCGCCATCTGATACGCTTTCTGCTATAGGGACTAGCGAATTTCTTAGAAAAAAACCTTTTGCATCAAAATCTACTGATCGAATTCGTTCCAGAATATCATGGGTATTATAGAATTTAGCAAATGCTAAATACTCAATTCCATTAACCCCATTAAAAACAATCTCTCCTTTTTCAAAATCAGTATTAGCAGGGTAATTCTTTTCATCTAAAAAATCTACAGGATCAAAATGCATCAAATATTGTTGAAGATCAGCTGGAAACCTGGTATTGAAGTAATCCATTATTTCTTGAAAAGGAAGTTCATAAGCATTATGCTTGATAGTAAAAAACTCAAATCCCTTTATGAATAGACTAGTGTATTTCATAATTTTATAATGGAGATATTGGGCCAACTTAAACGATTGATGCAAAATTAAGTTATTGTTCCCTCTACAATTCCCCCTTCACATACCCACAAAAAAAAACAAGTCATATTGCATTCAATATGACTTGCCCCAACAAATTATAATCCCATGAACATATCCAAAACTAAAAGCTAAAATATATATTAAACGAGCTTTACTTCTTCGTGTGTAGTGGGGAGCCATAATCTTTTTTACGGCTCCCTACTCTTAAATTTTAATCCCATGAACATATCCAAAAACAACTAATAAAATCTGTCACTTGACTGTGAGAGCTTCTATAGCTGAATTCACAATACAATAATCTAGCTTTTCTATGCACGAAACAATAACAAAAAAATGCCCTTGTTACATATAAATATTCGTAATGTGTTTTGGGGCTTTCGGAGAGTGTCTATTTTCAATATGAAGAGTCATAAATCAAGAGGACACATTACCACCTCTTGTGAAAATAATAATAAAATAAAGCAATTTTCGCTGAAAAAAAATCTTCATTTTCTTCATCTTTTTTCTTCAAAAACTGCTTTTCAGGCGAAAAAAATGATAATGAGATTCAAAATGAGTCAAAAAATCTTTTCAGCGTATCCATTCATATAATGGATTTGATGGGGTAAATGTATGATTTCTGTTTGGAATAGAGAGGTGCAGAAGGTCAGAAATTATACGTTGATTTGTCTATATATTTATATGAAGTTCATTCCACTTAAGAAAGTCTTTTTCTTTTGTGCATTATTCATGGCATTCCGAATGATGATTTTAAGGTACTGCTTATTCAATGCTTTCTCTACTTTTGGCTTGATCCAAAAGTAGCAAAAGATCAAGGCTGTTTAAAATTTCCTTGTTTTCTACGCTGCTCTTCACCCAGCGCATGCAAAGCCGCTCGCTTACAATGAATCCAACTTGTACTAGAATCTTGAATAAAAACTTTTTGCCGCGATAATCGAAGCTTATTCCTTAGCTCGACTTCTGTGCCTGCTTGTTTGTCGTCAAATTCAGCTTGACAACTGTGTTTCAAGCAGCTTGAAAAGCTACGGAAATTTTAAAAGGCCGGGTTTAACAGCCAAACAGCCGAAAGAATATCAGTGATATATTGTCGATTAACCGTGTAATACACAAACTTCGTAGGAGTTTAACATGGATAACCCCGTGCAAGTGAAACGCAGCTCGGGGTCATTAGGCACACCTAAAAGAACTCCGAAGGTGTTCAATGTCCTATGACAACTGAAAGTTTTTGCTTGGTTGATAATTCCATTTTAGCCCTTCCATTGTTCCCTGTCTCATTCTCTCCATTTTGTTGAACACCTTCGGAGTTCTTTCTTAGGGACATTCTTACCCCGGGTTACACTGCGTTCACCCGGGGTTATTTATTTTAAACACCTATCGGTGTTTTAAGAAATTTTTCACATCAATTTAAGGTAAGCAAGGCATGTCTGTCAATTCACCGCACAATCAAAATACTTCCTGCTGCTTCGTGACACTCATACTCCGAAGGAGTTAAATGTAAATAACCCCGTGCAAGTGAAACGCAGCTCGGGGTCATAAGGCACACCTAAAAGAACTCCGAAGGTGTTCAATGTCCTATGACAACTGAAAGTTCTTGCTTGGTTGATAATTCCATTTTAGCCCTTCCAGTGTTCCCTGTCTCATTCTCTCCATTTTGTTGAACACCTTCGGAGTTCTTTCTTAGGGACATTCTTACCCCGGGTTACACTGCGTTCACCCGGGGTTATCGAGGTTTAATGCCTTCCGGCATATTTCAAGTTCATATCACATGATTACTTTTAATAATATTGATTTACCCCTCCGGATTTCATTTCTTCCATTTGACGCTCATTTATAAAAACACCATCAGGAGTTTTCACCACCTCATTTGGCTCGTTTCGCGGTCTCTGACCCGAAACACATCGTCTGCAAGTCTCCGACTTGTACTATACTTGGCTTATGCTCCATCGCTACTACACTATCAATCATTCTGGCACTATTTCTTATTTCCCCGAAGCGGGTAAAATGTAAATACCCCGTGCAATCGCAGCGCAGCTTGGGGTAGCTCGGGGTAGAATAGCCCCCACAAAGAACTCCGTAGGTGTACAATCAAAAGGCTGTTTTTCGGCTGTTCAATCTGAAAACTGATCCCCAAAGCTTTGGGGACTGAAAACTGACATCTGAAATCTTCATGCCCCGCAGTGTTACTTAAAATCGAATGTCAACATTTCGGGGACGGGGTCTAGAGCAAAATTATCCAACTTTCTTAATCCGGAAATATCTTCCCCGGATTCAGAATCCCTTTCGGATCAAATACCGCTTTAATTCCTTTCATCAGATTCAATTCCACCTGATTAAACATAATAGGCATATAGTTTTTCTGAACATAGCCGATACCGTGCTCGCCGGAGAGGGTTCCATTCAAGGATTTAACTACCTGAAAAATTTCAACGATCCCATCCTGAATCACATTATTCCACATTTCGTCTGATAATTCCTCTTTTACGATATTTACATGAAGGTTACCATCACCTGCATGGCCATAACATACTGAGCGGAATCCATACTTTGCTCCTATCTCTTTCACAGCTCTGAGCAATGTTGGTAATTCCGCCCGGGGAACGACAGTATCCTCTTCTTTATAAATAGAGTTGAGCTTGACTGCATGTGCGACATTTCTCCTTAAGCGCCATAGTTCCGTTTTCTGTGCATCATTGTCGGCGAAGAGGATTTCACCACATCCAAAGCCCTCTACAACTTCTGTTATCTTTTCACAATCAGAAAATAGCTGATCCATGTGATTGCCATCCACCTCAATCAATAAATGAGCCTGGACTTCTGGGCCGATATCCAACTGAACATCCTTGAGATATGCCACTGCCCAATCAATAGCTTCCCTTTCCATGAACTCCAAAGCAGATGGAATCACTCCGGCTCTGAATATTGCAGATACAGCAGCACAGGCATTTTCTGAAGAATTAAATGGTACTAACAAGAGCAGGTTAAAAGGAGGATCCGGTAATAATTTTAGGACTATTTTGGTAATGATTCCTAAGGTTCCTTCACTACCCACCATCAGTTGGGTGAGATTATAACCAGTAGAATTTTTCAGGGTATTGGCTCCTGTCCAAATGATTTCACCATTAGGAAGTACTACCTCCAGGTTTAGAACATAGTCTTTGACTACTCCATACTTGACAGCTTTTGGGCCACCAGCATTAGTAGCCACATTCCCGCCGATGAAACAGATTCCGCGGCTGGAAGGATCCGGTGGATAAAAGAGACCGTATTCTTTTACTTTATTTTGCAGAACTTCTGTGATAACTCCAGGCTCTACAGTGACTTGCAAATTTTTCTCATCGATCAGAAGAATTTGATTGAATTTTTCCATTGAAATCAACAAACCAGCCTTGACAGGTAATGCTCCTCCTGCTAATCCGCTTCCAGCTCCCCTAACAGTAACATATATGTTGTTCTCGTTGGCATAGCTCATGACTTTGCTGAGTGCTTCTACTGTATGGGGTATAATAACTGCATCAGGAAGAAACACAAAATCCTCAGTCTCGTCATGACCGTATTTTGCCAGCGCTTCCGGATCTGAATAAATAGTAATATCGCCGGAGAGCATTAAAACTTCATTAAGGTCAGGCTTAATTGACAGGCTTTCTAAAGTAGAATTCATTGCTTATTTTCTCGGGAGTTGCAACTGATACAACTTGATTAAAGATGTGATTTCAGTGCAAAGTTAAGCTATAAAATAATGCGCTATCAATCAAAAGGATTTTTGAATGCAGGATTATTTATAAATGCAGTATCGGTGAGGGTATTTAGAAACTTAATCAACTTATCCTTTTCAGAAGCTGAGACAAGGATAGCCCAATAAGATGAATTCTTCTTTTTACAACTCATGAAAATATTGAATAGAAAATAAACCAGTTGGATAGGGCTGATTTTCGGGAAGTACATTTTTAATTGGTTTTAGATATTGAACACTGAATATAGATTGCTTATACTTTATATCAAATCTTAAAATTCCATAATTCACTCTGCCCCCTGTATTTTCTTCAAGCTCAGAAAACAAGCTGTCCTTTTCAATAATATCCCAGCGCATACCCAGATTTAAATTAAACTGGATTGAGCCGACATTTGACATGTAAAACCCTTGAATTGAGTTATTATAAGTATTACCCCAACTATAACCCAGTTCATTTGTACTGAAAAAATGCATTTGGGATTCTGCTTGTGCCCCCCAATGTTCATTATGTATAAAGAAATTTAGCGAAGGTCTTAACCCATAACTTCCCCTTCCTACCTGGAAGTTTGGAGGCAAAATCTGGGCGTGGAGATCACGTTGTTGATATTTACCGGTTGGCAGGACAAGGCCTGCTCCAGCCCAGAGTCCTAATTTCCAATTTCCCCACTTATGGTCAATGGCTTCATAATTGAGCATGACAGACAAATCTCCCAATCCATTAATACTGGAAGTTCCCGCATCCTCCATCCTTTGATGAAACTTCAAAGGTAACTGGAAAACCAACTGCCATCTTTTTGCGAATCTTGTTCTATAATTCAAATCTAAAGAGTGCATCCGGTCTTCATAAACTCTGCTGTTCCCATTCATAGAGGCCTCAACATTATTATGAATAAACCTGTTGAACTGATAACCAGCTCCATAAAAAGGACTATTAATTCTGCTCATTACACCAGATTGCATAATGCTGATGCCGCACCCACATACATCACAAGCATTAACTTTTGATGTGGAAAAACCTGCAAATAGAAATATTAGTCCAACATAAAGTCTATATTTATTTTTCATTTTTTGAATGGATAATCAGGTTTTGAATAGTATGGATTTCGAGTCAACCTGTAGTCAGTCAGCGTCGTTAAAAATTCTTTGAGTTGAAATACTTCTTCATTGCTTAAACTCATTGACTTCAATCGGGGATCAAGATTCACTATTTCTTTATTTGCAAGTGATTGATAATGCGTCAAAACTGCATCCAGATCACCCAAACTTCCATCTGTCATATATGGTGCACTAAGTGATATATTTCTGAGTGAAGGCACCTTGAACCGGTTTATGTCTTCCGGCTTTTGTGTAACTAGAGCTCTTCCCTGATCAGACACAAAATAACCATTGAAGGCAAAAGTATGATCCGTAAAAAGAGGCAAAGAGTGGCAGCTCGAGCATTTAATTTTAAACACTTCAAATCCAAGCCTTTGCGATTCATTCCTCCAGGTTTGCTTCCCGGTCTGAATACTGTCAAATGCACTATTAAATGAATTTAGTTTTGATTGGAAGGCAGCTAAGGCGAGGAGTAAATCTCTGTCAGTAATTGTATCTTTTCCTGTAAGCTCAGAGAATCTGCTTCTGTAATAAGCGTGACTATTAAGTTTTAAATTCACCTGAGCCATAGTGATGCCCATTTCCAAACTATCAGATATAGGGGCTATCGGCATTGTCTCGAGGTGAATGATTCCACCATCTCTCATATATGATGGACTATATGAAAGATTAAACAATGGAGGACTGTTTCTCCTTCCCAATTTCCCCTGAATTCCTTTACTTAAATCACTATCATCTGAAAAGGCTAGGTCAATTTTGTGGCATGAAGCACATGAGATTGTAGAATCCAGCGAAAGCACAGGGTCGTAAAACAGTTTTCTTCCTAGTTCATACCAGTGGTAATGCTGATCGGGATATGGAAATTCATATTGTTTTTCCAAAAAGCCTGAAGGGGTATCTTCGAAGATAGGATGATCCCCGGTTGAATTTTCAACCTGGTTGCATGAGAAAAATAGTGTGGGCACGAAGGCCCACACCAATAAACTCCTAAATTTCATTAATTATGAATATGATCCAGCACAAACATATTTGCTATATTATCAGCTAACTTCAAAGCATTTTCACCGGGCATATGCAGTCTGACCATATCTTTTACATTAATAGGATGCACTGTATTTTGATACATTTTGTCCACCTGAATGTGCATATGCACAGAAGGTGCTCCATCCGGGCGTGCTCTAAGATCCTGGCCAAAATTAAATGTCATTTCTCTGACAGCAGAATTCTCAGGTCTGAAACCACCAACATGGTGGATGAACGTCTTATTATCATCTGCAATTTGCTCACAACTACCTTCAGATTTGATAAAAATATATCCAGAATTCCAACTCCAGAACATGTCATTCGAAGGGCTCAATGCCCCTTCCTGTGCACCTGAAACATTTCTGGTAGAGTCAACTCCGAAATTAAACTTAATGTCTGTGTATTCTCCTGTTGGAGCATCGCTGATTACAATTACCGGAGCAGTTTTTCCTGCATCAACTATGTGATAGCTTTCAGGTTGGGCCCACCAGGTTCCATTTTTAGCTTTTAGCTGAATATTACTTATATAATATTTGAATTGCGTAAACTTAAGTGATTCACCATTAGGCAGCGTATAAATTGTAACAGAATCAGCCCTGAAGCTTTGTGTGAGAAATTGGTGATCCATCTTAAGTGTTACTGATCCTTTTGTATTATTGTGATCATCATCAACATCATGTTTGTGACAAGCGGAAATGACAAGCATTGTTGACATTAGAAATAGAAATAAAAAATTATTTTTCATTTTGTGAAATTGATATTGTGAAAGTAAGTGCACATATGTACATTACTTTCCAGTTTAAAATTGAAAGCGACCTCAGCATAAGCATCCATTAGTCTGGAAAATTAATTAAATGCTCTACTCAGAAGTTATAATTAAAGTCAATTAGCAGAGAATTGGCTCTTGCGGGGGTTTCAACAATCTACTGAAATGGAATTTAGAATGCATATCAGAATACATGAAATTCCTTTGGTTATCAGACTTAGAAATAAGACTGATCGGACTGAAACTGTTCTTTGATAAGAAAACAGGTATTTCCAATTGATAAATAAAATTCGGTATGGTACTCTCTCTTTCCCTCTCCTGCTCTTTTATTTTCTCAATAGCCTGCATAAAAAAGCACTGGCCATTGCATTTTAGTTCGGGTCTGTCTTTGTTCACACAATGTTCTTCCGTGATGTTCTGTCGATTTATATGAAAATACGCAATAAATCCAATTTTGAACATACCCGGACCAACCAAGATCAGTGCTAACAATAAACTGAAAGCAAATTTATACAAATTAATTTGAAGGTTGGTGCCCATTCTTATTTATAAACTAATACAAAATTATCTCTTTTGTTTAAATCATAAACTAAAATCAAATCTATTCATTTGTCAAATTCCCACCACTAATTGTCAAAAGGATTGCTAAATTCAGGATTAGTAATGAATGTGCTGTCTGTCAAAGTCAGTAAAAACAGTTTGACTTTTCGTTTATGATCTTCATTCAAATTGGTTCTTTTCAAGTCACTTATTAATGGATCCTTTCTGGGATTTTCCTGACCACCGCTGCCATAATGATCCAGTACACCATCCAAATCAGAAATCCTTCCATCATGCATGTAGGGAGCCGTAACGGCAATATTCCTTAAAGTTACAGCTCTGAATTTGCCTTTATCTGATTCGAATCCAGTAAAATTAAATCTTGTTTCGGTTTGATTTTCTTCTTCAGTTGTCAGTAGACCATTATGAAAAAAATTGTCCAGTGCAAATATCCCAATAGTAGCTTTATGGCAATGATCACATTCCGCATCTGCCAAAATACCACTTGCACCATCAATGAACATGGTATATCCTTCGAATTCATCATTGGTCAAATCCAACAGTTCTTGTCTGATAAATTTGTCAAATTTCGAATCCGCACTTACTAAAGTCCTCTGAAATTGGGCTAAAGCTTTTGCTACCAACTCTTTCGTAATTTCTTTGTTGTTTTTTATGCCAAAGGCTTTCCTGAACATTTCATGATAGCCAGAATGCAGCTGAAGTTTCCGAATGACATTTGGCCATTTTTCATCCATTTCGTTGGGATCCTCCACAGGGTGTAATGCCTGAATTTCGAGAGTAGACACTCTTCCCTCCCAAAACAGGCCACGATTTGCAAATCCAACATTAGCAAGGCTCATTGCGCTTCGCTTTCCAACCCTTCCATCTATTCCTATGCTTTTTGCAAGTCCATCTGTAAAAGCCAACTCTTGTTTGTGACAACTAGCACACGAAATACTGGAATCACGTGAAAGAATCGGATCATAAAAAAGAAATCTGCCTAATATTACACCTTCTTTGGTTGTAGGATTATCCGAAGGAATTTCCATTTTAGGAAATAAAGGGGGAATTAGTATAGGATGAGAAGTGGGATCAAAAGCTATGCCCTGAAGATCAAAAAGCGGCACATCACTATTTGGATCTTCTTTTTTACAAGATGAAAAAGTAATAACCACTATGACAACAAAAAGAGTAACTATTTTCATTTAACTAGTTGATTATGATAACTTGTCTTGCACAAAATGCGAGTTGTATTAACTTCATGCATAGATACGCTTATAACGCCTTTAAAGTTCAATATCATATTGTTAAGGAAGAGAAATATTGGTAAAAAGAGATTGATGGTGTGAGTTGGAGTGAGATGAGTGTGAGTGTGGGTTAGATTGAGAAGATTGTCGTGCGGGTGTTGTGTTGAAGTGAGTGAGTGTGTGAAGATTGATGGGATTGAGATAAATCAAGCCCATTTCAACAAGTTAGGGACATGCCTACATATGTTTCGGGTCATGAGACCGCGAAATGGGTGAGGAAATTGAAATTCGGCTTTTTTTAAATTTGATGTTTTAATGGCTGTTCGGCTGTTTCATGCACCAATTCACCAACTCTGCAATTCGGCTGTTAATTGGCTGTTCAACTGGCTGTTAATTTTCAACTTTCCTCTTTCAACTTTCAACTAAACAAGGCTGTCCACATACCCCTTTTTACTGACTACTTATCCCTATTTTGGCTGTTTCAATTTTCAACTTTCAACTTTCAATTTAGCTTTACTCTTCAACACTTATAAACGCTTCAATATTACCATACAATTTCTCAGATACCACCTGGTCTGAATCCACATCAAAATCAATCCCTGCTATCAAATCTCTAAAATTTAATTCTAAAACAATAGTCCTGTCTACTCCCCTGGTTGAAGTAAAATTGATATCTCTTTCAATAAGAAAACTATTTGCATCACCTTTTATGATAAAGGTTCGCACTATATCGGTCTCCTGAAAATACATAACTAGTTTGAGAAAAATGTAACCACCATCTGGAGTCAGTGTATGGAGACTATCTGATACTTCTCCAAGAACTGAACCCAGGGGATAATCTTCAACAGGGCCGTTGTTGAGCTCAGCATCCAGTCCAAATCTGAAACGCAGCTTTTCAAACATTCCGGTATATGGGAATAAACCTGCACTAGAGGAAGGACTGTTTCTTCGGATTATATTAATATTTCGAACCTGAATTGTCGAGTCCAGATCCGGATTCCTGCTGTAAATTTTTAATGAATCTTCTCCGATGATAAAGTTGCCATTTTGGACAAGTCCGACATCAGAAATGTACATAGCAAAGTTTCTGAACTGGATTGTATCTCCATTTTCCAATGTATAATTGACACCCAAATTAAAATTTGGCATAGTGTCATTATCGTAGAAATATCGATAGCTTAATATCAGCTGTGGATATGTACAGCAGCAATCTTCATCCGCAGCCGCATCAAAATTTGTGGCTTCCAAATCCAGACAGCCTTCACTTGGATCCTGGCAGGCAGCTACAGCAAATATCAGAAAAACCAAATAGAAAAAACTATGCTTTTTTATGCGCATCCTCATACTCCTTTACAAGCTTTTTCACTGCTTGTTTTACTTGTTGGGAAAACTCCTTTTCCAGTATCCAAAAATAATATTGCTTGTCCCTGGCCAGTGATTCTGCTACAGGAAGACCATTATATTTTCCAAAATTAAAAATTACCACACCGTTATGATCATATTTCAATCTCTGCGTGGCATCAATCATATTAGGATCAGAAGTGAATTCATAAATTACCTGCATATCATTCTTGACAGGCTGAGGCACTACATTTCCATCTTCATCGATCATGTCAACATTCTGATAACGATCTAACTGACCTTTAAATACATCGATGGTAGCTTTAACATCTGCCAGAGCATCGTGTGCATTCTCCATTTCCTGATTGCAATAGAACTTGTATGCCGCTTTCAATGTGCGGGGCTCCATTTTGTAGAAAATACGCTGTATATCAATCGTCCTGCGGGAATCAACATCAAATTCGATTTCTGCTCTGTGAAATTCTTCAAGCAACATAGGAATATCAAATCTGTTGGAATTGTATCCTGCAAGATCTGCATTGCCTATAAAATCAAAAATCTTCTGAGAAACCTGGATAAATGTAGGTTTGTTAGCTACCATCTGGGGAGTAATTCCATGGACCGCCATTGCTTCCTCAGAAATAGGAACTCCCGGATTAATGAGCGTTTCAAATTCTACCGGATCGCGTCCATCTTTGAAATATTTGATCATACCGATCTGAACGATTCGATCCCGCAATACATGAAGGCCTGTAGCTTCCAAATCAAAAAATACCAAATCATTGGTCAGATTAAATTGCATAATTTACTTTTTAATGAGCGCATCCACGCTCCATTTACCCGGGCCGGAAAAAAGCAAAGCTACGAAAATCACGGCATACATGGCTGCCAGTTCTATTTCCTCAACGGGGTCACCAGCATGCACTACAAATAATATTACCAGCATTGTGACGATCAATGGTATGACAGCCAGACGAGTAAATAGTCCCAGGATCAGTAGTGCTGAACATAAAAATTCAGAGAAAATGGCTAAGATCAGTGAATTGAATTCTCCAATACCCAAAGGGTCTCCAAATTTAATAGGCCCATTACCACTAAGTTTCATCAATTTTGGATAACCATGCTGCATCATCATCAATCCGCCACCGATGACCCTGAGTAATAATGCTGCTAAATCAAGACTCAATGGTTGTATGCCCAGAATGGAGTTTTTTCGCTTTGTCATCGTTTTCAGATTTTGATAAAGAATGAAGATTGCAATATTCAATACGAACTTAAGTCTTTTGCAAATCGAAATCGATACTTATGTAATATTTTTTTAATATTAAAGTGATTTCTACCCGCTATTATGCCCCATGCAATTAAACCCTTTTCTGATATTTTACATATGAAATGAATTAAGAGAAAATAATTTCAAACAATAAAATCGAAAGGCTATTGTGAATAGTTGGAGCATTATCTTATTTCTCAATTGATTAAATACTATAAAAAAATTGCATTTAATATTCCAAAGCCAATACCAAGGGTAACACATTAATTGTCAATGTAATATGAAAAAAATGTAGCATCATTATTGCAGGACTCTGCGATATAAGATGTGAAAAACTAAATAGTATGAAGTTTGATTTTCTACCCTATACACTGACCCGCGAGGATAGAATTGCAGAATGGCTTGAAGATAAATCCATTCCATTCCTGAGACACGATGGAATCATTTGGTACAAAGAAATGAATATTGCCCAACCACTGGCACCATTTTCTACCAAGATTCAAATGAGTCCGGCTGACAGCACAAATATTCTCCAGAAGCTGGATGCCGGAACACTGCGCTACACAAGCAAGCTCAGCCAATCAACTAAAATTAAAAACACGTATTATATAGTCAGTGCACTTCAGCCCATATTTTTGGAAGATTTGGATCCTGCATCCCGAAAAGAAATAGAACTGGGTATGCGGCTATGCACAGTTAGAAGAATTGAATCCGGAGAAATAGCCAGAAATGGCTGGTTGATCCAGATGAGACATCAGTCGGCTTTGGAGGATTACCGGTCATTGTTGTTCTTTAAAAATGAGGAAGATTTTATAGAATTTGTCCTTCCTGAGAGTAAATATGATGATGTTATTCACTATTTTGGAATATACTACGGCTCCCGTTTGATTGGATTTAGCAGATGCCTGAATCTCCCTTCCAACGAAGTTCATATCACCCATATAGCAATAGATCCTGCTTATCAGGGTTACAGGTCTATGGAAGCGCTCAACTGGTTTATGATTCAGTATTATATGGAATGTAATGACGCTAAAACTATTGTTTCATGCGCAAGACCCATGGATCCCACCTCCACAGAGCAGGATTTCTATATCCAGTCGCTCAATTTTGAAAAAATCTCATTAGACTTAAAAGTCGTATTCAGAAGAAACCTGTCCAGACAAATTCCTTTCGGTATACCTTTCAAAAAAGTCAGCACCAGAATTCATCCTTCCATGCATACTATCTCACCAGTCCAAATGTAAGTCATCAAAAGATCAAAATTCAATTTCTGAATTTCAGCCCCATATTTTTTTTATGTCTTCCAAACCATAGAATAATAATATTCGTCACTTAGACAATATAACTGCAGATGATGACCTTTTTAATATTGATCCTATCGTCACCTGACAGATATACAAAATAGTATTTTACTTATATTGTAATACAACTACACCCAAATTATATTTCGATTTGG
The DNA here is from genome assembly GCA_022841345.1 of Saprospiraceae bacterium. GTDB lineage: Bacteria > Bacteroidota > Bacteroidia > Chitinophagales > Saprospiraceae > SLDF01. Next base: position 47,502 of record JALHRR010000010.1, read on the forward strand.
AAAAGCTGATGCACTATTCAGCTTTATGGGACTACTATTTTTTTTAATAATAAGCAATTAAATATATATATAGCTGAATATATGTGTATTATGAATTAAAAGGAATAAAAAAGCAATTAATTAATGGAAACATGACAATAAATACATTTAGTATTAACGTTAATACCATAGTTTTGTTTTAATATTATTAAATTATTCTAAATATTATATTCTGTAAATTATTCAAACTGATCATACTTATTTTTCAATTGAACAAAAATAACATATTAAATACCCTTTATTTCTCAGCAACCAAACTAATCTAAACTATGAAAGCACAATCGATCTTACTTTTCCTTCTCCTGAGCAGCCCATTTATGGCATCAGCTCAATGGCATTTGGGATTTTCAGGAGGCCCCGTGATGGGAAACTTCAATGTATTCAGCAGCGTTGATGATGCCCCCCGCGGAAATACCATGAGTGTCTCTACTACCAACGGAACCGGTTTTCAATTTAACCTTCCGGTTCAATATTCCATTTCCCGGTTTATCGCCATCCAAACGGAAATCGGATATCAACGCCAAGTGGCAGGAATCAACAGAACTTATTCCACAAATGATCAGTTCCTCATGAACTATACTACGCAGGACAGATATCAGATGAACCAATTCCAGAGCTCACTGCTTTTAAAAATCAGTACAGGAGGCTCTAAATTCCAACTTTACGGAATGGCAGGACCGAACATGTCATTTTTTCTGGGAGGGAATAAAGAAAGAACAGAAATATCTGAATATCAGGGTGGTGAGATAGACGAACATTGGTTTGGCAATCCGATCAACGCTCAGGATGAAAACTTGCAGAAAGGCGTATTTTCATTTACAGGTGGAATCGGAGCAAATATCATCCTTCCGGCTTACACAGTTTTTGTGGAAGGCAGACAAAGTTTTGGTACAAAAAATGTAATGTCTACGCCGACAGAGACCATCAAGTTCAGAAACAGAGGCATCCAGTTAGGCGTGCTATTTAACTTGTAAGAGACTAATTTATTTAGCGGATTTGGCGGTCTTATTCGGTTTTGCTTTTTGAATCCCCACAGGAAGCACATCGTGGAGTGCCAATTCTCTTTTCAAAAAATACCCTGTGTAGCTGGTCGCATGATCAGCTACCATTTCAGGGGTTCCTTCACAAACGATATACCCTCCTCCTGATCCACCTTCCGGACCCAGATCAATGATATGATCTGCCACTTTGATGACATCCATATTGTGTTCTATGACGATGACTGTATTTCCTTTGTTTACCAATTTGTGCAATACATCCAATAAGTGCCGGATATCTTCAAAATGCAAACCAGTGGTAGGCTCATCCAGTATGTATAGTGTTTTACCAGTATCCTTTTTAGATAATTCTTCGGCTAATTTGACCCTCTGAGCTTCACCACCAGAAAGGGTTGTAGCCTGCTGCCCCAAAGTGATATAGCCTAATCCGACCTCCAGAAGCGTTCTGACCTTTCTGTATATGGATGGAACATTTTCGAAAAATGTAGCTGCTTCTTCAACCGTCATATCCAATACATCACTGATGGATTTGCCCTTGAACAAAATCTCCAGTGTCTCTCTGTTGTATCTTTTACCCAGACAGGATTCACAATCGACCAGAACATCCGGAAGAAAATTCATTTCGATGACCCTTTTACCCCCGCCTTCACACATTTCACATCTGCCTCCTTTCACATTGAACGAAAATCTCCCGGGCTTGTATCCTCTGATCTTTGCCTCAGGTAAATCAGAAAATATCTTTCGAATATCACTGAACACATTAGTATATGTCGCCGGATTCGATCTGGGCGTTCGGCCTATCGGTGACTGGTCAATCTCAACTACCTTATCTATATGTTCGAGACCATGAATGGCTCCAAATGGCAATGGCTCCTGAATCGATCTGTAAAAATGCTTTCTCAGAATCGGATATAAAGTGTCGTTGATCAATGAAGATTTACCACTTCCCGAAACGCCTGTGATACACATGAATGTGCCAAGTGGAATTTTCAGTGTAACATGCTTGAGGTTGTTGCCGGTAGCACCTTCCAGTATCAGGAATTTTTCGATATCTGTTCGTCTGCCTGCGGGCAATGCTACCTGTTGTTTATTGGACAAATATTCTGCAGTTAAAGTATCCAGCCGCAGGAATTCTTCAGGCGTACCTTGTCCGACCAATTCACCACCATGAGAGCCTGCACCCGGACCTAAATCTATGATAAAATCGGAAGCCAGCATGATATCTTTATCATGCTCCACCACTATTACTGAATTCCCAATTGCCGTGAGATTGAGAAGCGATTTAATCAGTTTTTGATTGTCTCTTTGGTGAAGTCCTATGCTGGGCTCATCCATGATATATGTAATTCCTGTCAGCTGAGAACCTATCTGATTGGCCAGTCGTGTTCGTTGAGACTCTCCACCTGAAAGTGTTCTGGCTTGTCTGTCCAGCGTTAAATATTCAAGTCCAACATCCAGCAGAAACTGGAGTCTTAATCTGATTTCTTTTAGAACATCCCTTGCAATCTGTCTTTGCTTTTCACTGATTCTGTCTTCCAGACCAGTCAACCATTTCTGAAGGACATCGAGATCCATTTGAGTTAGCTCGGAAATATTTTTTTCATCAATGCGAAAACTAAGCGATGATTGTTTCAAACGCATTCCTTTGCAATCCGGACAGGTGGACTGATGCAGAAAATCCTCTGCCCAGGATCTGATTTTCTCTGAAGAAGTGTCACTATACCATTTATACAACATCTTATTGAGCCCTTCATGAAGCAGATTGTATCCATATTCAGATTTGGCCAGATTCAATGTTGCATCTGCCTGATCACCTGCTCCATTCAGAATAATATCCATGGCTTCCTCAGGAATTTCTTTTATTGGAGTGGCAAATGAAAATTTATATTTCTTTGACAGCGTGCGCAACTGCGTAAATATCATATTATCCCTGGGTTCTCCCAATGGAACAATCCCTGCATCATTGATGGATTTGCTGTCATCCGGAATGACTTTTTGCATATCCACCTGTTGAATCACTGCCAATCCATCACAAGTCGGACATGCACCATAAGGCGTATTGAAAGAAAAGGAATTGGGATTTGGTTCTTCATACGAAAGACCATTTTCTGCATCCATTAAATTTTTACTGAACCATGCCGATTCATCTGTATCAATATTGGTTATCATCAGAATGCCCTCCCCCATTTTCAGGGCAGTTTGTAAAGATTGAACCATGCGCTCTTCTTTTGAACGCTCCGCTTTGATACGATCCACCACTACTTCTATGTCATGTGTCTTGTATCTGTCAGCCATCAATCCGGGCTTCAATTCCAGCCATTCGCCATCTATGCGAATCTTTGTAAAGCCTTGCTTTCTGATAGACTCCAGTAATTCCCGGTAATGACCTTTACGACCTTTCACTATAGGTGCAAGTATGGCAATCGGTTTGCCTTCAAATTGCTGCCAGATCTGATCAATGATTTCATCTTCCGTATATTTCACCATTTTTCTACCGCTCAGATATGAATAAGCATCCGAGGCTCTTGCAAACAAAAGTCGCATAAAGTCATAGATCTCAGTGACGGTACCGACGGTAGATCGCGGGTTCCAACCAGTCGTTTTTTGCTCAATAGAAATGACGGGGCTCAGACCATCAATGCTTTCCACATTGGGTCTTTCCAGTTTGCCGATAAACTGCCTGACATAGGCCGAGAAGGTTTCCATATACCGGCGCTGACCTTCTGCATAAATTGTATCAAAAGCCAGAGAAGATTTACCGGATCCGCTGATACCGGTGATGACAACCAATTTATTTCGCGGGATTTTGACGTCAATGTCTTTGAGATTGTGTTCTTTGGCCCCAATGACTATGATGTTATCCAACGATTCTTCCAAAGTATTCATTTAGTGTAGTCTATCTTAAAGTTAGTTCAAATGCCTGAATGATCAGGCTAATTTTTGTACGAGATGCTGAATGACACGGATGGCCTTATGTGTATTTTCTTTTACTACATTCACTACATCCTCCCCGGAGGTCTCCTGAATGCGATCAGGTGGATAGCATACATTGCTGATCACAGATAAAACAGCCAGTCTGATTCCGGCGTGCCTTGCGACAATTACTTCCGGCACAGTAGACATGCCAACCAGATCTCCACCTATCCTGTGTAAAAAGTCATATTCCGCAGGTGTCTCAAGATTAGGTCCCTGAAGGGATACATATACACCTTCGTGGATTCTGATATTTTGTGATCTTGCAAAATCCAATCCCAATTTCCTGATTTCCGGATCGTAGGAATTTGTCATATCAGGGAACCGGACTCCCAGCCTTGAATCATTTTTTCCACGGAGAGGATGCTCCGGCAACAGATTTATGTGATCCCTGACCAACACCAAATCACCCATTTCAAAATTCTCATTGGTACCGCCTGAAGCATTTGTAATTAAAAGAATTTCGACTCCCAGTTGCTGCAGCACCCTGACAGGAAAAGTTACTTCCTGCATGGAATATCCCTCATAATAATGAAATCTTCCAGCCAGAATAATAACAGGCTTACCCTCCCACATGCCTTCCATATAAGCGCCTCTGTGTCCTTCAACAGTAGATTGCTTGAAGTGCGGAATCTCTGTGTAAGAGACTTCAAAATGCTTTTCAAATTGAGAACTGAGAGCATCCAGACCGGTTCCCAGAACTATAGCCAGTTTTGGCTGAAGTGTGCTCCTTGTCCTGATCCATGCTGCTGCTGCTTGCGCCTGTTCAAATATATCTTGTGCCATATAAGTATTTAGTCTACGATCATTGTTGCATGATCAAGTTGCTGTTGTTGGATGGAGGCCGGAATTTCTCTGGCTTCGTATTGCTGCGTTCTCAATTGCGGCTCGAATCCGGCATCTTTGATGGCCGCCTGAATCCCATCTGCGGTGAACCTGAATGCTGCACCCGCAGCACTTACTACATTTTCTTCTATCATAATGCTGCCAAAATCATTGGCGCCGGCATGCAAACAAAGTTGCGCAACAGGTTTGCCTACTGTCAACCAGGATGCCTGTATATTAATGACATTGGGCAGCATGATTCTGCTCATGGCTATCATTCGAACATATTCATCCCCGGTGCAGGTATTCCTGGCTCTTTTTAATTTTTTCAATATTGTGTCCTCATCCATAAATGGCCAGGGAATAAATGCCAGAAATCCTTTTGCATTTGCAGGCTTTTCAGATTGAACCTGACGCAACGCAGCAAAATGCTCCATTCTTTCCCGATTGGTCTCAATGTGTCCAAACATCATAGTAGCGGATGTGGTAATATTCAGTTGATGTGCAGCTCTCATCACATCCAGCCATTCCTGACCACCGCATTTGCCTTTGGAAATTAATCTTCTTACTCTGTCAGAAAGAATTTCAGCTCCAGCTCCCGGAAGAGAATCCAGTCCTGAAGTCTTCAAAGCCGCCAGCACATCATAATGAGACATATTTTCCAGCTTAGCAATGTGGGCAATTTCAGGTGGACCCAGTGCATGAAGCTTCAGTGCGGGAAATTCTTTCTTCAAATTGGCAAATAACTCCGTGTAAAAAGCAAGACCCAAATCAGGATGATGACCACCCTGTAATAAAAGTTGATCTCCACCCAGCTTGAAAGTCTCTTCAATTTTCACCCGGTACTCTTCCATACTGGTGATATATGCCTCATCATGTCCGGGTCTTCTGTAAAAATTACAGAACTTACAGTTGGCTATACAGACATTTGTTGTATTGGAGTTTCTATCGATGATCCATGTAACAGTATTACCCGGAACATGGTGCTGCCGGAGTTTCCAGCCTGCTTCCATCAGAAGCGCAGTCGGAGCATTTTCAAACAGAAAAAGTCCTTCATCTACACTGAGCCACTCCAGCTTCAGGGCTTTCTCCAGCAATTGGTTAATGTTCATTACACTTGATTTTCAGCAATTAACAACAAAGATAAAATATTCCTGTTCAGCAAAGCCATCTATCAAAGCCGATAATGTGTTTCATATGAAGTCGGAATATAAAATAAACATGTGATAATCAAACGTTTTAAGCACTATTGCGCTTTGGTTTACAATTAGATTTTGTTTATTCAATTAATGATATTATCTTTGCACCAGGAATTTGAAAAAGGGGGGAGCCGGGAAGGTTCCCCCCTTTCAATTATAGGTGTTTAAGGTATTATCGATTTGAATCAGGTAGAAGAAAAAATCAAAGTATTGTTGAATGAGAAATGGCAGGAGCCTGATTTCTCAGATTGTTTTCTGGTAGAAATCATTCTCAAAGGCAATAAGTTGGAAGTTTATCTGGACAGTGATACTGCGATTACATTTGAAAAGTGCAAGAAGGTCAGCAGAGTATTGGAAGCATATCTGGATGAGACGAAAGTTCTGGGAGCAGAATATACATTGGAAGTTTCATCTGCAGGAGTAGGAAAACCACTTTTGTTACCCAGACAATTTGTAAAAAATAAGTCTCGGGAGCTGGAGATACAGAAAGCTGACGGAACGAATATCAGCGGTATATTATCTGAAGTTACAGATACTAATATTGTTGTGACAGAATCAGTGAAGATAAAGGAAGGTAAAAAGCAAGTGAAGAAAGATCTGATACATGAAATACCCTTCCGGGAAATAAAAAAAGCAATTGTTAGAATAAGATTTTAATACATAACAACTATGAATCTGGTAGAAACCTTTGCGGATTTCAAAATGGGCAAAGACATAGATCGTCCCACGATGGTCCGGGTGTTGGAAGATGTATTCCGGACACTCATTAAGAAAAAATTCGGTTCAGACGAGAACTTCGACGTGATCGTCAACACACAAAAAGGTGACCTTGAACTCTGGAGAGTTCGTGCGATCGTCCCGGACGGTGAGGTTACTGATGAGAGTGCAGAGATATCCATTTCAGAGGCGAAAGCTATTGATGCCGATTACGAAGTAAGTGACGAGTGCTACGAACAGTTGCATCTCGAAGATTTCGGCAGGAGAGCTATCATGGCTGCAAGACAGACCTTGATTTCCAGAATCATGGAATTGGAAAAAGACGAAGTGTACCGCAGATATATCGATCGTGTAGGTGAGTTAGTAATTGGTGAAGTACAACAGATCCTGAAGAAGGAAATATTGATACTCGATGATGCTACTTCCAATGAATTGATATTACCGCGTACTGAGATGATCAAAGGAGATTTCTTCCGCAAAGGGGACATGGTGAGAGCCGTCATCCGCAGGGTAGAAATGAAAAATAATACACCGGTGGTAATTATTTCAAGAACTGATAATACGTTCCTTGAGAAATTAATGGAGCAGGAAGTTCCTGAGATAGAGGATGGATTGATCACGATTAAGAAAATAGTACGTATACCGGGAGAAAGAGCAAAAGTCGCTGTTGAATCCTATGATGACAGAATTGATCCTGTTGGCGCTTGCGTCGGTATGAAAGGATCACGTATCCATGGAATCGTTCGTGAATTACGCAATGAAAATATTGACATCGTTAATTTCACAACTAATGATACACTGTTTATTCAAAGATCACTGACTCCTGCCAAGATAAGCAGTATTAACCTGGACAGCAATACTATGAGAGCTTCAGTATATCTGAAGCCAGATCAGGTATCTCTGGCCATTGGAAAAAGTGGATCAAACATTAAGCTGGCAAGTAAACTGACAGGATATGAAATAGATGTGTTCAGAGATACTGAAGAATTTGAAGTAGATGACGTAGATCTGGATGAATTCAAAGATGAAATCGAAGAGTGGATCTTGAATGAGCTCAAAGGAATAGGCTGCGATACCGCTCGCAGCGTATTGGATTTGAGTGTCAATGAATTGGTCCGCAGAACTGACCTCGAACAAGAAACAGTTGAAGAAGTACTTAAAATACTGGCATCAGAATTCGACGAGGAAGAAGAATAAATATGGGAGATACAGCCTGTTAGTAGACTGTATCTCTTTTTTGCATACATTTGCAGCGTTTTCAGAGATGAAAACAGATAATTTAAAGTCAAAGCATGGATAGACGCTTAGTCAAAGTAGCGAAAGAATTAAACGTAGGAACTACCACAATCGTTGAATATCTCACGAGCAAAGGCTACGAGATAGACAATAAGCCTACAGCCAAAATTGGCGACGATATGTACCTGGATCTTGTGAAAGAATTCCAGGGCTCTATCGACGTAAAAGAAAAAGCAGATCAATTAATTATTGGCAACAGGCCAGCTACTAAGAAAGAAGGTGAGGAAGAAAGATCCATCTTCAACAGAACTGAAAGAGTTACAGAAACTCCTGCAGCAACTCCGCCTGTAGTCACTCCGCCTGCGCCACCGGTGGTTGCCAAGGATCCTGAACCGGAACCAGACAGAGTACCAGAAGAGAACAAACCCAAGCTAAAAGTCATGGGCAAAATCGATCTGGATGCTGATAAAAACAGGAAAAAAGTTGTTGAAACCCCCAAAGTTGAGGAAAAACAACCTAAAATACAACCTGAACCGGAGCCAGAAAAAGAAGAAGAAAAGGTAAATATTGAACCCATTGCAGATAAAACTGAAAAGGATGTAAATGCACCTGGTTTTGATGATCTCACCGAATATTCCAGTCCGCTGGAAGAAATGGTAAGAGCTGAAACTCCCCAATTAAAAGGATTGAAAATTCAGGGTAAAATTGACATCGAGAAATTCGATCGTGCCAAAAAGAAACCAGAAGAAGCACCTAAAGTTGCTCCAAAATCTGATGCAAGTACTTTATCTCAAAGTGAAGCCAATAAACGCAAACGAAAAAGAAAGAAAGTCAGCTCAGATCAGTTAGCTCAATCCAATAGACCTGCCAACAGCGGAACAGGAGGACAAGGTGGACAAGGTGGATCAGGCGGACATGGAGCTCAGGGAAACAACCCGGATCTTAAGAAAAAACCCGGATTCAAACCTGCAGAGAATAAAGAAATTTCCAAAAAAGAAGTCGAAGATAAAATCAAGGCGACAATGGCCCGCCTCAGCGTGGGAACCAAAAATAAAAGAGGAAAAATTCGCAGGGATAATCGCGAGAGAATCCGTGAGAAACAAGAATTGGCCATGGATCATGGCGACAATAATAAACTACAAGTGACTGAATTCATTTCAGTTTCTGAGTTGGCCAGTTTGATGAACGTACCTGTAATCAATGTGATCACCACATGTATGAACGTGGGTGTAATCGTTTCAATTAACCAGAGGCTTGACGCAGAAATTATTGAATTAGTGGCGAATGAATTCGGTTACGAAATTGAATTTATTGGTGCGGATGAAACCATAGTAGAAGAAGAAGAAATAATAGATGCTCCGGAAGATTTGGTTCCTCGTGCGCCAGTCGTCACAGTCATGGGACACGTCGATCACGGTAAAACATCTTTGCTCGATTATATTCGCAGCGCCAATGTCGTATCCGGTGAAGCCGGTGGTATTACTCAGCATATTGGTGCATACGAAGTTATTGTTAATGGCAAACCAATTACATTCCTGGACACTCCTGGTCACGAAGCGTTTACAGCAATGCGTGCAAGGGGAGCAAAAGTGACAGATGTTGCCGTTATTATTGTTGCAGCTGATGATAATATCATGCCTCAGACCAAAGAAGCAATCAGTCACGCACAAGCTGCAAATGTACCGATCGTTTTTGCAATCAATAAAATCGATAAACCGGGTGCAGATCCGGAAAGAATTAAAAATGAACTTGCCCAGCTAAATTTCCTTGTTGAAGAATGGGGCGGGAAATATCAGTCACAGGATATTTCAGCCAAAACAGGCTTGAATATCGATTTACTGTGTGAAAAAATTCAATTGGAAGCAGAATTGCTTGACCTCAAAGCAAATCCAAAGAGAAATGCCCTTGGTACTGTTATAGAAGCCTCCCTTGAAAAAGGCAGAGGTTATGTAGCCAAAATGCTTGTCCAAAGCGGAACCCTTAAAGTGGGCGATATGATGGTCGCCGGTGAATATGCAGGAAGGGTAAAAGCAATGTTCAACGAAAGGGGTAAAAAAGTAAAAGAAGCTGGTCCGGCCACACCGGTACTGGTTTTGGGCTTGAGCGGTGCGCCTCAGGCAGGTGAGATATTTAAAGTAACTGCTGAAGAAGGTGATGCTAAAATTCTTGCGGCCAAACGGGCACAAATCAACAGAGAGCAGGCAACGAGAGCTAAGAAACGTATTTCACTGGATGAAATAGGAAGACGTCTTGCATTAGGAACTTTCAAAGAATTGAACCTGATTGTGAAGGCAGACTTTGATGGTTCTGTAGAAGCCCTCTCCGATGCACTTATCAAACTTTCAGTAGAAACAATCCAGGTTAATGTAATACACAAGGCAGTGGGTCAGATCATTGAATCTGATGTGTTGCTGGCCTCTGCTTCTGACGCAATCGTAATTGGTTTCCAGGTGAGACCTTCTACAGGAGCACGGAAACTTGCAGAAAAAGAAGGAGTTCAGGTCAAATTGTATTCCATCATTTATGAAGCCATTGAGGAAATCAAAATGGCGATGGAAGGTATGCTTGAACCTACCAAAGAAGAGAAAATTACTTCACAGGTACTTATTCGTGAAGTATTCAAAATTTCTAAAGTGGGTAGCGTAGCCGGATGTTTCGTGGAAGAAGGTAAAATATCTAAAAACTCCATGATTCGTGTCATTCGTGATGGTATCGTTGTTTATCCAACCAGAGAAGGTGTTAATGGAGAATTGAGCTCATTGAAGCGCTTCAAGGAAGACGTGAAAGAAGTCAGAAATGGTTTTGAATGCGGTCTGACTATCAAAAACTTCAATGACATCAAAGAAGGAGACATCGTTGAAGGATATGAAATCACTGAAGTGAAACAGAGATTGGAGTAATTATTTCTTCTATAATTTTCTCCTTTAAAAGAAAAAGCGTTCTATGGCATCAAAAACTGTAGGACGCTTTTATATTTAATAGCCACCCAATAGCTGAATTATCATATGCAAAAGTTTGCTCAGCTCCATTGCCATCCAGCAAGGTCAATGCTTCTGTCCGGTAAATATCGCTCAGAAAATATTGGAATTGTCCTCCAAATATTATGTTGAAATTGCCTTCAAACAATATAACCTCAAGTCCCCCCAACAAATAAAATGGCATGCTGTCCGGGTTTTTACCACGGATTTCTCCAAATTTAAAAACTTTAGTTTCCCCATTTTGATCCATATAGACTGTTGTTAGCTCATGATCTACAGCAGCGTCATGCCATTGTCTTCCTATTCCTGCGGATGTTCCGATTCTTAAATTCTTTACTAATTTGAATTTTTTCGATGCTCCTGCACTTAGTTGCAGAAATCCTGCTTTACTACCACTCATATGAATACCAGAAAAATCTCGGCTAGCACTGAGCTGTATGGGAGGATTGATTTTAAATTCTTCTGTGGGTCCAAAGCTATTTCCAAATCCTGCATGCAACCAGGCCGCCCATCCGAAGTTAAAATTTCTCTGATATCCTACTGTATATCCGGCCTCTGCTCCGGTCCTTTGTTCCGAAACATTTATTGTTGCAGGATTTCCGGGAAAATTCCTTGCTTTCAAATTCCAGAAATTGAATTGTCTGCCTGCTGAGACAGTATTCTTCTGAGCCTGAGCTTGGATGACAGGAAAAAGGAGTAGAATAATTAATGCTACATACAGGTAATTAATTCTCAGAAATGCTCTTTTCATATTAATCAGGTTTTCCATATGCTTATTGACTCAAATGCTTGAATAAATATGCAGTAATTCACCCGTTCTGCCAAAGAATAAATAAAGCTTAACTAAAATTAAGTACTTTAATTAGCATATACTGTTTAACCCTTAATTTATTTATAACTTGAGACGCAAGGATTGCAAAATTCTCTCCCTGCCAATACATAATGAATCTCAATATTTTCCTGTAATTAATTCATAAAAAAACCCTCCCCGGTCTATACCGGAGAGGGTCAACATCCCAAAAAAACAGTAACAGATTTTACTGAGTCTGCGTCTTAGTTAAGAAGAACCATCTTCTTAGTCGCTGTTGCGTAAGTAGTTTTCAATTCATAGTAAAGTACACCAGGAGTGGTTCCCAATTCTGTTGCATTTACCTGAACTTCATTGTATCCACGGGCAAAGTCATTATCGATTACTCTGATTACTTTACCTGTCATGTCATATATAGTAATAGTTGCATTACCAGCTTCCGGTAGATTGAATCCGATAGTAGTGTTAGCATTGAAAGGGTTTGGTCTGTTTTGGAACAGTTCGAAACCATTGCTTGCAACTCCACTGTTTTCATTCTGGAAGTTAAGGTTAACACCTAGTACTGGTGTATTTACGTCTGTATAAGCTTCTGCTTTTGTATAAGCTGAGTTGATGCTTAATACATCACTCAATTTAGCTGATTGATTAGCTTTGAAAGTCAGGCTAAACAATACATCATCTGCACCAAGACTGATAGCTTCGATATCATTCCAGCTTGTAGTCATGAAACCTTCATCTAATCTGGTAAGACCAAAGTTGCTTTCATTAACTCTCAATGTACCTGGTTTGATATCCTTTAAAGAAAGAGTAGAAGGATTGAATTTCAAAGTGAACTGATAACCAGCAATCTGCTGGAAGTCAGAAGATCTGAAATCTACAGTGTACTCTTTTCCTGCTGCAAGTTGAGCATCAGCTACATCAAATACAAGAGATTTGCTGCTTCTGTTTTCTACATTTCCAGTAAGACTGCTATTAGCTGCAACACTACCATTCATGTCACCTACTTTGATAGCTATGAATTTCAACATTGGAACATTTCCGTAGAAATTAGCAATATCAATTTTCTCAGCGAAGTTTTCATTTAATGGATTTGTTGGATCTATGAATGAATATTTTTCATCCACAAATCTCCATGAAGTGTTATTGCTGAATGCCGGAATAGAAGCAAGAATTAATTTACGTAATTCAACTAAATCCGCAGCAGACAACTTCTTATCATTATTGACATCAGCACCAATGATTTTATATGGAGTACCCAGGTTTACATTTCCTAGTATATGACGTTGAATCATTACTAAATCAGCAGTGGATATACCATTATCATGCATGTCATCTCTCTTAGGAGTTACAGTGAAGTCACTTCCGAATAGCAAGCTGCTGAATTGGAAGTTACCATCATTGCCAGTCATCCAGTAGTTGTTAATGTCACCTGTAAGTTTCACTTCTACTTTCTCTACATTCTCAGTAAATTCAGTGTAAATAAGACCTTCGATTCCACCACCATTGACTGGAGGACAATCTGCACCCATGTTGTTTTGAACGACCATGAATGTTTCACAATAATCCCAGTTTCCATCAGCATCACCGACCCACATTCTTACAGGTACAGAACCAAGGTCAGCACAAGTAAACAGAATGTTTGCAGCGGATGGACCAGGAGGGTTGATACCGTCTCCTGAAGTAAGTCTCTCCACACGGATGATTAGGTTTGCATTCGCAGTGCAATTATCAAAAGAGTTATTATTCCAGCGTGTAGCAGGAACAGTTACCTGACCATTATTTGGCATTAGATCTACTGAAAGACCAAAGAAGCAAATTGGTGTTGGTTTTTTACAATCTCTCACTCTTACAATTGTAGTACATGCGTCAGTATTGCCGCATTTATCTTCAACAATGAATCTTAACACATGTGTACCTACCGGGAAGTTTCTTGCTACAGTTGCACCAACACCTACAACTGTTGGAGTTGTACTTGCAGGAACAAAAGTTTCTGGATTTGCAACATTTGCAAATAATTGCCATGTCCACTGGAAATCATCAGCATCTGTACAGTCATCTGTAGCAGTTGCAGTCAATGACAGGAATTCTCCTGTAGAGCATATTGGCTGGAATGAACAAACATTCACATCAGCAGGGCAAGTAATTACAGGATCAATGTTGTTCATGATCTTGATTACCTGTACATCGCGATAGATATAAGATTCAATATTAGAACCCAAAGCTCCGCCTTCATAAGCACACCAGTCAATGATTTTCCACTCTCTAAGGATTTTGTAACAAGCGCTATCCTGAATCTCAAAAACGTGGTCTTTGTATGTAATACCAACTTGAGTACATTCATTATCCAAAAATGTAGGTCTGTCATAGAAAGCAGGTATTCCAATATGGCAAGATACACCTGTTCCATTGAATTGCTCCAGTACATCCGGGGTCAATTCCAATTCTGGATTGGTTACGCAGAAGTTGGTCAATGTAAGGTCACAAGGCCATAGAATGGAAGCAGGTAATACATTCACATCATTTATAACAGTGATTCTTTGAGTACATCTTGCAATGGCAAGGTTTCCGGAAAGAGCTCTTGCTTCAAAATATCTTTCGATATAACCAGCTCCACAAGAATTCAGAGATACTAAAGGAGTAAGCTCCACCACTCTGAGATTACAATTGTCAGCTGCAAATCCGTCCAGGAAGCGGAATACGCCACCAACAAATACACTATCTCTTGTTTCACCATTGTTCAGATTTACAATTTTTCCAAACACTGATAAATCATCAAGGTTAAATCCACAATTCACAGTAAGGTTGGGCAGGCAAGAAATAGTTGCAGGTATTTTATCCTGAACTTCAAGTGATACCATACATTCATTTGTATTTCCACTTGAGTCCCATACTCTCATAATAACAATCACTGGCAGACCAGTATCATCGCAGCAAACCGGTACATAGTCACGGAATACTGGAACAGGATCACAAGACTGGCTAGGAGTCATTCTTCTCACTCTGATAGAATCGATTCCGCAATTGTCATAACTTCCATCATTGAATGAAGAAGTGTAAACTCTTGCTGTACCATCAAGTCCCAAAGATACTGTAGTGTTTGTCTGGCAAACAGCGATTGGCGCAATCTCATCTACCACTGTAATTACTCTCGTACATGAAGATGAATTTCCACATGCGTCATAAGCTCTGAAAATAAGTGTGTTTGGACCAGCTTCAAAACCAGTTACCGTTCCACCCTGGAAATTATCAAAAAATCCAACCCCATTTACAGTAAGTGTTACTCTGATAGCTGAAGCAGCAGTACAGTTATCTGTCACTGTTGGTTTGGCTATAAATAAATCACTTGAGCAAGAGTAAGGATTTGTCCATACAGTCTGAGCTCCCGGTGCACAATTGATTACTGGGGCAACATTGTCAACCAGTGAAATCATCTGAGAACCAACAATTTTTGGTACCAGGACACCACAATATAATTCAGTAATTGTCCACAGACGCATGATTTCGCGAGTTCCGCCACATCCGCCGGTCAATTCCATATCATCAAACTTGATCAATAAATTACATACTAAAGCTGCATTTGTAGGATCCAATACAATTGGAGTACCACCTGCAGTATAGATTGGATAACCTGTTACAGATGGATGATACTGAGCAGGTGTAGCATTGCATGAAAGTTGAACATCTGCAGGCATTTGGTAATGAGCCATATTAGCAGAAGGTCTTCTTACCCAGATAGTATCAATACACTGAGAAACATTTCCAAAAATATCAGTCAATCTCCATGTTCTTTGAATCAGGGAAGTGAAATTTACTTCTGCAGGATTCAGGCAATTTGCAGGACGGATCGTCTCATCAATCAATACATTGTTTACATCCTGGCAACCATCACACATTTGAGAAACATCTCCAAGGAAACCAATCTCAAGTGCTTCAAAACACTCTAAAGTATCACGTCCGCAAGAAAGGAACAATGTTCTCTTATCTTCTACTACTAAATTACCCCAGCAAGGACTGAAAGGTGCAACTACCCCAGGTGCCAATGTAACCATATATGTATATGTTCCACAAGTAGATATTGTGTTCGTTGTAACACCATTGATCTGAATAACAAAGTCATCAGCATCCAAACATCCAAAAGAACCATTCAATAACATAGCAGGAGTAATCACTACTTCACAGTCATCATTTAGGGAAGTATTTACATTACCAACACATGCCAAAGATACCGGCGGTACGTTTGGAACAGCATAATTTACTTGTATAGACGGAACTGAATTGATACCCTGATAAGTAATTGTAGGGAAAAATGTTCCGGCAGTCACATCACCTCTTACTTCGAAGTAAACTGCATTACAAGGTAAACCTGCGCAACCTACTGCTTCAGTAAAGAAGAATCCAGCTCCATTTAAATTTGGTAAGCCAGAACCACCTCCATTGAATTGAACTTGCGCAATATTTATTGGTGCACAATCGTCAACAATTGTAAATCCATAAATAATGTCAACAGATTGTTCACAGAATGGGATTGTCCATTGTGCAGGGAAAGCATATATAGTTGGTGGCGCATCAACACTTGTTGGTTCTACTTCTACTATTATATCAAAGAACCCGACATTTCCAAAGAAATCAGTATATGAAGCTGAGAACAAGTAATTTCCAGGTGCATTAAATGTTACTAAAAATTCACGGTAGTTATTTCCTGTGAAATTTACAACTCCGGTTGCACCCCCGAAATTAACCACCAGGTTTGACCAATTTACAGCATTCTGATCGCATAAATCATCAATTTGTATGGAATAAACGGCAGTTACACTTGTTTGACAATCTGCTAAAGGAACTAAAGTATTGCCCAAAATGGTAACAACTGGATCAGTATTGTCTAAAACGTTAGCTACCAGACGTAATCCATTCGGTGCATTTGCTGTATTTCCACTGGAATCACTTCCAAGAATGGTCACAGTCGATAATCCAACGCTCCAGTTCACATCAATTTGATAAAAACCAAATCCATCAGCCGTAACTGAAACTTGTGTGCCAGGAATGATTGTTGAAGGTACAGTTACAGCACTTGCAGATACTGCATTAATTGCATTGATAAATCCATCACAGTTATCAAACCCATAAGCCTGGAAGGACTGCTGTAAATTACAAGAACCTTCAGGAATGATAACATTACCAAAGTTAAATAAAGTAGGTTGAGGAGTTAATGGATCATTATCTACAATAATATTTCCTAATAAGTCAGTAACATAAAATATCGGCTGTACAGCATCAGTTCCATCAGGAACACATACCTGGATTACGGTTGGATCAACTGCAAGATTACATGTAGTTGTCTCAGTCACAGTAATATTATAACAGCCTGCGCCAGCATTAGCAAATAGGAAGTTTCCAGCTGGAAATCCAATGTAAGTTGTTACTGTAGTAAGTGGTGGGGTAGATCCAAGCGGGCCTGACCCTGCAATAGGCGCAGCATTAACAGTATATGTACCTACACATGATCCATTAGCAACATTAATCGTAATACTTCCGTTTGGAGCATAGTTTGGAGTTGCAAAAGGACAGGAAGGAGATACAACCGTAGGTGTAACAGTAATAGGTGTATCAAACGTGGCGAATGCTCCGGGACCTGCACAAGTAGATACATTGTTTGGAGGTGCAATTCCTGTGCATTGTTCGCTTACATAAAACACCAAACTTGTTCCCGGAGGAAGTCCATTGGCTACATATGAAATGACATTACCAACTCTGGTCAATCCAGGAGAAGATTGGTTAACAGTCATAACAATTACAGATTGTCCGCCTGAAGGGCAGTTTGAACCATCTGTAAGAAGGCCTACACCTCCTATGGTAATCACCCACTGATGGTTGGTTGCCGGAGGATTAGTTGTAGTCCAGTTCAATGTAGCACTTGTGGTACCGATGCTTGTTGCCGTAAGGGCTACAGGTGCGGTACATTGTGCGTTCGCTTCAAATTGCCCGAAAGCAATAAGAAAACATGGCAAAATTAAGAGTGTCATAAACCTCTTAAAACTACCATTTGTCAGGCTGGAAACCCGACAAAGCGACTCAGTAAAAGTAGTTTTCTTCATGAGATCTTAGTTTTAAATTAAAATAGGTAAAAAAAATAAGGCAAAAAAAATACTATGACAGGGCATAGATCACGAATGATCATGCTTGGAATAGCCGAATGCCAGGCTGACAAACAGAAATTCTGTAAGTCAATTCTTTTTAAAACTTAATCTCAGGAATAATCGAATAGAGGAAGCAGTTCAGGTTCTGGCTTCCATCGTGGGGTTCTTTATTTATATCAGGTTGGCGGGTTCAGGTTCGTCTATGAATAATTACAACTCACTAGAATTATTACATATGACAGGACAAATATACATGTGTAGTTTTTTTAATATATAATTTATATGATATTTTTTTTATATTTTTTTTATTGAATGTTTATACTAATGATTATCATACACTTATATAATTACACATTATTAATAAGATTTCAAAAAATGAGTCCAATTCAATAGAGAAAGGGGCTGTTTCCATTGAAACGCCCCTTACTACGAACTAAAACTAAATCTCGATCAAAATTAATTTGCTCTTATTTGCCCACTTTCAGCATTTTCTTGGTAGCTGAAAAAGCATCTGTTTCTATTCTGTATAGATACATACCCTCAGAAAGTTCTGTTCCAAATTCAACCTTTACGGCATGTTTGCCCTTAAGACAAAACTGTTTTTGCTGATGAACCAATTTACCCGTGAGGTCTGTGACCGTGATGGTCACCATTTCATCAACCGGTACTTTGAATGTTATCCAGGTTTCCTTGCTGAATGGATTAGGATTATTTTGGAATAATTCATAATTATTGGAATGATTAAAATTCTGCTGAATTCCTATAACAGGAACTTTTTCATCATTGCCTCCAAAGAATGACAATGCCTCTGCAATATCCTCTGTGATTTCAAATACATTTTCAATACCATCTTTATTTTGCCGTGGCATCATCACAAGTGTGAAGACTGGTTCCTGATCAGACAACCTTGCATTCTCCCCTCCCCAACAAACCGTAAGTTTGCCATCATTTGAATATCTGGTGCTGAAGTTTGCAAGGCTCAATCCATTCCCCGGTATTATTTCAACTAGTTGCATATCATTTGAATTCCAATTAAGTGTGAATTGGAAAGCTTTCAAGTCTTTAGCACCTTCTGCAAATACAGGAATGTTTTCGGACTGACCTATAATGAGCTTCCGGTCTGCGATTAACCATTGGTGCTTCGGTAATCCATTTCTTTCTCTGGTCTGTGTCAAAGTTTGAATATATAACTTGCCCAGCTCAACTGCTTTAAAATCATTCTTACTCATGATAGCAGATCCCTGCAATGCTACATCGATATATTCAGGTCTGTTCATCCAGTCATTTGGTCCCGACAAAGAATCTGTAATTGTCTTGGGAATAAACTTCCAGTTTCCGGCTTCAAATTGAGTAATCTCCCGCAAGATCAGCGATCTGATTTGAAATAAATCATTATCGTTCAGAGCACCTGATTTATCAACATCTGCAGCTACTCTTCTCCATGGTTCCTGAATTTGAGCTCCTCCATACAAGTGTTGAATTAACAAATTCAAATCAATAGCATTGACTTTATTTTTCCTTTTATAATTAGAAGAGGGAAGAATCCGAACAGATTCTTCAGAAGGTGACACACTGAAATTATATTGTCCTCCATGGTTCGTCATTACAGACATAGCAATTCTGCTATCTCCGACATTGACTATTGCAGCATTCAATGGGCCATTATCTGCATTATCTAAGAGTTTACCACCAACCACAATCGGAGAAAAATTAGCATTGATCAATATTAGCTGAACAAATGTTCCGACTACAGCTCCACTGCACAGATTTGTGGCAGTCCATGTTCTTTCAATTTCCAGACAATTATCAGGATCAATTACCGGATTAGGCGTTTCATCTACAAATGAAAAAGTTATATTAAGGCAATTATATGGCTCTGACAAAGTTGGAAATGAATTTAACGCTTCAGGTGTTGTGGTTGCTCCACAATCATCTAAAGTAACAAGCGCTTCCGGCCAGATAATATCATTCGGATCAAAAACTTGTACGCCTGCAGTGATCTGAATAGATCTGGTACATGAAGCTCCGTTATTTCCAATATCTACTATTTCAAGAGTTACATTCAGCGTTCCTACTCCGCAATTGCTGAGTCCGGATCTGTCGATTACAACCGTGGTATCATGTGGACATGACTCAGTTACAACAAATACCCAGCCGTCAATTATCGCATCTATGTCCGCAGTACATGGTAAGCTGGCAGGAAGATCATTACAAAGAACGCTTGGAGAAATCAGATCCTCCACAGTTACAATTACCTCTTCCGTAAATAAGAGCCCACAACTATTGCTGATGGTGTATGTTACAACCGTTACTCCTACAGGATAAAATCCGGATGCATCCGCTCCATTTGGTGTGAAAGTGTTTTCAACCACTACGTCCGGAGCACAGTAATCAGGAAGTGGAAAACTTATATTCACAAATGCCTGACAATTTGCCCCTGCTGGTACTTGAATCAGTCTGTCATTTGGTATTAAAGCTTCTATTTCAGAATAATCCGCAGGATAAATTAGTTGTTCATATGTAAAGACACCGGAACCTGGAACTCCTGGTAATACCTGGCATGTATCTGTCACCGTCCAAAAACGTGTAAATACAGGACATCCTGAAGGATCAACTGTTATTCCACCGTCTATCCGCGTGGTTCCAATCTTACTACAATTTGGTTCAAATAAAACCAAGCCGGTTGTGACAGGATTAGTGGTCTGATTACAAGATAAGAAAAAGTCAGCCGGCCAATTGATATCACTTTCTTCTATCAAGTCAGGTAAGAACTCAAGTATAACCTCACAGGTACCTGTATTGCCATTATTATCAGTTACAATAAAATTAATCGGGAGCATCCCGTTTCCGCAATCAAAATCAGGACTAAAAATAATTGCCTGAGAACTTGAAATACCACAAGCATCTGTTGCATTGATTGTCAGAGTGCTTACATAAGCTGGTATATCCGCTGTACAAATCAGTGGTTCTGTATCAGGGCAATTAAATACCGGAGGTGTTACATCAAAGACATTTACGGTGACTTGAAATGTTCCAACCCCTCCACAATTATTTGTCACTGTAAACATAAATATTGTAGAACCCACCGGATATACGCCTGAGGCATTTGCTCCCGGAGAATCCGCATATGGAGAATTATTCACAATCGTCACACCTCCGGCACAACCCAACACCGCAAGGAGAGGAATATTGACCTGAGCTTCACATGCAATTGCAGGAGCATTGACATTATACACAGGAGCTATACCTGCAATATCAATTCCAGCTGAAGCAATTGTGATTATTTGAATATCCTGAATGGTGATATTATTGCATGCCTCAAATATGGTCCAGGTCCTTTCTATAGTTGTACAACCGGTTCCGGGATCTACTGTAGTGACATCGTTAGATGAGACGGAAAAATCAGCACAGAATGATTGAATTAAAATTTCTGGCGTTCCTGTGATATCAGTAGTTGCAACTCCATCACATGGCAAGTCAATGTCTGCAGGAAAATTAACATCCCCTGCATCAAAAGTAAATCCGGGATCTGCACTTACAGTTATTACTCTTTCACATGTTCCGGTATTTTGACTTTGATCAGTGGCAATAAAGCGTACAGTAATTGTTCCAACTCCACAATCACTAAGGTTAGGAGTTATAATAGTATCTATTGTAAACGGACATGATTCTGTGATATTAACTGAAATCAACGCAATCAGATCTTGCAGATTGTCACTGCATAATCCATTTGCATTCGATCCGCAAGCCGCAATCGGACTCACCAGGTCCCGCACTTCTACCTCAATAGTATATGTGGACATTTCCCCGCAAGAGTTCGTAAGTGTAAATATTACTTCAGTAATACCTACTGGATAAAATCCACTTGCATCTGCTCCTCCGCCATTGAAATTATTAGTGACAATAATATCAGTAGCACAAGCAGGTCCTGTAACAATGGCCAGCATAACCGGCGCCTCACAATCACCCGCTGGCGCATTAACTGAAGTAAATAAAGGCGGTCCAGTTTGAACCGGTAATCCCGGGATTGGTCTGGTGATTATTTGAGTATTTACCTGAGTTTGGTTCCTGCAAGTTTCTGTGACTGTCCAGGTTCTTTCAATTACTTCACATCCATTAAGATTTGGATTGATAATAATATCATCAAAATCAAAATCAAAGATGGAACATGAAGGAGGAACAGGAACTGTTGGAGATCCCGTCAAAAGTGGATTTATATCACTGCAATTGGAGTTGAAATCAGCTGGCCATGATACATCTGCAAATTCAAAATCATCAGCAGGGTCAATAATTATATTGACTACAGTTACGCAGGAAACCATGTCTCCATTGCTTGCTATACCAGTGAAGGTGATTGTAATAGTTCCTGTACCGCAGGCATTTATATTTTCAACAATGTTTATAGTTGTATCCTCCACACAGGCCCCCATTTCCATAAAGCGCAACAGGTACACTGCATAGAAATCTACCAAATTAGTTTCACAAAAAATAGTCGTATCCACAGGACATTCAACTTCAAATTCACCACTCTGTCCCACAGTCACCGTGAAGTCACAAGATGCAGTTCTGCCATCACATAAAGTAGCAATAGCAGTAAAATTATTTTCTCCGACATCTTCACAATCGAAGTTTAATGTCGGCGGCAAATTGAGGGTAAAACTCATATTACATGCTCCTGTAAATGCTGCTACTGCAACATCATTCAGATCCAGTGATGTCATTCCGGCCATATTGACCATGAGTGAAATATCCTGACAAACTGTAAATACAGGATTGATGTCATTCACAATTGTTACATCCAGTGTGCAAACCGCAGTATTTCCTGAGACGTCTTCAGCTTCAAATACAGCACTGTACAACTGAAGTCCGGGATTAGGATTAACACAAAAATCTTTATCATCTATAATATTCAAAAAGCTGATGGTTGGATTTGGATCACAACTGTCCGATGCCTGAAGATTATAAGCTCCTGGATCAGTTGGATTGCAGTCTGCTAATGTAGAATGCAGAATAATCCTCGGTGAACAATTTGCAAAAATAGGATCAGTATTATCCACCACTGTGACCATGACATCGCACATTACAGGAAGTGTTCCTTCCAGATTGACAACTATATTGATAATGGTCACTCCTACTTCAAAAGGATCGGTTAATGCTAATCCATCTTCTCTATTGATAGTAATACTTGCATCACAATTGAATACTACATTTGGGGCCAGCGCCAATATCTGGGCGGGACTTAAAAATGCTTCACAATTTGCATTAGCTGGTAATACTATATCTCCAGGACATGTAACTACCGGGACGATTGGATTCGTGACATTCACTGTGAGATTACAAACTGCTGAAGCACCTGTACATATTGAAGCAGTAACTGCTACTGGATTTAACCCAATATCTTCACAGTCAAAAATTAAATTGACCGGCGAATAAGCTACCGGCAATGCACATAGCCCGGGATCAGAAGCAGTCACATGGGTAGCAGCATCAAATACTACTGTTCCGCTATTGTCCAATTGCAAATTAACAATGACTGGGCAAACAGTGAATACCGGAGCAGACGTGTATTCTACTGCGATACTGAATTCACATTCATCCTGATTCCCATTTCCATCAGAAATGACAGCTTCATAATTCAAGGTAGCTTGTCCGGGGAAATTTGGATCGGTACATAGAGGAACCGTGCCGGGAAGAAGGTTCAGTGTTGTGGTAAAGACAGTTGCACAATTATCAGTAGCATCTATATCCAGGATGCTCAGGTTGTTTTCAATATACACCATTACATCGCTCAAATCGCAGGATCCGGCATCATTAAAATTGATACTGAGATCATTACAGGTAGTAATGACGGGGGCAATATTGTCTTCTACTTCGATATTTATTTCGCAAGTCCCAATATTACCGCAATTATCCGCCACATCTATAAGAAACAAATTAGGGCCTATATCAGAGCAGTCGAATACCGGATTTGCATCCAATAAAACAAAATCATTTATAGTGCAATTATCAGTGATTAGAACAATTGCTGAATTTAGGACAGCGGTACCGTTGCCGGCAGCATCCAGTGACACTGATATATCCTGACAAGTTAGTATAGGTAAGACATTGTCTTCTATCGTGATTATTTGTTCGCAGGTGTTTGTATTTCCCGAAGCATCTGTAGCAGTAAAAGTTCTGGTAAGAATGCCACAATTGATATTTGCCGGCACAACATCTGAGCTGGAAAGAGTAAGTCCACCCAGGCAATTATCATCAATGGTTGCATTTCCTGTCACTAATACATCCAGTGAGGTACCGCAATCCACAACAATGTCTGCAGGACAAACAATGGAAGGGAGTTCATTGTCAGTTACACTTACTTCAACCACACAAATAGCAGTATTCCCGGTACACAGTGTTGCAGTAAATGTCACGTCTACAGGCGAAAGCAATGCATCTGCACAAGTAAAATTCAGGGATCTGTCAGGTGTAACACTTAAAGTTGCGTCTATTACGGAACAATCAAATGGGAAAATGCCTACTGCTACATCTGATTGAATGATACTTGCCTGACCATTTGCATCCAAAATCACCCCAACATTTGCCACACATGTAGTAAATACAGGATCCACATCATTCTCAACTGTAAGTGTAAATGTACAAGTGGAAATATTTCCTTCACTATCCGAAACGGTCAATTCCACAATACCGCTGGCTTCATTAGGAGCCATTGGATTAGTACAAAAATCTTCGAATGAGCCTGGTTGAAATACCCCCAGACCAATAGTCAGTACATCATCGCAATTGTCAGTTGCGGTAATAGCATATGTATCAGGATCTAAAAATGTATCAGGATCACAATCAGGAAGGCTGCTCAAAAGTATGTTTGCTACCGGATTGCAATTTACAAAAACAGGGGCGAGATCATCTATTATTTCTACATTCACAGCACAACCAGTTGCATTGTTGCACTCATCTGTTGCTGTAACAATCAGCACATTAATTCCGAGATCATCACAATCATATGCCGGAGGATTAAAATCCAAGGTTACATTAGAGCAAGCATCATCTACAGAAACTACTACCTGTGCAGCGGTTATTGTAGCCTGCCCATTGGCATCCAGTGCAATTATGACATCTGTTTCACAAACAAGGATAGGTGGGTCCGTATCTTCAATTGTAATTACCTGAGTACAGACTGCAGTATTTCCCATCTGGTCAGTTGCAGTCCAGGTTCTGGTGATTACTCCTGTATTAGGGCAGTCAGGAACAAAAACAGGTACATATCCTACCGTAAAACCTCCCGGACAATTATCTGCGAAAACAGGATCAACAACAGGTGGTGTTCCTCCATCACATTCAACAGTCTCATCCAGCGGACAAAAGACCACTGTAGGTGCCAAATTATCCTGTACCGTAACAGTAATCATACAAGTATTCACATTGCCTGCAGCATCACTGAATTGTACTACCAACATATTCTCACCCACCTCAGAACATCCATATGTAACCGAAGGTCCAAAGACTAAAGGGTTTGCCATTTTAGCAATTAAAACTTCAGTGACAGCACAGTTGTCAACATAAATATTCGTCAAATCCCCGACGTTGAGAACAGCTTCACCGCTGGCATCCAGGGATACTGTAATATC
Organism: Saprospiraceae bacterium; assembly: GCA_022841345.1. Classification (GTDB taxonomy): domain Bacteria; phylum Bacteroidota; class Bacteroidia; order Chitinophagales; family Saprospiraceae; genus SLDF01. The sequence continues at coordinate 73,037 of JALHRR010000010.1, forward strand.
GTTACAAGTTGCAGTAGGAGCCTCATTATCAATAACTGTAACCAGTTGATCACAACTGCTAAAGTTGCTACATGGGTCATTGCTAATGTATTCTATTGTATTGACCCCTCCGTTTAAAACCACAACAGTTCCGGGTATTCTCGGTATTCCATTGACTAATACAAGTAAAGTTAAACTCGCAGTTGAAGCGCAATTATCTGTTATTACAGGACTTGGCACAATAAATTCTGCAGTACAAAGCCCTGGTGTATTATTGAGAACTACATTCGCGGGACAATTAATAACCGGCGCAACATTGTCAACTACTTGAATAAGTTGTGAAAACCCTATTCCTCCACCACCACAAACATCCACTACTGTCCACATTCTTGTGATTGTTTGAGAACCTTCACAAGTAATAAAGTTCATGTCCATATGATTGACGCTAAATCTGCACAAAGCAGTTATTGGCATTCCATTTACATTTGGGAATCCAAGATTTTGAGGACTCAGATCCAGACCAGGACCGCAGTTTAAAACAACATCAGCAGGGGCTTCAATTTCACTTATATCCGGCCTTCCAAAAAATATAGTGTGACTGCATGTGCTTGAATTACCCATCCAGTCTGTTGCCCTGTAAGTTCTTGTGATGGAAGCCCCGATATCAGGGTTACAAGCCGCCAGAGTCAAAGGACCCTGTGCGATAAGCACCACACTTGCTAAGTCACAATTGTCTTCTACACTAATAAATTCATCGGGAGGTAAGGCAAAAATGTCTGTTCCACAAAATATAGTCGTGTCACTGCAATTGAATAATGGAGCAGATTTATCTTCAGGCCTTACATTTGCCCAACAAGAATTGTTTCTGATCGGATCTGTCACCTTGACCATGAAAATCTGACCCACATCCTCACAAAATAAAGAATCGGCAGGTTTGCCTATAATATCTATTAAAAAGGTGCTATAGCATCTGTAATCGCCCAATAAAACCATATCCGGAGTGATCACGACATGTCCATCCTGAAGCAAACTCACATTTATGTCAGTACAGGCCAGACCACCTGAATAGTTTGGAAACACGTCTACAAAAATAGTATCCCGCTGAATACATCCCGGTAAAGTATCATTAATTGGATTTGCATTAAACTCGAAAGCAACCCGGTGAACACCCAGCCCTAAAACTGCAGGATTGAATTGAGTAGCAGGATTACCATTTATTGTCACAGAAAAAGTTCCGGTATAAGGTGGAGCTGTAACATCAAGATTGATGACCGGATAATTTATACAGTAATCTGTAAATAAATTGATGACCGGATTTGGATAATAACAACGGTTGCTGATGCTTAAAGTATCTGTTCCATTTGTCACGATAAGAGAGTAACCTACAGCATCTACATGTACTCCCTGAAGTTCATATTCAAAGTTATTGATACCAACAGTCAATAATGTACCCGGTAAAATAAGGTCCGCCGGAACAGGAGGAACGGATGCCCCTGTTTGATAAAGTCCGCTCGTACTTACAACTTCCCAGGTTTCTCCCGGAAAAGAAGTTACAACAATAGTTTCAGAAAACTGCCCGTTTTCAGTGCTTGTAGCATTGTTAAGACAGGTGCATGGATCTTCAATTCTTGCACCACAATCATAAATCACAGGAGTTACCAAATCTACTCTGATTAATGAATCCAGCGGGCAATCCACATCTTTATAAACAACCAGGATTCTACCCCCGATATGTGAGGCATTTATTTCCAGTGAAAATAATGCACTTGGCACATTAGGTCCGGGATTTATACTTTGAATATATTCTCCGGGATCTGCATTGGCATCCAGATTAGCGTCCCAATAGAAATCAAAAGTTGCATTCACAGGAATTGCTGAAAATGCAACTGCATATCTTGCAGTGTCCCCAACACAAAAAGTCGTCTCTGAGTTGATTTCAAAGAGTGAAGTATTTCCAGGGACAGGACATACCATTGGTGCACTCCCCATCGTAGAATATATCGAATTAAACAGCAAAAGACAAGATATAATCATCCTGCCTGTCAGCTCGTTTCTCAAACGTAATGTAGTTTTCATTTTGGACCAGATTTAGTGATATATCCGTTTTATATTAATTGGATCTTTTAGTTCGTTTTTTTAAAGAAAAAATTCCGAAGGGTTGACACTTTTGCCCCCCTTCGGAGCCTTATTACTACTCATACCTATTTGTCAACTAAAATCATTCTTTTTGTTTCGGTAAAACCGGGAGCATCCATTTTGTACAAATAGACACCGGGAGCGCCCAGGTCCTGACTTTGAATTGTGACCTGGCCCTGTCCTTTCGGATAGTTTCCTTTGGTCTGCCATATGGTTTTACCGCTGAGGTCTGTGACCGATATAATTACTTCTGAGGGCTCGCTTAAGTAAAATGAAAGCATTGTTGCCTCTTTAAATGGATTCGGCATTAATGACAGCATTCTGGTACGCTCAGACTCAGGGTCAGGTTGTCTGAATTGAAGTTTCAGCACACCGTTGTATTGTCCTTCTGAAGCCGCTTCGTTTTCAATTAAACTGTCATTAATCTCAAGCACATTGCTGATGCTAGCACTTTTTATCATTTCCATTCTCAAATAGAAAACTGGTTTGCCGGCAAGCAGGCTGGCAGGCTTAAAGTCGTACCAATTAAAGGCTACTTTACCGTCATTTCCCCTCTTTAAATTATAATTATCTTCTGACCAATTCTCCAACTCCCCTTTTTCGATTCTCACGATTTTAGCATATTCCGGATTCACCTGAAGGGTAGCCTGAAAAGCTTCTACATTATTAAAATCTTTGGCTTCCACAGGCAAGTAAACATAAGACCCAGCTTCCGCCCACAAATCTTCCACTTCTAATTTCACCTCTGGTCCTTTGGATCGGTTGCCGGTATTTTGAGATGCACTTACTGCACTGCTCATATTGACATCACCCTGTTTGATCCCAATGAAATTTTTCTTTATATTTTGATCTAAATGATTGATAGTAAATTTGTTGGGAATAGCAGACAACAATGGGCTTTCAGGATCTGGAAACACAAAATCTGCATCCACAAAACTCCATGACGGATAGGAAGCAAGTACCTCCGTTTTCCCTAAAACCAGGCGTTGAATTTCAACCATATCCGCTGCGCTAACACTTCCTGATCGGTTGACATCAGCAGCGATATATTTATACGGTGAATCAAATTTCTTAATTCCCATTACATGCTTTTGTATCAGCATGATATCAATGGTAGTTACACCGTTTTTAGGGTTTGAATCTTTCTCAGGAACAAGTGTATAAGATCTGTTGCCCGGGACATTTTCAAAACCATATTTTCCATCAGTGGACGTGATTTCAGGATTGAATCCACTTCCCTGAAGTTTCACAACAGCATTTTCAATGAGTTCATTTTTTTCATTGAATACAGAGCCTTCTATGACCTTGTATATAATTCCGTCAGGACATTGATTATGATTGTCAGTAATCAGGATATTGGCAATTCCGATGTCAAAATTGCCGGCTTCGTCCCAGACATAAACTTCAATACTTCGCATTCCCAGGGAATCACAAGTGAATACACGAATAGTATCATCCGGATTGATTGAATAAGAGAACACTAAATTTCCAGAAGCTGTACAGTTGTCAACACTTTCATTATTGAATACTGAAGCTGGAATCTGTACCATCGCCACCATAGGCATCAGGGTACTTGAAACAAAATGCAAGATCGGTGTGGGTGGCTTTATGTCATTTATCAGTACTTCCACTAAGAATTGAAGTGCACTTATATTACCACACAAATCATCAACTGTAAAACTTACCAAATGCACTCCTACCGGATAAACACCGGAAGCATTATTTCCCATTATTAAAGGTGTATCAAAACTTCCGTCATTATTGTAGTCGATTCTGTACCGATATTTGATATTGGCTGCATTAGTACAATCAATAGCAGACACATTTGGCAATATTACATTTGCCGTAAGTTGGTCACAATCTTCATCATCTACATTGATGTGAATGATTTGGTCCGGAATGGGTGTCACTACAGGAGGCTCAGTATCCATCACTTTAATGATCTGATAGTGGAACCAGTAACCGGTGCTATCTAATGGATTATATGTACACCAGTCAATAACTTCCCATTTCCGAAGCACTTTAAAACATGCATTTCCACTGGATACTACATATACCTCATCCTCATGATCTACTAAAATGTCTGCGCAGGGAGAAGCGGTAACAACCGGCGCATCATATGGAGGTTCCAATGATTCCGGGTCAAGATTACCTGCTCCACAGGAGGCTAATGTTAGGTTTTCAGGCCATACTATAGTCACGCCTCCAGGTAATAATACGTTTGCAACAGTAATATTCTGATTGCAAATTACTTCATTTGTTCCGTCAGAATATGTGATTGTCCTTACAACTGCACCTATGCCACATACATTCAATCCACTGGAATCCAGAGATACAGAAGTAACTATGTTCTGTCCACAATTGTCTCCTGCAACCGGTATTTCATTTGTGAGATAATAATTCAAATCAAATGTACAGTCAACTGTCACATCAGGAGGACATGTCAGAAGCGGGCCTATTTTGTCCTGCACTATCACCTGAACCATACATTCATTATATCTCCCCGGAAATTGACCAGCTCCTACCACTCCAGGCCCCGGGTTGATGTCATATACTCTTAGAATTATTATAATTGGACTTGCTGCAACATCATTGCAACAAAAAGAAACCTGGTCATTGAACTGAGGATTGGGATCACAGGCATTGGCACTCATTCGTCTGACTTTAAAATACACCGGACCACAATTGTCTGAACTACCATTATCAAAATTAATAGCTGGAATGACTGCGGTCCCAAGATTATTAAGAGGAACTGTAGTGGATGTCTGACAGATTTGATTAGGAGGAGTATTATCAGCCACATGGACGGTAATGCTTGCTTCAGCAGTAAAGCCGCAAGGATCTGTAACTCTGTAGACTATAATATGTGTACCGGCATTTAAACCGGGAACAAGTCCACCATTGGTATTTACAACCCCATTGGGTGTTGTCATTTGTACAATCAGTGAACCAGTAGAAGCACAACCATCCGCAATCACTGCAACCGGCAAGTTAAAGCTTCCGGAGATGCATGAATTGCCAATTGTATGTAAATTTATAGGGCCCGGAGGCAACACTATCGTTGGATTTCCTGTGTCTGTTATTGTTAAAATTTGTGTCAGAACATAAGGCCCTGCAGGTGGATTACACAAATCATTTACTAACCAGGTGCGTTCAATTATTCTTGAGTTTCCACAAATTGTAATGACATTATCCGTAGGAGCTGCTAATGCAATATTGCAAAATATGCCTATTTGAAGCGGAATACCTCCCAATGTAGGAACTCCCTGAACTGCAGGAGAGATATCCAGACCCGGAGTGCATGTCAATAATCTATCAGGAGGAGCTGCCAGATCGGCCGGATCCGATGGAACCACGTTATATAAAACTGTACAAGAAGAAGATAAACCTGTATTATCAATGTAAATCCAGGTCAATTCAACTTCCTGAATTATATTTATTGCACATGAACCATTGTTTGATATTATCTGCACAGATGGGCCTACAATAGACGCAATTCCAGAGCAATCAGTAGCTACCGGTGGTGTGATAGAGTTGAAACTTATACCACATGGAATATCAATGGGTCCTGCAGGACAGGTAATTAATGGTGGATTCTCATCAATTATAGTGATGTTTCCACCACATGGAGGAGACCCGGGGTATGAAACCATATAAAGAAAAGTTGTACCCACATCTGCAGATGTTACGAATGGAGGCGAAGCAACACCGTTACGCATAATCACAAAGTCATATACACATCCTGGAGCACCTCCAATAATGACACTTGCAGCTGGAATTATATTGGCACAAGTATTAGTAATACCATAGTTAACATTAGCTGCACAACTATAGACATTGCATTGTCCGTTCGCCGTAAAGCTCAGAAGACAAAGTGTCACCACTAATTGTATTATTAGCAGGTACAAAAAAATAGTATTTTTAATCTCTCTTCTCATGGTTGATTGTTTATCCACAAATGAATACCGGTGCCTCCTAAAAGACAGTTAAAAAAGCCGCGATAAAATAGTGCACCGGACGACTAGCGTCCGGGCACAAACTACTGTTTATGGGAAAAATATCTTGGTAAGTCTGGTCAAAACAGTGTATTTATTCTAAATAAATTATAAAATAAACCACTTAATAGAATTTTATTTTCACTTAATATAAAATAATAATATTAATGTGAAAAAATAATATTTAGACGACATGAAGACAAAAGAATGACCCTGTAGTTGGCCGACTACACATACACTTGGGTGTTCTCAATCTACATAACTAATTGATAAACAATATAAAATAAATATATTATTCTATATTCTAAACAATAAACAGGTTCGATTTCTCAGGTGGAACAGTTGCAGGTGTTCACCAAAGCGTTTATCAAATCTCCTGTCTCATGTACGCCATTTCTTAGACAGAACTAGTCCTTACGGAGTAATTCCAAATATAAAATTTTAAGTTTGAGCTACCAGTTTAGCAATGACAACAAATTTCAACTTGCCCCTAAAGGCACTTTTTTGTTGTAACTTATTAATTAGTCTTGAACTAAAATAAACTGATAATTTCGGTAGGTAAGTTTTGGAAGATGCAAATTGCTTCGCCGCATCTGATTACAAATATAATATAATCGTAATATGTTATCCAAATTTTTTGCAACATTTTTTACAACTATTTTTTACATGCTTCAATATTCATAAGTTCCATTATTCAAACAATTAATTATCTGAATATTATATATAGAAATTCCACGTATCATCTATTTAAAAATACATGTTTAGGAATTTACATTTCCAGATCCTGATCCATCCGTAAGGTATCCCACTTATCTTAATATCAAAGACCCCGACGAATATGACAAAGTTGAAGAATTAGTCCATCCCTCCGAAAAGGGGTTTACCTGTGGCAGCCCCGGATGATTATTCAGGGTAAACTGTATAAAATCATCCGTTAGGGCGTCACTTTTTCTCCCGGCAAACTGATGGAGAATGGAATAATTATGAAAAAACGAAAATATTCAATATCCACCGCACAGTCTTTAATGCCATCATTTAGGTGAGACCATTTGCCAGATTCCGGGAATACATCCCGGATATGGATTTACTGTCAAGCTCAGCGGACCTTACAACTTCTATTACAGAGATTTTAGTTGTTATGTGGTCATCGAGTCTGCATTATTTAGCAAACTCATGATTGCTATTATTCAAAACAGAGCGTTATAAGAGCTCCAGAGGCACAAAGGTTATCCAAAGACAGATTCTTGTCAATTGATCCACTTTCAGGTCTTAGAGCCCTATTAATCAGTCCTTAAGCCTTGAGAGCATTCTCTCAATATTATCAATATGCGATTGTGGTACATTCCCTTCATCTTCCCTCCTCTCAACGCATTTTAATGAATAGGGCATCCAGTTCCTGTAACGGATGCTTTAAGGCACAAAAAAGCCCCTTCAGAAAAATCCTGAAGGGGCTGCAATAATTTTATTTAACCAGATCAATCAATAACTATAAATGATTTTGTCATTTGTTGATTTCCGTCAGACAATGTAAGCCAATACAGACCGGCTGCAGGTATAGCATTTCTGTTCAATGTGAATTGATTCATACCTTTCTCAAACGAAGCTTTCTGTTGGAAAATAACCTTGCCACTGTTATCAGTAACTTGCAGATTAACTTCCTTCTGAGTATCGATAGAGAAACCAATTCTGCAATCATTTACCATAGGGTTTGGAGCAATATTCAAACTGAAAACATTTGTATTTACAGATGGAATAGCTTTAGAACTTAGACGGGACACTTCGATTGGTGAAATTTGCAAATCTGTATCATATGCTTCAGCATTGATGATTTGATTATTAAGAGCAACTTCATCGATTGTATTTCCATTTTCAATTGCTTCGAAAACAAAAGCAAGCAGAAGTTCATCTTTATTGATTTCAGTTCCTGCTAATTCATCCCAGGTATAAGTCACAAAACCTTCTGTCAGGCGATTAAGTCCAAAAGTACCACCCAACAATTGAGTATCTTCAGACAAACCGGTAAATCTCAATGCAGAAGGGTCAAACTTCATTGTAAATTGAATACCGTTAATGGTTTTAGTTTCTGCAGCGTAAACTGGAACTTTCACTTCAGCACCAGCTTCAAAATTGGTATCATGCAAAGTCAATTTCCAATTTGTCAAACTTCTATTTGTAATAGCAGAAGCATCATCCACCGGAGCTTCGTAAGCACTGCCATCTAAATCACCAATCTTAACACCGACAAAATCGATAGTCATGTCAGTCTTGTTATGATTCTGAATATTATAAATCTCTCTGAAAGCTTCTTTAAGAGGAGATTGTGGGTTTTGGAACTGGTAGCCTTTATCAACGAATCTCCATGGTTCGATACCCGGAAATGCCTCAAGATTTAAGAGTAACATCATCCTTAATTGAAGTAAGTCCTGCACATTCAGCTGATTATCTCTGTTTACATCCGCAGCAATGATACTGTAAGGATTACCAAGCAGCTCTTCACCAGTCAGATGTCTGCGCAATTTGATGATATCAATAGTAGACAATCCTGATCTGATACTACCTTTCATTTTGGGCATTATCTGATAGTTTTTACCTTCTACTGTATTATCAAGAAGATAATTTCCATTGTTGTCAGTTATATCAGTAGGCAGAGAATCATTTTGACGAAGGTATACCGATACTCCCGGTATATTTGCTTCATTTACATATGCAATTTTACCGCCAATCAGTCCACCGGTGGTATCAGGAGGACAAACATTCATGTTGTCCTGGATTCTAACAAAAGTAATACAGAAATCAGTATTTCCCGATTGGTCAGTAACAACCAATCTGACTTCTCTTTCACCTCTGTCTGCACAGGTAAATGTACTTGGGAATATATCAAATCTGAGATTTTGTCTGGAAGTACAGTTGTCATAACTACCGGCATCAAACATTTTTGCCTGTAACTGCACCATTCCATTCATCATCAGGGTAGTACTTAATCCAAAATGACAAACCGGTGTTGGTTGTTTCAAATCTCTTACAACCACACGGACATAACATGTATCGTAGTTACCACAAAAATCATTAGCCAGGAATCGGACAATATGTGTTCCTAATGGGTAGAATCCTGATGCATCCTTACCTTTCAATGTAGAATAAGGAGAATTATTTGTAATTCCCACATTCTCCGTACAATTATCTATGGCTACAGGAATTGGAAAATTAACATAAGCTCCATTACAATTATTGTCAAAAGTACCTACGGTGAAATCCATAGGACAAACCACAAAACGCGGAGCCACATTATCCATTACTTTAATAATCTGAGTATATGTCCATAATCCTGTGCCGGTGTAGCTGTTATAAGTACACCAGTCTATAACTTTCCATGTTCTAAGAATCTTCTTACAACCTGCTGGGTTCAAGTAATCTCCAAAAACGAAAACCGCATCTTCATAGGCGATTCCAATCATACTGCAAGGTCTGTTATTCCAACGCGGCTTGTTGTATGGAAATGGAATTTGATCAGGATGCAGATTATTATAATGGCATTCATTTACCGTGTAATCTAAAGGCCATTGAATGTCATAATACGAAAATCCACCACCTGAGCCAGAAATTGTAATTCTTTGAGTACAGTAGTATATTCCAATAGGCGTGTGAATGGTCCACCTTCTGATAATATATCCGATTCCGCAAGTATTAGTATGTTCTTCAATTGGGTGCTCCTGAATTACCACATTAGGATAATGTGTATTTACAGTAGGCTGGCCATAACTGTAAGGATTTCCATTGTATGTAGTACATGAAACGTACACATCATGAGGACAATTTACAAACAAGGTGTTCGGCTCATCCAGCTCCAATGCATTAGATTCATTCGCTAATCCAAGGAATGAGTAAATATTAGCATGAAGTGTGTAAGAGGATGAAAAAGTAATTAAAAAACAGAGAGAAAACGCCAGGCGTAGAAGGCGCTGTTTGATAGGGGGTACAGCTAGTTTCATAGTATGTTTAATTTAGTTCGTGTTCAGGGTATTCCATTTCACACACTAATGTACGTAATTTCGTGAATTTCAAAATGAATCTATAAAATAAGTTTATCAAAAGTAAAAAAATACCATTATTATATTAAGTTTTTTTTGCATTTGAATGATACCTCCGCGTAAAAGACGAGATTAGGAACTCCTGACAAATGGGATGGTATTTTTAGAATCTTAAACTATCGGCTCAAGTTACCGGGGCATAAAACATAAAAAAGGCCCCGGGTAAAACCCGGGGCCCATATAAAATCAGCTATGACTGAAATTAATCAATAATGACCATTTTCTTAGTAGCCTTGAAGTCACCTGCCTCCAACTGGTAGTAAAGTACTCCAGCATTTGGAAGATCAGATTTCTTAACGATAACGTTGTTTAGACCTTTTGCGAAGTCACCTTCGATCAATCTTACAACTTTACCAGTTACATCGAACACACGAATTGTAGCGTTCATTGCTTCTGGTAGGCTGAAGCTAATCTTAGTTTCATTTGCAAACGGGTTAGGTTCGTTCTGGAACAACTCATAAGTTGCAGCAGATACGGTACCATTACCAGTGTTGAATACTAAACCTAAGTTGATAGTATTGACATCAGCAGTGTAAGCCTCAGCAGCGATACGGCTGGAGTTGATGCTTATTGCTTCACTCAAAGTAGCATTAGATTTAGCTCTGAATGTCAATGTGAATAGTACGTCGTCAGAGTTCAAGTCTAATGGAGCGTTAGCGTTCCAAGAAGAAGTGATTCTACCGATGTCAAGTCTTGAGAAACCGAAGTGTTCTTCAGTTACATTCAACTTGCCAGCTTCGAAACCAACGAAGTCTAACATATCAACATTGAAGTTCATTGTGTACTGGTAACCAGCGATATCAGCGATATCCGCAGCGCGGAAGTCTACTTTGTATTCATTTCCTTTCTTCATAGAAATTTCATCCACTACGAAATCAAATGATACTCCGGATCGGTTATTTCCACCGTTGAAAGATGCGCTATTGTAAGCAGCAGAGCCGTTTACATCACCCACTTTGATAGAAACAAATCCTTCATTCATCATATCATCCATTAGAGGATTAATTACTCTGTTTTCAGGGAAAGCAGGAGTAAATGGATTAGCAGGGTTCTCGAATTCGAACTCTGTAGGTACAAATCTCCAGGATTTACCAACTCCAAACATTGGAGCCTTATCAAGGATTACTTTACGGATGTCAACAAGGTCAGCAGCAGAAATTGTTCCACTACCGTTTGCATCAGCCGCAATCAATTTGTACTCATTCGCAAGAGCACCGTTTCCAAGAATGTGACGCTGAATCAAAGTGATGTCTGCAGTAGTTACACCATTTAGAGCGTTGTCATTTCTGGCAGGCTCAATAGTGTAAGTCTCATGCATAGGTACACTTAAAGTGTAGTTACCCTGTACATCAGAAGTACTTGTGTAGATTTTGCTTAGAGTTGTAACTTTTACAGAAACAAACTCTACTCCTACTGAAGTAGTTTCAGACAATAAAGCACCAGCGATATCTGCGAAGTCAACATCATCACATTCAGCACCCATGTTGTTCTGAACATTGATGAATGTTTCACAGTAATCCCAGTTACCATTTTCGTCACCTACCCAAAGCTGGATAGAAACTGTACCTAAGTCTTCACAACCAAACACTAAAGTAGTGTTACCAGGACCAGGTACATCTCCATTAGGATTGTCAGCACTTCTGATAGCTCTGAATCTTAGACTTGGGTCTAAAGTACAGTTATCAAAAGAACCAGCATTCCAAAGAACAGCCTGAATTGGCACAGTACTAGTTGCAGGCATCAAGTCTGTAGAAAGACCGAAGTAGCATACAGGAGTTGGTTTCTTACAGTCACGGATACGGAATTCTACCTCACGGATAGTTTTGTTTCCACAACCATCTTCAGCAACCCACTTGATAATGTGTGCAGGACCATTGTCCGGCGTTGCAGGCCATACGCGGTCTACAGTGATTTCACAACCTCTTGGTTGGTTATTCGGGCTTTCACCAGGAAGATCAACTCTTCTGATTGGTGAAGTACGGTTACCAAATGGGAATACTTCCCACTCCCAACGAATCTCATTACAGTCAGCACAGTTGTCTGTAGCTGTAGCTCTAAGAGGGAAAAATTGAGTTTGAGGATTGCAACTTCCTTCGAAGCAGTGTGTAATCGGATCAGCAGTAATAACCGGAGCTTGAAGATCAATTACTTTGATAATTTGATCCCACATCCAAGGGTTCAATACTGAGAATTCCTGGCACCAGTCGATAACTTTCCAACGACGGATAATTTTCTTACAACCAGCATCGAAGTCAAACTCCCATTGGTCATAAGTCATACCAACCTGTGCACAAAGATCCTCTCTGTAGATATATGGTCTCGCACCAACTACCAATCTTGGATTTGCAGCCAAAGAATCAGGAGTAAGAGCAGATCCGCACACATCAACTTCTAGGTCTGCAGGCCATACGATATCAATTCTGTTACAGTTAGGGTAAGCAGGGTTGATAGGACGTAGTCTGAAACGTCTCTTACCATCGATACCAGGACCATTTGATCCAAGTGGAGTGATACCCGGAGCAGGATCACAAGATAGCAAGAACTGAGGCACAGTTGGAAGCGGACCTTCGAAAGGACCACGAACCGGGAACTGATATTGTTGACCATAGTTAGATTCGTAAGCACCTGAAGCACCCTGAATCTGACGGTATACTAAGTAGAAACCTCTGTCAGGACCATCACCTTGATATACAATACCAGGAAGGTTCTCACCAGAGTTGAATGGATACAAGTTAGTAACAGTGATCTGCTGAGTACATCTTGCGATGTTACCATAGTTATCAGTTACTGTGAATACTCTCAGGATTGGGCCATTCACGCTTGTACGGCAAACCAGGTCACCAACTACAGATTCAGTAACTCTAAGAGCACATGTCTGTTGTGGGTTTTGGTTAGCAGGAACAATAGGGAAACAGTTGTCAAATGCAGCTCCATCAAGGAATACCGCAGGAGCACCTGGGTTGTTACCTGGATAGTTCTGAATTCTGTTACATCTGTCAGCCTGTCTTGCAGCTACGAATGGATTTGGACTTGGAAGTAATCTTCTAGTCTGGTCACCGATAATTACAGTACCAAACAAGTTAGCACGTGAAATTGAATCGTTGAAGTCGAAGTGGTAACGGCAGTCAACTGTAATATCCGGAGGAGCAACCATTGTTGGTGGAAGTTTGTCTTGAACTTCTACTTCTACCATACATACGTTACTGTTTCCAGCAGCATCAACTACTCTGAAGAATACGATGTGTCTGTTACCTGAGTTAGTCAAGTCAGCACAGCAGAATTCAACGAATGGACCGAATCCACCACCGAAGATTTGAGTAGAATCGATTGCACCAGGAGCGCAAGGTGAGTTAGGGTTACCTCTCTTTCTAGCAACTTCCATTCTTACGATTTCACAATTGTCATATGAACCATCGTCGAATGCTTCAGCATAGATACGAGCCTTACAGTCACCACCAAGAGAAACAACTCTGAACTTCTCGCAAACTGCGATTGGAGGAGTGATATCTCTCAATTCAAGAGTTCTAACCAAAGTAGATACGTTTCCGCAACCATCAACTGCAGTATAAGTAATCGTGTGAACACCTACAGGTAGTACACGGAACTGATTAGCCTGTGCAGGGAAGAAAGGAGCTGTAAATGGACCACCAACGAAGCTAGGGCTGCTGATAGAAACACTTACTACACCGCTACAACCATCCTCTACCACTGGCTGAGCGAATCTGATTCTGTATTCGCAAGCGTAGAAGTTTGCTTCAACAACATCAGGGTTTACTAAAGTAATAACCGGACCATTGTGGTCAGCTACTTTGATTAACTGAGTACACTCAACAACCTGGTTGGAAGGTAGACACCAGTCAACGCAAGTCCATCTTCTCAGGATCTTACGAGCTGTACGAGCACCAAACTCTCCACAGATTGGAATATTGATATCCGTGTATGCACACTGAATGTTACAAGATTGGTTAGCAGGTGAACCAGTACCAGCATAGTTGATAGTTGGATCTGCTTCCGGACGTGGGTTGCTGTATGGAGTTCTTCCATCACCTCTCCAACCACCGAATACACCTTCTTCGTTACACTCGAATCCTTCAAGATCAAGGAAGTCATAGTTACGAAGGTTTCCGCAAACTGCACCAAGATCATCTCTGTCAACAAATACTTGTCTTACACAAGTAGTAACATTTCCACATACATCACTTACTGTATAAGTGATAGGAACGAATCTGTCATCACAAACATCAGATGAAGAAACCGGACCAACTGTAAATGTGATAGGATTAACATCACAGTTGTCAGTAGCTACAGGATCAGTCAAACCAAGATCTCTTAATTGAGCAAGCGTAGTTGCAGCTCTCAATTGAGCGATTTCAGTACAACCAATTGTACAATCAGTTTCAACAAAAATATTGTTCAATACTACATCACCAGGACCTGCAGTAACATTCCATGAGAAGTTAATACAGAAACCAGCGAATTGTGGAGGTATAACGAATGGATTTGCAACGTTACCCCAAGTAGCATATACTAATGTATATTGAGTACCTGCGTTAAGGTTAACAGTAAATACCGGCATAAGACCAGCACCATCATCACCACCACCTACCAGGTTCGCACATGGAGCAGCAGGGTTAAATGCACCAGTATAAACCATAGCAATTGCATCATTAGTTAATACTAAGTTACAAGAAGCAGGTAATACGTGAGCAAAGTTAAATGTATAAGAACCAGTAGCAGAAACTGTAAACGGTACAGAGAAGTACAATTTATTTCCGTTCGGTGGATTCACACCTGGAAGGAATGATAAACATGCCGGAGGTGAATTGTAAGTAAAGATAGAACCACTACCATTGAAGCTGTTAGCTTGTAGGTAATCGAATTCCTGTGCACCATCATCAGCACCGAAACCGAAAGGCTCGCTGCAAGGTACATCACATACTAGTTCAGGAGCAGTTTTGTCCTCAACCAATAGTGTTCCCCAACATGGTTGAGTAATTACTACAGGTACAAAAACAAAGCTAAAGTTAGTAATTGTAGCAGTAGCGGCACCAAATACACAGTCAGAAGACTGAGCACGGATTAATAATACATCACCAGCGTTCATTGCTCTGTTGAATGTACCGCTACCGGTAGTACCCAACTGAGTGATAACACCATTGTTTACAGTAATGATAAATACTTCGAAACCTGGATCAGGATTCACGTAGTTATAGTTAAAGGAAACGTTACCTGAAGTTGGGAAAGCGATACTTGCAGAAGATGCAAGGTTAGCACATCCTGCACCATCAGGGCTAGTCAATGTGATTGTAGTAGGAGTTACAGTGGCAACTGCATTTGCATAACCCGCAGGAGTTATAGTCGTCCAGTTAGCAGGAGCAAAAGCGCCTGTGAAGCCGGTAGTAACCTGTGGTGTGCTAGGCTGCTGAATCATATACTGATAAGTACCACAACCAGAAACGATGTCAGTTTCAACACCATCAATTGTGATCACGAAATCATCATTATCCAAACAACCAAAGTTTCCGCTCAACAACATTTCAGCAGTAATCAATCTCTCGCAATCACCATCTAATGTGATGTTTACGTTTGCGATACATGCAAGATTTGTCTGAGGAGCCGGAGCCTGAGTTACAATAATTCTGAAGTCTTCCTGTCTTACGTTGCCTGCACCATCAGTTGCAGTCAAAATAATGTTGTAAGTACCCGGAATAGCTGAAAGTTGAATTCTGCTACCACCAGCACTTGGAAGGATTACAGCACCAGAAGTACCTACAGGTAGAGTAACTGTAAATGCAGTAACACTACAGTTATCAATTGCAGATGCTTCAAAAGTTACTAAAGCAGTTGAAGGACCACAAGGATCCAGGTTAACTATGATATCCTGTGCAGGATATACTATAACAGGAGCAACCAAGTCAGGTTGGCCAATTGTAGTAATAACTGCTGTTACAGTACGTCCAAGGTAAGAAATTGTTGCGGTTCTTACACCAGCAGTCAATGTCAAAGGCCAGGAAATATTAGCAGAAGTAGGTCCTAATGGAGTTACAGTAGGAGCACCTACAGTCACACCAGCAGCCGGGTTGAAAGAAATAGTTACACCAGCAGCATTGATTGGATCGCAATCATCAATTATTGTAGCGCTGTAAGTGATTTGGCCTGTAGTTGTACACTGAGCCAAAGTCAACTGTGTAGAGTTAGCTATAATAATTGGAGGAATATTAGCCTCTTGTGTGATAGTAATCAATGTGTTTGCGTTAACACCTAAATAGTTGATATCAGCTAACCATGCACCAGGTGTCACAGCAAGTTCATATTCAAAATAACGTGCATTAGTGCCTACTGTAGTTGAGAAAGTACCCAATACAGTAACACCAGCTCCAAATGTAACATAGTTACCTACAGGTACAGCCTCGCAATCATCAATGATTGTAAAGTTGAAGTTAACAGTAGCAGCAGGAGTACAAGCAGAAATTTCTGCAGCGTAAGCATTTGCTATGATAGTAGGAGGATTATTAGGAGCAGCTACATTAACTGTAAGTGTTGGATTAGCAGTAATACCATTATAAGTAATTAATGGGAAGAATGTACCTGCATTGACATTACCCTGAACTTCAAAGTAAACTGCGTTACAAGGTAAGCCAGCACATCCAACAGGATCAGTGAAGAAAAATCCAGCACCGTTCAAGTTAGGTAATCCTGAACCACCGCCATTGAATTGTACGTTTGCAATATTGATAGGAGCACAATCATCAGTGATTGTAAAGCTATATATTGTATTTGTAGAAGTCTGGCAATGAGGTATTGTTGCAGTTCCTGCATTAGCATAAATAATTGGTGGAGCATCGATATTGCTGGCAACAACTTGTACAATCTGATCGATAAATCCAACATTACCAAATGCATCTGTATATGAAGCAGATATCAAGTAGTTACCAACTGCAGGGAAGGTTACGAAATATTCACGGTAATTGTTACCTGTGAAGTTAAGAACTCCAACTGCACCACCAAAGTTAACTATAAGGTTAGCGAAATTCACATTATTCTGATCGCAAAGATCATCAACCTGGAATGTAATTACACCAGTAACAGATGTCTGACATTCACTTATCACAAACTGAGAGTTACCGATAATAGTAACAACAGGATCAGTGTTGTCAGGGACAGTCATGATCATGGTAAGATTTGTCAAGTTACCGGCAATATCGCGGCCTGTAACAGTGATAGTAGAAGTACCTGTAGACCAGAATACATCAAGTAAATAAAATCCGAATCCATCAGGAGTAACTGTAACTTGAGTTCCTGGAATAATTGTAGCTGGAACTGTAACCGCAGTAGCAGTCACTGCATTCAATGCATTGATAAAGCCATCACAGTTGTCAAATCCAAAAACAAAATATTCATCCTGGCGACCACAAGCTCCTTCCGGAACTGGGTTGTTACCAAAGTTAACTGTAGTTCCCTGAGGAGTTAAAGGATCATTATCTGCAAGGACATTACCCAGTACATCTGTAATAGTATATATAGGTGCAACCAGATCAATTCCATTAGGAACACAAACTACAATAACTACAGGATCTACAGGTGGGTTACAAGTTCCGGTTTCTGTAACTGTTACAGTGTAACAACCAGCTCCTGCATTTCCAAAAAAGAATCCACCAGCAGGAAAACCAATGTAAGTTGTAACAGTCGTAAGAGGAGGCGTAGATCCTGCCGGGCCTGAACCTGCAATTGGAGTTGCATTTACAGTGTAAGTACCTGCGCAAGTAGAACCATTAGTAACAGTAACAGTAAAGCTACCATTAGGTGTATAGCCAGGGCTTGCAAATGGGCAAGAAGGCGCTACTGTAGTGGCTGTAACTGTATACTGTGCATCCAGTGTCTGGAAAGGCGCAGAAGCAGTACAAGTAGAAACGTTGTTTGGCGGAGCAATACCGTCGCAAGTTTCACTTACAAACCACTGAAGCGATGTTCCCGGAGGTAAACCACTTACGTTAACAGTAACTTGAGAGCCTACAATACTCACACCTGTAACAGGTGCATTAAAAGTAGGTACACCTCCAAAGTTACATACTGTGGTGGTAAATAAAGCCTGACCGCCCTGAGGACAGCCTGAAGCTTCTAAGGTCATACCAACACCACCTACAGTAATAGTCCAGCAATTGTCAAGCGGAGTATTAGGTGCTGTGGATGTCCATCTCAGAGATGCAGTGTTCTGGCCAATGTTTAGCGTCGTCAAAGCTGACGGCGCAGCACATTGTGCCATTGCACTTTGCACTCCGAGGACCATCATCAGTACAGTAAGTACCGATGCAAGGCCACGAAAAGCATTAAAAGTAAAGTTCGTCTTTTTCATGTGTTAGGGATTTGGTTAAATAAGTTATTTAACTTTTTAATAAGTCGGTCAATTCATTACGTAACAAAGTAGCAGCTTCTAAGCTAGGGCTACCAGGGTATCTTGCGATGAGTCTTTCATAAGCCTCATTTAGAGCCTGGGTAGTGTTGTTAACTTTTTGAGCTGTAAGTGTACCTGAAGTGTTCAGGGTAGTCGTCAAAGTACCATGAACATCATTGAAATACTCGCATCTAAGCTGGTTAGCTCTAGAAGCGACTTGGTGCGGCGTGCCATTAGGAGCAGGGTAAACGCAATTAGCAGCGCTAACAGTACTGTAGCGAGTTTTTACGCGAATAACCGCTTCTTGACCTTGAACAAGAGACTGAGCCTGAGTTTCGCTTACACTTACTACTACCATAAAACAGATAAGTAGAAACGCAGAACTTAACCCAGCTTTAGCCATCTTACCGATCTTCGAAAGAAGATTTTGGTTCGTTGCAATCATAGCTTTTAGTTTTGGTTAAAAAAATTTGCAAATAAAAAAATAAATAAAAACACTATTAGGACGTGAGTCAACACGACGAAATACAAAATTCACTGTAGTTTTCTTTACGAGGCCTTGAGTTAGGTATAGACGGACTGATCGTAATAAGGCCCGAAGGTAGATACTTCGGACAAATTATACAATCTTTATATCAATTAAATTTTAAATATCGAAACTTCAATCATTAGTTTATTTTATTCCAATATCTTTTACATTAATTAAATACTTAATATGTCTAATCCTATACCACTTTCGTGATCGTTATTGTTTAAATTCAAATACTGTGCCAAAAACACATCACATGAGAAAAAGCTGTAATTTATTTTTTGAAGCCCTGTGTATTGTATTCAATTACAGGTACTTCGGAAAGGTGAGCTTTGTTCATGAGTCGTTATTGCATGGCAAATATAACAGTTATTCACTGTGATGCTTCAGGATGCTGTAAGTTTTTCTATTAAAATTTGAATTAATTGGAACCCGAATATCATATACAATTTTTTCATTCTATCTAAATTACTGAAAGTAAACACAGTCTAATAGAAATATCCTGAATCACGTCATTGAGGACCAATTGTTAATATTCAAATAATTTATATTTAAGCTCAAAAAATCAACCGATTACTTCTAATCTGAATGGCTTCAAATCAGAGAATTTAATCTGGATATCCGTGTCGCATGCCCAGCATCCTGCATTGTTACTAATTATCACTTTATATGGAATTCCTGTTTCCACCTCGGAGAGCTTGAAACGTTTGAGCACATCAGGATTAACAGGATTTAAAGGAATAAATTCAAAAAACAACCCACTATTGACATTGAGCAAAACCTCATTGGAGTTAAGCCGATCCTGAAATGCCCAACATCCTAAAGGTGAAACAAACATTTTCAAATATGAAACTCCTTCCTCTATATTATGTGAGTAGATCTCCGCTTGTGAGGTCATACTATCGATGTTCCAAACAACAGTTGACAGTTTTGGAAACACGGCTTTCATCGATTGTACACTGCTATAAGCGAGAACTTCATTTCTATATACTGTCATTAATTCCGGTGAACCAATAATAAGTCTGATATCCTGGTCTATTGTTTTTACCAAATCCCTCTCCTGCATTTCTTTGCCAGGAGATATCTCCGTCCACATAACATTACTTTTGAGCCAGGCTGGAATTTTTTGTGTATAGATCCAGTTCACATCGCCAGTTTGAATTCCACCTGATTTATGTGAATGATGTGATTTGGTCAGGAACAGAATTTTACCCTTAAACAATTTATGCTGATCAATCCAATCCACCTGATTGAAAAGAAGCATTTTCAGACCATCAAAATACCCGGGAAGACTTTCTTTGGTTACAGGAATCAAATCCTGAGGGTTTTTGTCTGAATGCAATAAATACTTAGGGCGTCCCGGCCAGAGAATATCTTTACCTCCTTGCTTAATTTGCTGAACAAATACCTGCAGGTCAGAAATACGGCTGAGCGGGATCAGATGTCTGAAATCATAATAAGTAACAATCTTGTGAAAATTGTGCTGTTTTCCAAACTGCGTAAGAGATGCTTTATTGATCAGCAGCTTCATCATTTTCTCTTGTGATTCCAAAGCATGATGGCTCCATTGGGCAGTATATTTCGTGACCCGGCGAGCGTAAGTTTTTATGATGGCTGATTTGATTCCCATAGTGTGTAACTATTATAAAACAATATTAAGAAGAAAGCCAAATTACACTTCATTTATAATGGAGAAATAGTAATCGTCTTTCTTATAAAATTCATTAAGCAATTATTCTGACCTGAATCTTTCCATAAGCCTGGCAGATTAATAAATTTTACTTCTTCAGACAAAGTAAGGTAAAAGCTGTGTGATTATGTTTCTTTACCCTGTATTGTATCCGGGTTAGCAAAGGTTTTACCTGTCAAACTGCGTTTTGTTTATTTCTCTTGTCCGGGAATTCAGAATAATTGATCAATACAAATATAGTCCAAGCTTTGAATTGAGCAAGTAAGATTTTTTATTAGCTGAGTGCTAATTCCTCCAGGCGGGCATGAACCATTTCCAAAAAATTACGGGCCTGTTCAATATTACGAACTCCATCTTTGACAAGGTAAAGAATCTTATTATTATTCTTCAGGGTTATTCCCAGCTTTTGTCCATCTGTGGCAAAGAATGACATTAGCTGATTAAAATATTCAGACTCAAAGAATGGTGATTGCGGGTTGTTAACAAAATAACAAGCCAGCTTCCGATTTTTCAATATAACTCTCTCAAATGCCATCTTTCTGGCAATCCACCTCAATCGCAATCCTTCAAAAAGGGCAAGGACCTGAGCAGGAAGGGGACCAAAACGATCTTCTAATTTCTCCGCAAAGGCAGTAATACCTTCTTCGGTTTCAATTCCATCCAACTCAGAATACAGGCTTAATCTTTCCTGAATGCTGGTCACATAAAGATTCGGAATATGCATCTCATTGTCTGTGTCAATTTGAATATTGGTCACATATTTTCTATCCTTTTCCAATTCTTCCCTGAAAAGATCTTTATATTCTGTCTGTTTCAATTCCTGAATGGCTTCTTCCAGGATTTTCTGATAGGTGTCGTATCCCACGTCTGAGATAAATCCACTTTGTTCTCCTCCCAGCAGATTTCCTGCTCCTCTGATATCCATATCTCTCATAGCAATATTGAATCCACTCCCCAGTTCTGTAAATTCCTCCAGGGTCTTCAATCTCTTCCTTGCCTCTTGTGTCAAAACTGATAATGGAGGGCTGAATAAATAGCAGAATGCTTTCCTGTTGGAACGCCCTACCCTACCTCTTAACTGGTGAAGGTCACTCAGTCCGAATTGATGCGCGTTGCTAATGATAATAGTATTGACATTAGGGATATCCAGTCCGGTTTCAATAATATTTGTACAAACCAACACATCATATTTTCCTTCAATAAAATCCACCAAAGTTGTTTCCAGTGCTTTGGGATCCATTTGTCCATGCACAGTGACAACGCTTACATCAGGACATATTTTTGTAATCATGGCTGCCATTTCAGCCAGCGACTTGACCCTGTTGTGTACAAAGAAAACTTGCCCACCCCTGTTCACTTCGAAGTAGATAGAATCTCTCACTATGTCATCATTAAAAACTCTTACTTCTGTTTGAATGGGTTGTCTGTTTGGCGGGGGCGTTCTCATGATGGACAAATCCCTTGCAGCCATCAGAGAAAATTGAAGTGTTCTTGGAATTGGCGTAGCTGTCAGGGTAAGTGTATCGACGTTGATTTTGAAATGACGCAGGCGCTCCTTGGCAGCGACACCAAATTTTTGCTCTTCATCTATAATTAATAAGCCCAGATCTTTGAACTGAAGTTCTTTATTGAGTATAGCATGCGTACCAATCAGGATATCGACTTTGCCTTCTTTTGCAAATTCGAAAGTTGCCTTTTTTTCTGCCAAAGATCTGAATCGATTCACATAATCTACTCTGACACCAAATTCTTTCAATCTGTCATTGAATGTTTTAAAATGCTGAAGTGCCAGAATAGTCGTAGGTACCAAAACAGCCACCTGCTTGCCATCCACCACAGCTTTGAATGCAGCCCGAATGGCGACCTCTGTTTTACCAAATCCAACATCACCACAAATCAGGCGATCCATAGGATAAGGCTTCATCATATCATCCTTGGTATCGTTGGTTGATTTCAGCTGATCCGGAGTATCTTCGTAGATGAAGGAAGCTTCCAGTTCATTTTGCAAATAGCCATCCGGCGAGAAAGCAAATCCTTTTGAAGCTCTTCTTTTGGCGTATAGTTTTATCAATTCAGCCGCAATGTCTTTGACTTTCTTTTTGGTACGGCTTTTAAGCGTTTTCCAGGCATCAGAACCTAATTTATGAAGCTTTGGCTCAGTACCTTCTTTACCTACATATTTTGATATTTTATGCAAAGAGTTGATCCCCACGTACAAAAGATCATTGTTTTGATATACAAGCCGGACAGCTTCCTGAATTTGGCCATTAATATCCAATTTTTCCAAACCCGAATATCTGCCTACGCCGTGATCAATGTGGGTTACAAAATCGCCTGGCTGTAATTCACGAAGGAGCTTGAGATTCATGGCCAGCTCTCTGCTAAAGCGCTTGCGCAATCTGAAAGTATGGTAACGCTGGAATATCTGATGGTCCGTGTAGCATGCAATTTTTATATCCTCATCTATGAAGCCCTGATGGATGGAGATCATGACAGGCTTCCAGGAAATGTCTGCATTCAGGTCCTCAAAAATGCTGTAGAAACGCTCGACCTGACGCGCATTGTCCGTAAAGATAAAATTCTTGTATCCTCTCTTGTCATTTAACCTTAAATCCTCAATCAGCAAATTGAATTGCTTATTAAATGTGGGCTGCGGTTTACCCCGAAATGTCACGGTGTTTTTGACAGGTATGGAAGAAGCTGATTTATTCATTTGAATAATGGAAAAATCGCTCATCTCATTGTGAAGTTCGCCGGGTGTGACGAATACTCTGTCTCTGAGAATTTCTTTGAGAACTTCGTCCTCAACCAGTGATAATTGATCAGCATATTGGGAAGCTGAATCAAAACAAAACTGCAGGCGATCCAAAATGAAATCATAATCCTGAATCCAAATTGTTGTGTTAGAAGGAAGCACTTTGAACAAGGAAACTTTTTGATCCCTGGAAAATTTTGTATTGATATTTGGTACGATTAAAACACGGGCTATATTCCTTTTGGACAGCTGATCCATGGGGTCGAAAAGCCGGATAGTTTCTACTGTTTCATCAAACATTTCAACTCTGTATGGCCATTCATTTCCAAAAGAATAAATATCAACAATGCCACCTCTGATGGAAAACTGACCGGGTTCGTACACAAAGTCAGTTCTTTCAAAGCCATACTCTACGAGGATCTCAATCAGAAAATTCAGGTCAAGGATTTCGCCTGTTGCTATTTCAATTCTGGATTCATTCAATACTTCAGGAGATACGACCTTTTCGAAGAGCGCTTCCGGATAGGTGACCATGATTTCTCCTTTGCTGAGGCCGGAAGTCATATGATTAATTGCCTCTGTGCGCTGGAGGACATTGGTATTGTTTAATTCATCAAAAACGGCAGGTTTTTTAAATGAATCCGGAAGAAACCAGACCGGCCTGTTGATCAGAATACTTTCAAGGTTATTTTGCACATAAGCAGCTTGTTCCTTATCATTTGCAATATAAATATGATAAGCAGGATGGGCTTTGAAAAGAGCTGAAAGAATGAAAGTATCCTGCGCGCCTACTGTGCCATTTACCTGTGCCCTTAACAAGTTATCATTTTGCAACAATTCCTGAATTTCCTGAAGTGGTTTACTATTCCGGAAAGCATCCAATATATGATCTAAAGTCTCCAAAGAGCCGGGAATTAGTGCTTAAAAATTATGAAAATCCTGTGCCGAATGATCAAAAAGTGTAATGATGAAAAAATGAAATCATTGATAGAAACCAATCAAATGCTTATATGTTCTCGAGGAGATGATGTAAGAAGATATTCAAAAATGAGCAAGTTACAAATTTGAATCAGCGATTAATATTACTTGTCTGACTTTGAAATTCATTCCAGGCAAGAATGCCACCTTTCAAAGAAAACACCTGAGAAAATCCCATAGTACGCATGACATCGCAGGCTGCTAAGCTACGTTTTCCGCTTCTGCAATGAACAACAATATAATCATTTTTATAAGCATCCAATTCGGGAAGTCTGTCCAGCAGAGTAGCCAGAGGGATTAATTTTCCACCCATGTTTGTTTCCTCGTATTCATGAGGCTCGCGAACATCAATTATCAAACAGTCGGGATATTCTTCTAAATGAGATTTTAATTCTGCGACTTCAATTTCCATTTTGCCTTTTTTTAATTAGCGCAAAAGTAATAATTTACCCTGACCTAGCATCTGTTGGAATGAATCACGAACTACAATGAGATATAAACCCGGATATTCTGATTTAAGATTCTGAAAATCCAATAATGGTTCTTTATGAACTAATTGCCCAAGCGTGTTATAAATTTCTACGAATGTTTCGTCGGGGATCCACTCATCTGAAGGAACAACTCTGAAAGTTCCGGTTGTGGGATTCGGGTAAAACTGCAAGGTCTGTTTCCTGGGGTCTAGCTCTTCTGTGGAGGTAATTAACTGGCTGTAGGAAGGTCTGATCATCACAGATCCATCAATTCTGTTTGACTCCTCACTCAGAGGTTTCCAGTCTCCTCCTGCACTGAAGAAGATATAATCCACTCCATGCGGAGTATTGCGATCATAGCCGACCGGAATATCATTAGTTGCAATTGTCACTTGCTGCCACCCAATGTAGAAGTCACCGGCCGGAATAAACAAAGGAACGAATTCACCGGTATTGTCATCAATGAGTGGGTAGGAAGTGAACCCCTGAAGCGTGTCAAAAACCCTGTCCGGATATCTTGGCTTCAGGAAAACTCCTGTATAATCCGCCTCAGGTTTCAGAGATCCAATCCAAACTTTTATGTTGAATAATTGATTGGAAACATCTTCATTTATATGGGGAAAATGGATCTGTACCGCCTGAAGGAAATCATCGGATTTTGCATTAAATTTGACTGCCAGCTGAGCTAAGTTTCCCGGATTGCTGTGTACACTTATTGCAATTTCTGCAGAGCCATCGTCATATGCAAAATAGTCCTTAACAACCGTTTCTCTGCTCACTTCATTATTACCCAAAACCCTGAGATCATTTTCCTGATTAAAACTTGCTTTATAAGTAGTTCTTATGATCATACTATCATTGGAAATCTCGCTGATATTTAAGAGTCGGTTGATCCAGGTCTCCGATCTTGTTGGATTGACAAAGTGGTATAAACCGGGTTGTAAATCCCGTTGATTTTGAGGCACAATCGGTGGTAATTCAAGAAGGCGAAGATCATCTACAATAGTAAAATCCCGATAGACCTCCTCCAGCACAAAAAAGCTCTCATTCTCACTCAACAGGGAGTTATGAAGATTTCGGATTGAAATGTACTGGAATGGGTTCAGATAACTTTGTTCATTGAACTTGAGCTGATTGATTGGTATAGCTGAATAAGGAAAAAATATGCTTTCAGGGGTCTCTGTAAAAGCAACATCAAGGTTGTGTTCGTCCGGCATAAAACCCTCTGTAATCCTGATATAATCAAGATGCCAAAGCTCCCGAACTCCGGTTCTGGAATTTATATTTGAAAACCTAAATTGAAAAGCGGGATGAAGATACTCCTGAGTCAAGCGAACTGAACGAAATGTAAAAGCAGGAGAAGTATCCTGAGGAACGGTGCCTGAAATACCGGGATAATTTGTTACCAGTTTCCATTCGCCTGACGCATTTAAAAATTCCAGTCTCAAAACGTCCTCTGCACGCGGGCGCAAACCAAATCCTTTGGGCTGGATGAAAAAACTCAGATAGACATCATCATCCTGATTATAATCCTGTAAATCAAAGAATGCAGAAGTCAGTTCATCTGCAATTCCTTTAGCTCCTCCATAAGGGGATCCGCTGGCATCCAGGCCATCGAAAGTCGCAACACCAATGGTAGGCGGATTATATCCTAAAGTGTTATTCACATAAACACTGTTATTCATCCATCTGGACTCATCCGGATAAACACCTCCTCCTGAGAAATCTTCCAGAAATGGTATACTGAGAGGTGTGCGAACCCGCACAAATACATCATATGTTTCACAATCTCCATTTTCATTACACAGTTCGATGCAAACTTTATCTTTCTCTAAAAGAGTAACCACATTTGCCTGGAAATTAATACAAGCGCCATTAAAAGTCATCTCTCCCCATAGCAAAGTACCACAAGCGAGATTATTGACTGTTACTACTGCTTTACCATTTATCAATTGGTTGCTGAAACAAAGTTCCTTATCCTTGCCGGAGGGTACATCCAGATAGATAGCATTGTTTGAATTTCTGGAAAAATCATTTGAAGAATGTTGCAAAAAATGTCTTTCGAGTGGTCTGTTGTTATCTACTTCAGTCCATCGAACCTGCGCATTTAAGCTAAAAATCAGAGAAAAAATCAGAGCAAGAAATATAGTAAACCGAATCATATAATAACTTTTGGATACCTCAATGAACGAGAATTTGGGGGGCTTGTTGCATTGTTAAATTTATTCATCATTTTCCTCATTGTCCTGTACTTCCTCTTCTTCCACACAGAAATCGGGTTTAGCAGATTTCAAAGTTAATAAAATCGTGTCTCCCATCACAATTTTGCTGTCGGGACTGAAGGCCGGGGTTTGTGCATGCACAAATGACTCAAACTTATTGTCTCCATCCTGCAGATCATCCTTGATATTCAGATTAAGAGATCTTGCCAGGAATAATGCTTCACTGTAAGATTTGCAAACCATATTGGGAATACTCAACTGTGCGCCGGTAGATTTGGATAATACGAATTCAAGAACTGCTCCTTTTTCAATCATTACGTCCGTTTTTCTTTCTTTGGCTGAGACTATGGTGTCACCATTGTATAAGACTGCCAGTATATAATCCTCCGGACCGGCATCAAACTGATAGTCTACAATTTTACTGGAAAGTTCAAATCCATTCTGCAATTCCCGGGACTTGCGATCATAGCTTTTGCCGTACAAAACAGGTAACCTGCTGGAAGGAATTTCATCAGGTTTTGATTTTGTGACGGTAACATAAATGGTTCTTTTTCTCTTAACGAGAGAGCCGGCAACAGGAGTTTGGCTTAAGATAATTCCTCCATTTTTACCCACGATAAATATAGAGTCTACGACAGCCATTCTAAAACTTTCATCTTCAGCTTCTTCCATAGCAATATCCAAAAACTGTCCTGTGTAATCGGGTAATGCTCTCTTTTCTCCATGGTGAGTAAAAATTCGGAGCAGAAAAATTACAACAAGAAAAAATCCAAGAAGTGCAGCCAGCATATAGCCGAGTTGCTTAAGAATATATTGATTTCGTTCTACAAATGACTGAAAAGCGGAGCTTGCCATAGGGGTCAGATTTTCATTGAGTTTTTCAAACTGTTGCGTTTAAATCCGTAGTCCAGAATACTGTCAATGAATTCATAGGGCTGATATCCATTGATGGCACTTTGATGGAAAATACAGGTTGCAGGAGTCATTCCCGGAAGAGAATTTACTTCTATTATAATTGTTTCAACTCTTGCATCATCGTAGATACGTACAAAAGCATCTATTCTGCAGTAGCCTTCCACCCGGAGTATTTTTGCAGCTGACTCCAGGGTATCTCTGACTTGCTGAGAAATCTTTTTAAATTCTTCAGGATCTTTGGAGAACCTGGCGGGAGTAATATTTTGACCTTCTCCTGCCAGAAATTTTTCTTCCAGACTCAAAATTTCTCCTCCTGCAAGTGCTTCAGATGGTTCGAAAATTTCAAATTTTATTTCTCCATTTTCCATATGAGTCAGCATGCCACCGGTGACTTCCAGAAAGTGTTTTGCATCACCTTTTTGAATCAGCGTTTCAAGCAAAACAACATTTTTCTGTGGGAATTCCTCTTTGGGCATCAACTGGATTTTCTTTCTGCTTTCAGCATCCAGATCAAACGTATCCCGATAAATGGCTTTCAAATAATCTATTAAAACTTGCTGATTCTTAATCACTTTCACAGCTGAACTGCAGCCATCATCGACCGGTTTTGCTATGAAGGGATAGCTAAATCTTTGCTCAATTTCAGCAATTACTGCCTCTTGATTTTGTTCAAAAAGTGACTTTTCTACAAGCATCTGATCGGCCACAATAAAGCCATTTCTTCTTAGTGTCTGCAGTGTTTCGTACTTGTTGATTGTAATGGACGAAGAACTCACTCCGGAGCCATTGTAGGGTAAGCCAAGTCTCTCCAGGTGTTCCTGCACAGCGCCATCTTCACCCGGACGACCGTGAAGCGCGATAAATGCCCCATCGGCCATTTGTCCCAACTCTTCGTATGAAAGCTGTTGTGGTTCAAATATAACGTCTGCTGATGCAAATTTTTGAATAATTTCCTGACATTCATCTCTGATTTCAGCTATCAATGAATGTTGTTTGAAATGTTTGATTTTATTGCGGATATCATCTGCATTGTCTTTCAGAAGCAGATTGACTGGGAGTTTATAGAGTTCATGATTCCCTTCAGATCCTGTCAGGAAAATTGGAACCGGTTCATACTTGCCGGATGAAGCCAGTTTTTCATAAATATTGCGGCCACTTTCCAGAGAAATATGTCTTTCGAAAGAGTAGCCACCGAGGATAACAGCTATTTTTTTCTTTTCATTTTGCAAGTCTGAATGAAGGCGATTCAGCTTTTCATCAAGCTCCGTTAAAAGGCTCAAATAAAGTGGATACTCATTGGCATCTCTGATTCTCTCATCCAATGATGTGCGGACAATAAAGGTCAAAAACTGAGAGGGATTTAAACCGATTTCAGCAGCCTGATGGAAGAAAAAAGAAGAAGGAAGCATCCCTGAGGTGGTATTAGGATCATTCAGAAATATATTTCCTTCAGCAGTTATAAAGCCATCAATTCTGGCATAAGTTCTGAATTCAAGGAAGTAAAAAAGCCGCTCAGTTTCTTTGCGAATTCTTTCAATATCGGCATTGGGCAGATCGATGGGAGTCTCTTTTCTGGACAATCCGGGAAGATATTTGGAGCGGTAATCAAATACTTCAGATCCTTTGATAATTTCAGTTGGAGGTAGTGCTACTGCAGATCCGTCCGGATGTCTGATAACGATGCAGGAAAATTCTTTTCCTTTGATGAAGCCTTCCAGAACTACTTTATTTTCTGAGTGGTGACTTTCGAGATATATCCTATCATCTCCCAATTTTTGAGCCCATTGCTCAAGCCATTCGAGGAGATCTGCCGGATGGAAAAATGTTTGTTCATTAATATTCAATGGAAATCCAACTCCATCGCGAATATCTGTCCAGAGTTTTAATTGTTGAATCCTTTGTTCATAATTAAATTTTTGCCAATCACTTCTTTGAAGAGGCATTCTAAAAAACGCTTTGTCCACCGCATTTACAAATGCATCAAAGTCTCCAGGATTGTGCAAAATTGCGACCCCAATTGATGATCCCTGATTAGCAGGACGAATCACTAAAGGAAATCCAATTTCCGAATTGGACATTTCCCACCATTGTTTTGGATCAGAGGATTTCCAGGCATTTCTGGGTATCAGAACAATTGGAGGCGAATCAAATCCACCGGCTTTCATGAGTTTTTTCTGAACAGCTTTGTCCATTCCGATGGCACTTGCCAAAATTCCACTTCCTGTATAAGGAATTCCCATACTCTCGAGCAAGCCCTGAATCTGACCATCCTCCCCAAAAGTCCCGTGTAAGGCCAGAAATGCAAAATCTATTAATTCCGGTAAATCACTCCAGGACAGCTTTTTACCGACACTTTCAATGGCGGCATTATAGTCTTCATTTTCAGATTGAAACAAGCTTTCAATATAGATTTGAAACCCATTTGGATCCGGCCGCAAACTTTGTACGGGCGGATAAAAATCCCTGATGGTACCTTTGTAAATATAGGCCCAATCCAGCAAAATTGGTTGCAATAAGCTATCGACAAATATGGGGACAGGTTCAAAAAGAGTCTTATCGAGATTGTCAAAAACAGTTCTGCCTCCGGCGAAAGAAATTTCCCTCTCCCTTGAAGGACCTCCAAACAGAATTCCTACTTTCATTCTAGTTTTCTATTCATGATACCGTATCCACATCCTGTGATCCGGCAGATAAGCTGCAAAATTAATGTATTATTCCTGTCAAAGCACTACAAACGAAAAATTGAGGGAGGAAATTTTGAATGTGAGAGAAGAGGTGGACTGAATGAGCTATTATTTAGCTTTTAATGACATTATTATTAGCCATGTATTAAATGCTGCATATAATTGCGGAAGAGGTTAAATTGTTGCCTGAAACTTCTACTTCTTATATGATTTGCCCGGACATGGATTATAGGGAATACGCCAAACGGGTCTACCCGCCAGTGGGTCAGTATTGCTTTCAGGAACATGAAAAGTAGTTGAGGCTATCAATTCAGTGAGAGTGAAATAATTACTGTCACAAATTTCAGCATGAGCCAGAATATACGTGTGATAGGCATCCTTAGGCTTATCAACAAATAATAAGCTATTGATTCCTATGATAAAATACAAATCACTCCCCTGTATATAAAAATCTGAAAAAGTAAAATACACTTGGTGCCCCTGAGGAACGTGCTTGTATGAAGAATTGGAATCATGATCAATGCGATCAAAACTTATACGTTGTATTGGGCAAAAAAATCGCAAAAATGGACTTATGCGAATGACTTCGTCATAATTTATCGAATCTTCATGGCGATTGTATAAGGGCAATAATGTCGTGTCAGCTATTCCACTCCAGGCATATCTGATGGAAGATATTGGCATCTGATCTGTATAATATTCTACATATGAAATGAGGATTGGCATAGTATTTACAACAGGGTCTATTAAAAGAGTATGGTGGATTGCATTATTGATTAAGTAATGAATATCTGTGGCAGAAATCTTTAACTTTTTCCCTTTTGAGGTAAAATACGCACTTTGTTCTGATGTGATGCTGCAAGGTCCAGACTGAGCAAATGAAATTGAACCAAAGGATAAAAATATAATAATGCCGGCACCTAATATTTGTGCTAACTTATTAATTACAGGGAAGTAAACTTGAAGATACATTGCCGGGAGTGTTTATAAATTGAGTAAATGAATTTCTGAATGATATTAGCTGACTGTTATTATATCCAAATTTATTTTGTATAAAAACTTCCTCATCACCAAAACCATTAAATATTAAACCTTTATATATATCCTTATTTCCTATGCTTCCATTTGCAATATAAATAGCATTCAACATTTCATCGTAAAATTCACCCAGCATGATTTGATGATCACTTGCATAATTCTTGCCTGGATAATCTTTATTGACAAGTAATTGTAATTTTGCAGCTCGAGTACTTTGCATTCCATCCCATTGATGCTCAAAAAATAATCGGTAATTAATATTTATATGATAGAACTCATGGAAAAAGAGTTCTGCTGAAATAACAGGATTTACATTCTGATTAGTACAAAAGTCGGAGTTTATTATTATTCGTTGTGGAAATGTCTCAGTTGAATCAGGATTTTCAACAATTGCTGCTCCCAATGCATTTACATTTGTAAATACAGTCGGATTTGAGGAAAATGACCCCGCCATAATCCCAATATGATGACTTTCTAAATCTCCATTACATTCAAAAGCTTCATCCACACTAGGAGAACTTAGACTTTTATTGTTTATCATATTCATTATACACTTATATTTTGGGCACAAAGTTTGTAACTGCCCTAAAGTTATTATCCTTTCAAAACCGTCTAACGCCTTCTGATACAACTCCTCTAGTGCTTCCACTGTGTACCCTTTAAAGGAACATCCAGAGGAAAGTTCTTTTTCCATAGCTTCAAGATCAACGTTAATTGGGATCCCATTGCATGCATCATAGACTTCCTGTGCGGCCAGTTCTTGTATTCTCTGACCTACAGCAGAATTAGATGTTCTATGGTTTCTTAATATTAGCGTTTTGGCACATTCGTCCAGTGAACAAGGGTCTTTCAATTTGGCACTTATTTTCTTAAAATCCGGAAAATACCCACATTCATTCAGTAAACTATTGAGAATATCAAGAGAGCTCTGAGTAAGTCCAAAGTGCTTTTTAAATTCATTTATCAAGCTTGCAACCCTTCGTTCATCACCTTCAAAGTCATTGATGTTAAAGTAATTAGAAATACTCCCCGGATTCTCTCCTGTACCACTACCACCTCCAGTACTGGTACTTCCAGGGGTTCCAAAATCGAAAGGATCATTGTTACCGGTTCCGAATGGATCCCACACGGGGCCACCTCCATTACTATTTCCCATACCAACACAATGCAAATACTCAAGCCATTCTTGACAACTTACATCACACCCATTACCATTCAGCGCATCCCAAGTTGCTGGTACAGCTTCTAATCCTTCTCCTACTACAACACAATCCCAATAATTTCTTGATGTCAATTCTGTTTTTGGACGGATATTGCTTTCTAATATTCCATCTCTAATGAAATACGAAGGAAGAACTGCACCTAATGAATCCAACTGTATAACAACTCCGGTGAATGTTTGTCCAAAATTAAGAGGCTCAGAATCTAGATAAGCATCAGTTGCTGAGATAATAAAAATTCTATGTCGAACGATATTATTACTATCAGCATAGAAAACGAAGAGAATTTCTCTACCCATTTGCATCGATAATCCAGAACTTAACCTCACAGGAACCAAAAGAAGATCCAACTGTGATTTGTATAGCGTAGTTTGTGATGCATCCCAAAATAATTCTATGTTACGCAGGTTTATTATTTTAGGCGTATTGTTAAAGCTGCCAGAGTTATTTCTTTTCGTGAAGTTTGAATAATATTTCATAGCATCCTCTTTACTGATTTTACCCCCACTAATATATGTTGGCTGAATATTTTCTGCTTCAGAA
This sequence comes from Saprospiraceae bacterium, assembly GCA_022841345.1. Taxonomy (GTDB): domain Bacteria; phylum Bacteroidota; class Bacteroidia; order Chitinophagales; family Saprospiraceae; genus SLDF01. Next base: position 106,671 of record JALHRR010000010.1, read on the forward strand.
TCTACATAGCTATCTTTTTTACAAGAGCTAATGCCTACAAGCAAAAAGAATAAGAACAATATACCTGTGTTCTTATTAGAATGGATTTTGAATCCAAAATCACTTAGAATAATTGAAGAGTTGAAAGTCATAATAAAGTGTTGGTTAAATATAAAATTGTCATTTGAATCGAAGTTCTTGAATTATCAATATCTGTGCCAATTTTATATTTTTACAAATTTACCAGCTACTTTCCGTAAATAAACTTACTTTTATGAGAATTATTATTGTTAATGCAAATTGAATTATATTTTCCTTCAATGATCTGCAAATTCTACTTCCTGAGCAACGTTTTACTCTCTTTATCCAACTTTAATTTTCGCACTATTTCACAATTATGTATTAATTCCCTTCATTCCCGAAACCACTCACCTCGAATTTACGTCTATTAGTTATATTTGTCTCTGATTCTGAAAATCAATTATCAAAAGCTATGCGATCAAACCTTTACATTTTATTTTTGATAGTGCTGACCTACTCCCCGATCTTCAGTCAGATAACTGTTCAGAATATCACGATTCCGAAGGTAGGGGACACTTTGCGCACAGCAACAGACAATCTCCCTTCCAATATTTCGATTACTAATCCCGGAGCAAATCAGAATTGGGATTACAGTAATCTTGTAGCTCCATTTGTAAATGAGACAGTGCTTTTGAATCCTAATGAAGGCATGTCATCCGGGCAGTTTCCTGCTGCAACTTACCTGATTAAGCAAACTGACAATGCGGAATTTTATTTTCGCAATACAAATAATCAAACCCTGCAGCTTGGATTTACAGGAGAGGCGCCGGGAGGTCTTGGAATTAATATTCTGGCAAAATATACGCCTCCACAGGTGGATAAACAAACGCCTATGAGCTATGGAGATCAATTGAATACAAACACATCCATCAATATTCCTTTTTCTTCGTCTATTATTCCTGATAGTATTCTCAATCAACTGCCAATCAGACCTGATTCCATTCGGATTTCAGCAACATTTGACATAGAAACAAACGTTGATGCCTGGGGAAAACTGACAATTCCGGGAGGTACATATGATGTACTTCGCCAGAAAAAAACCACATTTGCCAACAGAAAATTGGAAATCAAATCCAATGCTCTTCCGGTATGGATTGATGTTACCTCTGCTTTTCCAATTCCCGGTCTTACAGGTCTGGATACTACATTGGTTTATGAGTTTTGGAGTAATGTAGCAAAAGAGGCTATTGCGACTGTAAGTGTTGCAAGTCCTCAAAGCAATCAGGCAACAGGTGTTGTATTCAAGGCAGACAGCAATGTAATTTCATCAGCATATACAAAGCCAACAACTAAAACAGGTAATATTCACGCATATCCTAACCCTGCTATCGGTTCAGTAAGATTTGATTTGGTTGGCTTATCCCCTGGAAACTATACAGTAAAAATCATAAATATTCTGGGTCAAAGTGTCTGGTCAGAAAAATATTATATCAATGGCAGCCGAACCGTCCGTGTAGAGCTGGATAGCTTTAAGCGTGGAACTTATCTTTACGCTTTGATCAATGACAAAGGAAGGACAATAACTACGAAGAGACTTATTGTTTTAAAACCTTAAATCCAGATTTCAGATCTCAGTCCCCGCGACAAGAATGTAGCTATTCGATGAAGGATAACACAGCGGGGCCTGAATTTCAGGTTTCAGCTTTCAGATTTCAGTCCCCAAAGCTTTGGTGATCAGATTTGAAACAGCCATAAGACGTCGAGTTTTTATAAATAAAAATGCAAAATGCTTAAATTTCGCTTGTTTATAAGACATTGAAGATCAGCGTTCTGCAAAAGTGTTATATAGTAGATTTTAGGTGTCAGATTTCAGATTTTAAAACAGCCAGTTGAATAGCCGTTTAAGCGGGGTGTGGGATCAAAGTTTGAGTGTGCAGATTCCGAAATTCAAGTTCTATAGATTTTCATTCTGCGAAGACACTACCTTGCAATTTTCAATCCCAGTCATTGATGAAAATCCTCAGATTAACTCCTTCAGTCTTACTTCCTGATACTTGTGAATGGTATTTGCTGCCGGGATATTTAAATCATCCTTATGGCATTGGGAATAAGCTGTGGAAGCTGGAAGGAACGATGGCTGATTTTACCAGCTCAGGAAAGAACGAAATCCTGTCATTTGGAGGTTCTTATTCCAACCATCTGCATGCTTTAGCGGCCATTTGTCAGGAAAAAACCATTATATTTACAGCAATTGTGCGGGGAGAAGAACCTGCGAAACCGGGATATACACTTAGATTTCTGAAAGAAATGGGGGCCAATATTCTATATGTGGATCGCTCCACCTATCGGGGATGGACCCAGAATGCTGATTTTACTGCCTTACAAATAAAATTCCCGGGTTCCTATATAATACCTGAAGGAGGTACATCAGCGTTTTTATTTGCAGGATTTGAAAGTATAGCAGGTATTGTAAAAAATGAATTTCATTCCAGTCCACCTGATCATATTGTTTTGGCTGCCGGCACAGGAGGAACAGCGGCTGGCTGGATTAATGCTTCATCAGAAAAGACACATGTACATGTCATCAACGTGCTAAAAAACAAAAGTCTGGACAACAAGATTGCTGAGTTGCTGAACTTCGCGAAAAAAGCTAACCAAGCTCCATCTACCATTCATCATGAATATCATATGGGAGGATATGCTAAATACAATGAATCACTTGTACAATGGATCAATACTTTCTATGAAATCTATGGAATCCCTCTTGACCCGGTGTACACTGGAAAAATGTTTATTGCTGCTGCGGACCTGGCAAACAAAGGCCACTTTAATAAAAATGACAAGGTCCTCCTGATTCACTCTGGAGGTCTGCAGGGGATCAATGGGTTCAATGAAAGATGGGGGAATCTTCTTAAGATAACGTGAGTTCGATAGAAGTTTGTCAGATTTTGTTTTGTCATGATTTTTGCTTTTTTTAGGCAAAAATAACGCCAAAACAATTCTGTGTTCTTCTCTACCCGGGGTTTTACCCCGGGTTATTCATATGTTACCCACTTCGGGGTAATAGATTATCACATTTAGCTTTAGTCAAATATTTCGTCAAACTCACGTTAAGATACCTCTTATTCCTCCACTCTGAATCCGTCTGTATACTTCACAACAAATGCGTGCTCAAAACCTTGCTTCCAGCAAAGCTCTAATGTAGAAGATGCTGCCTCAAAACTCACAAAATTGCCCATAAGGAGTCTTGTGAGGGATTTATTCAACAAGTACTCAGTATAAATGTCTCCGAAACGGCTTAGCGATTCTACGACAGGCACCTCTTCAGAATATCCTCTATTTACGTCCAATTGAATTCTGTACACATCTCCACTCAATCTTGGAGCAACTGTACACAAATCTTGTTCGCCAACCCTGTAAGAAAATGCTTCAGTGTGATTCACAGCCTTAGTGCCTGCGGGCTTATTCGATGTAATCTCTCCGGCGAGTACAGATGTTTTATAAGGCACCGTAAGTGACGCCATCTCCTGACCTATTGCATTGCAAAACAGAGAAATACAAAATGCACAAGTGAAAATTGTTTTCATGACATTGTAGTTTTAATTTTTATCCGACCTTAATAACGCTTCAACTATAGTTGCAAAATACTTATGTTCCAATTGCAGGACTTTCGCCTGAATATCCTGCGGCTTGTCATCAGGTAAAACAGGACAAGAGGCTTGAAAAATGATATCTCCACTATCATAATGATCATTCACATAATGAATGGTAATACCGGTTTCTGTCATCTTATCTCTCCAAACAGCTTCATGTACATTCATTCCATACATGCCTTTCCCTCCATAATCCGGAAGCAGGGCGGGGTGAATATTGACTATCCTGTTTGCAAATTTTTCAATGATGCTCACTGGCATTAACCATAAAAATCCGGCTAATACAATCCAGTCAATTTCATATGCCGCTATCTGCTCAGCAAAGCTATCTGATCTGAATGTCGCTCTGTCAAAAATCACCACCGGGATATTCCTTTCAGCGGCTTTTTCTATGATACCCGCTTTCGGATTATTACAGAACACAACCACCACTTTTCCTTCAGCAGAATCAGCAAAATAATCGATGATTTTCACTGCGTTGGAACCAGACCCGGAAGCAAAAATAGCCAGTCTTTTCAATACATTACAATTTAATACTATTTGAACAGACGTGATAACATGGTACAAATATATTATATTATTTTGTAATGTTTAAATCATTGCATATTTTTTTGCAAATTTTATGCATAAAAATGATACTCCGTTACCAGCTGGTAACACAGAAATCTTCGAAAGAAATATTCTAAGAAAATCGTCAGGGAATAATCAATAAATAATCAGCGGGTAGCTTTTATGATATATTGATAATCGAGCGTAGTGTCGTTGGAGGAAAATATTTTAAACCCTGCTGCTTTTAGTTCCGATTCAACAATGGAGAGATCCACCTTTTCTTCCAAAGGAGGACCGATAGGCATTGATTTCTTTTTAAAATCGATGATAATTATTTGACCTCCCGGCTTGATCATCTCTCTCAATTTTTTCAGATAGGACACTCTTTCTCCTAAATACATGTATGTATTTACAAGTAAAACAGCATCCGCTTCGGCAGTTTTCATACCTGCATTTTCAGTTCCAACCAGTCTTAATTCAAGTTTTGAAGACAGATCCTCCGGGAGCGTAGCTTTGATGCTGTCCATGTAGGAAATAGCTCTTGGATCGATGTCAAGCGCGAGGACCTTTTTAGCAATAGGTAGCAGACGGAATGAGAAGTATCCGGACCCGGCACCGAGATCTGCAACAGTTTTATCCGACAGATCGCCCAGAAGGTCAATTACTACTCCCGGCTTTTGCCAGATAACACGATCTTCATTTTCGTAATCAGAAATAAGCATGTCAAAACTATCCGTTTCATTTGTTTCATTTTCTGACATATCATATACCTCTTCAGGCAAAGACGATCCATTCTGAGAAGTATTGCAACTCATCAGACCGATGGATCCTGTTAGAATTAAGATGAAAATGAAGTTCAGTAATTTCATGATAACAAATGGAAACTCAAATATACTTAGAGTAATGCGAGCTCATATACAATTGCCTCAATTTTCTTTCTGGCCTCAGCAGAGGTACAGGAAAACTGATTAAACATGATGGTAAACGTGAGTTCCCTGCCTGACTGAGTGAGCAAATATCCGGTATAGCAGCGAACCCTGCCAAGTGATCCACTTTTTGCCATCAAGCGGGCTTTAGAAGGTAATGATAAAAAAGTGCTTCGTAGTGTTCCCTCTTTGCCTGCTTGCGCCAGAGACTTTTCCATATGAGAAAAATATGACTTCTTACGCAGCGCCAGCATTACTTCAGTCATCGCTTTTGTGGAAACTCCATTTCTGGATGAAAGACCAGATCCATCTTCAATGAAAAAATCTTTGTCAGAAATACCTAATTTTCTGAGCCATTCTTTGATTACATCAGTGCCCTGATACAGATATTTTCCTCCTTTCAACTGGACAGCCAATTGCTTCAATAAAGCTTCGCAAATGAGATTATTTGATTCTTTGTTAGCTACTTCAACCAACCTGTAAAGAGGTGGTGATTCCACAACTGTTAAAACTGTTGAAATATCCGTACTTTCAGCACCCGGATCTCTGTGAGTCAATGCCCGGCCTGATACCTGAATTCCTTTTTCTATTAATGTTTTATGAAAATGAAAAGCCATAAAATACTCAGGATCAGGAAGACTTCCTTTGATTGTAAAAATTCCTTTGCCTGCAGGAATGGTACCTCTGATATACCTCTCGTTTTGAAAAGGGCCACCATAAAAATATGCATTATCACCAGTTCCAGCAGCAGCAGTAATGATTTCATTCATCAATAACAGATCAGGTACGGATGGCTCGATCTTTATTATGGATGGAACTTCCTGAAGGATACTACTTTGTTTTAAGGAGACCTCATAAAGATTGTCATTGATATTGAATCCCCAGGAACCTGAAGCGTAATAATTCCCTAAATCCATCCATGACCAGGTAGGTTGTTCAGGGGCAAGGCCAAAATAAGATCCATCCACAATGACATTGCCTTCAACGCTGCGTATGCCCTTACTTTTAAGCGCTTCTACCCATTGATTTTGAAGATCCATCAAGGAAGGATTTTCTTTGAAAAATTTTGACCCAAGGCTGGGGTCACCATATCCTTTCAGTATAACATTTCCTTTCAAAATGCCATTTTCTATCTTTCCCTGTATGATCAGTTCAGTCTTGAACTTAAAATCAGGACCCAGATGCTCAAGTGCAGCTGCTGTGGTTAAAACCTTAAAAGTGGAGGCCGGGATCAGAATCCGATCCTCATCAAATGAAGTTACTCTCTTGCCCGTCTGCACATTTGCCACATACAATCCCACAGAAGCGCCCCGAAGGACGGAATCATTCATAATGGCAGCGATTTTCTGATCCAGGGTTTTCTGAGCATGCAAAACCGGCGTAAATACGAAAATGGAAACAATCAGAAAGAAATATATTGAATTACAGAAGGAATTCATATGTCTAATATTTTGAATATGACAAAGGTACATAAAAATGAATAGGCCGGAATGAAGCAGGAGTTCCAAACTTCAAAACAAACAAATTTATGTGTTGGTCCGGGGCATTGGTAGTATAAGTATCCCCCTATTTATTGAAAGCAAGGTGATATAATGCATCTCCATGATTCACTACAGCTGCCTGATTGTGCCCAATCAGAAAACCACTTTTAGATGCAATTATTGAACTTATTTGCTCTCCAAATGGGTCAGATATACTGCCGATTATTTCAGATTTAGTGACATGTTCTCCTGAACTGCGCAAAGATGTAAAAATACCTGCTGAGGTAGCTCTGATCCACATAGTATGGCCGAAATCAAGATGCTCAGACTTGCGTGGTTCATCCTGAATCATTTCAAAATGAGACAGAATATTGCAAATTCCTGTGGCAGCAACCTTGTTCGAATATTCATCCAATCTCATGGATTCACCACCTTCAAACACTAAAATCGGTTTATGCATTAAGCGGGCAGTTTTTCTGAGCGAACTTGATATGGTTGCCATTGGAAATTGAACAGGAGCATTGAAAATATCAGCGAGCAATTTACTTTGCTGGTCTGATTTTGTAAATCTGATTTGGGGGTAATTGTATCTTAATGAAGAGCCGGTATGGAAATCTATACCAAAGTCAATTTCAGGCAGGATTCTTTTTGAAACTACGCTTGCCATTCTGGAAGCCAGCGAGCCCCTGGCATTGCCGGGAAAACTACGGTTGACATCTTTCCCATCGGGCAGGTCTCTGGAAAAATTCAAAAAACTATAAACATTCAGCAGAGGAACAACGATAACAGAACCTCGTTTAAGCTGATGAAGCATCCCGCTTTCCAGAATATTTTTCAAAGTGAATACTCCATTGATTTCGTCTCCATGGACTCCTGCTAAAAGTAAAATTCTTGGTCCGGGATTGGGAGAATGAAAAATATGTATTTTAATACCAACCTTTTGGCCAATTGGCAATTTACCGACTAAAAATGTAACCGTCTGATATTCTCCGGGTTGTATTTGGATAGTCCCCATCTGGATGTAGGGCTTTCTTTCCGGATTTAAATAATCTTCATTTATTACTGTTGATTTCATTATTTGCTTTGTTGATGCGATTAAATAGCATGCTGCAGTTTGATTCTGTTTAAAGACCAGACTTTTTCGCAGCAAGGCTTCGTTCGACAAATTGGATAATACTACCTGCGATATCGACCTTAGTAGTGGTTTCAATACCTTCCAAGCCGGGGGAGGCATTTACTTCCAAAACCAGGGGTCCTCTTTCAGACCTCAGAAGATCCACACCTGCAACATGAAGGCCCAGTACTTCGGCGGCTGCCAGAGCAATTTTCTCTTCTTCCGCGTTTAATTTTTCAATGGCTGCACTTCCACCTCTATGCAGATTTGATCTGAAATCTCCTTCGACAGCTTGTCGTTTCATGGATCCGACTACTTTACCATCCACTACAAAAGCCCGGATATCTGCGCCTTTTGCTTCTTTAATAAATTCCTGCAACAGAGTATCCTGATCCAATTGATGAAATGCTTCCAGCGTTGACCAGGCATTGTTATAGCTATCAGAAAGAATTACGCCGAGTCCATGAGTACTTTCTTTCAATTTGACAACTATGGGAAGCTCCAGATATTTCTCAAGACTTTTTGCCTGAAAACCAATTTTGTTTGCCATGATGGTTTTAGGCACCGGAATTCCTGCTGCAGACAAATGCTGAATACATCTGAATTTATCCCTTGCTTTTACTAATGCTTCAGAACCTGTCGCTGAAAAAACTCCATTTAATTCAAACTGACGAATCACAGCAGCTCCATACACAGTTGCTGTTGCTCCAATTCTGGGAATGATGGCATCCACATGATCCAGCTTGATTCCATTATAGAGCATGGTCATACCCTGGCTATCAGCCATCAAATCAAACTTTTGATGATCCAGTACCATCACCTGATGTTTCCTCTGCCTGCAGGCGGTAACGATGCTTTGAGTAGAATATAAATGCGGATTGCGTGACAGAACAACAATATTCATATGAGTCAGGAATTAACGATTATTCATTGAAAAGCCTGAAAGCTACTGAATATTTGTAAAATAAAGGCTTTAAGTCCAGGATGGAAATCCCTGAATGACCAGCATGCCGGATAAAAAAAGATTAGAATAATCGTATTGGGGACTCTGCAATAAATGAAAAGTTAGTTTCTATACTTTTAGAAATGATTGCCGGTCAAAATTTGGGACTTCAGATTCAAGAACAGACAATATCTCATCCTGAGACCTTCCACTGATTGCTTCCATCAGACTTAAGCTAAGACCTTGATTGTAGCACCTCACAATGACATTCACTGTTGTATTTTCTACTCCTATTTCCATGCCGATTTCCTTTCCGATTTGCTTTCCGGTTTCCAAACCTTTTGCCTCTGCATCATGCAACATGGATGCCTGAGTACGTACAACATCCCAATATTTGTCATATTTCTCAAGTTCTTCCACTGTGTATGAGCTTTCTTCCAATAATTGAATTGCTTTAGCAATTTCAGGTACCTGCATCATTTCTTCAGGTATGGGGTATTTTTTATTTTCTATCATTGCTAAATATTTTAACCAAAGTACACCAATTTTCTTTTCAGTCAGATTTGCAGCCTTAAATTTTGGTATTTCTATAAACACATATTCGATTCCATTTAGTTTCCTTTGAGGAAATTGCACATCCAAAATTTGATAATGGTGAAAGTATCCCGGAGACTGAAATCCCATATCATCATTCACAATATTGAGTGAATATACGGGAGAAAGTTTCAAATACTTTTCACCACGGGATAATTGTCTTGAAAATATTTTAGCTGCATTAAAAAGAACTCTGCTGAAAAAAGCCTGCGTGAAAATCATTTGCATTTCAACAATGAACTGCCTTTTATGATTATCAATACATCTGACATCGACAATGGTTTGCTTTTGCAGGATACTTTCCGGCAGCAGTTCTAAAGGCAAATATTCAAGTTCATCAATCCACACGCCATCATCAAATGGCATAATGCTATTTAAAAAGCTCCTGAGCAAATTAGGGTGCTCTCCAAATACTCTTTTGAATGTGATATCATTTTTCGGATCGAGATATCTCATAATTCAAAGTTTACTTTTACCAGAACAAAATAAAAAATAAATCTTGCACCTGCAATTTGGAATTATCATCTTTAAGCCAAATACTCCTCAATGTCTGAAATTCTCCTTGCTCCGGCATATAGTAAAAGACGCGTTCACAATGCGTGGGCTATATTTGACAGCGCCAATTCAGTGCATGCACTAGTCATAACAGCAGCAATTTTCCCGGCATATTTTCTAAATGTAACGGATGAGACTCTCAGTTTTGCAGGCATATCGATGTACAATTCCACTTTGTATGCCTTTTGTATTTCTGCTGCATTTCTAATTATGGCGGCCTTATCGCCATTATTGTCAGGAATAGCAGATTATGGTGGCCGGAGAAAAGCTTTCATGAAATTTTTCACCTATTTAGGAAGCATTTCCTGCATGTTCTTATTCTTTTTTGAAGGCATGGCTACCTTGTATGTGGGAGTATTTGCTTTCATTTTGTCAGTAATTGGATTTACGGGAGGCCTTGTATTTTACAACTCATACCTTCCATTAATATCCCGGGAAGAAGAGTATGATCGTTTGAGTGCAAAAGGCTTTGCTTTTGGATATGTAGGGAGTGTTATTTTGCTTGTTTTAATTTTAGCCGCCATCATAAACCCTCAGTGGGTAGGGTTGGAAGATGCAGGTCTGGTAACCAGGTTTGGTTTTTTACTGGTAGGCATATGGTGGATGGCATTAGCTCAAATTCCATTCAAATATTTACCTCAGGATAAAAAGACTCATTTTACACCAAAAGCTCTTAAAATGGGCTATCTGAAAATCATCAAGGTATGGAGAGAGTTGAAAAAACTTGCCAATGTCCGGACCTTTTTGATTGCCTTTTTCTGCTATAGTTTGGGTGTTCAAACAACTATTATGCTCGCTGCCACTTTTGCAGAAACAGAGATGGCATTTGAAACTTCTGAATTAATTTTGCTGATTCTAATCATTCAGCTGGTAGCGGTGGTTGGTGCTTATTTATTTGCACTTTTATCAGGTTGGAAAGGGAACAAATTTTCACTGATTACGCAACTTATTCTATGGGTTGTTGTGTGTTTACTTGCTTATTCTGTAAACACAAAGATTAATTTCTATTTGGTTGCCGGTTTGGTAGGGCTCGTGCTGGGAGGAATTCAATCATTATCACGATCGTCTTATGCCAAGTTGATTTCCGGCCATTCGAAGGAGAGTACTTCTTATTTCAGTTTTTATGACGTGCTGGAAAAAATGGGTGTGGTATTGGGGACATTTTGTTTTGGACTGGTTTCTCAGCTTACAAACAGTATGCGCACCAGTACATTGGTGCTTGCATTATTCTTTGTCATAGGGTTGCTTATTTTGACAAGAGTTGATTTTTCACATTCAAAAAGTGAATCTCAATCTACAAATTCGTAACATCCTGCATCGGGCACCTGCTTGCGCTGAATACCTTTGATATCTGTGAGAATGTTATTCAGAAACAATGCTTTACCCCTGGCCAATGACATAGTATCCAGACTGTAATCCTGCATGGCAGCATTTAAAAAAAGTGTATCAGTTCTTAACACAGGAACACAATTAATACATTTATCATTGAAATCTGCAAATCTGGTATTTTTCAATAACTCTTCTACTCTTACGAGCGTATGGCTGAATTGATATTGAAAGAATGTGGGTTGCTCAGGTCTGGCATCTACAAGGGATACCACATCCTTTCCTGCTCCCTGAAGGATTGAGTTAGTGACATTTAATGTAATGGGAAAAATGTCACCAACTGAGCAAACCGGCGGGTCGTAACAAATAAAATTCTGAGCACTGATCCCTTCTTTTACTATGCCAATATTGGCGAATGTGCAATACGTAAAATTATAATTCCCTCCATACACCAGTGCTGCGCCTCCTCCATAGCAGTTAGCAAATAAACAATTAGTAGCATCAATTCTTGCCCGGACACCCGCAATACCCGCCGAAGAGCTGTTGTGTACCTGCACTTTGTCCAGGATTACATGACTTGCCGAATCAGCATAAATACCCAGTATAGGATTTCTGATAATAACATTAGTGAAAATATGCGGCCCCTTGCTGTCCTTTCCAAGTCTGATACCTGACCATTGACCGGGCACATCTTTGAACTCAGGCTCCAGGCGATCACCTTGTATTAAAACCGGTGATTCTACAGTTCCTTCCATCCTGATTTTACCTGCTGGCAATGTGAACAAAATACCATCATTATAAATAACCTCTGGTTCTGGTCTGGCAATACCACCATGAAAATAAAGCTTAGTCCCGGCCGGAATTACCAGGGTGCAACTATCAATAAACACTACGCCATAAATGACATAAGGCTTAGGATCATTCCATATCACCTGATTTAGATCGCATGAAAGCAGTGATTGCTGCCCCTGTGCTGTACTGTTGGGAATATAATTTGCATTCTGACCCCAGGCTTGCATCAGCACTTTTTGCTCATTTCCATTCAGGTTGAATAATATTTGATTTTCGATTACATATGGACTCACTGACAAAGGCTGATCAGGGTCAATAGTTACTTCAGCAAAAATATAGAGACTGTCATCAGCTGCTATCTGAATTTCAGACTGGTCATTTCCTGCAACTCCGTCTACATTTAGTCTGAATGTTGCATTATTTCCCTGCGAAAGACGGATACTGTTGATCTTGATGGGTTGCGAATGTCTGTTATATACTTTTAAAATCCTTGTCGCTGAACCTTTTGTAGTAAAAACTGTATCAAATCTCAGGGTATCTGTGGAAAATTCCAGCATGGCAGCCGGGTCAGTCAAAAAGTTGTCTTTCCTGCAAGCGCTCATCACCAGATACAAACCCAACAGTATATATAAAACCGTATATTTTGTCATTGACTATCTTTCAATCTATAAAATGAGCCCAAAAATAGCATTATCAGGCAAGTCATGCCCTTTAAATGCCGGGTATTTGATAACGAATTATCAAAAAACTTGTTTCCTTTGCATTCAATTATGAAGTTAAAAGTGACTATCCCCGTACATTCCTACAAGCTACATGGCCATTTGAAGCCATATTTTTCAAGCAATATCAATGTATAAAAATAATCGGATAGCGGTCATTATTCCTGCTTACAACGAAGAAAACAGCATTTCAAAAGTAATTAACGACATTCCTTCCGGAATAGTGGATCATTTAATTGTAGTCAATAATAATAGCAAAGATGATACTGCTGAAGTTGCCAAACAATGCGGTGCCATCGTTCTGGATCAACCGGAACAGGGCTATGGAAATGCATGCTTAAAGGGAATATCATATCTCAGTAAAAATGAAGTTGAAATAGTGGTTTTTCTGGATGCTGATTACTCTGACTATCCTGAATATATTCTGCCAATGCTGGATGCAATATTCAGTGATAAAGTTGATTTTGTTATCGGAAACAGGGCTTCAAATTTGAGAGAAAGCGGATCTATGACATTTCCCCAGATTGCAGGGAATTGGCTGGCAACTAAATTAATTAAAATCATTTGGGGTTATAAATTTAATGATCTGGGACCATTCAGAGCTATCCGATATACAGTTCTTCAAAAAATGAAAATGCAGGACCGGACATATGGATGGACTGTAGAAATGCAAATAAAGGCAGCTAAAATGAAGATTCCATTTACTGAAGTTCAGGTTCCTTATAGAAAAAGGGTAGGTATTTCAAAAATATCAGGCACAATAAGCGGTACTCTAAAAGCTGGTTATAAGATATTGTGGACAATTTTCAAGTATTCCTTCTAATGTCAGCTATACCGGACATCATTTCTGGACTTTTTTCATGGCTGGTAATTGTTGTTTACCTGACTTCAGTCATACTGATCAACATTTATTGCTTCATTCAGCTCTGGCTATTCTTTAAAGCCCGAAACAAAAAAATCCAAAAAACAAAATTACCGCTAACAGAATGGCCCTTTGTTACGGTGCAATTGCCGGTGTATAATGAAAAATATGTGATCGAAAGGCTGATTGACAATATCGTATTGCTGGATTATCCTTTAGAAAAATTGGAAATTCAGATTTTGGATGATTCAACAGATAAGACTTCAGACTTGATCCGGCAAAAACTTATACAGTATAACAATAAGGGAATCCAATTCTCACATTTGCAACGCATGCAGAGAAGCGGATATAAAGCCGGAGCATTAAAGGCTGGACTGGAGAGTGCAAAAGGAGAATTGATTGCGATATTCGACGCAGACTTCCTCCCCCTCCCTGATTTTCTAAAACAGACAATTCCTTACTTTTCTGATCCTAACACCGGAGTTGTTCAGACAAGATGGGAACATATCAATGCAGACTACTCATGGATGACCATGATGCAGGCATTGCAGCTCAATGTCCATTTCATGGCAGAACAATCAGGCAGGCAATCTGCTGGGCTTTTTCTGCAATTTAATGGTACAGGTGGAGTATGGCGTAAAAAGACGATCCTGGAGGCCGGAAATTGGCAAGATGATACATTGACAGAGGATTTGGATCTGAGTTACCGTGCACAGATAAAAGGTTGGGAAATTCAGTATTTAATGAGCATTGGAACTCCCTCTGAATTGCCGGTAGAAATGAATGGATTAAAAGCTCAACAATTCAGATGGATGAAAGGTGGGGTAGAAACAGCAAAAAAAATACTACCTAAAATATTTAGTTCAAACTTTCCTTTTACAATCAAAATGCATGCTGTCATTCATCTTTTAAACAGCTCAGTTTTTTTGATATTGATGACTTGTTTCCTGAGCAGTTTATTTATGGCCAGTGCTATCGGATTTCTTGGAGTATCTGTCAAAATTATGGCATTGCTCCCATTGGGGTTAATAAGCTTATTCTATGTTTATTATTCCTGCAATGTTCAGCTGCTAAAGACAAAAAACCCTATCCTGAAAGTATTCGCATTCCTTCCTTATTTTCTTAGTTTTCTCGCATTGTCTTCTGGACTATCCTATCACAATGCACGTGCAGTGTGGCTTGGTTATATAGGAAAAAAATCAGGTTTTATCCGCACACCAAAATTCAATATCATGAAAAAAGAAGATCGAATCAAACAGCCATCCTATTTGCAGGGAACTGATAGAAATATACTTTTCATCGAGTTGATCATTGCCGGGATATTAGTGATTTCCATGATCCATCACATTTCAATCGGAGTCTACCATTTTATTTATTTTCATCTCATGCTATTTTTAGGGTATATTGGAATCATATACTACACACTCAAAGATGCCTTCCGCCGCTATTAATCTAAAGTATTTTGTTTGGGCAGGACTATTAGTTCTGATGTATTCTATTATGTTTTGGGGACTTGAAAGAGCCGATTTTATCTTATATTTTTCGTTATTTTCACTGGCCTTCCTTTTTCATTTATATCCATTTACCAAATGGGGGGCTCAAGTCAATTTTGGGCTGTTGATTGGCACCGGGCTTGTTATCCGGCTATTGGCGCTGAGTGCTTTCCCAACACTTTCGGAAGATATTTACAGGTATATTTGGGATGGATATCTCAGTCAGGCCGGAATCAGTCCTTATGCATTCACACCGGATGAATGTACCAATGTTTATTCATTTCAGGAGTATCCTGTGCTCCGTTCAATTTACCCACTTTTAAATTCACCTTCTTATTACTCTGTCTACCCTCCGGTGGCGCAGGCATTCTTCACTTTTGGTGGCTGGATCGCATCCCTCTGGGGTATTTCAGCGGCTATAGCGGGTTTGAAATCTTTGCTCCTGATAGTAGAATTGATGGGCTGGTTTTTCGTCTATCAATTATTTCAAATTCAAAAAGCTGATCAGAAATGGTTTTGGGCATTGTGGTTAAATCCATTGTTGATTCTGGAGTGGAATTTTAGCGGGCATATTGAATCACTTGCTGCCACTTTAATTTTAGGCAGTGTCTTCTTTCTAAAAATGAAAAAACACTATCTGAGTGGAATTTTACTTGCTTCGGCTGTCTTAGTCAAATTATGGCCTTTACTTTTTGCTCCCTTTTTTGTGAAATATTTAAAGTCAAAGCCTGAAAAAACAAAATGGATTGCAGCATTTGTTATTACAGGAATAATAGGTGCTACTCCTCTTTTCATTCAGGTACAATATTTTATCCATTTCAAAACTAGCCTGGACTTATATTTCAGAACTTTCGAATTTAATGCTTCCATATATTATTTATTCAGAGCAATAGGAAGCTGGTGGTATGGGTATAATCCTATCCACATAACAGGGCCACTGTGCACAATACTTATGCTGGGAATTTGCATATGGTTATATATAAAAAGGAGGGTCACAGATGCCGGACAATTGATGGACTCCATACTGATAATTAGCATTATCTATCTTTTGTTTGCGACCACGGTGCATCCCTGGTATTTGAGTATTTTGCTACCATTTGCTTATTTGAATGCGCGCTGGAGTATGGTACTTTGGTCATATCTCATTTTTGCCTCTTACCTCGCGTATAGCACGCTACCAGTGAAGGAAAACTTAATAATTGTGGCATTCACGTATATCATAGTTTTTGGGGGGATTTGGCTGGAATGGGCAGGTCGAAAGTCCCCGCAACCCTGAGGGTTGCCTTTCGGTGCAGGATAATCTGGCGGAGCCTGATTTCAGTTTTCAGTCCCCGTCCCCAAAGCTTTGGGGACCATTCCATCAAGATAACACGGCAGGGCCTGAAATTTAGAATTTAGAATTTAGAAGGCAGAGTTTAGAATTTTTAAATTATTGAATATCAGCGTTCTGCAAAAGTGTTATATAGGAGATTCCTGTCCCTGTAGCGACTGATGCTGTCATTCGATGCGAGTTAACACAGCGGGCCGGATTTCAGTTTTCAGCTTTCAGATTTCAGATTTCAGTCCCCAAAGCTTTGGGGATCAGATTTGGAACAGCCATATCGCAGTTGATTTTTTACATGAAAGATAGAAAATCAACATTCTGAAAAAGTGTTCTAAAGGAGATTTGGAACAGCCATATAGCAAAACTAAATTCTGCATCTACATTCGAAATTAGGGAAGCAATACAGTCAAACAAAAAAGCCGGTCATTCAAAGAAGAATAACCGGCTTTTGTATAATTAGAATTTATCAATTCTTAGTACGACCAAAGATCGTGTTCAAAGTTGAAAATTTCTTGTTTGATTTTTTCAGATTCCAACAGAAGATTAACTCCATTTTCTTTCAAAGATGGATAATCCACTAACCTGAAATTCTGAACGTTACTGGACTTAATGATAAAGCTGGCAAATCTGCGCATTTGGAATACATCATCCCAACTCAGAGGGCTTGCATCATTCAATGGGTTAAATGCCAATGAACGGGAGAAAGCTTCTCTGCAATCCGGGTAATACAACCAGAATAGCGCTCTTGGAGGAATTTCTGTTGCATTTCCAAAATCATCAAATATAGTCTCCGTGTACAAAGGTGCTATCCCTAAAATTCTCACACGCAATTCAGATGCTTCCGAATCGAAATACCATACTTCCTTCACTCTAAACTGAGTAATATTGGTGTACCTGGCAACTGTGTCTGAAATAATTTTCAGCTCATAGTTGTCCGGATCATCCAATAGAGGAACAGTAATAGTATCACTTTTCACAAAACGGGCATCTAATTCTGCAGGAGATAATCTCACTTTAAATTGTTCATCATCAAATGCTCTCAGCTTTCCGGAAGCGATGGCTTCAGTAATTACATTAAAAAATGGTGCTTCAGGATAGACAAAAGTTTGATTTAATTTCTCGCGCACATCAATCACTCTCCACACTCTCCTCTCCCAAAAAATATCATGTTCACGAGGAAAATCATAAGCAAGAATCAATCGTTCCTGCAACAATCTCTTCTCGATGACATCATCAATCGGAGCTGAATCTTCATCGTCCAAAAATATATCATCCGGATCACTTGATTCCCTGATAATATCTTCCGGGACTTGTGCTGATACCTGAACAGTACCTACTGAAATAAACAGTACTGCCAAACACCAAATCTTTACTAATTTCATATCCTGAAAATTTAATTTTATTTATCTAATCTGGAATGCCAGAGAGTTCAATGGTCTTGAAGCTGCATCTCCCGGGCATTTACCTTTCACATCTGTAATGATGTAGTTATCGCCCGGGCCAGCATCCTGAATTAATCTGGCTGCTTCACCATTAAATCCTCCACCACTATTATTTGCAACTCTTGGGTCCTCCCCTCTTCTGATCCTGATAATTCTGTATGACTCAATAGTACACTTAGCTTCAAATTCAAATCCTTCCAGCGTAGGTATAATACCCGGCTGAACCTTGAATTCACCGGCACTCATTGAACCACCGGCCAAACGTCCGATTTTAGCTACTGGATCCGGAATACGTTTTACACGATAGTTAAAAGTACTTGATGTAAGTCCTTCAGCAGAAAGTGTAATAGTTGCTTCACCCGGCTGTGAAACATTAACGATATATTTGTTTGCACCATTAGGTGTCAGTCTAATACCTGCTCCGGATCCTGTTACTCTAAGAGCATTACTGGATACACCAGCGGCAGAAACTGAAATTGGATTATCCACACCCAAATAGAAAACATTCATTTTGTCCAGCTGAATAGATGCAGAACGACGACCTACTTCATACTCAAAGCTACCATCATATGTCTGTACTTCACCTGTAACTGGGTTTTTCAAAGTTGCCTTTGCAGTATACTTCTTCACACCAGTGTCACTAGTTTTTACAGAATATTTAGCTACACCATCCTTTACAGCAGCAGGTGATCCATTAATAGAAATGGACATACCATCTGTATTCTTGGATGCTGCACTCAGGAAGATTTCAGCTTCAAAAGTTTCTCCTGCAATCACGTATGACTTCTTAGTCGAAGAAACAACGACGAACTTATCGAAAACGATATCTTCACCACCCACTTTACCGGCAAGGTAGTTGAGAATAGCAGCTTCAGAACTTCTGGCGTCATTTTCAATTTTGGTCAAAATTGGCATGGTAGCCAGCAATGGCATTTGAAAGAAGTTGTAGTGTGCCCAGTTTTTCTTTGTTTTACTGGTTGTATAGGCACTATCAATTCTTACTGTGATAGAAGAAGCTTCTTTTGCTTTATCTTCATCATCTACCAGAGCAAGAAACTTGTCATAAGTTTCCTTAATTTTTGCTTCCAGTTCTCCCCCTTTACCAGCATTTTTTGCTGGTTCTTTACCTACAAGATATCTGGTAGTGATATCCTTATCTTTGTAACCTTTGGGTTGACCTTTGACAGTATCGATCCCTCCTGTTTCAGCAATCATATAGTTTTTGATCTCCTCTACATATTCAACGAATTCTTTAGAGATCTTGCGGGCTTCATTTGCTTTGGCTATATATTTTTCATACTTAAGAGGATCTTTTTTAGCCAATTCAGCGATTCTTCCCGGAATCTGACTGCTGGTTGCTTCGAGTGTTGCATTGGATTTCTGCAATCCATTATCCACCAATTTGAAGGCATTGAAGATCTCTGCAGATACATTCAGTGCTAACAAAGCTGTTAGTACCAAATACATCAAATTGATCATCAGCTGCCTGGGCTCCTTAGGAATAGACATTTAACTTTATTTTATTTATTAACAAATGAGTTGGAGACATTATAGCACCAGGCTATACTGGTAATAATTATGCTTTACTACCTAAATTAGTCATGGCATTTAACATGTTTCCATACACATTATTCAGGCTCGCAAGATTCGTATTCAGGGTACCCAAATGTTGTCTGTATAGTTTAGTATCCTCTACAGTGTTGTTCAATTCCAACATTGCACTGGACATTTTCTCATAGAAGTTGTTCATAGACTTAATTTGATCACCAGTCTTAGTGAAATCAACTTCCTGTAGTGCTCTCAATGACCCTAAACTCTTAGACATAGCCTGAAGTTCAGTAAGCATATTATTCAGATTACCTTCAACAGCATCACTATTCAATGGTCTGTGAGTAGCAACTTTTGCACTTGGTCCATCTGTAAGCGCATTGAGGTTAGCATGATAGTCATCCAAACCCGGGTATAGTTTTTCCCAATAGTAGTCCTTTTCCGGAGGAATAACACCCAACATGGTAAATAGAAATGCTTCTGTGAAGAGTCCAATCATCAACATGAAGTCTGCACCTTCCCAGGATAGGATTTTGAATAGTGCGCCAATCAATACTACGGCAGCACCTAATCCGATAATCAAGTTCTTAAAGTACTTGAAGCTATTTGTTTTTACGAAGCTCATCTTGTAATCAAGGAATTTTAGGGTTAGATAAAATAAAAACCAAATAAAAAAGTAAATAAATAAGTGAACAACCGATGTTCAATTAAATAGTAAAAACAGTATTATTAACTATAAATTCTATAGGTAATAATCATTAGAAATCATTCATTGATCTTCCAAGGTGAGGTAACACACAACGGAAACCAACATAAGATTTTGCAGAATCCTGATATTCCCAGTGTCTTACATCTGTTCTGAGGAAGTATCCAATATCTTTCCATGAACCACCGCGGATCACCTTTCTTTTGTAAGAAGCCGGATCATCAGTAGTAGCATCATAGCGGAAATCAGGGTTCATATCATGATAGAATGAGTATGCATTTTCTGCAAATGCTGTTCTTGTCCACTCAGCAACATTTCCTGCCATGTTGAATAAGCCATAATCATTCGGAAAGTAAGCATCGGCCTTAACAGTGTAATGACCACCATCTTCCGGATAATTACCTCTTCCAGGTTTGAAATTGGCAAGTAAACATCCTTTGGTGTTACGGAGTCCGTATCCACCCCAAGGGTATGGAGCTAATTCGTGACCACCTCTTGCTGCATATTCCCACTCAGCTTCGAAAGGCAATCTGAAACCTTCAGAATGAGACTCTTCAGGTCTGTATTTATTCCAGATGAGTGTTCTCCAGCTGCAGAATGCATCTGCCTGAGCCCAGGTAACACCTACTGCAGGATAGTTATCAAATGAAGGGTGCCAGAAATAATTACGAGCCATTGGCTCATTATAGGAATAAGCAAAATCTCTTACCCATACCAATGTATCAGGATAAACAGAAACTACTCTTTTCTGAATAAATTTATTTCTTGGGCTTTGACCTCTGTCAGCTGCTGCTGCAGGCGTATCAAAGAAATCATAATTATAATTTAGCAGGGAAGTATTTACTTCAGTATAATTGCCATTATAGACATCATCTCCTGTGTAATACATATCAGCTAATAATTCATCTTCCCAATCAATTGGAAGCGACCAGTCTAATGTCTGATTACCTTTTTCATCTTCAATGTAATCCTCCAGCATCACGTGAGCAATTGAGTCTCTTACCCAATATACAAACTGGCGATATTCATTATTAGTGATTTCTGTGTCATCCATATAGAATCCCACAATAGAAATTGACTTAGGTCTTTGCAGGTAAGTATTCCTTAAATCCTGGTCACCGGCACCGATTGTTAATGTTCCGGAAGGAACGTAAACCATTCCGAAAGGATTGATCCCTCTCCAGGAAGGTCTGTCCTCAACACCAATTAATTGTCCAGATGTGCGATTTCCTTTTCCGCAGGAGGATATTAATAAGCTGAAGGTCAATAATGTGAAAACGAAGACTACTACTCTTTTCATAACTTACTTTAATAGAATAAATTCCCTTAATGCTTTAAATACTAAAACGGGCGTAAAGATAATTCTTTGGCACGTTTTCAAAAACAAAATTTTTAAAAAATGTGACTCAAGGCTAATTCGAGCACAATTTTAACACAATCTTCCGTCAATTACTCTTTAATTTGGTTGAAAAGAAATATTTTATTTTGTATAATATGATTTTCAACACTTCAAAAATAATCAAAGCAGGCGTGGATTATAAATGATCTTTTCAGGTATACCAACGCCCAGCGCCCTGTCCAGCCTATAAATCAACATGATTTCATGTGTCCCGGAACTGACAGAATTCAACGCAGAAAGTGTTACATCAAAACTGTAGCCTAATGTAAAATTTGGCGTAAGTCTGAGGCCGCCAAATAAAATTAACGCATCAATGCTTTTTTGATCGTACCCCCTAAACGAGACCCCTCCAAAAAAATTGTCTCTGTATTTTACATTTAACAATACATCCAATTGTGTCTGGCTGAAATCCGTTTTCAAAAGCACTGCCGGAGTAAACTCCCACTCATCATTATACAATATCTGATACTCACCATGTACAAAAAACGCCCTTTTCAAAGAATAGCCACCGGCAATTTCCTGATTCAGAGTAATTGAATTATTCAGTGCATTGACAACTGATATCCCGCCTTCGAAAGCGCCATATGCCACAAAAATTCCCAAACCAATATTAGGTGCAAGCCCTGATTCAAGTGACACAGGCAGTATCGGATCATTGTGGTTAACACCGCCCCCTCCATACTGACCTTCCGGAGATATCAGCTTACTTCCATCCAGAACTCTCTGTCTTACGCCGGCAAAAGCACCGGCAGAAACCAACAAATCATTTGTCAGATAAGTCACATAGTTATATGACAGCTGAAAATAATTGTGTCTGTGGACTCCGGCCTGGTCACTGCCACCCTGAAATCCCATACCGCCGTTAATCCTGTAGTATGGCGCATGCGCATTCAGATGAATAGAGGTCGGATTACCCGCCAATCCCTGCCATTGTGATCTGTAAACACCTGTACCTGTAATGACACCATCCATTCCACCATATGCCGGATTGAACCCATATTTGTTTAAATGAAACATAGAGAATTGAGCTGGTTGTTGTGCCCACAACAAACCATGTAATATCACCAAAACAAATATGTAAATAATTTTTCTCAAGAGATTTATTTTAAGGCATTTATCAATTCATCAGCTGTTCTCAGGGGATTAGAACACGCTGCTTCAGAACAAACGATCGCATAAGTGCTGTCAGTATGTTGGAAATGAGAACCTTCAACCGAATGTAAATGAAATGATGCTTGTTTTATTATACTATTCGGAAAAAAATGACATATATAAGCCCTCCTAAATCCTTCAGCATCAGATCCGATTAAATCTATAGATCTGAAGTCGTTGACAATTCTTAATCCTGCCTTCAGCCAATAACTGAATGAGAGGGGATGCTTAGTGACACTTATCCACATTGCAGCCATCATGTTTCCCGCTTTTTCTTTATAAGCATCTTCATCTATGATCCATCCCAATAACCATAAATTTTCCATCATTACAGCATTGGATGACGCTGAGCTTAAATCGTATAATTCCTTAACCCGAACGAATACATCAGAATTATTTTCAGCAGTCATGAAAAATAAATTGTCTTCCGGATCTACAAATTCTGTTTGTGCAATAGCTGTCCATTTTATAGCATCTGCTAAGTAATCAGATTCTCCGGTAAACTGATGAAGTTCAATAGCTGCCCTGATCATATAGGCGTAATCATCAAGATTGCCCATCATTCTTACTTTCCCATTTGTACAAACTCTGGCCAGCTGATTGCCTGATAATGTAAAAGTTTTCTTCAGCCGGGCAAACAGAGCAATAGCATTCTGAGACCATGCTGTGCCATTATCTACAGCTGCCCATTTTAAAAATGCAGGAATCAACATTGCATTCCAGCTCAGAATAATCTTATTGTCCAGGCCCGGACGTATTCTTTCACCCCTTTTAATGAGCAAAGTACTTTTAAATTCACGGATTGTTTCCTGCCACTCAGATAAATTCAAATTATTTCTTTGAGCATATGATTCCACAGATTCGGTGATATGTAAAATATTTGTATGCTCCCAATTACCTTCAGAACTGACATTGTAAAATGCGAGTAAATGATCAGCCTGAGAAACATTCAGTGAGTTTAATTCATCGTAATTCCACACATAAAATTTTCCTTCAACTCCTTCCGAATCGGCATCCAAAGCGGCATAAAACATGCCACTTTCATCTTTCATTTCCCTTTCTAAAAACTGTAGTGTTGCGGCTGCAGTTTCCCTGTAAAAATCATTTTCATTTTTTTGATAAGCTAAGCCCAGTGTTTCGAGGAACAAGGCATTGTCATAAAGCATTTTTTCAAAATGAGGAATATTCCATGCTTCATCAGTAGCGTATCTTGAAATTCCTCCCCCGACATGGTCATATATACCTCCGAAAATCATACTGTCCAAAGACTTTTTTACCATATCAACAGCAAGCTGATCCTGATAGTAAAAATGATGATGCAACAGTCCTGAAAGTGCCATGAAAGAAGGAAATTTGGGTGCATGCCCAAAGCCTCCATTCTGCTTATCAAATTGCGCACTCAATTTAATATAAGCAGTAGTGATATCATCTTTATGGGAATATTTTGAAAAAAGCTCAGGAGAAATGGCATCCTTTATTAAAGTTGTTTCACCGTTCTGAATTAATTCTGCAATTTTTTCTGCTTGTTCAATTACTAATTGCCTTTTGCTTGTCCATGCATCTTTGATGTTATTCAGCACATCCAGCCATGATGGCATATTATGCCTACGAAAAGGGGGGTAATATGTCCCTCCAAAAAAAGGTCTTTTATCCGGCAAGAGAAATACATTCAGAGGCCACCCTCCATGACCCTGCAGGTACTGGACAGCTTCCATGTATATTTTGTCCAATTCAGGAAATTCTTCCCTGTCCAGCTTAATATTGATGAAATTTGCATTCATGAAAGCGGCAGTTTCTTCATCTTCAAATGATTCCCGCTCCATTACGTGACACCAATGACATGTAGAATAACCTATACTTAGGAGAATGGGCTTATCCCTTTTGTTTGCTTCATCGAATGCTGCCTGATTCCAGGCAAACCAGTGGACCGGATTATGGGAATGTTGAAGCAGATAAGGACTACTTTCGTTTATTAAATGATTCATTTACATTTTGATTTGCAAGCCGTCGTAAGCCAGTTCAACACCATCCGGCAAGGTCTTGTTCACATCAGCATGCCTGCCCATTCTATGGCTGATATGTGTCAACCAGGCTTTTTCCGGCTTTAAATAGCGGATAAGCTCAAGTGCTTCATCGACATTGAGATGGGCAAAATGCTCCTGGTGATGCAGCGCATTTATTACTAAAACCTTTATGCCTTCCAGTTTTCTTAGCTCCCCGGGTACAATTGTCTTAGCATCGGTGATATATGCGAAATCCCCAACTCTAAAACCGAGAACAGTGATATTCCCATGCTCCACCTCTACAGGAATTATCTCCTGACCATTTATTAAAATTTTTTGCTCTTTTTGGATGCTGACAAATCTAACCTTCGGTGCCCCGGGATAAGGATCAACATCAAAGGCGTAAGAAAATCTTGCCTTAAATTCTGCCTGTACCTGATCTCTGGCATAAATATTCATGGGCGCCTTAGAAATAAAATTGAATGGTCTTACTTCATCCAGGCCGATTACATGGTCATTGTGTTCATGTGTTATCAGAATACCTTCTAAATGATCAACCTGAGCTCTGAGCATTTGTTGCCGGAAGTCCGGGCCAATATCAATGGATACATTCGTATCACCCCATGAGAGAAGTGCGGAGGTCCGGGTCCGTTTATCTCTTATATCATCTGATGTACACACCTCACATTTGCATCCTACTATGGGCACTCCATGTGAAGTACTTGTTCCCAGAATTGTGACAATCAAATTATTACCGGATTGATTGTTCATTACTCTGTTTCCATTTTTTTATACAGTGCCTTATTAGCTTCTGTCCATGCTTCATTAGGTATATCCAGTAGAGGTAAAATGTCAATTAAAGTTGTAATTCTACCCTGGAGATCAAAGAATTTATTGACTACAACAACTTTTTGTTGCTCGACAATACAATATCCTGATTGAAAATTTCCTTTTTCATACCTTACCTTGTAGCCGGCTTCATGGCAAAACCTTTCCAGCTTATCCAGGTTTGTTTTAGTAAATTTCATGATAGACTTCCTTTTTGACAGGATCAAAATTACACATATGAATCGAAAATATACTTTTAAACTTATAATCTGTATTCTAACAATCATCGGATTGAATGGCGTCATTCACGCCCAGCGCTTTGGCGGGGGACTAGAATTGAGTGCCAATGCTTCCCAGATAGACGGAGATTTTTCTGCCGGCTACAACAGGATAGGTTTCAATGCTACATTGATTGGAATCATCCATATCAATCCCAGAACTGATATCCATGCCGGGCTCTCTTATAGCTCCCGGGGAGCACTCTCGAGCTTTCTGGCATATAGCCAACAACAGCATACGCATATTGCACTTCAGTATATAGATGTCCCTATTTCCGTTCGCCTTAAAGACTGGTTCCAGGAAAGTGATTATTACAAAATTCACTACTATGCGGGAATTTCTGTTGGAAGATTATTCGATTCTTCTGTACGGAGCGGAGGATTTGCGATTCCTTCGGAAGGATACAACAGGACAGATTTTGGTTGGCTTGCCGGCATTTCCTATTTTTTCAATGCACAAACAGCATTGTTCATTCAGTATAATCGGTCCTTTAATTTGCTTTACAATAAAAATAGTACTCCGGGGGCAAGTTTCAACTCGATGAGAGGTTATTATATTTCATTAGGTGTACATGTTCAAACAAAATCGAATTATCAGGACTGAAGATATTTATTCACATTTGTTGACAAACAGCTATTACATTTGTCAAATCGCATTTAATTATAGTATATTATGTTACCCAAGAAAATCAATGTATCAAATCACACCATTATGAAACCAAGTTTATTTATTTATCTGTTTGTTGTGCTATTATTCACTGCTTGCGGAGAGCAGGAAACTGCGTCATCCACTACAGAGCCAGATACCGAAGTTAAATCAGAAACGAGCTATTTGCCGGATTTACCTGCAATGGTTGGGGAAGATTTTAACTGGTTTGTTGTGAATTGTACCTCTATAGATTACATCATGAGCACCCCCGATTTTAGTATGAGTGTAAGTGGACAACAGGATGTAAGAGGTGATTTGGGTGGAATAAGCCAAAATCCTGTAAGGAGGCCAAGCACTTGTAAATCAATTGGAATGATATTTTACAAGTCAGGTGCAGACAGAATGTTTGAGGCTGATCTGTTTGCGGATGAAAATTGTCAGTATATCGTATTCAAGAAAGACAATAAAGAACTTTATGCCAATGCACTTTCAGCAGAAGGTTATCAAAGATTTGTCAATGTTCTGAATCAGATAAAAAATATGAATCAGCCCAAATAAGGGATATTATTAAAAAAAATCATGGATACATCTCTCAAAGCTGTCATCGATCTTGGAACCAATACTTTTCATCTGCTGATCGGAAGAGTTGGATCTGACAGGAAAATTGAAGAAGTGTATCGCAAGCGGATTTACGTAAGGCTGGCGGAAGAAGGAATCGGTGTTATTGCTGATGCGCCTTATAAGAGAGGATTAGCAGCACTCGAAAAATTCAGGACAGTTCTTTCCACGATGGGGACCATTCCGGTTGTAGCGCTCGGCACTGCAGCACTCAGAACTGCTAAAAACGGGCAACAATTCATAGACGAGGTCAAAGCAAATTTTGACATTGAGATTCAATTGATAGATGGCATGACAGAAGCTAATCTCATTTATGAAGGAGTCCGCAACGGTGTCGAATTGGGTACTGAATATTCCTTAATCATGGATATTGGAGGCGGGAGTGTTGAGTTTATCATTGGAAATAAATCCGGAAAATTTTGGTCCAGGAGTTATCCCTGCGGAGTAGCAGTTTTATATAGAAAATTTCATAAAACCGATCCGATCACACCGGGAGCTATACAGGAGATGAATGAATGGCTGGACGAATTATGCAAAGATCTTTTGGTAGCGATCCATGAACAGCAACCGAAATCATTGGCAGGAGCCTCCGGATCTTTTGAGGTCCTTGCAGCATCAGAAAGTGAAGAATTGCTTTCTCCAACAGAAGTTAGCACAGAATTTTTTGTGAAAAGATATGATGAATTGAAATACCTGCCATTAATTGAAATCGAGCAAATTCCATGGATTCCAAATGAGCGAAAAAAACTTATTGTTGTTTCTTTTGCGCTAATTGACTGGATCATCAGTAAATTGCGAACAGAAAAAATAGTGATTTCGCCTTATGCACTGAAAGAAGGAATCTTTTTTACAAATTTATTATAAGGTGATTGAACAGAACCTGATTTCCAAAGAACACAAACCGGAGTAAATGGAACAGATTATTGAAGTATTTCAATATCCATGGGCACAAAGAGCTTTGCTGGCCGCGATTCTTGTAGGAATCACCTGTGGCATTCTGGGTTGTTTTATCGTATTGAGGAATATGGCATTGTTTGGTGATGCCCTTTCACATTCCATTTTGCCCGGGATTGTTCTTGCTTTTTTAGTGACCGGGTACTCCAGCTTAGGATTTTTTGCTGGATCAGTTTTAGCGGGATTACTGACTGCAGTTGCTATTATTTGGATACAAAGAAAATTTGGAACAAAGGGTGATGCTGCTGTTGGAATTGTCTTCACGACGATGTTTGCAATTGGCGTTATCGGTATATCATTGATCAGCAGCCGGCAGGGAGTGCATCTGGATTTAAAGGATTTCCTGTTTGGAAATGTGCTGGGCGTGTCCAATGAAGATTTATCCTTAACCGGGTTGGTGAGTATTTTCACTTTACTCAGCGTGACTGTGTTTTACAGGCATTTATTTATAACTTCATTTCAACCCGTGGTGGCAGACACCATCGGTATCTCTTCGCTGGTGGTACAATATTTTTTGATGTTACTACTGTCTTTTGCTGTGGTGGCATCCTTGCAGATGGTAGGAGTAATATTGGTCGTAGCCATGCTCATAACGCCTGCTGCGGCGGCTCTGTTATTGTCCAATAATCTCAGATGGGTGCTGTTCATTGCAGCCCTGATAGGAGTTCTTTCAGGTGTGATCGGTCTGCTGGTTGCCATTTGGCTGGAAATAGCACCGGGGCCATCAATGGCCGTTGTGGCTTCAATCTTTTACCTGGGGGCAGGTATCCTATCGCCACAGAAAGGAATGCTCGCCAAATGGAGAAATAAACTGCTTCACCGATACAAAATTGCTGAGGAAGATTTACAAAAATTCATGCTGAAAAGAACAGAAAATTCTGGTGAATCCGGCATTCCCAAGCAGATGTTGAGTGAGGCCCCGATCAGAAATAAAAAATTCATATTACAAAGGTTGATTCTGAAGGGACTGGTAAAATCAGACGATACTCATATCTATTTGACAGAAACAGGAAAGCATCAGGCCAATTTATTGGTCAGGGCACATCGTCTGTGGGAAACCTATCTTGTCAATCAGATGGGTCTGACAGATTTACAAATTCACAATGATGCTGAAAAACTTGAGCACCTTCTGCCAGAAGAACTCCTGGATGAAGTAGAAAGATCGCTGGGTTACCCTGAGCTGGATCCACATGGATCTCCCATTCCACTAAAAGGCATCATTGAGGGATCCACTCTGTGTGATCTTAAGGAAAATGAAATAGCTACCATCAAAAATGAACAATTGAGCGAGCATATTTCTGCAGAGCTCTGGAGCCTGGGGCTGGTACCCGGAGCCCTGGTAGAGTTGAAAAACTTCGGTATAGATTCAATTACACTAATGCACGGAGAAAGAATTTTTACACTTAGTAAGGGATTAGCAAGAGTGGTGAGGGTGGAGAAGGAGCAGGCGTTAAAGCGTTAACCCGGAACAGCCGTTGATGGGTTAATCGGTTAAGGGTTTAATCGAAGTGTGGGTGTGGGTGGGAGTAAGGAGTGTTGTTCGTTGAGGCATGTATGCGTTAAGGCGGTGTGTGAGTTCGGGTGAGAGTTGGGGGTGTGAGGTGTTTATTCGTTAACAGCCATTGACGATTGACTATTGTCGATTAAAGCCCTTTGAATAACCACGTTAAGAAATTGAGGCTTACAGCCGGGGTGGAATTTGGTTCGCAAAAGAATAAATTTTATAGCACAATCAATACAATAAACACTATGTCATTAGAAGTAAAAGTGGAGATAATCGGGAGTAAAGGATCATTTTATATTGAAGTTGAAAATCAGCGGCTGGCAGAGTCCACGTTTTCCATTGCCGGTGAGCATATGATCATTATAGATCATACGGATGTGCAGGATGCACTGCGAGGTAAAGGAGCCGGAAATATGCTCATTGAGTATGCAGTGAACTGGGCCAGGCAAAACAATAAAATGATTTTGCCGCTTTGTCCTTTTGCAAACTCCGTATTTCAAAAGACATCTGAATATTCAGATGTGTGGAAGCACTGAATTTAAATCCTACCTTCAAGCCACAAAATAATTCGACATGCAAAAGACATTCTTGCTCATTTTAGCATTATTCTCTGTTCAAACTATGGCAATAGCGCAGTCATATGCAATTGAGAGACTGGAAAATTCACCCCGTCATCATGAATGGGTAGAAATAAAATTGGATGGCAAAACACTGCATGCATTTGTAGTTTATCCGGAGAAGCCGACCGCCACACAAGCAGTAATTGTGATTCATGAGAACAGAGGTCTAAACGACTGGGCCAGATCTGCAGCGGATCAATTTGCAGAAAGAGGATATCTGGCTATTGCTCCTGATTATCTCTCTGATTTTAGTCCTGATCATAAAAAGACATCCAGTTTTGCGAATCAGGATGATGCCAGAACCGCCATTTATGAGCTTAAAGCGGAGGATGTCATGGCTATGTCGGACGCTGCATTCAACTTTATCAAGCAAGATAAAGCATGCAATGGTCAGGTTTCTGTAGCCGGATTTTGTTGGGGAGGTATGCAATCCTTCCATTACGCCATTCAGAATGCAGAGCTTCACAAAGCGCTTGTGTTTTATGGAAGCGCCCAGACTGATGAGGAAGCAGTTAAAAAAATTGCCTCTCCTGTTTATGGATTCTATGGGGAAAACGATCAAAGAATAAATGCCGGAATTCCTGCCATTCAGGAACTAATGGATAAAAATGGTAAATATTACGAACCTGTTATTTACCCCGGTGCCGGACATGCATTTATGAAATCAGGAGATGATCCGGAAGGAAGTGCTGCTAATAAGGAAGCCAGAAATGCGGCCTGGGAGAGAATTGTGAAGGTGCTGGAGTGAACAGCCGGAAAGAAGCTGCAAGCTTCTGGCTTCTGGCAAACAGCCGGTGTGAGTTAAGCGTTAAGGTGCGATCTTATAATTACCCAAACAGACTCACCCCCAAACAAACTCACACTCAACACCTCCGAACTCAACCGCGGGCTCCGCACGCACATCACCTCCGAAAAAAATTGACTGCT
>JALHRR010000011.1 GCA_022841345.1 Saprospiraceae bacterium
GGCTACGCTAAAGTGAGTCTTTAGATAGGACAATGACCACCGAATTGGTCAGGATGGGGCTGGCGAAAAACCCCTTTAATAACCGCAAGGAACAACAGAGGGTCTATGAGGACCTAAACTGCCGTCCGATTTCCAACTATTATCCGTTCATATTATATCGAAGTGGGATCAATAGCGTTAAAAGCGAAGGATGTCATAAGCGCCCTTTGAGGTCCGATAAAGCCTCTGTTTTATGCTTATCGGGTAGCCAAGAGAAGGACCCATTGCGATATGATATAAGTATTTTGTGGGTCGAAAGATCTCGGTTATATTATCAGACATAAAACCTGAACCAAAACACCGATTTCAATTAAATTATCCACTTTTATTTGTTGACACTTAAGCTGATATGATATAACTTAAGTGTAGGCAAACTCCCTGTCGATTGATAAAAACAGGGGAAACACATTTTCAATCCATAGGATATTATGGGGAGGAACAATGATCTACTTAAACGGCCAACCGTTAGACGTTACACGATTTCCAGACAATACCACTCAGGTATGGAAATTATCTCCTTTCATTTTAAAAGAAACTAATTACGCACATATTACTTGGGAATTTTACCAAGAAGGCGAATTCATGGAATTAGCGCAACTTAAAATGTTGCTAGAATCCTATGGTATGGAAGCCGGACTTGTTCTAAAGTACCTTCCTTATGGTCGCCAAGATAAGAAAATTGCAAACGATGCAACTTTTGCTTTACATACTTTCGCAATGCTTCTAAATACTCTTGAATTTCAAGAAGTTATTATTATGGACCCTCATAGTCAAGTTGCTCTTGACTTAATCAAAAATTCCCGCGCAGAATATCCTAGAAAACTTGTAGAACAGATTGCCCAAGAAATGGGTAACGGCACTATTTTTTGCTACCCAGATAAAGGTGCAAAGGTAAAGTATAGTGAAGTTTATAAGGACTCTTATAGACCATATGTCTATGGTGAAAAAGTGCGCGATCAATTAACTGGCCATATTACTAGCTACGAACTTGTCGGTGACGTAAAAGATAAGAATGTATTGATTGTTGATGATATTTGCGACGGCGGAATGACGTTTAAGATCTTGGCCAAAGATCTGTTAGCAGCAGGAGCTAAAGAAGTAAATCTATTCGTTACTCATGGTATTTTTTCAAAAGGTTTAAGAACATTAAAAGAATCAGGTATTAATAAGGTGTTCACCAAAGATGGTGAAGTAGGTGAGCATCAACAACAACTAACTTATAGGAGATTATAAGTATGAAACACCTAATTGTTCCCATTTTGTGCGATTTTTACAAAATTTCGCATCGAGCTATGTATCCAGAGAATACGACCCTGGTCTATTCAACTTGGACCCCACGCGCAAGTCGTATGAAAGGCGTTGATAACGTCGTATGGTTTGGCGGTCAAGCTTTTTATAAAGAATATTTCATTGATCTGTTTAATGAACATTTCTTTAACAGACCAAAAGCTGAAGTTATCGCAGAATACGTTAGAGTAATCAAATATACTCTTGGCGATCAAAATCCTGACACTAAACATCTTGAAGATCTGCATGATCTTGGCTTTTTGCCTTTGTCAATCAAAGCTCTTCCAGAAGGATCAGTAGTGCCTCTGCGTGTTCCGGTAATGACTATCCAAAACACTGATCCACGTTTCTTTTGGCTTACAAACTTCGTAGAAAGCTTAGCTTCTTGTGAATTGTGGCAGCCATCTACTAGCGCAACTATCGCTAGAGAATATAAGAAATTAATGGATAAATACTGTATTGAAACTGCCGGTGAAGTGATGTTATGGTTCACGGCCTTACAAGGTCATGATTTCTCTATGAGAGGTATGAGTTCTTTGCGTTCAGCCATGCTAAGCGGTATGGGTCATTTAGCTGGAGGATTTGTTGGAACGGACACTATTCCTTCAATATCTGCTGCGGAATATTATTATAATGCAAATATTGAAAAAGAAATGATAGGAACTTCAGTTCCAGCTACGGAACACTCTATTCAATGTGCTTATGGAGATGATATGAAATATCTGCGACGTATGCTAAAAGAAGTTCATCCTTCTGGCATTGTTTCAATAGTTTCTGATGGCTATGATTTCTGGGATGTTATTGGGCGAGTGTTACCAGCCTTAAAAGCGGACATTATGGCCCGTACTGGAAACCCAATAGTAGATAAAGTGGTTATTCGACCTGATTCTGGAGATCCTGTTTTGATTATCTGTGGAGATCCAGATGGAAAAACTGAGCTTGAGCGTAAAGGTGCAGTCGAGGCTCTTTATGACATTTTCGGTGGAACTTTAACTGAAAAAGGATATAAACAGCTTGACTCTCACATTGGTCTTATTTATGGAGATGCCATTACTTTAAATCGCGCTAATGAAATTTTTAGCAGACTTAAAGATAAAGGTTTTGCGTCTACTAACGTAGTATTAGGTATCGGATCTTTTACTTACCAATACAATACTCGCGATACTTTTGGGTACGCTCTTAAGAGCACGTTATGTGTCGTTAATGGCGATGAAAAGCAGATCTTTAAAGATCCAAAAACTGACAACGGTATTAAGAAATCCCAAAAAGGTCGCGTCGCGGTTCTAAAAGATAAAGACTCTTTTAGGGTAGTAGATGGCTTGAGTTTAAATGATAATTTAGCTTCAGATCAACTTCGAGAAGTTTTCCGTAATGGTAAGCTTTTGATTGATGAGAACTTTTCCGATATTCGAGCTAGAATTGCAAGTGCAAAATAATGGGATCAGTAACCTACGCCAAAATGTCATTGTTCGATGCTCCAAAGGGCAGCATTTTGGCGCATGGCTGTAACGCCCAAGGCGTTTGGGGATCTGGTATCGCCAAGCCTTTTAAAGATAAGTATCCTAAATCTTGGGAAGAATACAATAAACACTGCCTACATCAGATTGCAATAAATCCAGAGTTTGGAGCAGTAGGACACGGCCTATTGACCAGCGAAGAAAACGGTCATAGGGTAGCTTGTCTTATTACTTCTACGAATTACGCTTCTAAGAAAGATCCTCCAGGTCAAATTCTCATGCAGACCATTTTGGCTTTAAAAGACTTAATGTCTCATCTTAATACGTATGAGCTTTTAACTAATCCTATTTATTGCAATAAGTTCAATTCTGGACTATTCAATGTGCCTTGGCCAAATACTGAGAAAGTCCTTAAATATTATGCAGATCGCTATGACTTAAATTTTGTTGTATGTGATCCAGATTTGTAGTATTCTAAATAAGTAGTGGCGGTCATGCGTGTGACTGACTCCGTAAAGATAGGAAGCTCGTACATGTTTTCGGATGGAGACGTGAGCACGGAGGCTATTAAAAAGTTGGGAACCTAACCATGCTTGTAAAGCCATTAGACGCTCATGAGCGAAGAGATTAGCACGTAGTCTCCGAGGTAAGTGAGTGGGTTCCACTACTAATTTTTATAGGAGGAAATATGGATAGGATTTTGAAGGTGATTAGTGAGTTTTTTAATCCGCCGCCAAAGTTTAAAGTAGGCGATATTATTAGGTTAGACGAGGAATTCCCAGATTCTTCGATGGAACTTTTAATAGTAGCAGTTGGAAAAGAAGATTATCAATACATGTTCAATAAAACTAGAGGCGGCAAATATTCTACTAGAATTAGATTTTGTGATGAAAAATACAAGAAGGTGGAATAATGAAAACTTTACTTTTTTTACTACTTTGTAGCTCTGCACATGCAGAAGAATTTCGACTTAAATATAAATTAAATGGAGTAACTTTAGAAATTTTGCAGGAAGCATCAAATAGAATTGAAGCAGAGGAATTAGCTTCCCAGAAATGTTTTGATTTCTATAAGGTTCAACGGCCATTTTCATCAGATTATTGGATTACAGTAATTGACCACTGTGCTAATCCAAATAGTAGGGAACTTGGACAACAGTGAGATTGATCCGACACAAATCCACGACGCCATAGTAGACTTTGAAGACTGGTTTTAAGGTTTAAAAAATCTATTTCCACCGGCAGGCAGTAGCTTATTATCGACATGTACCCAACGAGCACCAGTTCCATTGTCTTCCATGCGAATATTCATCTTTTCAAGTAAGGGCATTAGAATAGCTTTAATATCATCGCAGTCTTTTCCATCTTTATCGCCGTCACCATCTTGGTCTGTCCAGAAATCTACAGCTGCATACTCATTAGCTGCCATGTGAGCAGAAAAAGTAGCTCCACCGATAGCAACATTGTACGCAGATGGACGATATGCGCTTTTAATAAAAACAGGCTTGCCAAGTAATTCTCTAATAGGGTCCATTACTTCCGTAAATACCTTAATTAGGTTAGCTTTAACTTTATCGTTTAAGCCATCTGATTCGTTAGCTAGACGCTTCCATTCTCGAAGCATAATAGCTTCTTCAACAGTGAAGTATTTTGATATTTTAGATTTTGGATTGTTCCAATCAACGACGCTAGGCGTAGCAACAGGTTCAATTTTAACCTGAATAGGCTCAATAGGTTTTGCAAGCTCTTTAGGGGCTTCCTTTTTGAGAATTCCCATAATGAACTGTACGATCTTATTGATAGTTTCTTTATCCATATTTCCTCTTGTATTCTGATATAATATATCTTATACTCTATAAAGATTGTCGGAGGACCTATGAAAGTACAAGTAGCTAATTTGCGATCAGAAACTTTTGAGAAAGACGTAATTGATTCAATTATTAACACTGGTTTCGTGGTTATTACGCACCATGGCATTTCTAATGATCTTATCAGAACATCTCAAAAAACATGGAGAGAGTTCTTCCTAGAGAATGAACTTCTAAAGAATTTATTTGTAAATAAAAAAGATCCAAATATGGGCTACAAAGCCATGCGAACTGAAACTGCTGTAGGTGCTGAAAAAGCTGATCTAAAACAGTTTTATCACTGGAAACCAGGGCAGATGATTCCCCGTCAGTTGGACATAGATACTCAACGTCTGTTCATGCAATTGAATGATGTTGCAGGTCGCATTTTGCGGGTCCTAGACAAAGACTCTGGAACTTTCTATACTGAGCAATGCGAAGATAGTGATAACACAATCCTTAGAACAATTCACTATCCAGCAATGGATTTTGATTCTGATCCAGGTGCTGTTCGTGCAGCTGCACATGAAGATATTAATTTTATCACTCTTTTGGTTGCAGCTTCTGCGCCAGGACTCCAAGTCATGGATAAAGCTGGTAATTGGCATGACGTTCCACATGAAGAGAATTCAATCGTTGTAAATATTGGCGATATGTTACAGTTGGCGTCTGGTGGAAAATACAAATCTACTACTCATAGAGTGATTAACCCTGAGAATAATACAGAAGACCGTGTTTCTATGCCGCTTTTCGTACACCCTCACAGTCACACTATGTTGGCTCCAGGGATTACGGCTGGCGAATATCTTGCTGAAAGAATTGCTCAAATCTATAGAGGTAAAAAATGAAACCAATTGCGGTAGCAGTTTATTTGAATGACAGCGGTGATCTTTATAGTAAAAATCTTTACACTGAAGAAGAAGTTGAAGCTGTTCGACAGAGCGAAGATGAAGATACGCAAGAATGGAAGACAATTATTGTTCATGCTGATATGAGCAGCGAGGATCACACATGAAAAATTTTCCTACGCTTTATAAAAAGACTAATACTGACGCCATTCAATTTTGGGAAATATCGGTAGAAGATACTCATGTCGAGAGACCTATCGGAACTATGCTGGCTGGCACTATTGTCACTAAGTATGGTCAAGTTGGAACTGATAGTCCTCAAGAAACTAGAGATCTGATTGTTCATGGTAAAAATACCGGCAAAAAGAATGGCACTACAGCTAATGAACAAGCTTATTTAGAAGCTCAGGCTAAGTGGGAAAAACAGAAGAAAAAAGGTTATGTTGAAACTAAAGAAGGCGCTCAAAACGACGAGTTAGACGCACTTATTGAAGGTGGCGTAGAGCCAATGTTGGCAGAGTCCTACATGGACGTTGTTTACGATATGCGTCCAGGCCATGAAAATGGCGAGCCTCAGTTGGTTAAAACTAAAGAATCAAAGAAGATCAAGTTTCCTGTACTTGTACAGCCTAAGCTTGATGGTATTCGCTGTATCGCCATTGTAAAGGACGGCGAGTGTACGCTTTGGTCCCGAACTAGAAAGCCTATTACTTCTTGTCCACATATCGTTCAAGAATTAGAAGCAGCATTTGAGACTATGGACATTATTCTGGACGGTGAATTGTATAATCATGACATGAAGGACAATTTTGAAAAGATCGTCTCTTTGGTACGCCAGGAAGAACCAGGCGAAGGTTATGAAAACATCCAGTACCATGTTTATGACACTATCAATGAAGAGCCATTTAAACATCGCTTTGCTAAGTTGACTCGTCTTTTCCGAATGTACGAGTTTTATGGTATCAAAATGGTACAAACAGATGTTGCTAAAACTGAAGAAGAAGGAATGGCATTATTTGTAAAACACCGTAAGGCGCAATATGAAGGTGCAATGTTTAGAAACGTAGATTCTTTGTATGTTAACAAGCGTTCTATGGATCTTCAGAAGTTTAAAGAGTTTAACGATGATGAATTCGTCATTGTTGGTATTGAAGAAGGTCGAGGTAAATTGGCTGGACACGTTGGGTCATTTATTTGCGTCACTAAAGAAGACAAGAAATTCCTTGCTAAACTCAAGGGAGATACGGCACAATTAAAGCTGTACTTTGAAAATGAGTCAATGTGGAAAGGAAAACAGCTTACTGTTCGATACCAAGGTTACACGAAGAAAGAGAATGTGCCTAGGTTTCCAGTAGGATTAGCTGTAAGAGATTATGAGTGATAAACCACAATTAATCAAAGTGGACATGGGTCCATATGCAAGTCAGATTTATAAATTTGGATTATTCGACCGAGAGGAACATTATATGTCAGGAAACAATGCTTTAAAATTTTTACACTTTAATAACGACGAGAAACTTAATACTTTGAGTATGTCAAAAAGGCAACAGAAGCTTAAAAGAAGCAGAACAGTTGCTGTTTTAGCTTTGTCTCCTCATGCTATTAAGCAAGCTACAGCTCATTATGCTGCAATTAAGTTTGAAAATGATGAATCTCTTTATCTACGAATGGCTATTGGAGTTGAAAAAGTAAGTTTAGATGATAATTATTCAAAGGCTATTGGACGCGATAAAGCAGTAAAAAAGATGCAAGAAGTTAATATGATGATTATTGGACTTACAATGAATGAAAATCATATTTTTCTACATTTGATGGAATATGAAGGTGTTGAACTTAGCCTTCGTTTAAATAGAAAAACAGGATTTTCCACCGTTGTTGGTAAAATGGATTTCATGAAATGAACGGTAAAGAAGGATACTTTTTAGCTAAACGTGAATTAGGCCAATCTTTGGCTTACCGTATTGAAAAATACGAACAGGAAGCTAAACGAGCAGAAGCTGAAGGGAATGTTCATGCCCATATTGCAGCTAAGTCTCGTATTGATGAATTAGAAAAAGTCCGAAGTTATGTCAGAAATGTCATGCTTTGGGATAAAGATAATGATTAGTTTTGCGGGGTAGAGCAGAAGTAGCTCGCCAGCCTCATAAGCTGGAGGTCGCCGTGTGCAATTCCGGCCTCCGCAACCAATTTTAACCGCCTATCGCCGGAGTAGGGTGTCACGGTTGGGCCAGTGAGAGTATAGGCAAGAGCAAGCTAGAGTAGGACTTACTTGAATTTGCTCGTACTAGATGGTAACTGGCAATTCGGATTAGTTTATTTTTAAGAATCAAAGCATATGTGACGCTGATCCCCTTCGGGTAAGTTGAAGCGTGTACTTGCGGCGATGCCAAAAGCCTGGGCGATAAAACAGGCGGACAGTCTTCGTCCCGCGAAAGCCATCAGAAGATAGAGTAAATAGGTGAGTGCGAAAGGTATCGGATGGTACTTCCTGATCTGCAGGTCTAGGCACTTAAACGAGGGTAGTTGCAACTAACGGCCTATTAAAACTCTTTAATTTTACTTATGCGGTAGCTTGAAATTCCCTGGAACGCGAAAGCCTCACAGGGTCAGTAGAAGTAGATCGGTAGAAATCCGAGCCGCGTATTTTATTCGTCTAAAGGGCGACCCATTCTCTTAAGGTAATCATTACGCTCTTCCTTGCCACGAACCTCAGACCAGCCACAGTGTATACATGCGGATTTAACATAATAAGTGTATCCCTTAGATAGATCGTCTCCCTCTTTAGGAATTGGTCCACCAATACTCCATGCTTTCTTGTCACATTGTCTGCAATCCATAAATCCATTCCAAGAAGGAGGTCTTACATTAATAAAAGAATATGGCACTCTAATTGACATTATTTCTTCCTTTGAGATCTATATGCGCTATAATCTTCACCTTGGTATGAGAGCATTCCGTTCTTATCGAATCCGAATCCCTGAGACAAATAGGTTAAGGTACAGCGACAATGTGGATGAAGTCCAAATGCAGAGGGGTTATCCTCGCCGCGCTTATGATAGCCTTGTTTAAGTTCAGAAAACTTCCAAAGTCTGGGAGTTACTTGGTCTGGCATGAGATGGAGACGCATACATTCTTTACAGGTAACACCGTCTTTTACTACCACGAAGAAAACGGTAGGATCGTTGTCACCCACACTAGACGCGACTCTGGAAATATCCATCATCGTCCCAAGGTTTCTGAGTTTCGTTGCTTCTGATTCAGCAATCGCCTGCATGTGACTTTTGGCTTTAGCCATTTCTTCAGCAATAACTAGATTTACTTCATTTTCATCAATTTTTTGATTACGCATTCTAGCTTCTTTAGCTAGGCCGTCAATACGCTCAGTGACGTTTGTCTTGGTCTTACTCTTAAGACTCT
Source organism: Saprospiraceae bacterium (assembly GCA_022841345.1). Taxonomy (GTDB): domain Bacteria; phylum Bacteroidota; class Bacteroidia; order Chitinophagales; family Saprospiraceae; genus SLDF01. Next base: position 8,895 of record JALHRR010000011.1, read on the forward strand.
CTACGTAGCCAAAGGCACTTTCTAATAAGGATTTAAGAGCGTCAGATTCAATTTCGTTAGGAGCTTTATTACGCATAGCTTGAACGAATAGATTGGATAATCCAAGATTTCTCTTAGAAGAGATGACTAGCGATTTAGCTTTTTTGAGTTTAGGGATATCGCCAATGAACTGTAGGGCAATGCTATCAAACATGTCCTCAATTATCTTTGCGATTTGCTCTTTTCCACTGCTGGAGATACCAAACATGGTTACTCCTTAGTTTCTGACTTAGACTCTTCTGCCTGAGTTTCTACTGGAGCTTCAATTACAGGCTCATCCATACGGCTGACCTGTTCCATGATTTTAAGATAGGCATGATCGCTCATGAGAGTTTGTCCAGGCTCACCTGCATTACTCCACATGACCAATTTTTGAAATTGTTCTTTTTTGTAATCGCTTAATTTATCAAATTCTGCTTTAACAAATGGAGACATATTACTTCTCTTTCTTAGCAAGACCTTCGATATTTAGGATCTGCTTGATGTCTTTTCCAGCTTTACTCTCTTCTTCATCCCAAGACTTCATAATATCACTAACGATCTTATGCTGCATAGTAACAGCTGCTTTAGCGTTATCGTTCATGTTGTGAGAAGCTTGTTTGCTCATTTTGAAAGCTGGTTTATGTAAAGCTTGTGCAATTTTAGGAATAGCGGCATAAGATTTTTTCATTTCTGCAGCTTGAACCAATTTAGCACTAAATCCTTTAAGATTTGCAATTGCAGCTACTAAGCCATCTTTTTCATCAGACTTAAGCATAGATTCCAGTTTCTCAATATGTTGGTCAAGTTCAGATCCAGCAGGATTTTGAGAGTCAGGCTCACCGTTTGGATTAGCCATTTGCTCCGCTCCAGGTTGAGAACCTTCAGCGCCGTTAGCACCAAAGTCTGCACCGTCGCCTGCACCGGCCTGTTGTCCAGCCATAGCTTGAGCTTCCATTTCGGCTTGTTGTTGCTGTTGCTGCATCATTTGATCTTGTGCGGCCTGTTGAGCGCCTTGCTCGAAACCGATGCGAAATGCAGCATCTACTGATTCCATGAACTTCATTTTAAGTTCTTGGTATTTTTGTTTGTAGTTAATCTGGTTAGACATTTTCATCTCCATCAATTTCGTCTTCAATGTTCATTTTTAGAAATTCCATAGCAAATGGTTTAGGGGCAAAATACGCCTTAACTGCTGCAGGATTGACTTCTGCTAATAGCTGTAGCCATTGAATAAAGAAAGGATCACGTTTATACTTTAAAATAGGATCTAGCATTGCAGCTGGATTGCCCATGAACATGCTTTTAACATCGCCCACATTAGAATACTTATCAAGGATCAATTGATAGCGTTCATTGAACGGTATTTGTCCACCCATAGCCTTGCCAATGCGATCTTTGTCAACTTCTTGTAACACTTCGTCATAGGTCATGTGTGTAGCCATGTCCTGCTGCAAACGAGTGCTTTCTTGTTCTTTAGACTGAGCGTCTAATCCAGAGAATTTGATCTCGCAGATTTTAGCCAGCATGGGATCAATGATTGGAAATAGTCTTTGGTTAAAAAAGGTCTGGAACTTGAGAATGAGAGGACGTAAGCCTGTGTCTCTAGCTGCAGTAAGCTTGAATTCGTTGTTAGACTCTGAAAGTGTCTGACTGTTCGTACCCTTTGAAAGATGACCGTAACCCGCGAGTTCATCTGGCGAAATACTGAAAGCTGATAGGATATTCCTAGCAATCTGATCGTACATAAATTGGAAGTCACTGTCTTGAAGTCCTTCCCCAGTCATTGGTAGCCAGTCTACTTTGTCGTTTGAACCGATACCAAAAATAGGTGTACGGAAAGAGTTGGAGACTGAATTAATAGAAGCGTTGAATTGTAGCTTCATATCGTTTAATACTTGTTGATCTACTTCATCCGATTGTATAACAAGCATCCCTTTAGACGCTCGACCGTTCTGGAAATAGAGTTTTTTATACGCATCAATGGAGATATGGGTAGTGACGCTAGATACCACGGTATCAAGAGGAGACACAGGATAGCCATTATGCTCAACGTCAGTGCTAGGGAATAAATTAAAAACAAGCATTTCTTCATGCGTAAACGCTTGTCTTGGCGTTCCGTCGATAACTTGAAGCCAAGCATATTTATCCTCTCTCAGACTTGCTAAGTCAATATTGATCTTCTCACCAGTCAAAGACTCAAGAGCTTTGATAGCTGTAACACGTAAGTTATTACCTACTTGCTCACCTTTTCTAACTGCTCTAACGATAGTGCCAACGTCAATTGGCCTAAAACGGAAGAAAGGATAGTTACCCTCTGAGTCAGTAGGTGCGTCACGATCATAAATAACCTCTGTAGCGAATCGACCGAAAGTCAGACCGTTACGAGATTGAATATCCATGAATTCTGCTAATGTAATTCTATCTTGAGTTTCAACACCTTCAGTGTGACCGCAATTCAGTAAAAGCTGCTCAAATCGTTTCATTCGAGCTGTAACTTTTTCGTACTGTTCAGGAGTCAAGATTTTAAAGAAGTCAGGTTTAATAACAAGTTCTACACCGATATTAAAGCGATCTTTTCTAAGATCTCCAAAAAGGCTCATCATTGATCCACGAGCACGCAAAATAGCAGCAACTAAGTGGTCAGTAATTCGGATTTGTTTTAGAACTTCATCAGGCAATAAACGACGCTTAGATTTATATAGTCCAAGGTAATTATCGGCTGGAGTAGGATTTTCAGTAAACGCAAGTGCTGGAGCTTTCTTTGCAGTAGCGGTTCCAGTAGCTTGATTGATAGCGTACATCAAAGGACCGTCAGCTCCACCGTATCCGGCTTTTTCCAATGCATCGCCAGCATCTTGACTGAGCGCGAATACCATCTTATTTTTGGTAGCATTAGAAATAGCTTCAGCAGCTTTAACAGCTTCTGGAGATGGCGTATTGATTGGTTTTTGATCTTCGCTCATATGTACCCTATATCACATTACTCGATAGAGGCTAAAAATAACGCAGCTGTGTCAAGGCTAGTATTTTGAACATCCAAAGAATAAACGGTTGATTTTAACATGAACATGCCAGGCTGTTTTGCGTCATTGATAATGAACGGCTCTAGTTTTGCAACGATTGATCCGTTAACAGTGATGCTGACTTTTTGATTAGATTCCAAATAAATCAGATTTTTAGCGGCTGAATATACTGCAATAGCAGTAGTTTGTATCGAATTTTCGATTGGAAGGGCATCAGTTGAGTAGAATTCAAGGTAATTTCCTGCTACAGCGGTAATTTTATATGAATTCTGCGTAACTGCAGAGAATCCACCAGAAATAATCAATGTATCGCCAGCTTGAACGCCAGCAGCAGAATAGATTTCAATTTGATCTGCAAATGAAGCACCTAAAGTGATAGGACCTTCAGCGGCACCGATTTGATTTTCTACAGTAAAGCTTGTTGAGCTTTTTGCTAAAATCTTCCACTCGCCTTGATTTTGGACATTAAATTGGCTTCCAATACGGACATTATCGCCAACAGCTACAGATGCTAAGTTAGGCAGTGTTCCACCGGAAAACGTGAAAATGGTCAGAGGACCATTTAAAGTCACAGTAACTTGAGAAGTAGCGTCAGTTGCGATAGCCCTAGGAGTTCTGAAATTAGGTAGAGTTCCAGCAGAGGCTTTTAAGATGTAAGTATGTGTACTTAAAGGCTTTAATGAAATATCGTATTCAGTTGTTCCATCTTGAGCTAGCGTTCTAGTGCCGTTAAATAGGCTTTTAGATTCACCAGGAGCCAGGTCAAAGGCCTCAGAAAGAGGATTTGAAGCTATGATCCCGCTAATGTCGCGTGCCCACTTAAAATTGCTCAACGAAGGGTTATTGCTAGAATTAGCATCCGAAAATGCGTTCAAATAGACTAAGAAATTGAATTTACTCATTAATGGACCTCTTTATAGGATGACCATATTAAGATTGCTGTATTTCATAGACCAGTGTATAGGCCCATTTTAATCGCTTACGCTGGCCTTTAAGAACCCTACTCACCTGTTTTGGCTTTACGTTAAAAAATTCAGCACATTCCTTAACAGATCCCCACACTTGCCCCGTTTCAAGACATCTAATAGGTTTTTTACATTTTTCATGTATTTTGCTCATGTGAGACAGCATCCATGGGCGCTTAAGACCCATATTAGCTTCAGATACTTTACGCTTAGCGTCTTCACTTTGTTTTTTACCAAGCATAGGAGGAGTTTTCCATCTTCTGCCAGAAGAACTTTGGCCTCCCTTTAGTATGTTGTATCTATTAGGGACTAATGAATTGTTATTTGTAATTAACTGTTCTTCAATCGTATTGAGAATTATCTTAATATCAGATTTATTATTTCCGACTACAGTATTTAGTATAGTGATTTTGAAATTTTCTTTTCCATATTTAGCTATTGCGTTTTTTAATACCTTACAGCAACTTTTATTGTTACAGTGCTCGCTCCATCTTTTGTTGACAGACTGAACTGTTTGACCTATATATATTTTTCCATTAATCAAATTTTCTATTTTGTAAATATAACCATTCATATTAATATAGATTGCTTCTGAATCAGAAATCCCAAAAGAATCCGCCCTTTTTGCCAGTTCCACCATGAAATTCATCGCCTCCACCAAGTCGCTTGGCGATCTCGTCGCGCATTAGCTCCGTATTAGTTGGATTTTGGGGTTTACCGTACTTTTGGGCTTCATTTTCCAAAAAGGTGCTCACAGGCTTCTGATGGCCTCTGACAGGCCACTTATTTTGACCTATATAACGAATAGCGTCACAAATATCGGCGATACCACGGTCATCGTCAGGGTTCATGGTAGGATTGCCTTGGCCATCCAAAAGGAACCTATGTTTGCCAAGTGCTGTGATAGTTTTCTTATTTGAAGCATTGTTTAGAACTTTAAAGAGACGCTTACCAGTTGCATCAGTGATCTTAGAACGAGTTGCCTCGATACCACCAAGGACATCTTTTGTGAACTTAGGGGACTTCATACCATTTTTAGTAAAAGACTTAACGTGAGAAGGCATAGCTTGGTCACAAAACCAAGCAGAGACATTGTATTTGTCCCTGAAAGACTTGCCGATTTCTAATTGGTCAGCGAATTCTAATCCAGGAGATGCGTATGTTTCCATCAACCATACTTCACCGTTTGGCAACATTGCCATAATAATGATAACGAAATCATGAGTATAACCCCAGTCCACACCTGCGTAGAAAGGAATGCCAGCGTCCTTCATGGCTTGTATCAATGTAGCGTCAGTCACTTCTTTAAGCTTCGTAGGACCCATAAGAGTTTCATACGCATCTTTGTTAGTGATTACGTTACCTTTACCGACTTGATTATTGAAACGAGGATAAATCAAACCTTCAGATCCAGGCTTCCAGCACATAAGCTGAGCTTCAGCTGTATCTGGGTCATTATCTCGGAATTTTTGCATTACGGAAACGATAGGTTTATAGAATCCACCAGTCGCCGTTTGAGGCTTTTCACTAAGACGCTTTTTACAGACGGGAAGTAAAAGACATCCCTTACATCCTCCGTGAGCGTCTTTTACTAGTTCCCACTTATGTTTTTCAGCATCTGGGATCTGATTAAAATCTTCAACAGACATTTGTCTAAGTGGTAAATTTGAAGCAACATAAATGTCTTCTTTAGGAAGCTCAGGTTTATGACGAGAAGTAGGACAAGCTTCAGTAACGTCTAAGATATTCCACTTGACGATCTTGTAGTTTTTCTCAGCTGCAGAGTCAATAGCTTCTGTCATATTTCCGAATGCATATTTACGAGTGGAAAGATAGACAGTGACACCGTAAATACCTTTAGAGTATCCAGTGATGTTTTTTCCCTCTTTAAGAGCTTTCTTATCAGCCAAATCTAGCTCATCCAAAAAGATGACGTTAGCATGTAGGGAGTTCATACCTTTTGGCGTACAAATAAGGATCTTAATATAAGGCTGTTTACCTTGAGGAGTTTGAAATTTGATTGTCCTTTTATTCTTGGTAAAATTTACCCATTTAGCAGTATCTAAAAGTGGTTGAATTTTGTGAATAAACTGATTAATATAGGCAATACATACAGATGATTGTTCTTCTGTAGCGGCAGCGTGAGCAATCTCCAATTGAAAGTGGAGCATGAGTAATGTTTCCAGGATCGCAACAGATACTGTTTTCATACCTTCACGGCATGATAGTAAGATGTATCCAGGGTTTACATCGCCAGAGTTATCTTTGAATGTTTTATATACTTGCCAAATGGCATCCAGAGGACTTGAATTAGAATCTGGATCAGTGATTTCTAAAGGAATCTCAAGATCTAGAAATCCTCTGGCCCAATCCTTAAGTTGTATTGCGGACGAAAGTGGAGCAAAGAGTAATTCACAATACTCTCTTTTTTCCTGTTCTGTCTTGTTCGTAAAGTCCATCTTTTATTTCTTCTTTAGCCTTGCGACGAGCGCGACTCTTATTTGCTCTAAATTTTTCACTTTTAGCTTCAGCAACGCAGCATGAGCAAGGTGATATTAAACATTTTTTGCTGCCGTAGGTTTTCATTACGAAACTACATCCAAAAATTCATCGTTACATTCTATTGTTAAAATTGTAATTATACCACCTACAGAAGCACCTATTGCAGAAATTTTATCTTCCGCATCTGAAAGTGGGCCGAATGCCGCCTTCTCTTTTGGTTTAAGTATTCTACTAAGATAAGCGTGAGATAATTTATCAATCAAAACATATTTAGGCAATTTTCCATTGTTTTTATAGTATTCTGTAATTTTATTATCAATAATATCTTGCGTAATCATTTATGGCCTTTCGTTTGCCTCATTAACGTATTGATCTGGGTTCTCAGATACTCTCATGAACTCAGAATCAGCTCTTGCTTCGCTTCTTTCAAATTCAGCATCTCTAGGATGGCAGACTAAACCGCCACAAGTTCCTAAAATATTAGCGATAGATACCGCATTATTTAAAGATTCAGACACAGCCTTAGTAGCGTCAAATAGTCCTAATTCTTCAGCTTTTCCGTATTTTTCGTTCTCAATATCGTATACTAAGTCACGATCTTCAACCAATTTCTTGATTACAGCGTTAATTTCTTCAGCATTATATCCGGCATTGTCCAATAATCGCATAGGAAGTGACATTAAAGCAGGCATTAACACGTCTCGTGCAGGATCGCCAGCTTCCAATTCTTCCGACAGCTTTAGTGCCATATCAACAGACAAACGACAGCCGCCAGGCAATGCACCAAAAGAAATTGCAGAGCGTACCGCGCATACGGCGTCTTCGCAACGATCATGAGCTTCTTTAAGTTCTCCATTAGATCCTCCAGAGATTGTAAGTTTAGCGATACCGTTAGTGATTTTACCAAGTCGTTCTTGAAGCCATTTTTTCTCAGCTTCACCTGCCTCATTTTCCATCATTGTCTTAAGATCTGAAGCTCTTACTTCAACATTGATAGGGTCTGGATCGCCAACAACAGTTGAACGGAAGCGATATGCTTCAAAATTTTCCATACCTTTACCAAGGTCATCAGTAGTGGCTTGAGAAATTTGATCTTTAAGACCGAAAAGTTTAGCGCCAGTGAAAGCGGCTAAATCTTGTAAGAAATGCAGTTCAGCATTCAAGAATTGAGCACGAGGAGTTGCCATAGGTAAGATGTTGATAGTGTTTGGATTAGAGAAGTTATAGGCTAAGTTAGTTAATACGTTCTCTGAGAAACCGTGAGCAAAGATAACCAAGTTCTTAAAGTCAGCGTCTCCGTTGACATATTTCTGACCCATAGCTTCGATTAAAGGAAGAATCTGCACTAGATCATTCAAGATACCGTCAAATAACAGAAACAAGGGTTTATCCATTGAACATCGTTGATTGGCCTGATCGTTGATAAATGCAGTATGCATCTTTCCAATAGAATCTTCAAATCCCATAGCGATAGGGAAACCGTCGATACGTTCAACTTTATAACCTTTTTTGCCAGAGATCTCTCTAATGGTAACGTGTGAAGCGTCACCGTAGCCGATCTCTTCAAAAGCTTTAATAACTGCATCGGCCATATCTTCATCGCCATTGGCAGAGATCTTTGCTACCATTCTAAGCATATGTTGATTATCAGCAGTGATTGCGATAGATCGTTCAAATATATAGGGAGCTAAAATATTATCGGCTACCTTTGCGATACGTCTAGCAGCTCTTTGTGGAGAATATTTAGGGTTATTTTCGCAGAATTCAAAAAGATACTTAATAATAGAGTAGCTAAGAACTGTTGCAGTCGTAGTGCCGTCGCCAGCCTCAGACGCAGTTCGTTTTGCGGCATCGTGAGCTTGTTCGATAATCAAATGCTCATAAGAGTTAACGTCGCCTAGAGATTTAAATACAGTGACACCATCTTTGGTATTTTTATTAGGAATACCTGGAAAATCGCTTTCGATCAAAATATTTCTGCCGCCAGGTCCCATTGTACGACCTACTGCGTCAGCAACTCGACTCATAGTTTTAAGCACAAGTTCTTTGATTTGTTTTTGATCCGTTAGAAACATCTTTGGTGCGGTTTTAGCTTTACGATGAGACATTATTTCTCCTGTTTCATTAGATATATCATATAGAAAGAATGCGACACGGCCTTTGGCACGCAGAGTTAACTCAACGAGTAATACTGCTCACTCTTTATCTGATACCTTAGAGCCGGTTCTTTTTCTGCCTAGTAGCTAGCTGGGCAAAGGCTTCCAGTACCGTGTCGCAAAATCACTATATCATATTGACACGCGCTGAAACAAGAGGTATTGTATTGAAATGATATTTACCGTAGAATCGCCTACAAAGGCATATGTACAGAGTTTTGACACTGTTGATATTGACACTTTAACGAAGTCTTTGAGCTATACAAATACTGCCGCTCAACACATGATGAAACGGCACTATAACAACCATTGGCTCAAGAATAAGAACAGAGCGTCATGGGAAGCCAAGCTCAATGAGCTGAAGGCCAATGTCCATAATTGCTTACTATTTCAAGATGGTGACAAATATTTCATTCGTCCTGGAAGCCTTAAGTATCTGGAAATACCGGATAGTTCAGTAACAAATAATATCAAATATCCAGTTCCTAAAAAGGTGCCTTGGGCCAAACCACTTCCATTTGAATTGTACGACTATCAACAAAAAAGTTTAGAGCTTCTGATTGAAGAACGCCATGGATCAGTAGAATTATGTACTGGAGCTGGTAAATCAGCTATTATATTGAAGGCTTGCAGAGAAACTGGATTTAGGACTGCAATTATCGCACCAAGTCAGTCTATCTTTAATGAACTGCTTGAAAAGTTTGAGTACCATCTTGGTAAAGGTAATGTCGGAGCCCTTGGCGATGGCAAAAGACGTATTGGAAAAAGATTCACAATTTGTATCGCTGACTCATTATGTAATCTGAAGCCAGGAAGCGAGGAGTTCAATTTTTTCGCAGGCTTAGATATGATCTGCGCTGACGAAAGTCATACCTGGGGAGCTGAAACGCTTGAGACTATATGTCACGGTGTTTTTGCAAATGTACCTTACAGATTTTTCTTTTCAGGAACCCAGACTCGCGGTGATGGAGCTGAAAAACTGCTGCAAAGCATTATCGCTAAGACTGTCTATACATTAACCACTAAAGATGCGATTGCAGGCGGATACATCTGTAATCACGACTTTACTATCGTTGATATTGAGTCATCGAACCCCAATTATAATTCTGCCGACATATTAGAGATGAAAAGGATTCATTTCTTAAGAAATAGGAATATCGCGGCTTTTATTGCAAAGCTTGCAAATGCTACGGCTACAACTTCCGGCAAACAGACACTCGTTTTGGTCGAGGAATTAGGGCAAATTGCTATGTTAATTCCATTACTTACAGTACCTTTTGCGTATGCTCATTCTGAAAGCTCAAAAGCCAAACTGGAACTTATTGGATTGGAAAAGGTAGATAAAGCTGATAGTGTTGAAAAATTTAATAAAAATGAAGTCAAAGTCCTTATTGGTACATCGTGCATTGCGACAGGAACTAACATATATCCTACCCATCACACTTGTAATTGGGTAGGCGGTGCGTCAGAAATTAGAACCAAACAAGGCGCTGTAGGTCGATCTGTTCGATTATCGAACCAGAACCCATGGAAAGATAAGTGCGTACCAAAAGAAATATCGCACATTTGGGACTTTAACGTATTTGATTGCTACCCTTTACAAAAACATTTAGAAGACAGGATTCTTTACTATCGAGATTCTGGTACGGAGATTAAGCGAATTAAACTAAGATAATGAGTGCTTTCATACAGATATGATATAGGTACTTTGAGGCAATAATGCCTGAGAGACTGAATACCTATGCCTAAAAAGAAAGTACAAGAACGATTTGACCCATCATTCTATGTTTTGGTAGCTGAAGTAACTGCTGCTATTAAACGCAATGAAGATGCGGTTGGCGGTGCTCCCAAGAACCAAAAGGATCTTGGCGCATGGCGTTCTGCACAGCAAAAGTTACAAGTCGAGGAATTATTGGACGCGGAGATTAAGTTTAAAGAAACAGTTTTAAAATACAGACAAGCGACGGAGATTTATAAAAAATTTCTACAAAAGATCTGTATACAAAACAAGAATATCTTGTCTGCTCGCCCATATTTTCGCGAGACTGCAGTTTCTTTTAGTAAAAAGATCACTCCAGCAATCAAAGTCAGCAATATTGAAGTATTAAAAACATTCGACATTAATTATCAGCTCATTCAATTCATTAGAAACGCATGGCTAGGCCCTTTCCCTAAACGTGCAGAGCAACTTTACCAAAGAGTTCATAAAGCTAGGACTATTCTCATTGAGAATAATATGCCTCTAGCAATCAATCGCGCTAAATTATTTTACCGAAAAACTCCACAAAGCCATCTTACATTAATAGACATGATCGGAATCTGTGGTATGGGCTTGGCAGCTGGCGTAGATAAATGGTGCGGACCATATAGTCCAGTGTTCAGAAGTGTGTGTATCGGAAGAATGGTTGGAAATCTTATTGACAGCTATTCGGAGACTATGTTACATTTCTATCCATCGGACAAGCGTATCCTGTATAAGGCCCACACGATTAGAGGCCGCAGGGGTATTGATGAAATCCATGCACTAACCGATGCCGTAAATCAATCATTCAGAGATGACGAAGCAGAAGGGAAGAGTATTCCCAAAAATGAGGTAACAGTGAGCGAGTTAAGCGCACTTATGTACGCCGCAAGTACAGTAAGCGCAGACGCTACAGTAGATGACGAAGGATTTGGAGTATATACTTATACCGAAGATCCAGCACAGGATACTGAAGCAAATTACATTGCAAGAGAAACAACAGCGCAGATGCTTTCATTGGCATCTAAGCTACCGATCTTACATAGAAAAATCTTGAAACTTAAAGGTATTAAGATATGAGCGACCATTATGTTTGTAAAAATTGTGATAAATCATATGATAAATGTAACTGTAAAGAAGTCGCAGTAAAAATATGTGAACAGTCTGGATGCGATAAACCTGCAGAGGCTGAGCGATATAAGTTTTGCTACGACTGTTGGTGGAAACAAGACCCTAGGAATAAGGATGCGAAAATGGAAGACATGCAAGATAAAAATAAAAAATTTTTAGATTCAATAGAAAAAGAAGGCCCTCAACCAGGACCTCCTGCTCCTTCATATTCTATGAATGGACGTTTTATCGTAGAATCTTATAAAGAAGATCGCGGCCTTAAAGCTACCGTAAATAACGGCTTTGCTTTGGTAAGTCAAAAAGTCAACGTAAAGGGTATGAAACTCCTTATGGATGTTAGGAATGCTGATGGCGGCTGGATCGCTTACAGAGGCGCTTTAGTTTATATTCGCGAAGAATATCTGCACTCTCAGCCTTGGGCCAAAAAATCATTCACTTCTGACGGTATTGAAGGTGAATTTATGATCGTTGAACCTCAATTTGTTGAATTTGTGGTGCCTAGATGAGAATTTTAAGAATCGGAGATCCACACATTAGACCAGGAAACATTGAAGAAGCAGATCGCCTCATGGCCTTTGTGAAAGAATGCATTATTGGATCTAGAAAAGGTAAGCCAATTGAAAGATTGGAAATACTTGGTGATTTGTTTCATACTCATGCTATCGTAAGGATAGAAGTATTGGATTTTTGGAATAAATGGCTACAAATTTTTGGTAGCATTGTAGAAACAGTAGTATTAGTTGGAAACCATGACCAAAATGGTGATAAACATGCTTCCACTCACTCATTAAGAGTTTTTAAACACTTGATGGCTGAAAATAATCTAAAAATCGTAGATGTGCCACTTATCTACGGTATATATGGATATCTACCTTATATTCACGACAATGAACAATTTATTAAGTCTGCGAAATATCTAAAGGAAATGGGCGCTAAGACTTTAGTTTGTCACGCCACTTTCTCTGGATCGCAGTATGACAACGGTTTCTATGCTCCAGAAGGAATCAATCCAGATGATATTCCGTTCGATACGATCATTTCTGGTCATATCCATAAAGAACAGATCATTGCAAATGGTAAAGTTGATTATCCTGGCACTCCTAAGTGGGATACTGCATCCGATGCCAACGAAAAGAAGGGTATCTGGCTTTATCAACATGATGAAAATGGAAAAGTAATAGAAAGACACATGATTTCTACTGCTAACATTTGTACTCCTATCGTTTCATTTACTTGGAATGAAGGAGAAGAAGCTCCTCTTATTAAAGAGGGAGTGAAAGCTACCGTAGAGTTAGTAGGCTCTTCTGATTGGATTAAACAAAAGAAAGCTACTTTAAAGGGTAAAGTGAGCATTAGTTCTAAATTTACTGATAAGAAGCGTGGCGTCAACAGAAAAACAGGAAATAACCTTGAAAATTATCTTGCAAACCTGTATATTACCACAATGGACCGTACCAGTTTGATACAATACGCTAAGGAGCTAGGAATTGTCTGAAGATAGCAAAGCTCAAGACATTGTTCGCGAAATGGCTAGATTGGCCATGTTGTCGAACAAATTAAGTGAAATGCAGGTCAAAAACCTGCAAATGTATCCTTTTGTCTTCTTTGAAGGCGTTTCTGGCATCAAGATGGACTATGACTTTTCTAATGAAATGGATATGGACACTACAGAAGATAAAAAAGAGCTGAATGTGTCATATAAAGTGAAACCACCAGAAATAAAGCACTTAAGAGTAAGGTATTACTTGACACTGGATGAAAAAGCTGATAATAGTAACATTGAGAAGCGTTTTAAAGCCATTGAAACCTCTGTTAGGCAACTTTTATGGAAACAAATTTCTGTAGAAGTCTACTTCAACGATAATTTAAAATATAAGAGCAAATAATGTCAGACAATAAACCTGCCGTAATTGAACCGTCAACTGATTTATCCGATAAAGATATGCGTGCCGTTGAAAAATACGTCGAAGCAGGTCTTCCTGGTATCGCAGCTGTTGATGGTGAAAAATTGGCTAAAATCATGGACTTATATCTTTCTGGTAAAACCTATCACCAGATCGCTATGGTATTAAATGTACCTAAACCAGCGGTTATGTATCTGTCTAACAAATTTAATTGGTTCGCAGTTCGTAATGAATACATGATGGACCTAGAGGCCAGTATTCGTGGTCGTCTTTTAGAGTCACGTTTAGTAAACCAAGACTTTCTATTACAGATAGTGCAGCTATTTCAAAAGAAAATTGGAAATAAGATCACTAAATATCTAGCTACAGATGACGAATCTCACGCTAATTCAATTGATCTTAAAGAAATTGATAAGTATTTGAAAACCTTAGATGCTTTACACCGTTTAAGCGCAGATCCCAAAGCCGCTGCAGGTGCAGCCACTTCACCTATTGGTCTTAATGTAGGAGACGGAATGTCTATCACAAAGAATGAAGATGGTGGAATCGACATTACTCCTAAGAGTAAGGCTATCGGAGATATGCTAAAACAATTCGCAGATTCTCGACGCGAAGAAGACAAAAAATAAGATGTGATATATCTCATATAACAAGCCCAATGAGGCGGAGGAAAAAATGAGAAAAACAATGATGGCTCTTGTGATATTGCTAATGGTTAGCAATTTTGCTTTTGGAGCAGAAAAGGCCGCCGAAAAAGCGACCGCAAACAACCAGCCCGTTGTCCTGACGAAAGACAACACAATTAACTTGAACGATGTTTTCTACGGTGAAACTGTAGCAAACCTTACGGCTCAAGCAAAAGAACTTGATTCAAGAACTGAATCAAACGAGCCAATTTATCTGGTTCTTAATTCTCCAGGCGGCAGTATTGATGCAGGTCTTGAGTTGATCGAGAACTTGAAGAATATGCGTCGTCCAGTTAAGACTATCTCTTTATTTTCTGCGTCTATGGGTTTCCAAACTGTACAAGGACTTGGCGAACGCCTAGTTACTCGTGATGGTACACTTATGAGCCATAAAGCTCGTGGTGGATTTTACGGTGAATTTCCTGGTCAACTTGATAGCCGATATGCTTACTATTTGAAACGTGTTACTCGTATGAATGAACAAGCAGTTTCTCGTACTGGTGGAAAACACACTCTTGCTAGCTATAACAGCTTGATTGAGAACGAATACTGGTGCGATGGACAAGACTGTGTTGAGCAAGGTTTTGCTGACAGAGTTATCTCTGCTTCTTGTGATAAGTCACTTCAAGGTACTACGCAAAAACTGTGGGCTCGATTCTTATATGCTGGCCATGTAATTGAAATCGTTGATACTATGGACCTTTGTCCTATGAACACCAACGCTTTGGATTATAACATCCTGATTGATGGTCAACCTTTGTTTACTACATCGGTTAAGAAAACTGGTACTGCAACAGAAAGTGCTTCTCAGACTACTAAAGAAGAAGACGGCTCTATGCTTGCTAAATACGGTAGATACTTTGGTTACGGTGAAAAACGCACTGCAACAGACGGATTATCTGAACGTGACGTTGATACTATCAAAAACATGGTAGAAGAGAAACGTAAAGCTCGCAACGCTAAAGAAGTTGTAAAAGGATACTAACATGCCCCTAATTGCATATAAGTGCAATTGCGGACATTTAATTTCTAAATATGAGCGGCAGGTATCGAATGTACCTGCCGTTTTAACTTGTCCCTTCTGCAAAACAGATACATTAAAAAAGATCTTGTCAGCGCCCTCATCTTCATCTAAGATAACAGTAGACAATGGTGTACAGGCTCGTGCGGTTGAGATCGACCCAAATATTATCGAAATGAACCAAGAAAGAGCTAACAAAGACCAGAAAGAAGACTAGATGCTTCAGCTCGTTAGTTTGACATTCAGCGGTATCGGAAGATTCGTTGAACCTCAGACAGTTGACATTTCTACGCTTGGAAACCTAATTCAGGTTGACGGCGAGAATAGGAACACCAAAGGTTCCTCTGGCAGCGGTAAAACTACCGTTTTTAACGCTTTAGACTACCTATTAGGTCTAAATGACCTTCCAACCACCGTACTACAGTCACGTCTTACTAAAGAGCCTATATCGGTTCGTGGCGCTTTCGATTTCAATGGTAAACCACTTCTAATTACTAGAAACAAGCGTGGTCTGATTATTGACTTAGACGGACAGGTTACTGAAGGATCAAGCAAGCTATCTGAAGAGAAACTTGACCAGATTCTTGGTATGCCTAGGGATATGTTTAGACAGATTTTACATAAAAGACAAAAAGAAGGTGGCTTTTTTCTAAAGTTGACACCAAAAGAGATGTATGCATTTCTTACTGATTGTCTCAATTTGAATGAAACTAAGAAAAAGCTCGAAACCGTCGAAAATGAGCTAAAAAAGCTCGAAACCAGTAAAATTAACTACGAAAATGAGCTAAATAAGGCAAAATCTGCGTTGCTTGCAACTCAAGAAAGTGTACTTTCTTTGGGTCTTGCACCTGTCAGAGACATCCATCAATCTGTAATTTTAGAACTTAAGTCCAAAATGGATGCCTCATCGTCTGCTTTGGCTAAATTAATTGAAGAACATAAGAATCAAAACTCAATCCTTGACAGTCAAAGACCTCAATTATTGCCAAATCCTGTCTTGGAAACCATTCCACAGCTTGAAAATCCAGTTTTGCTGGACACTTCTCTGGACAATATGTCCACAATCACGCTTTTGGAAGCACAAATACATGCTTTAAATAAAGAAATTAAAGATCTTGAAGAAAAAGAGCATTTTAGAATTCGACAGCTCAAGGATAGTATTTCTAGTCAGAAAATGACCGTACAGGCTTTATCTCATAAGTGTTTACAAGCTCAGGCAGCTAAAGAAGAAGCGATAAAGGTCGCTGGTGAGATTAAAAAGATAAGAGCAGCTATCTGCCCTACTTGCGAACAAAGTTGGATCACAGAGGCAGCTAAGACTCATGAAAATGATCTAATGACTAAGCTTAATCAGTATAAAGAGCAGATCAGCAATGGTTTATCTTCTGAGCAAGTTATAGCTGAACTTCAGCGTGAAATTAGTATCATGGAACAACAGCTTGAGCCACAGGGATTGGATATTATAATGTCCAAAAAGACCCTTAATGACCAGTATAATGGTCAAATTGCAGAAGAAAGAAAGAAAGCTGAAGAGTATAAAAAAGAGATGACTATCAAAAATATGGACATCTTGGCTCAACACGCATCTAAGCAAAAAATGCTTGCTTTTGAAGTTTCCGTAAGAAACGATGCTCTTTTGGCCGATGTATCTACTAAAAATAAGGTAGCTCAGGATCAGTATCAGCTTAAAACACAGGCCGTAAGGGAAATGCAGATTAGAGAAATGGACCAGGCTCGTGGACAGTCAGATATTGACAAGAAAGCCTTTGAAGTTGCTGTAAACAAACTTAAAATGTATGAAGATGCTAGGGTTCGTTACGAGTCGTCTATGACGGCAATGAAACAGAAAGAAGCCCATTATCAGGCCGAAATTGATGGCTGGGATAACTATCTTAGACAAAATTCCTACGATCTTTTAATGGCTACAGAACTCAAGAAGGCCTTGAAAACATTCCTTTCTTGTTCATTTGACGATGCGTTAGAAGCTATTGGTGACGGAGCAACTAAAATTATCCGTTGCATTCCTACCATGAGTAATGCTACTATACAGTTTGAAGGCCAAAAAGAGACTAAAGATGGGAAAGTCAAAGAAGAAGTCAATGCGGTACTTAGCATGGACGGTGACATTGGTATCCCGATTAAGTCCCTCTCTGGAGGAGAACATTCCTCTGTTGATTTGGCAGTAGATTTGTCGGTTATTGACTTTATTGAGTCAGAGACAGGAAAAGGGATCAACGTGTTTATTTTAGATGAACCATTTACAGGACTGGATACAGTCAGTATCGAAATGGCATTAGAGGTATTAAAAAACTCAAATAGCACTAAGAAACTAATCGTTGTAGACCACAATCCTGAAGTTAAACAAATGGTAAGCAATAGGTTAGTCGTAGTGAGAGATGGGAATTTCAGCACGATTACAAACAGTGAGGTAAATAATGGCTAATTTTGATCTGATTGAGCAAGAATTAAGAAATTATCTTGAGGAAGCTCCCAACTTGAATCGCAACGACCGTTTTATTCATCTCATGGCCATCTTTGAAAAACACCTTAAAATGGAAAAAGCAAATCATATCTTGACAATGAATGATTTTCAAGATATTGTCAGTTACGCAAAGTCTCAATACCAACATCTTGTGCTACCGGCCAAGATTAGCAATAGGGACCTATATCCCAGTGAAGTAGGCAATTTGCTTATGGTAGAAGCCGTCATTGCACATTTAAATAAGTTTCAAGTCCTTAAACGATTAGTCAATATTGACTATACAACCAGAACAAGTAAATAGGAGAAGATATGTCACGCGATGAAAAATTAGAAAGTAAAGTGTTTGCCCTTCCTGGCGGTAAAGAATTCAAAGAGGAAGTTGACAGTTTGTCAGTTCCTGTTTTGGAAGCTCGTATTACTAGAATGCAGAAAGATCTGGACGAGTCTGAAGAGCACAGAAAAGAAAACGTAGCATTGAACAATGCAAAAGACGAAGTTAAAGAGCTTTCTGGCCCTTATAATGACGTTAAAAAAGCTGTACAGGTTAAGACCAAGTACATCATTGAGTTAATTAAGGAAAAAGGCGGACAGTGAACTTTCTAGTAAAGCTGTATCGCAAATTCTTTCCTAAGCCAAAAACTATGGAAGAAAGGATAGAAGAGCTACTTAAATCTATCCCTGCAGATTATTGGAATAAAGGAAGTCCTATCGAGCCTTTTATTAAAATGTTACCTCGTTCTAAATTTTACGACGCAGTACCTCTTGGAATAGAGCACGGTGTTACTTTTAAAAAGGAAGGCGAATGAGTGTCGAAAATAAGATAACTGAAATTCCTACCTATCTTACAAGAGAACAGATAGATAAGCATATGGAAGAAATGAACAATGAAGGATATGAACTTATCCATGTTCAGGAAATAAAAAGAAACGATACAAACTACGATTATCGTATGTTTTGGCGTAAGGTAGAATGGAAACAATAGAACCTAAACGTATTCTTAGTCTCGATATGTCATCCAAAACAGGATGGGCATTGATCGTTTCAA
This sequence comes from Saprospiraceae bacterium, assembly GCA_022841345.1. GTDB lineage: Bacteria > Bacteroidota > Bacteroidia > Chitinophagales > Saprospiraceae > SLDF01. Next base: position 27,572 of record JALHRR010000011.1, read on the forward strand.
CTAAAGATGGACCGCAGCTAGAAGAATACGGAATGATTGAGAAAACCTCAGAACCTCCAGGTAAATACCCAGCTAACTATATTGACTGGGCTTATCAGGTATATGGTGAGATCGTAGAGCTAGTCGATAGGCTAGCCCCAGACGTTTTGGTTATAGAAGAGACGGTAGCAGGCTCAAAACAGGTATATTCTCAGAAAATTCTCGAATGGATTCACTTTTTAGTTGCAAAAATGATAAAAGAGTGTCAAATTGAGGCTGTATATCTCTTAACGGGACAATGGCGAGCTGAAACCGGCTGTGTTATGTCTAATGAAGAGAAGAAAAAGAATAAAGAAGTAAGGGAATATAAGAAGAAAATAGAAAAGGCCACTGGGACTAAACCAACAGCGGCATATGATATAAACGGAAAGAGAATAGGTTTGGTAGGCAAGAAACACGTTAACGTAAGGCGTGCAAATGAAGTCTACGGAGCGTTCCTTAAGGAACCTCTTAGGAAAAAGGATGAAGACGAAGCTGACGCATTAATGCTAGCTTACTGTTACCACTTACGAAGGATGAGGACTTTATGAGTAGCAATTATTTCTCAGAAGACGATGAACCGTTTCAGGATATCCCTGAAGAAGTTAATGGTCAAAATGCAGAGGTGCCGCAAGTGAAAGTAAATAGGCCTGCTGCTCAGCAACAGCCAGTTCAACAACGCGTAGAAGTGCAAGCTCCAGTGTATGAAGATCAGGATGTAGTAGTTTCAGAAGAAGATGAAGATTTTAGTGAAGTTTTAACCGATGCACGATTCCGTTTGGAACAAGGCCGTCTTTATGAGATGATTATGAACCATAACATCTTTGAAGGTGCAGACGCTGACGAAAAAGCTATTAAATATGTAACCAAACAAATTAGAAACTTTGCTAAAGAGCAAATGGAAATTATGTTAGGTATGCGCCAAGAAAAGTCCGAGGTCCAACCCCTCGCCGCTGCAGACTTCCCTTTTAATGATCTGGAAGTTCAAACATTGAAAGCATTGGCTTCAGCTGCAACGAAGGGCGCTACTGCTGCCCCAGAAGCTCAATCGTTTTCTGGCGCTCAACAACCTAGCGCAAAACGCGTAGGACTTAACGCAATTGGCGTAAAACCCTCGCAAAGTGCTAGACCTGCTCCTAAGCCAGTTCAAAAAACTGCAAGGCCTTTACCAGCAGCTAGACCGCCTATCGAAAGAAAACAAAGAACTAGTCCTCAAATTGAACAGATATTGGCTGAAGAAGGTATTACTTTGGAAGAATATAATCGCCAATATAATCCTGACTATAAACCTCTCGACAAGAATCCATTTGGTGGAATGACCGAGCAGGAAATTCTGGATCGCAATAAACAGGCTAGAACTAAGAGAGCTGTGAATCCGAACGCTATTCCAATGCCAACGGCTGAACAGGAAGAAATGTTACATACGTCAAGAGCTAATGCTGCAGCTGCACACCCGCAAATGCAGAGTATTATTAATTTGTTAACAACAGCTAAAAAACCATAAACAGGAGACATTATGGCAAAAACTAAAAAAATAGGATTCGATATAGTAAATGAAAAACCTACAGGATCTTCATTCACAAACTTATATGAAAATGGAAAGCTTTACGGAAAGATCAATAGAGCCAAAATCGCCTCAGTGGTAGCTATTCAGAAAAGATCTATGATTACTCTTGACGATGGTAGTGTTTTTGGATTAAATCAAACAGTTAAACAAGTGTCTAAAATTTTAGGTATTTAAACAATAGGAGATAGAAATGCAACAACAACAAGACAAACGGACTGCTTCGCAGAAGATTGATGATTTGGAACGAGGACTGATGTCTTTGTACCAAACAATGGATAACATGGCACGCGACATGATGACTATCAGAGAGGCAATTAAGCTTCTTGGTAACAAATTGGACGCAGTAGTTAAAGCTTCTTCAAGCGGTCAAGAGATGACTGACGAAGTTTTGGCTAAGATCATGGTCCAAAATAACGTGGAAGAGCTTGCTAAGAAAGTAACTGACCTTGTAGCACAAGGCGTGTTAGCTGCAGCTGAAGAAGTTTCCCCAAATTCATTCGTGGTTGGACGCGAACTGTCAGAAGACGGTACGATTGTTAACCCAAGAATGCAATTCGTAGTTTCTGCCCTTCAAGCAGGTGAAGTCAAAGCTAAGTTCCCAGGAGCTAAAGTTGGACAGATCCTTACTCTTGAAGAAGGAAAATGGAGATTTGAAGTTCTAGAAATCTATGACATTCAAGCTCCTAAAGCACCTGAAGCTCAAGCTGCTCAGATTGTTGAATCCCAAGTAGAAGCAATTAAAGAAGAAATTGCGAGTACGACAGAACAAGCTAATGCTGTAGCGGAAGCGGCAAGTCAGGCTCAGTCTAGTGATGATTCACAGGCTAAGTCTTAATAGATTGACTCATGATCGTGGGTCATACTGGCCCACGACCTTCAACAAGGGATTGCTATGTCATTAACATCCAAACAAGCGGAGATAGCGAAGCTCTACGCAGAATTAGCTGAAAAGCTAGGCTCGTACCCATCGCGCTCGCAATTGATAGAAGCAGGCATTTCAAGAGATAGAGTCAGAGATCACTTTGGCACCATGGAAAATCTTAAAGAAGCTGCAAGTAAAGAATTCAAAGAAAATTTTAAAGTAATCGAAAAGAAAAAAGAACCACATAAACATGCAGACTTCACAAAAGAAGCTCTGGGTTCAATTATTAAAGAAAATGACTACAAAGAAGGTGTGTTTTTTATCACCGCAGTTTCACCAGTTTCATATTTGGACTGGAGTGAAAACGATAAAGCACTAGCCGCAGAAGGTCTACCTATAGAAGATGCAAAGAACGTCTTTGCTCCCGCATTTAGGGCAGTTCAAAATTTCCTTAGAAGAGAACAGGGCGAATTAGTCTTGTTACCTATGCCTGCACATGTTAAGGCGTTGCAGGAACAGCCTCAATATTATGATCCAAGACTTAAGCGATATCTGAAGAATTTCGCTACAGAATTCACATTCAACTCACACTTAAAAGCTATCGAAGCACATTTGAATCCTCAACAAATCAATCCTTTGACAGGATTAAAGCGTTTGAAGGTTCATCGGTATACTGAAGACTATCAACCAGGACAAGAGATTAAAAGGTTTAAAACATCTTTAATTGTAGCCCATTCTAAACAAATGATGGAAACTATTGCTACTGGTAACGAAAGTCATCCTAGAATTATCCACTCTACTGGCACAATTTGTAACCCAAGCTATCTTCGTAACAGGATCGGAATGATCGCAAACGAGGACCATAAGCTTGGTGGATTGATTGTTGAAATCAGAAACGAAGTGTTTTGGGTTAGACAAGTACAGTTCGATAGAAAAGACGGAAGCTTCATTGATCTTGGTACTAGATACCACGCAAATGGTACAACTACTATTGAACGAGCAGAAGCTTTCAAAATGGGAGACGTACATCCTGGATTCCACGATCAAAAGGCATTAAATGCTATGTATGATCTGTGGGATATTATCCAACCTAAGAGAATTTTCTTTGAAGATTTCTTTGATGGAGCTTCTATCTCTCATCATACGGAAAAGAAACGCCTTACTAGGTCAAAGCTACCTGAGTTCTTTAAAGATTTACCAACCGAAATTGAGATGGCTAAAGAAGTCCTGTCTGAGATATGGGGTAAGGCTCCTTCAGACGCAGAGCTGATAGCTACAGCGTCAAATCATCCAGATCACGTTCTCCAATACTTAGATCGCGGCGCATATATTAACGACTGTAAAGAAAACTACAAGATCGCACATAGAATGGTCGTTATGGAGCTAGATGGCAAGAATTCCTTGCAAGAACTGCTAGATCCAGAAAAGAAGATGCGTTGGACAGACCAGAATACTGATTATTACGTTGAAGGTGTTCAGATGAATGCTCACGGACATCTTGGTATTGGCGGAGCAAAAGGTAGTAAGATTGGACATGAATTATCTTATTCACGTTCCATGACAGCTCATACTCATTCACCGTTCATTTACCACGACGCATTTGGTGTAGGACACATGACTATTCCACGTCATGGCTACAATAATGGACCAGATAATTGGATTCTTTGTTGCGGAGCAGTATATCCTCGTGGGCACATGCAGCTGTATATGATCGTCAAAGGCAGTGCCTTTAAGCCGAAAGGCTAAGGGATGACCCATGAGCAACACGGATGACCTTAACAGAGCAGCGCAAGCTTTGTTAGAGGCTGACATCAGGTTACGCACAATAAAAGCTCAAGTAGAAGGTCTTGACCGAGAAATTGCCTTACTCACAGGTATCGAATTAGAGCTAGAAGATAATATTCGCTTCCTAAAACGCTCGAAGAGTGTTACGATAGCCTCAGAGTATAAGAAATCTCTCGATCAACTAAAAAGGACACTTCAGAAGAAATCCTTCTTGGCGATTGACAGATCGAATATGATAAAATCTCTAAACTATGCAGAAATGATTTTGGCCAAGATGCAAGACGCACATATGGTCGCTATGGACGCAATAAATAATCCACAGAATAATGTTATTAAGGTGGATTTCAGGAAAAAAGATGGATAAGAATGAATTACAAAAACGAGTTTTAGAAGAAGAAGACTACGTTAGATGCCCTAAATTTGGAAACTCCTTAAGCAAGTTTATTGCCAGGAATTCTGATGGCGTAAAAGACGAAACTATCTCTAGGCTCCTTATGATTCCAGTCGAAGATGTCGAAAAAATATATAATGAAGCCGTGGAGATTTTAAAGAAAGACATGGTAGATGAGTCTTAAAATAAGTAAAGATTCACAAGATACACTACGTCGATTAGCTCTAACCGAGCATTTATACAATAAATATCCAGGAATTCGTTATGTTGACACGTTCAATTTTTGCATGTCTATTGAATCCTTGATTTCTGCAGAAGAAAGGTTTATCCTATTATTTGGAATAAGGATACCGCGATGAAAATAGAGGTCTATACTGACGGAAGTGCAACAATTAAAACGAAACCTGGCGGTTACGGATACGTGCTAGTATACAATGACACCAAAGTCGATGAAGGCAATGGCCACTTAGAATTCGCCACAAATAATGACGCAGAGCTAGAAGCAGCAATCCGAGGATTAGCTGCTGCATTAATGTTTATGTCTAAAAACGCAATTCAAGGCGCAGATGTAATCCTAGTCTCAGACTCTCAAATTATCCTTAATTGGGCCTCTGGTGCCCATAGATTCAAGCAAGTCGATAAGATGGCTAAGTACAAGGCCCTAAGAGCTTTGGTTGAGCGTATGAAAGTTAAGACACGCTGGGTTCAAGGCCATTCAGGTGACGAACATAATGAACGTTGCGATAAGCTAGCCAATATGGGTCGCAAGAAGCAAGAAGTCGAAATTAGGAAGGCTACAGACCTTCCAACAAAAATAGGCAATAAAAAAGACGGTGTTTTCTCAGTTTGGTACAAAGGTGTGTTGAAAGTTATTGACTTATCAACTAATATAGTAGAAGATCATGATAAAACAAATCACGGCAAACGTGACTCTAAATTGGAGATCAAATGAATAAACGTAAATTAGCTAAATTATTGCACGCAGCAAACATGTTAGACCAAATGGCTGATAGCAGCTTTGAAAGCTCAGTACATATGGTAGAACTTTCGTTCTCCAATTTAGCTACCCTTGACCCCGAAGCAGCTCTTGGAATCATTGAACAGCTTACTGCTCAAAAGCCAATATTACAAGCAGCTATTGAAGATCGTAAACAGCAAGAAAAAGAAAACATTGAAACTATTATGCGAAACCTTGGTCCTATGTCGTTTGATGATTCAGATGACGATGAAGAAGGATACGAGCAGTGAGATATCTCTGGCTCGTACTCTTACTTGCAGGATGCTCTTCTGCTCCTAAAAAGGACAGACCAGGACGAACTTGCCTCGAAGTATTTGGTGCGTTCCTAGAACAGCATCAGGAAGATGAGCGTGGAATGGTAGCCTCTGACGAGAACATGATTCTTACATGGGCTACCGATAAAAATAGCATGACCGAATGGATTCTTATTGACGATGTTGCTTATGGACGCTTTGAGTCTCCAGTAGGAAAATGTAGAAATGACGGAAACGATCTGAATATCTACATAATGAAAGGTAAACAACAATGAGCGGCAAAAAGAAAACCAGTAAAAAGCCTAAGTTAAAAAAGTTTCTAGTTTCAGTTGAAACTACTGATTATCATGAAGAAGAGATCTTAGCTCGTTCTAAAAAAGAAGCATTGATTAAATTTTATGAAGAAGGCGATGGCCAATTTCTAGACGGCTCTGTGGCTCACGAGAGCGTAGAAAAAGTAGAGGAAGAAATATGATCGGCCTTTATTTTGCAGTAGGTATTGGGTTTTACTTAGGACTTGCGCTTAAAGATCCAAAAGGATTTGTGGATGCAGATGCAGCTTCTCTTACAAGAGGACTTTTGCTTGGCATCGCATTCTGGCCTATTGGCATGTTAGTTCAATTATATTTTTGTTTAAAGGATTCAAAATGAGCGCATTTCCTTTAGAAGTATCAGTAACTCCAGAAATTATTGCAAAAGCTATAAAACGTGAAATCGAAGCTGGCCCTGCGTATAAAGGAGCTTCCATAGAAGGCGGCAAGGGCAGATTTTATGGTTTTTTGGGAGAGGAAATTGTCCATGCTGCTATGCCAGAGCTTAAGATGGATAATACTAAAGACTATGATTTTACCTATAAGAATTTTACTTTCGACGTTAAAACAAAAACTAGAAAAGAGAGGCCGGAAGGACACTACGACGCTACGGTAGATCAAAGCTCTTTTCATCAGACGCCATATTTTTATATTTTTGTTTCTATCTTAGCTCCACAAAATTTAATAAAACAATCTGCAAAAGAAATCATGGATTTTCCATACACTAAAGCTTGGATAATGGGATTTATACCGCGTAAAATGTTTTATGAAAAATCTCGCTTTTTTAATGCTGGAGATATTGATCCAAGTAATAAAATAAAATATCGTGATAGTATTTACTTAGTAAGATACAATCAGCTCTTAGAAATAAGGAAACTCGTAAAAGCTTTAAAAGGGAACGTATGAGCCAATTATATTTAGCATTCGACTCGGAAACTGGCGGATTAGACGAAAACAAAGCTGACCTACTTACTTGGTACGGCGGCATTATGAATGAAGACTATCAGATTCTAGATGAAGTCTATTTGAAACTTAAACCTGAAGGACGTTTGCCTATCGCAGAAGCTGGTGCCTTGAAGGTAAACGGTATCAATATCCAAAATCATCTGGCAGATCCCGAAACAGTCACCTATGCGGTTGGCCGTGAGCGAGTGATCGCCATGCTTAAGAAACACCTTAAAAAGAACGGTCGTTTCAGTAATATTACTCCAATGGGATATAACACTCCATTCGATATTCGCTGGACTCAAAAACATCTATTGTCTACTGAAGACTGGCTTAGTATCCTACACTATAAGGTTTGGGACGTTATGCAAGATGTTGATTTTTTGAAGCGTGCTGGATGGTTTCCCAAAGAACTCGGTTCTTTGGGTACGGTTGTAGATTTCCTTGGTATTCCTAAGCGAAACGCGCATAATGCGAAAGAAGATACTTTAATGACGATTGACGTGGCTAAAAAGGTCATGGAAATAATGAAAAGTAAGAAAGATGGCGGTAGCTCTGCTGGAGCAGGCCAAGACTTGATCTCTTTGTTAGAGGCTGAATAATGAAAAAAGTAATGATTGAACTTGAAGACGGTCGTATCTATTCTATTCCTGTAAAGGTAATTGCTGCAAACCGCGCAGACTATTACGTTAAAAACGACAAAGATACAACATGGGATGAAGAATTTAATTTTGTCATGTCGGATGACGATGAAGCAATTGATTGGCTATTTAATAATATGAATTGGTATGAACATAATCCCAAGCTTGAGGAAGAAGGGCAAATGCCTGATTTATCAGAAGCTACGGTAGAAGATACTTATGTGAGTGAAAAATGAGACATAGAATTGTTTCAGGCACTTTCGGTATCGGCAATGCAGATCCAGAATTGCTGAACAATAAAGGCGAAATCAACAAAGAATTCGCAGATGACGCTATCGCGGTATATTTTTCAAAAGAAGAAGGATTCGATTTTCAGATCGAAAAAGATTCTATAAGTGTTGGAATTGAGCCAGCTTATCAGTATGACAAGTTAAAAATTATCCATATTAACAAAGACAAGACTAAATCCTTTATTCAGCGCGGTAGAGCGTGGGGTCCATACGGAACTGGCATAGCTAAAATTACTAGGGAATATGGGTTCTATAAAAGAAAAAGTAAATTTACTGAATTTGTAGATAAATGGCATCCAGTGCTATTTGGTGGATAAATGGGAATGATTCGTGGTAAAATAGAGTCAGATCGTGAATGGAAGCCTAATAAGCTAATTGATGACGATGCTCCATTTTATGAAAAAGACGGAAAATGGTACGATAAGAAAACTGACGAAGAATGTGTAGTTACTACATTTGAGGAAGCGTATGAGCAGGACAAAAAAGGGCAGTAAAGGCCCTGGATATGAATATTGGTCCAAAAGACCGCTGTCTGGATCTTCTCCTGGTAAAGAGACCAAGAAGAAAACTCATAGAATTGAACGCGCTCGTAGTAAGAAGTTAACTCGTAAAGAGTCGGAGGAAGAATGAGAACTGAAAATGGATTTGTACTATTTTGGGGAGGACCCTTTAGTCAATGGTATTCCTGGAAAATGGAAATTGATGGGGTTACTTACTGGACTGCTGAGCAGTACATGATGGCTGAAAAAGCCAGACTATTCGGAGATACCGAAGCGTTGGAAGCTATCTTGGCTACCAGAGATCCAAAGAAACAGAAGGCTATTGGTCGTACTGTTAAGAACTTTTCTGCTCCAATGTGGGAAAAGGTATGTCGCGATGTAGTATTTAGAGCAAATTTAGTGAAATTTTCAGATCCTACAATGCAAACCATCTTGATGAATACTTTAAATAATGAGATAGTAGAAGCAAGTCCCTACGATAAGATCTGGGGAATTGGCCTAGGCGAAGACGACCCACGCGCACTAGACAAGTCTCAGTGGCAAGGAACAAATTGGCTAGGCGAAGCTTTGATGCAAGTCAGGGAGACTCTTAGAAAGAAGGCTCTGTGAAATGTCCATATGAAGGTATAGAGTGCGAATGCTCTGGCGAAGTAATAGAGCGGCATAGAAATACCGCATATCACTATAGCGAAGAAGATCGCAAAGCCGGTAAATTAAATCCAAATTTAATGGTATCTTGTGAAGCCCATTATCAACTTGATTACGATAGATATCAGGAACTTTGGGATGATTACTATAGAGGTAGGTTTTGAAACACTATATTGCTCATTTTCCCTATTGCCTTATATCCTGCACTTTGATACACTTGGTAGATGCTAAATGGCATTTATTTGATTTACTGTTTCAATTTTTAGGACTATTATGAAAAAACCTCAGACATATGAAGAAGTTAGAGAATTTATATCAAAAACATTAGATGAAGTTTTCAAGACCAATACTATTGGGAGAAATCTTGGAGAAGCACGGTTCGTATTTAAACATTCTTTGCGCCTTCAGGGGCTTTTTTTAGAAGATAATAATGAGATTAAAGATTCCCAAGGCAATGTCAAAGCTTGGCTTGGAGAAGTTTGTTGGAAAGACGATAACGTACTGGAAGCAAAAGTAAAGCTAAATACTTCTATTGAATTTGTTCCAATTACAATTGATATTAAGAGTTTAACATGAAAGTTAGCCCACATACGCACGCAGAATCGCACCTTACAGGTTCTACCCTTGCTGCTTTAGTAAAACAAGCTAAAGCGATGGGACGTACACATTTCACTTACACTGACCATGGACATATGTCATCGGCATTGAAAGCTTATAATCAAGCTAAAAAAGCAGGACTGAAGTTTATTCCTGGTATTGAAATATATTTTAAAGATGTTAACTGCCCTTTTGTTTCTGGTACTCCAGCAGATCGCTGTAAGTATTTTACAGCTACTTTATATGCTCAGGACCAAGAAAGCTATCAGGAATTATCTAGGATAGTTTCCAGAACTGATTTCGCAACTATTGATATCTATGAAGAAAAACAGCAATTATGGACCTGGAAAGACTTAGAAAGTATTTCAAAATTCAAAGTAAACATGGTTCTATCTGGCGTTCACTGTATGGTTGGCAAAACAATGCTAGCTGGCGCAGCTAATAAATCGGAACAAATTCTGACCCGATTAAAGGATCTATTTGGGTCACGACTGAACGTCGCTATTATGGTTGAGCCATGGTTAAAGAAGTGGAACAATGTTATCCATATCGCCTACGAAGATGGTACCGCAGATTCTATTTTGGGATCTGACCAAGTATCTACCGATAGAGCTAGACGTATTAAAGCCTTAGATCTAGTCGAAGGTTTTGGTAAACATAAAGTTATTAAATCTAAAACCTCTGGAATGATGGCTACTGATGTAAATAAAACAATCAAGAAAGTTACCCTACATAAGGGCTTCTTGCCATTGCCTGGTGGCGACGCAGCTCTTAAAGTTAACAGACTTCTCTTAGCTTTAGCGAATCGTCACGGAATCAATGTATTGGTTACGGACTATGCCTATTATGCCAAGAAGGAAGATAAGATCGTCCAGACAATGCGTCTGGAAGGTACTAATAAATTACAGCCTAATTTCCACATGAAGAACGAAGAAGAAGCGATGAGCTATCTGATGAACGTTCTGGGTGTTACTGGTGGAATGGCTCTTAACTATATTAATAATAACGAAAGATGGGCCACACAGTTTGACAATTTTAGTCTTTCATATAAATGGCGTCTTGCTGAAGTAGAAGGTTCTGCTATTCAACGCATCATGCAAATCATTAAAGATAATGGTCGCATGAAATGGGATGACCCAAAGTACGTTGCGCGTCTCAAAGAAGAAATTGATGTAATTCACCGTAACGGAGTTTACGACTTAGCTCCATACTTTTTACCTATTCGCGACGTTTTAAATCATTACATGGAAAAGGGACTGTTAACTGGTCCTGGTCGCGGATCTGCCGGTGGATCTTTGATGTGTTACTTAATGGGGATCACTGAGATTGACCCATTTGACTTTGACCTTCCTTTTCAGCGATTCTTTTCAATGGTACGTATTAAAGGGAAAAAGCTTCCAGATATCGACGTTGACTTAGAAGATAGGGAACTTTTGGTCGGTGAAGATAACCACTCTGGCTACCTGTATGGTCGCTGGGGCAAGAAAGCCGCCCAGATCTCTACTAGAACTACGATTCGTCTTAAATCAGCCATCCTAGATACTAATAGGTACTTTAAAGGCAAGGTTGAGGATTCAATCTCACAGCTATCTAAGGGCCTTCCTACGCCTCCACAAGGGGTTTCAGACTACCAATTCGTGTTTGGCTATGAAGACACTGATGGTGAGCATATTCCAGGTCTTATTGAGGTTTCAGAAGAATTAAAACGCTATGCATCAGAAAGACCAGAAGAATGGGATATTGTTACTAAAGCCATGGGTTTGACTCGTGCCTATTCTAAGCACGCATCGGCATTTGTTATCGCCGATATTCCTATTGAGTCAGTTATACCCACAAAATTATCCAATATTACCCAATACGAAGCCAAAGAGGTCGAGGAAGCTGGATTAATCAAGTATGACTTCCTAGTTGTTAAGCAGCTTAAAGATATTCGCGTATGTATGGACTTAATTAAGAAGAAAGCTGGCGTCAAAGATATGGACGTTAAGCACTTCCCTCACAAAGGCGACAAGACTCGTATTTGGAAACTACCACAAGATCCTGAAGTATTTCAAAGCATTTGGAATGGTCAGGTAGAGACATGTTTTCAAATTAACACTGCATCAATGAAGCCTCATGTTATGGACATGTTACCGCAAAACATCGTGGATCTTGCCACTTTGTTAGCCCTAGTTCGTCCTGGTCCTTTAGATTTCATTGACGATAAAACTGGCCGTAACATGGTGGAAGAGTACATGCTCCGTCGCCGTGGTGAAGCCACTCCTGATATTAAAGAAATGGCAGACCTACTTCCGTCAACATTTGGTATTTTGGCTTTCCAAGAACAGCTCGGAACTATCGCTCGTGACCTAGCCGGATTCCCTGGTGAAGAAGCAGAGTTACTTCGAGAAAACATGGCCAAAAAGAAGATGGTTGAGTTGATGAAAATGAAACCTGCTTTCATTGAAGGAGCACTCAAGAAAGTATCTCCTGAGATTGCAGAAGGTATCTGGGAGCGAATGGTTACTTTCGGTCGTTACGGCTTCTCAGTAATCCACGCGGTTGAGTACGCCCATATTACTTACGCTTGTATGTTTTTAAAGCATTATTATCCACTTGAATGGTGGGCCGCAATCCTCACAAATGCAACAGAGCAAGAGATTACAGGTAAATTTTGGCCATTTGTAAAAGATATTGTCAGCCCTCCTGATATTAATTTGTCAGGCGATACTATGGCTGTTGACTATGCTAACCAAAACATTCGTTCAAAACTCGGAATTATCCGTGGTATGGGCGAAAAAACGATTGATCCAATCGTGAACGGAAGACCATATGCGGACATTCAAGAATATGTTAATAAAGATGTTGCTGGGGACAGCCTTAGCTGTAAGCTTATACATGTTGGGGTATTGGACAGCTTATTTCCTCCAAAGACTTCACTAAAAGAAAAGCTTTATATGTATCGACAGGCTGTAGAAATTAAGGCCTTCACCGATAAAGCTAAGAAAGCGGAAGCTGAAGGTAAAAAGATGCGAGCCTTAGCTCCTAAACAGGCTGAGATTCCCGAAGGATATACTGATTTACATCCTATTAAAGATGCAGCTATGAGAAAATCAGTGTTACCATCTTTGCCTATTGATCTTTATTCTCTAGGTGCTAAATATTCCAAAGTTAGAAGTCCTTTTTCTGATCGTCCAAGTGTTATGTCTAAAAATGGATATAAGACCATTCTTATCAATGGCGAAAAACTTAGACGTTTAGATGAGTTAGACGGACATTTGGTTGAAGAAGACTTATATGTGGCGGCCACTTGCTTTATTATTGAAGCTAAAGAATTTGCCTATTCAAAGAATACTAAACGAGCGTTGAAAATGATTATAGATTCAGATGGTTACGTTTCAGAAAAGGTATTATGGCCTGAATATGAATCTGGGAACCTAGTCTACCCCAGTACGCTCAAAAAGGGAGCTATTGCAACTTTTTTCTTCCGTAAAAAAGCCGGAAGAAAGGACTTGTCGGTAATGAACGTCGTAGTAGAAACAGATTGACTTTAAACCTTAAAAAGTATAGGATTGAGACATGAAGATTTTATTGACACTTTTACTAGTTCTATTATCAGGATGCACTGAGCCTGAACAGCCCGTAAAAGAAGAACCAAAACAGGAAGAGAGAAAGACTCGTCCTATGCCGCCATACAGACCTAAAAGAATGGTAGCTACGAAGCCTATCATTGTTGCGGTTATTGACACTGGGTTTGGCTATAAAGGATTAGGGACTAAAGCAAAGTTATGTAAGCAAGGACATAAAAACTTTACATCTGACCTAGACATGGCCCCTAATTTAAATACTGAAGATCCAGTTCCCATGGATTACCATGGACACGGAACTAATATTGTAGGCATTATTGACCGTTACGCTAATTGGTCTACTTATGAATATTGCATAGTAATTGTTAAGTATTACTCCCCAGGTTTTGGTGACGATAATTTAAAAAATACAGTAAAAGCAATTAAGTATGCCACTGCAATTGGTGCAGATTTCATCAACTACTCTGGTGGTGGAAAAGATAGATCACAAGATGAAGTTGATGCTATCCAGTCGTTCTTAAATAATGGTGGTACCGTAGTAGCTGCTGCAGGTAACGAAGGAGCTGATTTGAAATTAACTCCGTTTTATCCAGCACTTGCAGATGATAGAATTATAGTCGTAGGAAATTTAGGATTTGATGGAAATAAAGCTCCATCTTCTAACTATGGAGAAAAAGTGGATATTTGGGAACGAGGCACTTCAATAGAAGGTTTTGGACTCATAATGACAGGAACTAGCCAGGCAGCTGCGGTTGTTACCGGCAAAATGATTAAACAAAAAATTGAAAATAGAAAATAATGCTTGCAATTGTCTCAAAATGAGATATAGTGGGCCAATAGGAGAACAAATATGACATTGCAAAAGATCGTCGAAGAGATTAAGACGCTTAAACCCTTCGCAGAAGAAGACACTCAGACAGGTCCAGTCGAAACGCTGAATGCCAGACGTGGACGTAAAAATCAAGCTATCGAACAATTGAAGCGCCTTAAGCGTTCATACTCTGAAGAATTAATGCGAACTGCGGTTTTCATTATTTCTGCAGGAGAACAGCGTGAAAAATTCGCTGAGATTTCATCTGGAAAAGATATTAACTTTTTTAGTGCAGACCCTGAAGAATTCTATAAGGATCTTGCTAAACGAGTTCCGCCAGTTCTTTATATGGGTAAAGAAGGTATCTCTAATATCTTTGACGTTCTGGGTCGCCACCTAGAAGACAAAATGAATGAACTTGATATTAATGAGTATAATCAGCTGATCTTTAAAGCCAGCTATGCTCGTAAATGTAATTCTATTGAAGAATTTAAAGATCTTATTAAAGAAGCTATCAACACCCAAATAGGATCAGAAATTGTTGGCATCCAAGCAGTTCGTTCATTGGTACCTACAGCTATTGACCAAGGTCACTTCAACACTTTCACGCCAATTATTCTTACTACATCAGATGAAAAACTTGCACTTTCTTTAGAAAAAGACTTGCGTAGATTAAATTCTCGTGTATATTTAGTCTTATCTGGAAACAGTGGATTGAGCAAAGAAGAAGGCGCAATCGTAATTGAAGAAGTAACAAAAGATGCTGTGAAGAAAACTCTTTCAGCTATTAAAAAAACCTTTAAAAACAAATAATGAAAGATCTGATTAAACAAATCGCGGATCATAAAACAAGGAGAAATGGTATGTCGGTAAAAATCGGTAAAGCAAAGTATGGCTTCACAAGTAAGAAATACTTCAAATTGAAAGATGGAGACTCAAAGTTTCGCATCCTTCCACCTCTCGGCGATAACGCTGAAACAGGTGTTTGGTCTGTATTCTATAGAGTACACTATGGATACAAAAACACTAAAGGTAAACTGCGAGTATTCCAGTCATCTTTGGTTAAAAACAAAAAAGGTATGGTAGAAGTACCAGACGCAGCTGTTCAGCGCGTTGCAGACCTTAAAGCCAAGCTAGAAGCCGCTAAAGCCGCTGGCCAAAAAGAAATGGTTGAGCGTTTAGGTAAATTGGTTTCTGGACAGAAACCTATGTATAACGTAGATTCAAACCACTATATGAATGTAGTTGACGACCAAGGTAACATTGGTGTTCTTAAATTGCGTCACCGCGCTAAACAAGCGTTGGATGTTCAAATTAAGAAGTTGCGTGAAAAAGGTATTGATCCTCTTTCAGTAGACAATGGACGCTTTTTCGTGTTCACACGAACTGGCAGCGGTCTTGATACTACTTTTAACGTCGAAATCCTGAAAAAAGATATCGAAGTTGCTGGCGTTGGAATGGTTCAACAAGAAGTAGTTCATAAGCTGTCTGAAGAGCTTATCTCTCGTCTTTCTGACGAAGCCGCTAACCTAAGTAAACTTTTCAAAGCTTTAACTGCAGAACAAATTCAATCAATCGTTGATCGCTCTGATCTTTTAACTGGCCAAAGTCCTGCAATTGATGAGCTTTTTGACACTCAAGGCGGCGGAGACGATTCATCTGGCGATGAAGGCGACGCTGAAGGTGACGAAGAACCAGCTAGTGGAACAGCTACGACTGCTGCCGCTGCAGCTCCTACGCAAGCAGCTCAAACTGCACCTCCTGCTCAGGCTACTCCGGTAGCTATTGTGGAAACTAAAGCTGAAGCTAAAGCGGCTACTCAAGCTACTGCAACACCTGCTGCAACTACAAGTAATCCACTTCAAACGACTGCAGAATCTGTTGCTGGTATTTCTGATGCTGATTTCTTAAAATCTTTAGGATTAGGATAAAGAGGCACTAAATGAGCGACCAACAGGACGCTCCTAAATCGTCAAGTCTAATGGTCCTTCCCGCTTTTGGGAAGGCACCAGAATTAAAGATAGAAATGGCGAATATTAGGACCGCAGAAAATAGACTGATAGAGGCTAAGACTGTAAATCCAATTACTTATGCGGATTTAGAGCACACCTTTAATGAGTCATACAGGGATCTTAAACGATACCTGTCCAGTATTGGTTACGCCATTACCATGGCCCAAAAGTCAATCGAAGACGCTAAAGCAGACGTTATTCTTGGTTCCTACGCTGAGTTTTTAGCTGGTAAACCAAAGAGTCATGACACCTTAGATATGCGAAACGCTTATCTTACTAGAGATCCAGCTTACACTGCAGCTTTAGAAAGACTGGCACAGCTCAAAGCTTTAGAGAGCAATTTTGACGGTAAAATTAAAGTAATGGAAAACGTATGTAGATACATGCGTAAGCAAATGGACCTAATTTTACGTAGTGGAATGTCTAATGCAGACTACTACGTCACACAAGGGATAAAGAAAAAATGAGACTACTACTAAATAATAAAGAAGTGCAAGCTGAAGATATCAAGTCTTTGAGAAAAGACCCTATCGGTGTTCTTAGTAAAGAATTGGTTTTTTCTACTGATTCCTTTTCTAAGACCTTGCAAATTGAGAATAGTTTAAAAATTAACGGAAAAAGTGCCCTAATTGCAGTATATGACCAAGATAACATGTCATTGTTGCAAAGAATAGCTCTTGCTCTGGTAAGAATGTTACTTTAATTAAATAATGATCTTTTAAGATCGAGGAGAAAATATGGATTTGTTAACTATGGGTTTGATCGGTGCCGGTACGGTACTTGGTCTAGTAGGTTTTATTGTGCTACTTATGCTTCGTCGAGTGGTTTCCACTAATGAAGTTCACATCGTACAGTCTGCGAAAAAGACTACAAGTTACGGTAAAGACACTGGAAATGGCAATACTTACTATGAATGGCCATCTTTCTTACCTCTTATTGGTATTACCAAAATCGTAATGCCTGTGTCGAACTTCGATATTAACTTGAAAGACTATGTTGCATATGACGAAGGTCGTTTGCCATTTGAAGTTGATGTTACAGCATTCTTCCGTATTGCAGATGCGAATAGCGCAGCTCAACGTATCTCTAGCTTTGAAGAGCTTAAGAGTCAATTACAAACAATCGTAGAAGGTGCTGCTCGTAAAGTTCTAGCCTCTAATACAATTGATGAAATCATGAAAGGCCGCTCACAGTTTGGCGATCAATTTACTGAAGAAGTAAAAGGTCAGCTTACTAACTGGGGAGTAGAGACTGTTAAAAACATCGAATTAATGGATATTCGTGACGGTCAAGGTTCTAATGTAATCAAAAACATCATGGACAAAAAGAAATCTGAGATTGAGAAAGACTCTCGTATCGAAGTTGCCAAGAATAGCCAAGCTGCTCAAATTGCTGAGATCGAAGCTAAACGTCAAACTGACCTGTCAGCTGAAGAAGCTAAACAGCAAGTCGGATTGCGTCAAGTAGAAGTTGAAAGACAGCTTTCAATGGAAAATGAGAAAGCTACTCAACAAGTTAAAGAGCAAGCTAAAGTTACAAGAGAAAAAGAAATGGCTGTATTGCAGGTTGAAAAGACTCGTACTGCTGAAATCGCTAAACAAGTTGCTTTGGTTCAAGCTGAGCAATCTAAAGAGACTTCAATCATTAGCGCGAAAGCTGCTCAGGAAGTTGTTACTCTTAAAGCTTCTGGTGATTTGCAAGCTAAGAAGATGGAATCTGAAGGTATCGCAGCTGAAGGTAAAGCTAAAGCTGATGCTCAAGAAGCTATGTTACTTGCTCCTGTTAATGCTCAAACTACTCTTGCTAAAGAGATCGGTTCAAATGCAGCTTACCAGAAGTATTTAATCTCTGTTGAGCAAATTAAAGCTAATCAAGCTGTTGGTATCGAACAGGCTAAAGCCCTTACTGCTGCTGAAGTTAAGATCATTGCTAACTCTGGGAACGCCACTTCTGGCATCAATAGCGCGATGGATATCTTCTCTTCACAAGGCGGCACACAAATCGGTGCTTTGCTTGAAGGTTTAGCTAACACTGATAAAGGTCAGGCTTTAATCAACAAGTTCCTTGGCGATGATTCTGAACCTACTACTAAAAAGCCTTATGTTAACGGATCTACTGGTCCTTTAAGTAACGGCGCTACCAAAGTATAATCGAGAATAACATGGACGGCTTAGAACAAATGCTACAAGACGCTTTAGGAGTCAAAGACTATAATAAGGCGTCCATGATTCTGAATCAACTATGGATCACGGCTCAAATCTCACTGACCCAGAAAACTAGTCCTGAATTAAAAGAACTGAATTTCATCAAAGCTCCAGTACATACTGACGATGGAACCTATCTGTTACTTTTAATTCATGTGGACGGAAAGAAGATACAATTACATGGAGACGAAAATGGCGAAAGAACCTAAAGAAGAGAAAAAATCAAGTGGAAACAAATGGCTTAAACAACTTAGGGCTTATGACGACTCGGTTAATTACGAATATGACTCGTTCGCTAAAGAAAACTGCCTTTACACTCCAAGTCCATATTTTAATTGGATTTTTGCGAATAAGTCTCATGGCATTCCAAAGAATGCATCAGTCTTGTTCTTCTCGGAACAAAAGGCTGGTAAGTCGCTTTCCATCTACGCGATGATTAAGCAGATGCAACAGGACGATCCAGAAGGTATTGCGATTTATTTCAATACAGAGCTTCGTGGACAGTTGCAGTTTAAAGCTATCCCTGGAATTGATGAAGAGAGAATGGTCATCTACGATACCAATGATCCAGTTGAGATCTTTGATCGTGTCGAGAATGACATCAAAGCCATGGTACAAGACGGTATGCCTCTGAGAATGATCGCTATTGACTCCCTGACTAACATTCAAGGCATCAAACGTGGCGATGCTGACTCTGTAGCTAATCACCTTGTAGGCGATCACGCTCTTACTATCCAAATTGGACTGGGTAAGCTAGTTCCTTTCTGTAAACGAAATAACATCCTTTTGATCGGTACTTCACAAATGCGTGGTAACTTAGACGCTGGTAAGTATGGACCAAAAGAGAAGATGGCTGAATCTTGGGCTACTAAACATGCTTTTGAATACTTTGTGTCTTTAAAACGTGCTGGTGCTGCTGAAGATAAGGCTGACATTGAAGGTAAGACTTTTGAAGATGACGTTAAGGATGCTCGTGATAATAAGCTTCTGACAGGTCATAAGATATTTGTAAAGATGGAAGCTAGCTCTATCGGTTCAGCCGGTCGTGCAGGTGTTTTTACTATGGATTATGAGAAAGGTATTATTAACCAACACGAAGAGATCTTCTTTTTGGCTAAAAATGCTGGCATCATTACGACTGTCAACAATAGAACTTATACCTATAAAGATCAAAGTTTTAACGGCAAGAAAGAAACTGCGTTTGCTATCCGTGACGATGCTAAACTCAGAAATGCAATTCTTGCCGATATCAAGAAATTAGACGAATAAGAAAAAGCAGGTACGCACGGCTTTCCTGGTGTAAGCCCAGGCTTATGGAGTGATTAACCACTGACCGTAATCGGCCTGCCGTTTTATCTGAAATTCGACATAATGTCATTTTTCAGATAACAAAGGATATATGGATCAAATTATAAGGCCGAAAGCCGAAAAAAGAAAAATACACTCCAAGGATGAGTTTGAACTGTGCTATTTAAGACATCAATATCTTAGACGCGTTACATTCAATCCATCACAAGCTCAAATGGCCCCTTTTATGGGGATCGTCACTAATTTGGCTAAACATACCTACTTCACCTATAAGAACCTATTCAGACTTGTGGGATTTGATTTAGAAGATGTTATCAGTATAGGGAAAGTCCATCTCGTGTCATTCCTTGGCCTTTATGAGCTATCTCAGGTGCCAAAGAAATACTACGAGTTTGTAGATATTCATGTTAAAAATAAGCTTAGAGAGCCCACTTCAGAAGACCTTGAGAACAAGAACAAGGCTAATCTGACAGGCTTCCTAAAACAGCGTATGGAAGACGTAGTTAGGGTCTGCCGTCAAAAGGGTAGAAACATCAAGGGAATGGCTACTGAAGAGTTTTACGTCTTTTATGGCGCAAAGAAACCGCCTAAAGACATCTATAAGCTTTTAGAAGATCATGAAAAGTATGGATTCCGTAAATTAGACCTTGCATCATTCAAATCTGTCTCAAAAAGAGCCAAAAAGATCGAGCTAGAGAAAACAGATAAAAGAACACGTCAAAAGATCGAGATCGGTAAAGCCTTTCTGTTTTCTGGCTATTACCATATCGCAGTGCCCCTAGAGAAGCGCAATCTAACGCTTGAAGATTTAAGTGGCGCAGACCTAGATCCTTATGATAGTATTCATAATAAGAACCCAGAAGAACTCATGCTAATGGAAGAGAGCACAAACTCCTTTGAAAAGCAACGAGTGATTTTTGAGGCACAGACGGACAAGCGAAAAGAAGTGATTCTAAGACGTTTCATTCATAAAAACAAGAATAACCCCTTGTTTAAAGAGGAAGTGGCCCTCGCTAGGAAGTTTGCAAACGATTTACTGGAGAAGTAATGCTTACCAAGCAGGAACTAAATGCTGTGATTACCTTATGGAAGGAACAATACGGAGTCCAAAAGACTTCTCGTAACGGCAATCCTTACATGGCAGTTCCTAATTCTACTCAGGATCGCCGCGAAGCTCTTCGTTGGCTTATAGATACTCTCAAAGACAAATACAACTATACAAAAGACGACTTTAATACCGTTACGATTGAAAGAATCGTTGACGGTTGTACCTATTCTGATTGGGAAGAAAAAACTCGATTAAGAAAATGGCAAGATCAGGTTGAAAACGATATTACTATCGTAGTATCTGAAGCATTCGGCGAAACCATAGAGTTTATTAAGAATGAACGTAAAGTCGTAGAACGCGAAGTTAAAGTTGCACCAGTATATGAAAAACCTGTGCCTAAAGAAGATTCCGAAGACTATGATATAGACGACGATGAAGTTGTCGAATTGAAAAATCCACTAGACAAATCTAAGCTCAATACTGGAATTCCCGCATCTAGCACCGTGATAGATGAAGAATTCCTAGCTATGCTTCAGCAAGGAAACGACGATGAGTGATAAAGAATCAAAGGAAGACTTCCTGAAAAAAGTAAACGAAGCTGCAGATTTAGAGACGTTGAAGCAACAAACCGCTGCGAAAAAACTTGAACTAGATAGTAAAATCATTAACTCTAAGCTTGCAACTCTTAAACAACATGAACGTGATCTTGAAATTGCTAGAAATTCTAAATATGGAGCTTTATCTCCAGAAGAGATCGCGCAAATTGTAAGAGATAACGATGAATATATGGAATCCTCAAGGAATCCAATGACTTTCATCTGTGATTCTTTTGATGAAATCGTACCTTTCTTTAGAAAGAACGTGATTCTTATTGGTGCAAAAACTGGTGAGGGTAAATCTACAGCAGTTGCTAACCTGGCATTCGCGTGTCTTATCGGTAAGGATAAAGCTACTGGCCGCTCCTACAGAACTTTAGTTATTACGAATGAGGAAAAAAGGGAAGACTTCTATAATAGGATCACCTCTTTAGTTCGTGGATGGCATTATACAAATCACTCGAAATTTACTATCGAACAAAGAAAAGAATTCTCAAAAATGATCCCTATATTGGCCTCTAGTGGCCGGTTAACAGTTGTTGACAACAATCACGGCGGATCGCACGGTGTCACAACTACTATTGAAGGTATTGAGACTATGTTTAATAGTCTTTTAGAGAATAAAGAATATTACGACGTTATCATCATTGATTACTACCAAAACATCATCAGTTCAAAGTTAAACCCAGGACTGGACCAATATAAGGTCCAAGAAAAGTTCTCAAAGCTAGTGGATGATTTCAAGAATAACTATCCAGCTCCTATCGTTGTTATGGCACAGCTTAAATCTCAGAGAGAGAAGTCGGAAGAACCTTTCCAGATTAGAATTATGGGCAGCAAGTCCATCATGGTTCCTGTTACTTTAGCTATGGAAATGGTGATTGACCGTAAGAATCTACGCACTAAATGGGTAGTTCATAAATCTCGTTACACTGAAGGTATGGGAAAAGACTTCTTTACTGGTTACGAAAAGGGTAAGTTTGTTCCGTATACTAATGAATTTGCTGAGAAAGTACAAAAAGCTTCTTACGAGAAAGAAGCTAGAAAAGTAAATCAGATCATTGACCAAAATAATGGGCTTAAAGACGTTAAACCTACCGGAGATAATCAATGAGTGAGATTGAAGATCTTCAAAAAGCACTTGAAGTAGGATACCATACAGCTGCGCCAGGAAACTTAATTAACGGATCTGCACTTCAGGTTGAAGATCTAGAAGTTACGATGAGATTGGTTACTTTTACATGTGCAACTTTTACGGACAATAAAAAGCTAAATAGAATGTTAAAAAATCTGGATCAAAGAAATATTCCATACAAACTTACTAGCAGAAAACTCAATAAGCGCCAATTAATTACGTTCTCTTGGAATAAAAAATTAAAAGTAGGAAAAAGAACATTCCTATATAGGACGGACAGATGAGTGAAATCAAATTTAATGAAGTTGACGTTCAGAAGCTTAACTTACAGCCAGGAGAAGTCTTGGTTATCAAGGTTAAAAGCGATGATTTCGATCAAGCTAGTATGCAACATCTAGGCCAAGGTATGAGGGCTATATTTCCCAACAATAAGGTTTTAGTGCTAGGCGTTGAGAAGGAAGGCAGTATCGACTTGACAATCGCTAAAGGATCAGAGTATCCTGAGACTAATTACTGCAACGATTGCTCTTGTGGCAAAAAAGCAGCTTACGAAGGTAAATAATGGCTTGTTGTAATAACAATTCATGTATTAGATGTAAAGCAGAGGATGAAATGGAATTTGGATCAGATCAATGTAATAAAGAAGGCTGTAAAGGATGCTATAAGTGCCAGGATAGTTCGTTCGATTACGGAGACAGAAAGCCGATTAAAAATCTAGCAGATTTCTCTGAAGAAGCACTTGAAAAGGAATTAGCAACTAGAAAACTTCGCAGTAAGAATGCTGCAATGCTTAAAAAGTTACAAGGTGAACTTAATAATTTAAGAAAACAGATTTATAAAATTGAACAGAAAATGAAAGAGTATGGTGGATAATGAAACTTTTAGAATTGACAGACATACTAACTGGAACTGAAAAAGAATATGTTGAAGTAGGTGATATTTCTAGGATTGAACCATATATGGAATCAGATGGATTGTTTAGTTCTAAGAAATTAACCGGAACCACAATTTACACTAAAGGTGGCGGAGAATACGGTCGCACTGTGGTTAAACAGACTCCTACTCAAATTGCTGAAATGATTAAAAACAAAGAATATCTGGAGGCCTAAATGTATATCGAAAAAGAACTGCAAGATCAATTGAAAGCCCTTTCTAAAGAAATCTTTGGCTCTCAGAGCAAATATCAGAAGTTCCTTAAAAATGGAACCCTAGAACTTATTACTCGTAAGCAAACTGAGACAGTCCCTGGCGAGAACGGTGAAGCCGATACTACTAAAGAAGTAGATGTTCCAGTTTTGACTGCTAATGGCACCAAGCAGTTTAAACAAGTTTATTACACTCCTGAAAGTCTCCTTGAGAAGCTTCAGAAGATGAAAGTTATCCGAGATGAATTCTTGGCTCAGATGAAGAAACAACAAGATGAACAAGCCGCAGCTGCAAAAGCTAAGAAAGACGAAGAAGATCGTCTTCAGAAGATTAAAGAAGATCTTACTGGATCGGCGATCTCTTAATGGGTCATGTTAGCTCGTCAGAAATGTCTTTGCTTTTATCGGATTTAGGATTTGAACGTCCTGTTTCTGATGAAATTATTAGCAATATATTAGCTAAAACAGGGCACGATGATATCAGCAATGATTACTTTTTATTCGAGTGTATCAAGCTATTGAGTCAACAGAATAGAGAACTTTTGAAGACGATTAACAATATAGAATCGTACCTACGAGAAAGTAATGACACTTAAAGATCTACTTATTCAATATTTCAATAAAGAAGTGTCAGCCGTGGAAGCTATTCGTATGCTTACTGCAATGGTTAATCCAGATCACGCAATTGATATTTTGGCACTAGTAAACCAAATTTGTCGTCATGAACTTGGCGATTTAGACACGGAGACTTTCAAAGCAGTCTACAAGATAGAATGAAATATGCACGAGACAGGAAAGAAACTTTTAAACCTAATGTTCAAACCAGGAGAGACGGTTTGTGTTAGCCATAATAAATTTGGCTACCACTCTATTCCTTTGGAAGAAGCAATGGGCGATAAAGTAGTTACCCTAGTTCCGACTCAAGATAGCTGCGATAAACGTAAAATTGAATGGTGTCCTGAAAACTTCGATAAATCCCATACAGATAACCTGCTAATGTGCGCTCTAAATCCGATTAAAGGTTTTAGGGAAGATCAAAATGTCACTGCCTATAGGTCTTTTCTGATAGAAATTGATACTGGACCACTAGCTCAACAGTTAGCCTATGCAAAAGCCCTACAGATCCCCTATTCAGCCGTAGTATTCTCTGGCAATAAATCCCTACACTTCCTAATTACTTTGGACCAAGACCTTCCTAGCTATAAAGTCTATTACCATATGGCTGAGTGGGCTCTAAATATCGTCACGTTGGCCGATAAATTGACCAAAAACCCTAGTAGGTCAATACGTATCCCTGGAGCTGAAAGGGAGCCTGGTAAGCGTCAGGGACTCGTAGAATTTAAAGGTCCTACATCATTACAAGAGTTTTCTATGTGGTTGGCCAAATATCCTGATTCAAAGCCCAAGATTGCTGAAAAACGCGTAATGTCAGGCGAAAGAGACTTTTCCAAGGTTAAACCGTGGGTAAGTAAGAGACTGAGAGATGGATTAGACCCTACTAAGGGCCGCAATATCCAATGGTACGCAATGGCTTGCGAATTTGCCTTGGCAGGCTACTCAGAAGATGATACTATTGAGAAGCTGGGTATGTTTTTTACTCCAGACCATGACTTTAAAGAGAAGGAATGGTTGATTACGATTAAGAGTGCTTTTAAGAATATGTATAACAGGAGCAAAGAATGAAATCAAAGCTTTTCCTGACAGAAGAAGATATTAGAGCTTTAGAAGTAGTTCCTTTTAACGTAGAAACCGTAAAAGATATTAGGCAGACGCTTGAAAAACACCATAGTCACATATTTAGATTGCAGACAAATGAATTTTTAGCTGAACAGTTTCATAAATTAAGACAAACAACTGATACGGACGAAAGAATGAAATTAATGTGGGAAATAGTTACTTGGAAAGAAAGATACAAAAGCCCTTATTTGGAGAATAAATAATGAACAGCGTAGAACAATTAAAAAATGAGATTGATAAATTGAATAAAAAAATTGCGCTTATTCAAAGCGAATGCTCTCATCCTCCATCTGCTAGAGATTCTAAGCCTGGAGCAAGCACTGGTAATTACGATCCCACTGCGGATTGCTATTGGGTAGACCATACTTGTGGATTATGTCAGAAGAAATGGACAGAGGGAGATAAGTAATGGACTTCATGCCTGTACCAAAATACATTCTAGTATTTGAGCCTCTTAAAGATAAGTACAATCCTTTCGTTATTTATGAGCAAGCAGAGATTGATGGAAAGATCGCTCACAAATCAGTTAAATCACTTTCAAACCTCCAAGATGCACTGTATGATCTTGGATATTTAAACGATGATAAGCCTGTAATTTTAGCGTATTCAACCAAACTAATGGATAACACTTTTACCATTTAGGAATTTATGAGCAAACGCGTAAATAGAGATGATATTGATAAGTTTCACGACTACAGTATTTACATTCCTAAAAGGACCCTTTATATGGGTTCCGAGGAAGTAGGTGTTGAACACGGTGAATCTGGTACTGACGGAATGATGGCCGAAAGGATGATTAAGAATTTAACCATCCTAGAAGGTATGAATAGTGAGCCAATCACGATCCTCATGAATAACATAGGTGGAGACGAGTATCATGGCTTTGCTATCTATGACGCAATTAGAGCATGTAAATCTCCAGTAACTATTGTTGCAATGGGTCACGCTATGTCTATGGGATCTATTATCCTACAAGCTGCAGATGAGCGCGTTATGGCACCAACTGCTAGCCAAATGATCCATTACGGCACTTGGGGAATACACGATCACGCCAAAACTACGCAGCAATGGGCCAAAGAAGGACAAAGGATTGACAAGTGGATGGAACAGATGTATCTTACTAAGATAAGAGAGAAACATCCTGATTTTAAGCTTAAGGCGTTAGAAAAGATGTTAAACTTTGATACTTTCCTAACAGCACAAGAGAGTATTGACTTAGGTTTAGCAGATAAGATTCTAGGAGAAGAAAATGAATGACGATATGACCGACTCAGAACTTCTTGTTTGGATGGAGCTGCGGTTCGGTATCACCAAGACTATTGGACCAAATCCTAGCAATGAGAAGATCCAAGCTACCGAGAATGAGCTACTAGCTATTCTTAGTAGATGTAAGGAAACAAATAAAATCCAGGCACCTATTCCACGCGTTCGCATGTGGCTTACTTATGATAAATTGAACTTCATGTTCTTTGATCGTAAAACTGGTAAGAGAGTTCTTTTAGGACGCTGGATTGCAGGAGAAGAGACTTATTATGAGCACTGAGGAAATCATGAAGGAAGTAGGAGAAAAGATATACGTGATGCTGCAAGGCTTCATTGGCTATCCCGCATCTCGCAAAACTTTCTATGAAATCCAAGCAAAAGCTACCGCCTTGTTATATGAATATTACCAGGCTGGCCATATTGACGTAATGCCTCTGTGCGACGTTAATCACCTTTCAGAAATTGAACACTTAGACAATAAAATCAGAAAACTACAAGCTGCTATTCGAGATGAAAACGTCCTTTTTGATGATGTAAAGTACGATTTAGCCAATATGATTGCTAAACGCACCACCTTAGAAGAAGCCGCTCCTCTTACAGGACTTAGAGTATTCTTAAAGAATCAACTAACTTTTGAGCCATATGTATGGCCTCCTATGAGAAGGAAACAATATGACCATTGATGAAAAGTCGCTAGAAACACCAGTAATGGTGGCAAAGCACACCGAATTCGAGACGAAATATCGTGTAGATCCTGCTACCTTGACTGAATTTAAACAGATCGCAGATAAACTGCCCAATTTGAAGAAATTCATCTATGTTGAGGGACCCGATACCTATTATACAAACGAGCACATTACTAAGAAACTGGAGGCATTTGGTGACACGTTATCAGAGAAAAATAAGGAAGCTTTCCTTGCCGTGCTCGAAGAAACAGTTGGAGCTTTTCCTCCGTTCATGCGCTATAGACGCCCTAGTCACGGGCTCGACGGTGATCGAAAAGAGCTTACTACCAAATACAAACAAAGTGGTTCTAAAAATAATATCCAACGCGAAGAGAAGAATATCCGAGTAGATAAGGTAGACGAAGATACTATCATGAAGTTCGTATCGGATCTTGGATATAAGCTCAATTTCTCTATCTGGAAGACCTGCCATATCTATAACTTTGACGATGCTACTATCGTATTTTACTCTGTCTACGACACCACGAATGGTGGTAAGGCCTCTAAAGTAGATACCTTTGTTGAGATTGAAGTAGATGAAGAAAGTATTAGTACCAAAACTGAAAAAGAAGCCTGGGAAATCATCGAGAAATATGAGAAACTACTAGAAACCGTTGGTTTAAGTGCCAGAAGCCGTCTTCGTAAGTCTCTGTTTGAGATGTACAAGCGAGATGTAAAATGAACTTTTATGAATTTGCCTCCAACAGTCCTTGGTTAACATTTTTCTTAGCCTGCATCGTAGGCGACGTTATTATTAAAACTGCTCGCGCCATTTTTGGCCGCAAAGTCGATTGGTCCAAACGTGAAATTATGTCAAAGGATATAAAATGATATACATTGGAATTGATTTAGGATATAAAAACGGCACCACAATTGCTATTATTGATACCAATAAAGAAAGTAATCGCTTCAAATTTATGTCTCTGTCTCCGGCGACTGAGTTTGAAGATGTGGTAAGAAAAGTTGTCCTATTGATGCAGCAATATAAAGTTCCTGTTGAGAACGTAAACGCTCCTGGCTTCCCTGCTTTGGAACATGAACTAACTAAGATATTTCGCAAGGACTAGCGATGAACCGCATGTTGAAGCTAGCAGTTGCAGCGCGAAAGCGCAAGAAAGAAGCTAAGATCGACCGTCTCCATAAGAGACTGGGATTTGAGCCACCTTCTGAAAGAAAAGCTAGACTTGAAGACGAAATGAATATAGACTATGAAAGTATTCCGCTAGAAAAGAAACAAAGATTTTTGGACCTTTTCAATGAAGGAATCCCACTTGGAAAAGCGGCAGAAACAGCAGGTATTGACTCTATGATGGCAGCACAAGTAATAATTAGAAATGCAGTTGGGTTGATCCCATCTAAAGCTATTAAGTAAGGAAATTTATGATTACAGCAGATCAAGCATTAGCACTTTCATTGGATTCAGATTATAATTTTCAACAATTGTTGCAAAATATTAAACAGGCAGCTAAAAATGGGCATTACAATTTCCACCATCAGTGCTATTCTGTACCTATGAACGGAATGACAGATAAATATGTCAGAGGATTAAAACAACTTGGATTCAATGCCGAAAAACAAGAAGGCACTGAAAATATCCAAATTTCTTGGTAGGTAACATGAACAAAGTAATTATAGCACTTTTATCCGTATTAGTCTTATTAGTATCCGTACTTACAGTTCAGGGTCTAGAACACTCGCGATTATCTCGCGGTATTACTTGCGAACTTTATTACATTCAAGGACGAGTCGATACAGCCAAATCCTTAGATCGTATTACTGCTAAGCTTACTAAAAAAGATCAACAACCAGTTAAGCAATATATTGAAAGAATCAAGAACTATCAATTGTTCGTAGCAGAGCTTGACGGTGAAAAAGATTGTATTAAAATAGAGTACGGCCTAATGGAAATTATTTATTTTAGATTGAAAAACATCATTAAGGAAGAATCAAAATGAGTGAAATTGACGACGCAAAAGAATGGGTACAAGCCTCTGAAAATTATGAATCTAAAAATAGCGACAGCTTAGCTAGGGCTATAGATAGCCAACCTGAGATTGCAGAGAAAAAAGAAAAAATCAATCCTGGTATGCCAAATCAGTATGCTCTTTATTCTTCCGGCTATACAGCTACTACTCCTACGGTTAAGAATTTGCCTGCCGGTGTTTACGATATTCAGGCCGACAATCGTTGTGTGTATGTGGTTCCTGCAATTCCTCCAAGTGGACTCCTTTTAGAGCTTCCTTCAATGCGCTCTGAAGAAGTTATTAAAACTGTGGATAATTTCTGGAATAGTGAAAAAGACTACAAAGAAGGAAATGAATTCGTTGTTGGCGGCGCTACCTTTAAAGCTGGTATCATGATCTACGGTCCTCCAGGATCAGGTAAATCTTGCACTATCAAGCTTGTAAGCAAGAAATTAGTTGAACGCGGCGGCACAGTATTCTTTTCTTCTGGACATCCAGCCACAACCATGCGTTGGTTAGAAGACTTTGCACGAGTAGAACCAAACAGAAAGTGCATTGTTATCTTGGAAGATATCGACTCTTTGATCCAAAACTACGGCGAGAGCCAATACCTTGAAATGCTTGATTCAGCAAAGACCATTAATAATGTACTTTTTATCGCTACTACGAACTATCCTGAGCACTTAGATCCTCGCATTTATAATCGTCCAGGTCGTTTTAGTCACGTTATCAAGATCGGTCTTCCTTCTGCTGAAGCTCGTAAAGCTTACCTTGAGGCAATCCTTAAGAATTTACGAGATGTTGACTATATCGTTGATAACTCTGCAAACTTCACGATTGACCACCTGACCGCATTAGTTAATGCCGTTTATCGTGAGAAGAAGGATCTACATAAAGAAATAGAACGTCTTAGAACATTGTTCCGAGTGCCTAAATCGGATGGCGATAGACCTCAAATGGGTCTTCACGCGAGGGACTAATGAAAAGAAAGAATGTTCTTAAGCAGATCGTTACCGTACTTAAGAACTGGGAAGGCTCTCAGATGAGCACTGCAGCGGCTAATGAGATTCTGACTAAACTAGAGAAGCTTGGTATGAAACCTCCAGAATACAAAGTCGAAAGACCTTGGCCTGAAGCTGATCGAGTAGTCTATGGAGAATGGGAAAATGAAAAGAAGTGACATTCTTAAAAAGATGGTTCTTGCTTTCGAGCATGAAATGATGAATGGTACTGGGGACCATATTAGAGCTATCGACTATGCGCTTGTTATTGCAGAAAAAGAAGGAATGTTACCGCCTCCGGTTAGAGAATTTATTGACGATAGTTTTGACGCAGCGTATTTTAATAAATGGGAAGATGAAAGTGGCAGCGATAGGACCAAATAAGGATTCAAAGGGCGAAACTCTTAGGACTCATGCTGATCCTCCTGGATTTGCGACTCCCAGACCTAATGATGTAGATACTAGTGGACCGAATAGGAACACTGGAACCTATAAAAAGCCATTGAACCGTGCCGAAAGAAGAGCATTAGCTAGGAAAAAGAAATGAAATACCCAATTGATCCCATCACTACAGAGCATATTTTCGGACAATTGATTATCCATGAACGCTCCCAAAGACAGATCATTACAGCCCTATCCTTGCTCCTGCAAGACGCTATGGACGACGCACTGGATGAACAAACCACTTCTCCGTGGTTCAAGGAAGCTAGAGACTTCCTGAAGGCTCAAAACTCACTTAAGAAAGATCACGAGACTCGTATATTTAATGAAAAGAACGGTCACGTACAGCCAGAAACTGTTAAATTAACCCCAGAAGTAGCCAATAAAAACTATCAGAACACCATGCCTACATTTGGCCTGGGTCAGATTGAAGATCACGAATTTAATAAAAAGCTTAACGAACATGAAGCCTCATTTGGCGGCGAAATGTCTGAAGAAGACATAGAAAAAATGTTCAATGAGCGCCCTAAAAGGAAAAAGAAAGACAGAGTAGATTTAAGCGATGGAAAACCGTTTAAAAACATGTCTTTAGAAGAGATTGAAGATTGGGAAAGTAAGCAAAATAACTCTAACGATATCTATAAAATAAAAGCCAGAGTAGCTAACTTAGCCAGATCTGGCGGTGGAAGTCTTACTGCAGTAGGCGAAATGCTCTGTAATAGCTTCGTACATGTTGCTAAAGACCTATATGAGTTTGCTGATACTATCTCTGATAAATCTTTAAGAATTCAATTAATCGAAAGAATCCGCAAGCATGAAGGTATGCCTGCTCAACTAATCGCAGCTACGGCTGTAAACGTAAAGGTGAAGAAATGAAGCAATATATCGTCTCTATCAATTACAAAAAGTCCTTCCAGAAGCAATTTGATAATAACTCTTGGAGCAAACCAGTATTCCTATTAGTATCAGATATTACTTCTCGCCAAGAATTTGTTGACCAAGTAAGAGAAATAAGCGAAGATTTAGATCTGAGAACTGCAAAAACTTTAGATGAATTACATACTCAACCTAAAGGCGTTTCATACTTAGAAGGATTAAGCGAGGAAATATGATTTGGTTAGGACTTGTACTATTCTTATTGTTTAATGGCGTAGGAATTTACTTCGTTGTGAGAAACACTATCAGGAACGCTAAAGCATCTAAACTACAAAGAAAAAGTAGTATGTCTGAAGAAGTAACTGCCAGCATTCTGAGTGGAGATTTTGAATTCGTAGCTAGTAAAGAAGTCCCTGAAGGAGAAGTTTGGTTCGTAGATCCCAATACTGGTAAAGTCGTACATAAAATAGTGAACATTAAGGACCAGTAATGACTAAACAAGAATTTTTGCAATTTATAGAGGATTTCAAATATCTTAACCGTAAATTTAGCGTAAAATGGATGACATTTCATATTGCTAGAATTGAAGCTAAAGCCATTCTTAAGGACGTGGATACTGGCGAAGACAAAGAGTTTGGTGACTACCGAGAGGTAGAATATCAAAATGTTGATGAATTCCATATGCTCATTATCATGAGAAACTGGATGACAATTTTAGCTTTACATGAGCTTGATGAGCATATACAATATAAAGGCAAGAAGGTCTTTGACCCTCATAAAACTAAAAATTATCTGTGGTAAATATGCGATTCAAAATTGGCGATAAAATTAGAGTAGTTAAAACTAATCCAGTGTGTCCACAATTTCTTGGCAAAATTGGAACTGTTAGCAATGTTACTGACTGGGGCCTTGTAGAATTTAATATAGAACAACCATCAGTTTTTACCAGATGTTGTGCTCCTGAAGAATATTTAGAGCTATTTAAGTCAAAGCCAACGTGTAAATCTGATAAAAACGAATGGGCAGAGATTTGGGAAAAGAGTTCAACATGAAATACGATCTAGGATGGGGCAACAGTATCTGTGTTAGAGAAGCATTCCTATCTAGTTACCTAGGTAATCCTATTCAATTTAATAAAGACGATCTTCTTAAATTTGATTATCCAGAACATTCTGGCGATTTAGAAGCTATCGAAATTACCAAAAAAGTAGTAAAGCGTCAAATTGGCAAAGAATACAAACATGTATTTATGACAAACGGAGCAACTGGCGGAGTTGTAATCGCTCTAAGAGCTTTCGCACAACAGGGCTACCAATATTGCCATACAAGAAATGCGCCTTTCTATATTAGATACCCTAGAATGATTCAAGCATCTGGACTAATGCACGTTCAGGAAGGCTATGTTCAATGGAAAAATGATTCTGTAATGCTTTTGGATCTACCTAGTAATCCATTAGGGCTTATGACAGAATCTGAGCCAAAAGAATCCTACGTTCCTTTGATCGTGGACGGCGTTTACCTTAATCAGGTCTATATGCCGCCTTTACTGGTTCAAACACCTGAGCACGACGTATTTGTTGGCTCCTACAGTAAACTATTGGGCATTAATGGCATTCGATTAGGTTGGTTGGCCACTAACGACGACTCACTTGCAGCACAGCTTAAAGAGCTTGTGGCTAGCGAATACTGCGGTCTTTCTACTGCCTCTACTGTAATCCTTAAACAAGCTCTATTCGGCCTTAATTGGGATAACTTTGAAAAGACAGCTAGATATAAGCTTGACTGTAATCGTGAAGAATTCGCTCAATTAGAGCGTTTTCTAGGCGGTAAACCAGTTACTGAACTTGGCATGTTTCATTACGCGCCAATGGACAGCAAGGCTCAAGAGATCTTCTCAAAGGCCGGTATTACGTGGACTCCAGGCTCTGCCATGGGTACTGACAATAGCTTTGCACGATTCAATCTAGGCCAAAACAATGATCTGTTGGCCGATGCAGTTGCGACAGTGCTGAAAGTAGATAAAATCAAGTGAGCTTTAAAACCGGAGATCGAGTTAGAGTGATAAAAATTGACGCAATAGGGACTATTTCTCACCTTATCGAAGGAAGAGATATCGTTATTGTAAGACTCGATGTTCCTAGAAAAATACCTGGCAAACTAAAACTTGCAGAATTTAAACTAGCTAGGTTTCATGAAATAGAGCTTCTAGCTAAACTTAAAGCAAATCCAGAGTTTAAAGACTTATGGGACAAAGCTGCCGAGGATGACGAAAATGAGTAAGTTTAAAGTAGGAGATAGGGTTAGATTCACAGAAGACAACGCGTTTTTCCATGGCCTAACTGGAACTATCCAAGAACAAGATAGCGATATTAATCAGATTAAACTAGACAAGCCAGTAGACATGCCTATCACTAAACGTGGCGAACTTAAAAGAATATCTACGGTATACGCAGATGACGAATCTCTAATACTAATCAATCCTTCCAAGCCAGATCCTGACTGGAAAGATATCTGGGACTCTAATTAATTATTTGAATTTTTGAATTAAGAACTGAGCAAAGTCAGATTCCATACGCCATCCAGACCAATAGTCCGTGATGGATTTATCTAATTTACGATTTGCAAGGCGCAATGCCTTAACGTAAAAAGATCCAGCTGAAGCGCACATAGCCATCAACTGATTTGGCTCTTCTTTAGAAAAGAAAAGACCATTAGCTGCGATATCAATCATTAGCCACATTTTACCAAGCCATGAAGGGCTCATTCCAGCACAAATACGTAAATGATTCATATTACTTGGAGTAAGAAAATCAGCACCATTTGGGAATTGTTTAGTAGACCCTGGAACATCTGCTTCACTATTTTGAGCACGATAAAATCTAGAAACTGCAGCGTCATATAATACTTTAACTTCTGCTTCACGACCCTGTGCTTTCAGGCCAGCTGCAAGACACATAAGTTGATCGCGTGTAAAGTTATTAGGATTATTTGAAGGAAACTCAACGGGATGACGAACCCCTTCACCATTGATAAGGTATTTTCTCATATCAGGAGCTTTAGGATGACCAAAGCAAGCCATAAGACCTGCTAATCTAGCAGAATCCATATAATCTGAAGCGCCGCTATCTTTGGGAAGACCCTGAGAATCGAAAATCATTAGTATGCCGCCACTGATAACATACCGCCAGATAATGTATTGCCAGCAAATGTTGTAGGTAAAGTAGCATTGTAAGCGACGTTGTAAAATACGTGACCATAAATGTTTGAAGAGAAAGGTCCAGCAGCACGCTCGATAGTAATAATGGCATTTGCGTGATGGCAAACGTAGTATTCTGTTTTAGCATTAAAAACTACAGGAGTCAAAAGATCAAGAATAACAATTCGTCCACCTTCGGTGCCGTTCGTAGTATACTCAGCTGTCTGAGCCATTTTTGTGCTAGGAAAGTTGCCTGATCCGCTATAAACGCCCATAGTAATTTTAATACCAGCAGCATGAACGATTGGAGAAAACCAGATACCAACCTTAGTTACGATGGCTCTTTCACCATTATATACGCGATTAGCGTGGAAATCATTGGCACCAACAGCGACATTGGCAGCAATAGTTTGCTCCCAACCGGCTTTTTTAGATGTAAATGGAGCTTGTACTCCGATAATTTTAGACATTTTTAATCCTTAGTCAATGAAGCAATACAAAAGACAGCTTGTTGCGCCGCCAGCACTTGCCATAAATGGATATTTAGTAGCGGCAACTGTCCAATTGATTGGTACGCCGACGCCTTTTTCGCTTGAAGCAAACGCAGTAACCGATGCACCACCGTAATAAACTGGGTTAGTACCTGGCGACGCAGTATCATAAGCAACTGCCGCATCGCTTCTTCCTAGAGAAACTCCGTAAGAATGTAGGCCTGCTGCTCCTTGTCCAGAACAATATACTGCAACTGCTCTCAATGTTTTACCGACTGGAACTTGATAATCAACTCCGTCAGTAGTTCTAAAACTAGTACCGCGACCAGAAGTAGCATTCTGTGAAACTAGGATAATTCCGGTAGTACCAGAATAAAGCCTAGCGATTTCAGCTTCAGTGAAAACCAGTCCACCGACTGTCAACGACTTAATTGATGGGGGAAAACTTGTAATAGGCATATATTATTCCTTATTTAATTAAAGCGTTAACTTCGTCTTCTGTAAGACCAAGTGCAATGAGTTTAGCTTTACCAGCAGCAGCTTTAGTGGCTTTTTCAGCTTCAATATCGGCAGCAGACATATAATTTGCGGCCTCATCAGATTCTTCATCTAATGCTTCCCAATATGCTACGATAGCGTCTTTTTCTTCTTGCGAAGGTTCTTCTAAGAAATGCAGTTTCAGCGTGGAATCAGCAGAAGATCCGCTATACTGTTCTCCAGCATTTGCTTGCATCCAAGCGTGAATAGTATTCAAGTCTAAATTGAATTCTTTCCATTCTAATTCGATTGTGTGTTTTGCGATACTCATATATCCTCTTTTAAGATTCTTTAACTCTTAACGTTCGTCTGTTTCCAAAACAATTCAGTACGCCACCGTTAGTTTTCCAGTAAAGATCTACTTTATGGAATCCAGGCGATACTGGAACTGTAAAATTATCATTGATTGTTGAAGCCGCATTAGTAGACAAAATGCCTTTTTCGGTTCCCACTGCTACTCCATTAACAAATACTTGCGTAAAATTATCTACAGCAGCAGTATTATAGATACTTGCAGCGTATGAAATATCTAAAAAATTACCCTTAACATTAATCACTAACGACATATCTGGCATTGGTACAAATACGGTAGATGAAGTAGAAGGTGTAACTTGAATACCCTGAGCTTGAGACCAAGATTTCTGTGAATTTTGAGCATCTTTTACTGGAGTGAATTTTCTGCTATCTCTAGTAGAAGCATTTGGCTGTGGTAATGTATTCTGTAAATCTGCAGGATTGTTAAATTTAAATGCATGAATAGGAGTAATAATATCCCATTCTTCAGAACTCATAAAGTTACCACTTGCATTTGTAAATCTGATAGTATGTTTTCCTAATGCTAAACCAGTAATATAAAATCCACATCCAGGGAGTGCAGCACCATTAGGATTTAATGTGCTAGTTCCAGGAGTCCATGTTCCACCGCCAAAGGTAGCTCCAGCTCCAGTATAGTTAACTCCGTCAATTGCTACAGTTATAGCTGTGGCCCTATTAACATCCCTATCAAACATGTAAACAAATCCAGTTCCCCAGAAAGTTACTTCCATGTAGTTAGTAGCGGTGCTGGTTTGAATATAATTTCCGCCAACAACATTAGTAAAATCTTGACCAGCAGCAAAAGTTCCAACATAGGAGATTTCTCTCTGATTTGATTTTCTAATAGTTCCTTGCGATTGAGCTTGAATGCTTGCGCCAGAAGCTGCCGCAAAATCGGCAACTACATTATATTCAGCAAGTTCAACTGCGCCAGATGGAAGGGCCGGTTTTTTTGGTTGATATACTTTAAACTGCACAAATCCAGGAGACAAAGAAGCTCCAGTAGTATTAAACCTAATGGTGTGCGAACCATAAGGTAATCCAGAAACGATCTTTTCCCATCTAGCAGTAGTGCTAGCAGTAGTAGATAAATTTCCTACGTTAACATTATCGACAAATACAGCGACCGTATCGGTAGAACCGTTTGCTGTTTCAACACGTAAAACATCTAATCCAGTTCCAACCCAATGAAGAATTAAGGCGTTGGTTCCACCGTTAACTAAAAGTCGCAAAGTATCATATCCAGAAGCAAGAATCTGAGTTCCTTGAGAACCACTTAATTGCATACTTCCATCTTCAAGAACGCCAGCGCGAGAACCGGCTCCAGCTAATGTGCTCCAGTCGTCGGATCTATTAGATCCAAATTCACGCCAATGTACAACTCTGGCTACTTCTTCGTTAGCGTGATTTGCAGCGGTTAAATTTAACTGTGAAGCATCAACGGCCTGAAAAGATCTGCCGATAGTACCGTCTGCATTTTGGTAAATTAACATTCTGCCGCCGCGTGTACCAGTAACTCCAGTATTGTAAGCAACAGCTGATTGAGCAGCAGTAGTGGCTTTCTTATCTTGATTATAAGAAATTCCAGGATTAACTTTAACTAAGCTAGAATCATTTAAGACTAAAAATCCATAAAAGTTTAAATCATTTGATGCCGTATTATTTCTTACTCGAACAGTATGAACGCCCAAAGTAAGACCAGTAGCCAAAGTTACCATCTGATTGGCAGCATAGTTTCTACCAACAAGAACACCACTAAGACTTGCAGGAAAAATGTCTGCGCTTTCAGCACCGCCATCAATCGAGTATACTGCGTTTCTAGTTGCATCGTCAAACGTGGTCAGTAAAATTACGCCAGTTCCATAAAATGTAAATTCTACGAAATCTGTAATATTAGCAGTAGAACGAATTAATGCGCCAGATGTACTATTAATTGGACTCCATCCACCTACAAATCTAATCTGCCCAAATGTGTCATTCAGAGATCCCCAAACGGCCTCATTTGCTGGGCCAACTTCTGTTTGAATTTGATAGATAGACTGCACAATAAAAGGATCAAAGCCAATATTTGCTTTCAG
Organism: Saprospiraceae bacterium; assembly: GCA_022841345.1. Taxonomy (GTDB): domain Bacteria; phylum Bacteroidota; class Bacteroidia; order Chitinophagales; family Saprospiraceae; genus SLDF01. Next base: position 65,848 of record JALHRR010000011.1, read on the forward strand.
ATTCTGACTAATATCTACAATAGATGATCTATTAGAAATAGAACTATAGAACAGTCCTGCAGATGGCGCACCAGCTGTTGCTGTTGCTGTAAGTAAATTAGTAGTAGTATTAACAAATGCTTGAAAACCAGCACTTTGAGCTTCATAAACTTGTTGAAATCTGTTATCAATAAGGAATTCAGATTCAGCCTTAGACCCAAGCTTAAAGGCCTGAATATTCAGATCAACTACCATAGTAGTGTTCAAAGTTACCTGAGAAGACGTATTATTTGAATCAATTGCAGTAAAGATATAGTCGTTGGAAGCGCCTAATCTAAGGAGCTTACCGTCAACATACAAGAAAAAAGCATCAGTATTAGCCTGATCTACGCTAAAAGGCAGATTGATTACACTCTGAGAGGCCGTAGAGGTCTCATAATGGCTATTAATTACAGGCTGTCGCGTACTGAAAGGAAGGTCACTATTCGTGAACTTCTTTATGTTCGCTTTGCTGTTTATTGCTTGTGTAATTGGCATGTTAAATCCCTTATATCAAATAAGATTGTCGTTATCTTTAAAGCGCCTTAGCGGTCAAAACCCTGTTACTAAAGTTTGTTAAAGTTGCGCCATTTCCTCTCCAGTACCCATCGACCTTATGAACGCCAGGAGCTAGATAGACTAGGGCAGGCCAGCTATAAAAGGCATCTATATTGGTTCCAGGACCAGAATTCACGCGCTCAGCTGAGAGAAAACCGTTAATAAATATAGCGGTTCCAGTTAAAGTGCCTGAACCGTTTCGGATATCAATATCCAATCTAATTTCAAACCATTCACCTGCAGATTTAATAGTTAAAGACATATCTGGGATTGGAACGTATACAGAAGAAGAAGTAGAAGGAGTGGCCTGTACGCCTACTGCAATGCCTCTGAATTTTTGACTAGAAAGAGCGTCTTTTACTGGAGTGATCTTTCTATTATCAGAGATAGCAGTAGATCCAACAGGTAAAGTATTCTGTAGATCAGCTACAAGCTCAGATTTACCAACATGAATTGGCATAATAATATCGAAAGCTTCAATGTTTAAAGACTGGCCAGCGTTATTGTTCAATACCCTGAATTTATATAAACCCAAAGGAAGGTTTCTAATAGCGATTCCACCTTCTACGGTTCCACCAGTGATTAAATTGGCGATACCAGTTGACGGAGTAAATCCAATACCGTAGTTAGACATAACAGCGGTTGGATAATTTGCAGTAGTTAAATTTACTAAAGATCCACCAGTAGACAGGGATTGAAGTGACAATTGCGCGGACGTAGTAACGCCTGCTGCCTGACCCCTTGCTCTGTACTCGAATCCAGTTCCCCAGAAAGTGTACTCAACGTAGGCATTTTGTCTGTCAGTATTTGGGATAAGTCCTGTTGGAGTACCATTTACATCAAAAGTAGCAGTCCAATCAACTGCTCCACCAGTTCCATTTACGTAAATACCTTCTCTAGAGCTTGATTTTCTCATCACGCCAGTAGCGATTGTAAGAACGCCAGAAACAGTGTTAGCTACGTAATCGGCCATAATATTATATGAGCCTAATTCTGTAGATCCAGAAGGAATGGAGGGTTTCTTAGGCTGATAAACAACAAATCTATTGATACCGATACCAGTACCAACTTGGTCCCTATTAAATCTAACAGTATGAGTTCCGTATGGTAAACCAGAAACAACTTTCAATTGTTTTAACTGATTCGCGATACCTGCAGCAGTTACCAAGATAGTTCCGATTGAAGTACCGTTCACAGATGTAGTAATAGTTCCAGAAGCTCCACCGTTATTTGTAGCAACAATATCCAAACCAGTACCAATGAAAGTGATGGTGGTGTAATCGCCAGATCCAACAGCAGCCAGTGTTTCACCGGCAGTATTTGCCAACGCAACGCTAGTAGTGCTCTGAAGAGTAGCGGTTCCGTCTTCTAAAGTAAAAGCTCTGCTAGAGCTAGAAGCTTGCAGTGTAGAAAAGTCATCTGATCTATTAGCGCCAAATTCTCTCCACATGTACACTCTTGAAACTTCTTCGTTAGCGTGATTTGCGGCAGTTAGGTTCAGTTGAGATCCAGCAGGATTTACTGCTTTACCAATAGTGCCGTCTGCTTTTTGGTAAACAACTACGTGTCCACCGCGAGTACCCAAAGTACCAGATTCAAAGGAAGAGTTATAGGCGATTGATTGCAGAGCAGAAAGAGAAAGTTTCTTTCCATTTGAATAAGACGCACCTGGGGTAACTCGTAATCCAGAAGCTTCCGTTAAGATTTCAAATCCTGTAATACCAGTATTGCCGGTCGCATGGTATCTAAGTTTTACTGTATGAACACCAAGAGACAGATTGGCAGCTACATTAATAGCTTGATTAGGTTTATAGTTTCTATTAAACAGAATCGCTGAAGTAGAAGCTCCAAGCAATACATTTGAACCTTCTGCTCCACCGTCTACTGAAACACGAATATCGGTAGTATCAGATGCTAAAAAGAACAGTACATCAAGACCAGTACCGTAGAATGTGATTTCCATGAAATCGTTTACATTTTGTCCGATTGCCCTGTCGTTACCGCTAGCAACGTAATTCCAGTTACCGGCGAACCTCATCTGACCAAAAAGATCGTTCAGGGTTCCAAACACTTGTTCGGTAGCAGGACCTACTTCATTTGGAATCAAGAATAGCTGTTGGATAGTCATACGTTCAGGACCCATTCTAACTTTAAGATCTTGAGAAAGATCTACGATAGCAGAACGTCCAGAAATAGTTGAATGAAACGTTCCACCAATAGGAGAACCAACGGTTGTGGTCGCATTCATTAATTGATTTTGAGCTACAAAAGCCTGGAAACCAACGCTTTGAATTTCTTGTAATGTGAAAACTGAATTAGAATTAGAAATAGAAGCATCAACAATTGCAGTTCTATAGAAAACTTCAACCGATAAATTGTAGCCACTGTAGTCTCTGTCCAATTTAATAACATTTGGACCTTCTTCAGTGAAGTAAGCGTCTGGAGTCAAAGTAACGTCGATAAATCTAGGGATCTTCTGACCGTTAATCCAAACTTCAACAGATGAAGCTGATGTTCCAGGTAATACTCCGACTGCAAAATTCCAGTTAAGAGTAAGAGCGGTTTTACCGCCCATTAAAGCAACAGTACAGTTAACTGGAGTTCCTACGCCATTTGTAAAGGCATAGGCAGAATTCATGATTCCGCCAGCTTGTGCTGAGTCTTGTTTTTGTAGAGAAGTTTTATATCTAAGAACGTTTACGATACCAGAACCAGAGGTTTTATTGGCATATAAACGAACATATAAAGCAGTGCCAGCAGCTTCTAAGAAAATACTATCAATAGTATCAGTCTCAAGAGTAGGTCTAACTTTTACGTCAGTAAATGTAGTGCCATCATGGGAAGCATCAAATGCAACAACTGGAGCTACGTTAATATCAAAGATATTATCGCCAGCTGCAGAAGTATCTTCATAGTCGAGTAAAATTTCAGAGAAAGGCTCTGCAGGGAAAGCGTCAGCAATAGAGTTACCGTCAACATCTAAGTTGTAGATATCTTTAGTGTGAACCGCCTGGGAAATAGTAACTTGTTCTGCCAAAGTAGGAGCAGCGTCAAAAGCATCAGTTGTAAAACTTGCCTGAGTAGCTACTGCAGTAATTCTTCGAGCTTGCGATCCAAAAATAACCATGTCACCGATCTTAACGGTGAAAGAAGCGTCAGCAGAAATATTAATGTTAGTTGTTGTAGTAGCCGCTGCGATGGTTTTTGACGCATCGTAGTTAAGAGTATACATTGCTTTTGCGGCATTATATGTTGCGGCATCAGTTTTACCCGCAGTAATATCTACGGCAGATTTACTATCGGCAGGACCTTCGTCAAAATTATCTTGGAAAGATGCTCTGAATTGCAATGCAATCAAATCATCGCCGGTTCCAGATCCACTACCAGAACCAGAGGCTCCCAAACGGACAGATTGACCCGCATTAAGGGCCATACCATTTCGCCAGTAAACTCTTTGAGTACCGTCACCGGCATCAACACGTTTAGCGATCAAGAAAATCTCTTGATTTGCAGAAGTAACTGCAGGAAGAGTAGAAGCAATATTCATTGCAGCAGTACCTGCGCCTCTATCGACGGTAGCATACCACATTTCATTATTATTTAAGTTGACATTTGCCATTCCAAGTGAGATAACTTGTGGAGCAGCGCCAGAAATTTTCTGGTTAATGGCAAGTTCAAGATTTTCAGTGAACTGGATTTGAGTACCAGTAAACGTGATAATGCCTCCGTTTTGGAGCATCACGTTACGATCTTCAAACAGTTTGGCAAGCTCAGCGTCAATTTTTGGTAAAATTGTATCTAAACTATCGTTTGCAGCAGATCCTACCATTGATAGGGCTGAACGATTAACCGACTGTCTTGTATCTAATTTTGTTGCCATACTTATTCCTTATATCACACCTTATGGGCCACGTTGGATTACGAAGTCAATGGCGTCACCGACGACTAAACCAAAAGTAAACTGGACCTGTGTCCTTGGAGGCGAACCTCCGACGTAGCTATAGTCCGCGACAGATTCTAAACGATCACCATTAAGATAGATCTGTAATTCAAGGCCTGTATACGTTCCGCTATCAGGCAAAGTGACATTGACTCCAGCGTTTACTGGACCTGTCATTTCGTTACTATTAGCAGGAGCACCAGAAACAATCGTCAGACGTTCGTCATAGATAGTAGGAGTTCCACTTTCGTCGAAACTCCTTGGTACACCTTTTACAAGCCTTAAAAACTTACCCATTATTATCCAGCGATTCCTCTAAGTTGTTTAAAATCAACCCAGATTTTATTAGTTGCCTGAACAGCTCCAATTAAGAAAGCTGCTTCACCAGCAGTTTCGGCTAATGCTGCACCGAGTATAAATGCACCAGAAGAACCTAAGAACAATTCAAGGCCAACATCTGCAGCATTGAAAGGAGTATCAGAAGATCCAAGAGTATATTCGCCCATCATAGTAACGGTAATATTCTGACCTGCAGAAACAGCGCCAGTTGAATGAGCTAATCCAATAACCAAATAATTCTGGTTAGTGGTCGCATCTTTATCTGCCTTATAGACTCGACCGGCAGTCTCACCATTTCTAGCAAGTCTTACTGCGAAAGTAGTATTTGCAGCAAATGATTCACCTGCTACCATTACTCGTTTAACTAATGGAGCATGTTGAACTGAAGCAGCTGTACCTGAACCACCAAACAGAGTGTCTTGGTCATATGCACCAGAACCAATTCTAGCGGTATTGGTGTCAACTTCTAAGCTGACATTATCTCTATTCCAAGAAATCTTGGTTCCAGATCCACCAGCGATTGATCCAGTAGCGTTAAATGTAGTGTTAACAATTTTATTTTCATCAACTGAATCAGATGCCAACATTGAAAGTACGACACCGGCAGCTTTGATACGCAAAGCATTAGCGTTAATTTCAATAGAAGAGTTATCTGTCTGTACCGCTAATCCAGAGGCACCAGAAAGAATTGCTCCAGCAGCATCGAGTTTAGCCGCTAATTCATTAGAACCAGTAATTCTTAAGCTTGGATTAGAAGCTTCAAGTTTGACTCTTAACTGACCAGCAGCATTGCCAGGATTAGAGGATTCCAAACCTGAAACGGCAGCTAAATCTACTGCAACTGAATTACCAGTTGCGGTAATCATGTCTCCGCCAACTACGGCAGTGCTTGAAAATTGTGACCAGTCAATTGGGTCTGTGCCAACGACAATGTTACCGTCCCAAATAACGTTCCAGCCAGAACCTTCGTTTGCTGTACCGGCTTCTACAAATGTGAAATTTCCACCGGAAACTTCGTTTGCAGGAGAACCATCTTGGTCAGTAGCACGAGTTAAAATGAATGGATTAGATCCATCTCCAACGTCTGTTACGATATAGATACCGTTTTGGAGAGCGGCAGCTTGATTTTTAACTAAGAAACGATTACCGTTTACAAGTGTAATACCATCTTGTGCAGGCAACGCACCATTTGCATCAGCGGTTAAAGTTGCTCCGACTCCACCAGTACCGTTGTCGTATGTGACAGCAGGAAGAGCGGCAGTTGTAGCTGCGCGAACAGAAGCTTTAGGATCAAGACCTGCAGAAACAGCATCTAACTGAGCTTTTGTAACATAGTCTTGTGCTGAAGTACCGTCAGCAGCATTGGTTATTTTAAATCCACCAAGTGACTGATTTGCCGTCCAAGCGTTTGCGCCAGAAATTAAAATTGCTTGTTCGTAACGAACAGAGTCGCCAGCGCCTGAACCAGCTGCTAAGCCAGTCAGTTTGAATCCGCCCATAGGCTGATTCGCAGTAAATGCTACAGAACCGTCTCTTTGAATTGCAGTAGCGATCAAATCAAGATTTGCGTTTTGTGTTAAACTAATAGTTCTAGTGGTCGCAGTCGCGATACCAGAAGCTTGGAAGACTATCTTTTTAGTAGCGTCTCCATCGTCGTAAATCTCAAACAAAGCATCAGAGAAAGAAGATCCACCGGCAGTTGCTAAGGCAGCGTCAATTCCAGATAAAGCACCTTTTACGGTAGCTGCAGCTGGAGTAAAATTAGTATAAGTATCATCGTCACCAATTAAATCGGAGCCGGTTGTCCCAGTATTTGCACTTAATTCAGTTTCAGTAAAGTAACGACCATCATGCGTATGATACGTTGCGTCAACATCACTACCGTTTTGTAAGCTAACCAAACGATCCAGGATAGTTTTAGTTAGATCTGTGCCTGCGCCACCGCCGACTTTTAAGATGTCAACGACAAGCGTATTGGTGGACAGGTCAACCGTCCTCTGAACGCCCGCGATCAAGCGTGATAATTTAGAAATATTAGCCATTTGTCAATCCTTTGTACTTTAAAGTAAGTTTCCTTACTTAAGATTATCCTGCGTCGCTTTCTTGCTTCGCTTTTTAGGGGTTTTAGTCTTCTTTTTAGTGTCATCAGTTAACCCATCGAAACTAATGGCCATTTTAGCACTCATACCGTAAATTTTAAGAATAGCGTTCACCTTTTCTGCTGCCTCATCTGTAATAGATCGAATTTTCTCGCCAATTTGCTTGGAAAGAACTTCTACTGCTTCAGGAACCATTTGGTTAACGTCTACTTTTCTTTCGCGATCTTTTAACTGTTGCATAAATACCTTTATAGCTGTCCAATGACAGAAATCATAAGCTTAATATCTTTTAGAGAACCATTAAATTCATTTTTAACGATTACGCCAATAAAAATGACAAAATCGCCATCTACAAAGCCATTAGCTCCAGATGAAGGTTTTATATTTGTTAATCCGCCAGCTTTAGAGATATAAACTGCATCTCCAATAACAAAACCAGTCGTAATATCTTCTAGTCGTCCGTTATCGGCAACTTGTCCGATGGCAGCGTTTGGGATAGATGCTGCCGTTAGACCAACCAATGCTTGAACTGACGTTTCGCTAGAAACATCTACTGCTACTAACTGACTAGTCGCATTTACTGAAACTGGAACAGCTTTAGCTAAAGTAGATCCAGAACCATTTTGAAAGTTCGTAATCAGCTGTCTACTAGAGCCCTTGGACTCTTTATTAAAAAAGCTGGGCGAATAAGTCATTAAATTACCCACCACTGAGTTCCATCGGAAACGACAGTAACCGATGCATATTGAGTAGTAATAATAAACGTATTTGAACCGTCAATCTGTTCAACGCCATTACCTTTAACTATTACATTAAACGCAGCAGCGTCAATTTTCTTTAAGAAGAAAACTTGTCCAACGGCACTTGCAGCTGTAGGTAAAGTGAAAGTTAAATCAGCCAAACCAACAGAGGTGTCACCAAGGATAACATTGTCAGAATTTAGAAGCGTATAGTTTGCAACTTTCATTGAAATTGCAATTGGTCCGCCGATAGCGTCTGCTCCAGCAGGTCCAGCAGGTCCTGGAGGTCCTTGAGGTCCGACTCCGCCGCCGCCTCCGCCGCCTGCTCCACCGTTACCGGAAATTCTAAATTCTAAAGAATCTCCAACTGCTAAAGCTTGTACCATAGTAATCTGGTCAGATGCAGTTAATGATGGGCCAACTTCTGTCCAGTCAACGCCTAATCGTAAGTATTGTCCATTTAAATAAACTTCTAAAGAGCCTCTACCAACAGTATAATATTGTGGGGTACTAGCAAGACGCGTATTTAAAGGAAGAGTAAAAACAGTATTTGGAGCAGTGGGTCCATCAACAGAAGTTGGAGGTGTTCCACCAGCTGCAACGATATCTACTGGTTCGTCATATGTTGGATTATCAAGAGAAGCTAAAATCTGTCCATATGCTGCATCTAATTTCTTAATAGCAACAGTTAAATTATCGCCATCATTTACGACGTAGTTTCCATCTCCAGTGCCTTGCTGAAAGATAGTAATAGCAAAAGGTGCTCCTACGTTAAAATTAGTAGCATTTGTAGTTGTTCCACCAGAATTATTTGTTACTCTTACGGTGTCATCGTTTGGATTCGCTAATGGAGCAGCTGTAAAATCATCAAAGAAAGTTCCTTCAAGAGCCGCAGCTAACGCAATAGCTACTTGAACTGCTGTTTGACCAGTAGAGATCGTAACTTCGATTGCGGTCTTAAACGCAGAAGGAGCTGGATCAACGCCAGTACCATCTTTATTAAACCATACATAATACTCTCTTGCATCTGCAGAAGAATTAATAAAGAAATATTGATTTGAAGCAATAGTAGATGCATCACCAATTTCTAAATCTGTAATCTCAGGTAACGCACCAGGATTGATTGAAGAACTGTATTGAGGATATCTAGAAGACTCCATTGGAGAACCAATGTACTGCAACAGTTGTCTCGGTACGCCATCGTCAATTTCTTCCGTTTCACCTTGCTCAAGTTCTGATCCAATGAATCGAACGTAAACACGAGGCACAACGCCAGTATTATCTGAGCGAACTAAAAACCACCATACATCTTGTCCTTGTGGAACGTCTTCACGATCAACAACAAAAATGTCGCGAGCGCCAGATGGAGCTGCAGATGTAGAATATGAACCGAAAGCATACTTTGCTTTCGCGCCAGGAGCGCCAGTAGATGCACCGGCATATGGAATAGTCAGAGTAACTTGGCTTAAAGAGTCAACCGTAAGGATTTGGTAGTATCCTGCGTCTGTGTCAGCGCCAAGTTTAACCCAGTCACCAGCTTGCAAAGGACCAGTCCAAGCGATTGAACCGACAGATTGCACGATAGCAGATGAATTTGTAAAAACTAGATTTGGCGTAATTTCTACGCCGCGTGTAAGAACAAAATAAGCAACTTGGTTATCGCCAAGAGAAATGTCTGCAGAAGAAGGATTGGCTTCGATCTTATATTCAAGACGAGAACCGATAACTTTCATGAAGATGTCTTCATCCCAATTAATTCTACCAGCGACAGTTTCACTATGAGTTATAGAACCTTTTCCAGTAGTAACAGTGTTGCCAAGGTCAGTTCGTAAGCTGTCAATAGAACCTGCAGCTCCAGGGCTGTACCAATAAATAGTACCTTTGATCTCCTGGAGTGCCGTCATAATGGCATTCATCCAGTCTTTCAAAGTTCCCAACATCTTATCTCCACCATGGAATGGATTTACGGAGTTAGACGAAGAAGTAGAAGGATTCTCAGTTCGTCCTTCTGGCTGTGCAGTCCAAGGATAAACGTAGAAAGGATTAGGAGAAGCGCCGCCAGTGGCTAAACGGAAAAGCATCCATCGAGCATCAGTGATAGATTGTACGTTATTTCCAGAATCGGTAGTAACAGTGCAAATAGGTAAAACATTTGAAGCAAAAGAGCTAGTGGTAATTTTTACTCTATATCTTAAAATCTGGGCTCTAGGGGCATTCTTGGTAGTTTCATTGTTTGTGGTAGGGTTCCACAGATAAACTTGAGAACTAGTAGTGTCGTCAATAAAACGTTCATATTCAAGTCCAACATAGTTGATTGAGCTAGGGGCGAAAGCTCCATCTACGATAGTGTTGGTGGCAGAATTAAGCTGTTGGGCAGGTGTTCCAGATGGAACTAAGTAAAAGGTACCAGAAACTGAGGATGCGATGTGTAAAACAGCGCCAGGATCTACGGAAAGTTGCAGACCAGATGCTGCACCGCCGATAGCGCCGGACATAAGAATCTCAAAGCCACGCATGATGTAGCCTTGAGCAGTACCTGTAACGAAACTTTGAATTAACTGATCGAAATCATTGGATACCGCAGACTCCAAAGAGCGCATGTCTGGGACATCTACCCTTTGTTGCGAGATCCAATTTACGCGTCTTTGAACACCCATTATTTTTACCCTTTAGACCTTGATACTACCTTTAATAAGATTGTTAGGTTGGTATCAACCACGAAAATCATGTTGCTTACACTCTATTTATCATATAAACTGTATTGGAACCGTTCAAAATGGAAAAGGAGCTATTCTTGGGTAAAGCGAGACGTGGCGACAAAGAACGAAGCAACGAACAGCGCCTTAAATACGAAAATCAAAAATTGCGCAGAGAAGTGTCCAGTCTTAGGAAGCAATTAGCTCGTTTGGACTTAGATAGACATGCCTATGTACATGATATTGTTCAGGAACATCTGGCTCACGAAGATGCTGACCAAAGTGCTCAGGGCATGTTAAATAGCATGAAAAATGCCTGGAAATGTCATAGCTGTAACGCTGGGCATTTAGAAATTCAAACGTACACCAAAATGGGCGAACTTTGGTACTATCGTTCTTGCTCAAATGAGTGCGGACATAGAACTACTGGAAAGCCCTATGATCCAAACTCTGTTAAGGGCATTTTAGCTATCAAAGCATCTTCTAAAAAAGATGAAGGTAGGTAGAAAAAATGCAAATACGCGAAATTATTAAGTTTTTATCAAAATAAAAGATTTGCTCTAACGGACCTCCCTTGGTATAATAATCACTGGAGGTATTATGGATTATGTAACAATAATTTTAAAAGCCGCAAAGATGGCTAAAGTATCTGGAGCCCTTTTGCTAGCCATATGTACTCACGAATCACGGCTAGAAAACGTAATGGTTCCAAACGACGGCGGAAGTCCCACTTACGGAATCTGCCAAGTCAAGCTTGGAACAGCTCAGATGTTAGGATATAAAGGTGACGCCCAAGGTTTAATGGACCCAAAGACCAACGCAAAGTGGGCCGCTCAATATCTTAAAAGACAAAAACTCAGATATGACGGTGATTGGTACAAGGCGGTAGCTGCCTATAATGCTGGAACTTACAATGAAAGCTCTAGAGTTCCAGGATGCGCCAAAAATAGAAAGTATGTAAATAGGGTAAAATCCAAATTAAAAGAAGAGTTGCAAGATAGGCTAGAATGCGATACTGTTAAAGAATAGGAGACACCATGGACGACACCATAAAAAGACTTGAAGAATTAGAAAAACAGCTCGAAGAAAAACTTAAAGGCAGATCCACAGATCGTCTCGATAAGCTGGCTAAGGAAGCTATAGAAAATCCTGATTTTTCTGATTTAGTCCATCACGGCGAGGAAGAATGAAGAAAATAACTATTCAACATTTTGACAAAAAAGGCGATAACATATTCACGGAATACTGGAAGCTCCGAGTGTCGTTATCTGGAGACTTTAAAGAAGACAGGGCTAGATTAACTAAGCTTGTAAAAAAAGACGCACATAGGCCTCACAAAGAATATGCCACAAAACACTACGCAGTCTCCTGGGGAGAAAATCTAGGATTTCTTTTGGAGAATAAATGAGACTATTACTGGCACTATCTTTTATTTTAATGGGATGCGCTCAAGAAGATAGCTTTGTCTGTAAAAACAGTCTAAGGAATTCCTATGGCGAAAATATGCTTTGGTACGAAGATCATATCGGTGTCTACATAAATGACAATATGAGTCAGTATCAACAGGCAGTAGATAACGCTGTGGAAAAATGGAATCAGTATTCAAAGGTTAAGCTGGTCATAACTAATAATAGTAATACTCATATTCATTTATATGCTTCTAGCGATTGGTCAAACAGAGAACCATCTGAGCAAGCTTTTACTGGCCATACTTATTACGGCAACATGTTTGTAAGAACTGCTATAGTAATAAACACATATAATTATACTTGGTATCATTTGAACGGAAATGGCGTAGAAATAGAATCCGTTCTACTACATGAGTTTGGCCATGCATTAGGGTTACATCATTTTGGTCAGGGAATCATGAAACCTACTTTACCTTTCAATACTACTAGGATAGAATTTACAGAAGATGACATAAAAGCGATAGAATGTCAAAACCTTTTTAACGGCAGGACAAGAAGATGAACGTAATGACGATAGACATAGAAATGAACCAGCCAAGCAGAAAAGTCATTCAAGTTGGTGCCTGCGCTCATGAGCCTAAAACGGGACTGCTTCTTGGTAAGCTAGATATGTTTGTCAATCCTAATGAGAAAATAGAACCTTTTATTACGCAGCTTACTGGTATCAGAGATCAAGATGTTGCAAATGGACTTACTATTATTCAAGCATATGAAGAGCTTAGGGTCTTCTCTAAGAAACATAAATGCTTCAAAAATCCCCTAGTATGGGGATCTGGCGTAAGAAATGACAGTCAGGCTATATGGGAAGAGACAAAGCTTGATGGCGAAAACTTTATGGGCTTTAGAGTCCTAGATGTTAAAACTATATATCAAAGCATTAAATTGTATCAAAATGGATCTCATGGCTCAAGTCTGCAAGAAACATGTGAAAAACTTGGCATTGGATTTGAGGGAAGCGCACACTCTGCACTAGTAGATGCGATCAATACTTTTAGAGTGTGGCACTGTCTAATGGGGAAATTTAATGAATAAATTTAAAAATATAGCTAAGGATATTTTCCTTGGCATATTTATCATGTTAATTATTGTGGCCGCTATTCTAGCGAACAATTAAGCTCTATCTAAAGCGAAGAATGGAATCATCCCAACAAAATCAAAGTTCAACTTGTAAGTTGACTTAGTTGCTGCGGTATGACTTTCTCTAGTAACTTTAGCTTGCTGTATAAAAAGAATATCTTCACCAGTAGCGCGATCTTGAATACGAATAGAAATGTACGGGGAAGCCGCCATATCTACCCATAATGGGCGAATATTTTGAGCTTGCAATCCACCAGATTGTTTGACCCTTAAACCTTGAACACTTCCACGAACAGAAACACGGGTAGGAGCAATCTCTTGAGGGAAAAGAGAGTCGATACCATAAATTTCTTGTTCGCCGTAGTCAACAGAAAAAGTGATAGACTGGGTTAACTTATAAACCTGATTATTAATATAAACTTTTACCTGAGCACCTGTCAGAATTACTGGCACACCCATTACTCACCCCAAATGATTGGATTTTCAGAATAAATGGTTCCCCATTTACCTAGTCCGATATCGTTCGGATATAAAATTGTAAATACGATATTAATACCTGATGCAGCAATACTATTAATAAGATCTTGAGCATAAAGTCTTCCGCTAACTACGTCTGTCACATAGAAAGGATAGTCTAAGCCATCACGACTGATAGATGGAGAAGATTTCTCGCTTACTAGCGCAACATCTGTTCCATTCGCATGAAACTTCTTAATGTTATAAGCTGGACTAATAAGCAAAGTATTATTTGAAGGACGAGCGATATAAGGAACAGGACCTTCTTGGTCTTGAGTGCCGTATCCAAAGATTAAATTACCTTGTTCGTCTGGGAACTGACTTGAATCAGCTACCGTGATTACTCTAGGCATAGAACCATCTAAATCTTGCTGCAATGTCGTGCCAATATTACTAACCGTAAATGGTTGAGTAATATCGTACATATAAGGACCTTCTTGATTAGGTAACAATGACATAATATCACCTAAAGGACCAGAAGCTTCAATTGCTGCAACACCAGAATACGTGCCGATTAAAGCCATAGAAAGGTCTGCTTGAAATACGTTTAATACTGTATTATTCGCATATGCTCTGACGCCAGAAAATGTGTTAATAGCATCTGCCATATTCTGAACAGTTTCAGCTACAGTGGCTCCATTTGTAAAATTAGCGCCTGCTTGAACAGTAACTGTGCTAGAAATAACAAAGTTATCTCCACCATTTGGCTGAGCATTCAAAGAATACGAAACATATGGAGGATCATGTAAATGTGCAGACCCAATTCGTCCACGTCGAATAACTTTCGTTGCGGCTGGCATGAAGATCTGTAACATTCTGGCAGTAGGCTGATAAACAGCCGCATACGAAAGTCTACTAGATAAAGTCTTACGAACTGGATTATAAAATAATACTGCGTCGTCTGTACCTTGAACAACAACGCCAGATGTGCCTAATGGATTAACAATTTCAAAGTAAGATACGGTTACTGGACCGCCAACGGCGTCAGTAATAGTGTAACTTCCTTCGTTAGTAGAAGCAGCGAAACCTCCACCGTAAATATTAACATAATCACCTTTGCTTAATTTACCGATCTGAGGATTTGCTCCTGCAGTCCATGTAAATCTGATAACTCCGCCAGGTTGTAAAGAGAGAGTCCATGTAGTTGACATATTGCCGCCAGCTGGAACTGGCTCATCAAATTTAAGTTCATTCTGTGCGCGACCACCCAAAACTGTGACGCTGGAAGCGGGACCAATAGAATCTGAAAGGATCTCTACGTATGGACCGTTACCGTCGTCTTTGGCAATTGCAGTACCAGTTAAACCTAAAGAACGTAAATATTTTGTAATAGCATCGGCAACTTCTTGTGCAGTTGCAGCTGCAATACTTTGGAAATCACCAGTCTTAAATTTGATTTCTACAGTATTTTTACCGTCGAAATTCACTAAAAGGGTATCCCCATCTTGTAGATTGTACGGCTCAAAAGCTCTAGCTTGATTAGATGCGCGAACGAATTCGTCACCAAAAATGGCTTCTAAAAGGTTATTAATAAGATCTCGAACCTGTTTACGATTCTTAACCTCAATACCAATTTGTCTGAAAACATCGTCAGAAAGACCGACTGCAGGCGGACGAGTGATACCGTAAGTGGCTAACACTTCATCTAAGTATCTACCCTGTGCAGTGGCAATATAAAGTTGATCGTTCACAGCGCGAACATTGTCGATCAAATAGGCGGCAGATCCTTGAGCCAAAGCAGTTAAAACCGCATCAACGGTTGGACCCTTCAGGTAAGGATTCAGATATGCTCTGAGTCTTTTATATTGCTGTTCTACTGTAGTTGTAGCCATTTATTATGTTCCGATCTGACTGACTGAAATATCCAGTACAGGATCAATAATTCTAGCTTTCTCACTAGGAGCAAGGAATATAAGATCATGAGTAGAATCGTACTGAGGAGAACTGATAGCCATTGCGCGTGTTCCAGGGATTGCATTAACTGCACTAACGATAGCACTGATTGCAATTGGTTCACCTACAGGATTAGAGTTAACCAAAGATGAAACTGAAGTTCTAACTTGTTCCGCAGTTTGAGCGAATGGAACACCAGTATTGATGCGAACATCAATAGATACTTGAATTCTACGAGTCAGAGGCTCCTGCACAAAAATCTCTGCGCCTGCTGCGCCGACGCCAGGATAAGTTGTAGGATCTCTAGGATCTCCATAAATGATACGATTAGCTTCTGCGATTAAGCCAGTATTATATCTGTAAGAATCCAATCCTTTTCTGATAGTTGTAGAGAAATCCATCTTATTAAGAGAATTGATCTGGACACCAGCTGATTCGTTGATCTTAGAGTATTGAGCATTAGTATCAAAAACTATAGTGCTTCTGCTTGGAGCACCAGTTTGTTGAGTAGAGAATAATACGTGTTTATATCCAGAGTAAGGAGTTCCTTCTTGAACATAAACAGAAGACTCTCTACCGTTCATGCTTACGTTGGTGACGCTAGCCATAGTTCCGGTAACAACCACTGTTTCTTCATCAATTACTTCAGCGATAGTGTAGTTTCCTGCATTTTGCAATGTAAGAGTATCACCAGTCGCAACAAATAAATCACCCGCAATAGTAGCTTCATATTCAGTAAATTGCATTTGAGGTCTATGAGCTTCTAATACTCCGCCAGTAACAAAGACAGCGCCTTCATTAACAGCTGAAGGATTAATTGCTTCAATGAAAGTTCTTCTACCTTGCTGAACAACATTTACTGTAAATGGTGCAGGCATATTTATATTAGTAGCATCGGTAGTTTCTTGAGAACCGATAGTAGTAACGGTAGTGACGTTTTCATCAGAAGAAGCATCTAAGCCAGTTGCTGCGCCAATAATAAGAGCTGCTTTTGCAGCAACTTGAACATCGGTGTCACCAGAAAGAATCTGAACTTCAAGTCCAACTCTTCCACCAATTGCTGGATCAGAATTAGAAGTGTTCACATTAAACCATACATAGTAAAGATTTACGTCACCGGCAGATTGAATGAAGAAATATTTGCCTGCGCCGCCGATAGTAAATTGAGAACCTGCTGGCATAACCAAATCAGTGATCTCTTGCAATTTTGCTCCAGATCTACGAACCATGAAATCACCTTGATTATCAGGATCGAAGTCGGTACCAAAAGTCATTACATCGCCCATGCGAGCATTTTCTAAAGATGGCTCAGTTCCAACGCCATTCCAGTTCAAGTAAATTGAATGGTTAGTAGCGTTTACCTGAAATGAAGTAGTTGCGTCAAAACCCAAAGAAACTGGATTGTAAGTCAATAATACTTCTTCTTCAGTAGTATTATCATTTTCATACCATACTGAATTGTTATAGCGTCTAATAACTCTGAAAGTACCCTGATTTAATACTGCAAAAGGAGCAGAAAGAACCATTGAGTCGCCTTCGGAAATTTCTGAAGATGCAGAGAAATCACCGGCAACAAAAGATGTACCGACAAGGAAAGCTCCACTTACAGTAACGGTACCAGTTCCTGCGTATGCTAAACTAATATTAGCAGAATGAGAAGTAGCAGTTACGGTAACGATATTACCGTTTGCTTCAGCGAAAACACCAGGCAACGTGCCGATGATTGCTGCTAAATTTGCTGCAGTATCAGCTGCGGTGCCGCCAATTGCAAAATCGGTATCCGCAATAAGGGCATTTCCACCGACCGTAAAAGTGTCGCCTGGAGATGAATTAGTTACAAGAGTATAGCTGCCAAAAGAAAACTGGTCAACAGCTTCTGGATTTAATACGCGAAGTGTTCTGCCATCAGACGATACTCCGGTTACTAAAAAAGTACCATTGTTTTCATCGTATGGCTGATTTTGAATAGTTACAAGATCGCCAATAGAAAGTTCGTTAAAATTTGCATCGCCAGATAAGATAATATAGATAGCATCGTTTGTTCCGGTTACTTTGGCTACGTTTAAAGTGCCGCCGCCAGAATCATTGAAATTCAAAGAAGCTTTAAGGAAAGATGGAGTAGTTCCGATATTATTCCAGCTCAAACAAGCAAGAGATCCCTGTTTCTCGATACGGAATGTTTTGTTCCTAGAACGTACATGGTGTCGTGGTTTACCGAAATATCGTTGATTAAGAGCTTTTCCTAATAGTTTAACTGTAGACTGTCCAACCGATGGAGAATTGCCGATAACATCAATGCTTGTGTTAGAAGATACTAGAGTTTCTTTTCTTTGAGCAATTGAAGCCTGTAATCTGAACCATTGGTCAGAGTGGATACCTTGAGCAGATACACGATCAGTAGAAACACTCATAATAGAGTTATCAATTCTGATTGCAGAATCTAATACTGGAACCGCATAACCGTTAGCTAAGCCACCGATTATTTGAACTGAACCATCAGATCCTAAAATATTCGTAGCTATCTCTAGGCGATTTCCGCGATCAACGACTCCAACAGACGCAACGGTAGTTAGGCCAGTAACGGCTAAAATATTAATTAAACGTCTTACTTGATCCATAGTAGTCGGGATCAAACGAACTTCTTCAGCATTATTAAAAGCGTACCAAGCATCGCCAGGTCCGTCGCCAGAATAAGCTAATGGGACTTTGAATGTAAAATTAGGAGTACCAGCAAAGTTGTTTACTGCAATCCAATTAATACCGTCATAAAGATCGACAGCTTCATATGTAAAGCCGCTATCTTCGTAAGTAGACAATAGAATAATTCCAGAACCATCAGTTCCGCCATCGTTTGCGATAGTAGTAGTTACATAATCAGATAAACTTGCATTTACATAAGTATTAACTTCAGCTGCTGTAGTAGGAGAAGATGCGTAGAAAGTTATAGCTCCACCAACTTGGGTAGCTTTATTTGCTTCTGCAATTGCTGCACCAGTAGGTCTTTGAACGCTAAAAGATGTAGCGGTTGGAGTAAATCCAACTTCAGTAGAAACTCTAAAAACGCCAGTATTCTCTTCGCTAAATTCAGTAGCTTGAGTAATATTTACATATTCTCCACCGGATAGACCGCCAAGAGAAGGCGCTGTTCCGTTTCCGTTCCACTGATATGTTACTTGGTCAATACCAGCAACAGGAGTGTTAGGGGTAATAGTTATATCCCATTCAGTAGATGCGTCAATCGCAGTACCGATTGCAGCTCCAGATTTCAAGTTAATTCTGATAGCTACGTCGTCTGAAGTGACAATAGTGCTTGAAATAGCAGCATTTGGAACTGAGGGATAAGAATATCCTACATTGATTGCTTCACCTGAACGACCCCACAGTGTTGCTCTATATAATAGGGCAGTTTTAGTAGGAGTAGGTTTCAATACTCGCTTAGCACGCATTAACACTTTGAATTCAGAGAAATCAAATGTTGTTCCAAAAGCAGAAGAGAAGTTAGCTGTTGCACCAGTCTCTACATCGTAGGCGTTAAAATTAGAAGGATTATTCGCTAAAGTAGTATTAGTTACGGCTCTACGGAAAAATGGGACTTCAAAAGATTTTGAAGTAGTGTCATTGTCCATGATAATAACTGCGGTATCAGCATGTCCAAAATCCAATGGATTAGCGATAAAATAGCGATCATTATCTCTCAAACGACGAATAACAGGATGATTCTCAATACCAATAATAGCGCCTGCGATAGTTTTTTCTTGAACATGTTCGCCGTATGGTTGAGCGTCTTTAATAACTCCATAAGGATGTAGCAATGCAATCAATTCATTTGGATCACGACTAGCTAAACTAATAGAAGAAGTAAACGAAGTAATATAGCTATCAATAGGATCAGCCGCAGAACCTGAAGCAAATCCCGCATGGATAAATAGTGGAAAAGAAGCCTCTATCATCTGACTTTCATAAAAAGCAATTAATGAATCTTTACTAATATCAGAAGCGTTAATAGGTAAAGCTAACAGCTTGCCTTGAGCATCTGCGGTAACAATCAATATAGATCCATCAGTATCTTTAGTTCTAGATCTAACGATAATATATTGCTCTTCTTGAATTGTGAAGATCAAACTATTAGTTTGAGCTTGTAATTCTTGTGCAATTTGGTCAAGAGTCTTAATTCCGGTTTGAACACGGAATTTCTGAGGAGCAAGAGTGGTTCTTAAAGTAACGAAACCTTCAGAGAAAAGAACGCCAGCTGTAGGAACAGCTGCTGCGTATTCTGCTGGAGTAACCAAGATATCTAGCGTAGAATTGGTTCTGGCGTTGACTCTACCTTCAAGTCTATTTGCTGCAACTAATTCTGCGGACCAAACAATAACGTAATCTCCTACTAATACATTTTGAAATGCAGTAGGAACAGTAGACGTGTAGCGAACCACGTTAGCCGAAGGTTTAGAAACCGCAAGAATAGTATTTCCTGCGACACCGTTTGGTACTATTTCACCTGGATTGTCAATTAAAATCCAAATATGGCCATCAGAAGAGAAAGCAATAGTTCCACCAGGGATCTGGTCAGACTGAATGCGAGCTTCTGTTTCATCAGAACCTGCGGTCAGCTGATCTCCAGCAACAAGTGCTTCAACTAATTTAAACTGGGCAGTATTTCTGTCCAATGTATAGTCAGAAGCTTTACCTGCCTGGCTCAATCCGATCAAAGAAGAAAACATTCCTTTTGTAACCAAAGTAGAAGTGGGGTCAATTACGACCATTGCTCTATTATTGGCACCAAGATTAGAAGTGACTTCTAGTTGAGTACCTACGATAGATACTGTAACACCTGTAAGTTTTGCGTTTAATACTTGAACCCAAGATTCCAGGGAGTTAGTAGCTGCAACTTGAGTGTACAATCCTGTAGCAATAAAATCTGCATCAGTAATTGTATAAGTAATAAATGCTGTACTATCAACAGCTAAAATAAGCGTGTCTCCAGTAGTGATAGTTGGGGACCAAAGAGCCTGTCCTTGAGTGAACAACGATGCCGACCTTCCATCCTTGGAAAGAGGGATCTTATTTTTATATAAACGTAAAGTCTGAATTTCGTTTGAAGGAAATCCAAGCTGGATTGCAGCGTTTCTACCTTGAGTAGTATTTTCTGCAGTTTTAATAGTATCGTTGCCTTCGTTTTTTGCACGAATAACGACATACTGTCCGCCTTCAGCGGTAGTAGCTTCAAAAATTAAAGTAGTGTTAGCATTGATTGAAGCCGTAACTTCAAACGCAGTTGCTCCACCTGGAGAACGGAAATCAGTATCGGCAAATACATGCTCTTGAGTGATCTCACCAACTGTAACGGCCAATGTGTCTCCACCAATAAGATCGTATGGAGCTGCAGTAGTTGTTTGTAAGAATGCTTTAGCGACAGGAGCCTGACGACCGCCAGTAACTAATTGGAAATATTGCTCACCGCCAAGTGCGCTATCAACGATAGCCTCAAGACCTACACCGTTAGACTTAGCTTCATAAATTGCACCGTTATCAATATAAAGAATCGCTCCATCAGATTGAGAAACCATGCTTGAAGAGATAACTGAAGCTCCTGGCTCATCAGATGCAACTGCACCTTGAACTGCAGATTTAATTGCGGTAGGAGTACCAAGACCAATAGAAGCTAATGCTCTTTTAATACGAACGCGAAGTTGGTCATCTGTTTCAGAATCTGTGCCAGTAGTGAAAGGTAACGGATTAGTAACCGATGCTCCAGCAAACGGAGGAGTAGCAAATTGTTTAATCGCTGCGCGTGGCACGTTACCAGAAGATCCTGGAGTCTGTGCTGCGACTTGAACGTTCTCAACAGTGGTTTCACCGTCAAGGATAACAGCTGCAGTGATAACATTGTACTGAATATCTGGGCTTGCACCTGAAGAAGGAGAAAGAACAGTAGTATTAGCACCGATAGATCTGTTTCCACCTTGAGCCAAAATGACTGATTCGCCTACGTTATGAAATTTAGCAGTAGGAACAGTCAAATTAATTACGTAATATCCGCCGACAGGAGTAATAGAACTATAAGCTAAAGGACCTTCCACATTTGGCGTAGATCGACCGATATAAATGGAGCCCGACCCAGGAAAGAGTGAAGCGTCACTAACTTTGATCTGGGTCGATCCGATATTAGGTGGATTTGCTCCTGCATAAACTTTTGTTGAAATTTTACTAAAAGAAGTATCAATTACCGTAACAAGGCCAGTGGCAGGTTTGGCAGTAATCGGAGTAACTCTATTATCGGTAGCAAGACGCTTTAAAGCATCTCCGGTAGCTCTATCTACCGAGAAGTCCCTAAGAATTTGGAATACATCGCCAGATGAACGCGCAGTGGCAAGAGCAACAACTTCAAAGAAACTGGTAACAGCTGAACCTACGTTAAAATCGTTAATACCTTGCTTTGCGGCATAGGCGGACAGCATATCTGATAAGATCTGCTCATAACTCTGTGGATTTGGCAATCCGCTTGACGTTTCAGCCATTTATGTAAACTCCATTATTCCTTAAAGATTGGGGTTTCCCCTACCTCTATATATCACTTAAGCGGCTAACTCAAAAGTTAACGGAAAAACACCGCTTTGACCCGCCAACTGAACTCCCATAGAGATGGACAGCGTAGGACCTCTTAAATTGATCTGTAAGCTGTCAAGTCCTTGAAATCGTGGGTCTTCTTCAATAAGCTTATTGATAGAATTAAAAATATCTTGAACATTAACGTCAGAATTCATCATTCCAGGGGTCAAACCTAAACCATACTCAGGATGCAACAAAACCTTGCCTTTAGGTGTAGAAAGTTTAAGTTTAACACACTGAATAATATTAGTAATGCCAGCCGCGAATCTAAAGTCACCAAAAGAATTGGTAGCCAGGTCCCCTTTTTCAGTCAAAAGCCAGTCAACCTTACTTAGTCCAACTAACGTGTCAGATTGAACAGATGTAGGAACAATAATATTAGGATCATTTGGTACTGGTAATTCGCTAGGAATGAAAATCTTTTGCTGAGAGTTGACCGTTCCAGGTAAATAGGCCTGAATATAAGCCTGATCCGCTAAAGTAAAATTATCCAGGTTAGCTTCTCCATCTAAAGATAAAAGAAAGCTAGTATCTGACAATCTATCAATACCTAAAATTCGTCTAGCACTAGGGCTCTGAGAAGAAGATCGCAGAACTATACGTTGGCCGATAAACATGTCTTCGACAGAAGAAATGGTAATTTGGCGACCTGTTGCGTTTGAAAGCAGTGATCGTTGAAATCCAGTCTCATCAATATAGGGATCTCTTAAATTATTCAAAGTTACAATTTCAAGCCATCTTTGAGCATCACCTAGATATCTAGAAGCAATTTGTTCAATACTTAGACCAAAAGGAACTGGAGCTAGGATCTTAGAAGTAGGAATATCAAAATCAATACCTGCTTCATCGGCAAGTCCAGCGACATATTCCATATTCGTTTGCTTATTAGCATCGTCGATGTCGGTGGTAGCAGTTAAAATATCGTATGACTGCATGACATCGTACAATGCTTTTAAAAGTTCATACTCGTCCAGAGTCATAGGTGTAAGCCTAGTAACTGGAGGTGGACGATTGTAAATCTGACTGTAATAAGCGTCTCCAGCGCCAAAATTATTTGACAACTGAAGAGATAGATCTTGAATAACAGTTCTGAAACCTCTAATATCATCTACGGTGATCTGACGAGAGTTTTCGATAATTTGATCTACAGCCGCTTGTTGAGCATTGTTCAAGCTCATAGAGAAAACTGGCACTGCATCCATTAAAGAGAAGTTTTTCTCTGGAGAACGAAATACGTTATCGGATGGATCAATAGATTGTGCCGTAGCAGAAGCTTTTCCAAGTTGTCCTCCACCTACTGCACTTAAGCTTAATCCCTCTACATTAGCAGAAGAAGACTTAATGCCAGTCAATGCACTCCTTAAAGAAGGATCGCTAGATGTAGAAGCTAGAGAAGTGCTAAGAATATTCAGACTATCCTTAATAGAACTAGCGTAATCCTTTTGAATTTGGAAGGGAAGATCTGCAGCTGTGACAGCAACGCCAGCTAAATCTTTAACCAAAAGCGCCGACTGACGCAAAACATCTAGAGGCTTTTCGATATCAGATCTAACAGCGCCAATCAAATCCGTAGATGCGCTTGTGAGTTTTCTAGCCTCATTAATAGTAGATAAAATTCTTTGTAGAATACCAGGAGTAATTTTTTGAACTGTAGGTTGAATAGCGGAAACTTTTTCAGCTAAATCAATACGTCTCCAGGCTTTGAGCTGGAAAGTGTACATGATTTGGTCAGGCTTAGTCTCAGACTGATTCCAAACAAACTGTAGAGGAGTAACTACAAAAGACTGATTCTGCTTTGGAACATCGAACACTAATCGCCATGCTGCATTTGCAGGATTCTTTTTTGCTTCTGCGTATTGTTCAAGAAATTGCTCAAGTGCTAAAGCATGATAGTAACCAGTGCTAGTTTCACCTGCATCAGCTTGAGCAGGCTGAATAGTTTTTAAAGGATTGGCTGGATGACCAGAAGTGGCGGTATTAATCACACGCCTTACTTGTTCAACGACAGTATTAAATTGCTCAAGTGCTCCACCGAATACGGACTGAATAACGTTCGGACTAGAAGGAGGAGATGTTACTGAACTACGATAAGGCCAAACGCCCATTGTTCCAGATGCTACGATAGTCTTGAATTTAAGTCCACCATGTTCTTCAGCGATACCCCTAAGAGTTGCCGTAGTGTTAATCGCAAATTGGTCAGTAATATTTAATTGACCAGGAGTGATTGGCAAGCGAAACACCCATTGGCGACCCATTGGCTCAAAGTTAATGATTGTATTGTCTTTTTCAATAGTTGTGATCTTAACCGATGGATTTCCAGAAGATCCACCTACGATAGCGCCTGTGGCAGCATTTACGACCACAAGACGATAAGGGAACAATTGGTTCCATCTGGCAGGGTCAATATTCATAGGAGCCCAGAAACGGCTTGCAGAATTATTCCACGGAACAGAGGCAGCAGATCGCGTATTGGAGACTTGGGCAAATCCAAGCGCCTGACCGATGAAGTTATCGGCTTTTTGCTTTAATTGCGTGATTTGATCGGTTAAAAATGACATGTACAGCCCTCTAATATAAGATTGTGGGTAGACAGCCGACCCCTAAATGTGATATATCATGTTAAATGAAGACGCTTTTTTTATCTATTTTCGCTATCTTGACTTGTTGTGCTAAGCCACCGATAACGCCTGAAACCCCTAAAGACTACATTAAAGTGTCCCCAGTATTTGAAAATGACACTCCCAACAAAGAAGTAGCAGTTATTGTAGAGGCTTGGAAGACTTTAAGTAGGCGAAATCATTTAGAATTTTCGGAAACTGTAACTATCGGATTCTCAAAAATACAGAAATCTAACGTCATTGGAACCTGCTCTTACGGATATGGTTGGCGAGAAATTGACATAGATACGGAATACTGGAACAACGCTTCGTGGCTTTCCAAGGTAAATCTGGTTTACCATGAGCTAACTCACTGTTATTGCTTTAGAGACCATGATTATAGCGACGGTAAAAAGTATAAAGATAGCTTCTGGGGAAGAATTTTTAATACCGATGACGCTGATGGATTTTTACCTGATGGATGTGCTAAATCTATAATGCATCCAAGTATTCAAGATGACGCGTGTTTTGAAAAACACTATAAGCATTATGTGAAAGAAATGTTTAATCGCTGCGATCCGTACTAAGTCAGATCTTTATAGATCCTAGCTTTCTCGCCAGGTCTATATTTGGCCGGAATAATATCGTTTAATACAACTAAAGTTCCAGCAACTGATTTAATACCTCTTTGAAGTTCCTCTTGACCTTCAGCCATAATCCAAACAGTATCGCCTGGAGCGAATAAACTAGCGTTAACTACATTGATCGTCGCTGTACCATTTCCTGGAGCTGCCAATATGCTAGTTGGTACAATAGACATATAAATTGCTTTATTATTCAGGATATTAGCTCGCATACTGCCTTGTCCAGCTGAGCCGTTTTGCATAGTCACTAACTGATTCAGTGTGCCGCCAAGTAAATTCAATCGCAAAAGTAAAAAATTATACCTCTGACCGTATAGACCAGAAGACGATATTAGTTCACCAGTGCTGATATCCTGCGAAATATTGCCCAAATTCGCAGTAAGCTGTCCAATCCTAGTGGTAATAAAAGCAGATCTAGCCGTAAGAGCAGACTGTAAAGCTGCAAGTTGAACTGAATGTAATTTAGTCGGAGCCAAGAGATTAGCGTTGTATCCATTAAATCCTGCACATGTCGTTTGTCCGTGGGATGTATTGAAATCCACGTATCCTAGCCAAAGATTTAAAGCAGGGATTATAACATTATTGATATCGTTTAATGCTGCTGTATTTTGAGCAGATCTAGTTGGATCAGAATCCACGATTGCTGAAATCACTGTAGCTTCATTAAGAATGAAAGTTTTCAAAGCATTGATATTATTAACCAGATCAGTTTTCAATGTCTGAACGGCTGGAAAAGTAACAATAGTATCTGGAGGAGTACCAGTACATTGTTGTCCGGTAGTATTTTCGATATCTGTATTTGCACCCGCTGCGGTGATATATCCCAAAGCAGTGGTGATTAAATCGCCCTCTTTTTGAATAGTTCCGTTACCTTCTGAATAGTTTTTTCCAATAGCATATCCAAGAGCAAAAGGTTTAATTTTAGTCCAAATGTTATTCGTTGCAGCAAGCGATGGAACCGTAACAGTTAAAACATTCGGATAGAAAAAATTACCAACTGTTTTATTTGCAGAGTTTTGAATGTCTTGTTCTGTAAAAGTAGTTCTAAGAATGCCATCTAATAAATTTATTTCAGCTTGATAACTATTAGTTAATATGTTATATGGATCAAATAAATTTTTATTAGCTGTATCTAATTTCTGCAGTTTTTCAATTTCGGCCTGAAGTTGAGCTTTAGCTAAATCAATGCCTTTGACCTGAGCGTCAGCGTTTACAATCTGCAATGAGAATGCGATGCGGTCATCTTTAGATAATGGCATTAGTGAATCCTTAAAGGGAAAATTCTAAAATTAAGTAAGCACGCGTGAGCGTCTTCTACTTCTCTTTTATTATTCGACTTTTTCATTTCTTTTAAGCCGCCAAGGATTGACTCGAAAAGTTCATCAACTCTATCTTTCTTAAAAGCCATCTTGCCAGATTCAGACTGAAATATCTCTGTACCGATTTGGATATAATAATGCCCAGCTTCTGCAGCTAAAACATCTTCTATAGTATAATCTCTGTAAGGACTCTTTTCAGGCTTACCCATTAATTTAACCAATCATGTACTTCATTGTTAAAATTGTTGCAAGATCATAGATAACATGACAAATCATAATAGTTCCAAATCCAATCTTAGGGCCTTTATGAACCGTAAATGGAACATAAAAACTCAAAAGAAATGCGGCAAACATTCCTTGATATGTATGACCTAGCCCAAAAGAAATGGCCACTAAAGCAATCATAATCCAATTTAAAATCTTTTTCCACATTTTATCTTTGCCTAGCCACAGCGCGAAGATAGCCAAAGGAAGTCCGTGCATTGCGTCTTCCCAAAAAACCGTGAAAGTAATCTCCCATGGAATAAAAGATGCTGCCGTGTGCATATCTTGAATATATTGATGATCTCTAAAGAAATAAAAAACACCTACACGGTAAAGAGTAAGAATGCCGAGTAATCTTAGAAAATAAAATATAGGTTTTTTCTCTATCCTTAGCAGTTCTCTGTATTTCGAGAAATAAACTACTATCATGGTAATTAATGCCATAATCCACATCGGATACATCATTAAAGCAAATTCTGTGAAACTCATATATTCCTTATTGTGCTGTTACCTTATTGGCATATCCAGCGATTGCGACACTTAAAACAGGAGACCCCATATTTCCAACGCCCAACATTAAAGATGTCAAAAGTAATACTGGCAATCCACCTGGACCACCTAACGATACTTGTCCATCCAAAGTGATTGCAGCGGCTTTAATCATAGCCATAGCTTCGGCTTCCACTTTAAACTGGGTACCGGCCATAGTTATCTCTGATTCTGACTTAACCATCAATTTCTGGCATTCTAATGTAGCAGATCCAGAAGCTTTAGCAAGAAGTTTAGCACATTCTACGTTGAAATCTTTTGTAGCTGTTAAATTAATGTTCTCTGTAGCTGTGACGTTAAAATTCTTCTTGGTAGTATTTGAAATATCACCGTCAGCAGTTAGAGAAGCTGCGCCATCCTTGGCGAAGCGTTGCGTAATAGTTTTATGATTTACTTGATAAGAACCATCTTTTTCAATTTTAATGATGGTATCTCCCTGGTTCTTATCAATTATTTTACCATCATTATCTGTAGCTCCTCTAAATGTAAGCATAGTGCTTCCATCTGGCTCTACTTTAATATTTACACCGTTATATTCACCTTCTAATCGAGGCTCATCAGTTTTCAATGTAGTTTTACGATCTGGATGAGTTAAAGCTGAAATGATAACGCCCTTATCAGACATAGCGTCCAAACAAAGCATAAGAACAACTGCGCCATTCTGACCGCTTAAATTAGTAGAATCGCCTTTAGTTGTCTTTTTCTTTTTCTTTCTCTTAGTAGTCTCAAAAAAGTCAGCAACAGACCCAAGGCCTTCGGCAGACATACAGTTTCTATAAAGAATAGTAGTTGCGCCTTTATCTTCATGTTGCTCAATAACCAAAACATCGTATTCTGTAGTGAGCTTTGATTTATTTCGATCACTTGAAACAGGATAAGTTTCCATAACTACGCCAATTCTCAAAGGGTAGTTTTTATAGCTCTTATTGAATCCAGCCATTGCATTGCCAGGATTATTACCAAGAAGGCCAAATGGGAGGACTGTGCCGTTATCTAATTTAGTAGACATTATTCTTCCTCCTTCCCTTCTTTAGTAGCTTTGGATTTTGGTTGAGGAAAAGCTTTATTTCCAGCAGATGGCTTATTTAAAGAAACAGGTCTGTAGACCGTATCTTGCTCTTCTGAAACCCCAGGTAAAATCTTATTGTTTGCATAATCGTTAATTCTTTCCTGATGTGCGCTAGTGAAAGACATCTCAGGATATCTAGTGCCCTGTGGAGAGCTAGATTTACTAATGCCACTAGAAAGACTTACTGTAGTTCTAAAAATTCTTCTACCATCTTGCGGGCTAATAGACGCAGTGTGAGAAACATCTTCGATATGATAGACGTTTCCGTCGAATTCTAAATTGTCACCAACGGCGATTGGCTCAACTATTCCAAGAGAAGTTATAGAACCGTTAAGCTTTAGATGTCCGCCAATTAGAGCGTCACCTACTATCTTAGCCCAAGCAGGGCTTCTATAATCTTTATTTGTAGTTGTTGGTTCGTCAAACTGAGTAGTTACTATATATGGACGTAATCCATTTCTCTGAACATCGCTTACGTCATAAACATAGTTACCGCGAGCTATCTCAAGAGAAATATCTGCTCCATTTTTGCTTACCGTAGATTTACCAAAATATTGGACAAAGTTAACTCTAGCAGCTTCATCTCTGCCAATATCTACTTCAGTGATTAAAGCTGATGAAATTTTCCATCTAGGTAAATTCAGAAACTTAGTGACAGCCATGTTAGTGCCCTTGAAGTCTTCATTAGTAAAAGGAATTTGTCTAAATACCATAGTAGGCATAACTCGATTGTTTGGAGAAATTCTAAAACAGGTGTAAATCTCATTCAAAGGAGCGTTCGTGTACTGATTAATAATAGACCAAGCTTTTACTTGATTCCAATATTCTGGCTTTTGAAAACTATCGCCTCCACAAGGAGTGGAAGTATAATAAATCCTATTAAACTTTTGATTAAGTCTTCCACCTTCTGGATTCATTCCAGCGGCCAAAGATTGAGAAGATCCTGTGGCGTACTTTTGTACTCCGAACAAGTGAACATAGATATCTTTTGCTGCCTTTGCTCCATCTACACCTAAAAGCTTACCCACTAATTCTGGCATAAAGAAATGTACGTTTGGACTCTTTACTGTGCCATTCTTCTCAAGTCTTCCAGCGTCGGTAATTCCAGCGCCAATAAAACATTGAATTAATGTAGCAATAATATCTTGAACGTTAGTAAGACCTTTAGCGTTAATTAGCGTAGCCCAATCTCTTCCTAGGTATGAGGCAAATAAAAGTTGATTCTTAGGATCTTGATTTGGATCAATTAAATATGGGTTAAAATAAATAGTATTGTTATATTCAGTAAAAGCAAATCCATTGACTTTAAATAAAACAATTTTAGTTCCAGTATTTGGATCTACATGGATCATTCGTCTAACTGACTGAACTTTAAAGATACCTTTAAAACCGTCATTAGGGCCATTAATAGGTTTCTTAGCTCGCGCATTATTTGCAATACGTCTTGCGTGTGAATCCCAATTCAACATATTAACTAGGACAAAATCGCCTGGAGCCAAAGCAGTCTCGTAATTTACGTCTGTCATAACAAGAGTTGCTTGCATTGAAGGCGTAAGAGTGCCCTTGCTACTATTAGTAGTTACCTGAATACAGTCGTTCTCTACAACCAAAGGATCTCTCACTTCTGTAGGAGATACGTTAGTGTTACGTAAGGTATCGCGATTTTCCCAGCGAACAAACGTAAGTACCCACGCAGGACTAGACTGATGAACGAAATTATCTTCACCTTGTCCAGATCCTATAGGTCCAATAAATTTGGTAAACGCTCTTGAATCAGCCATTATTGTGACGGTTTCCCTGCTTGAGGTTGAGTAGACGCACCAGGAACGCCTAACATTTTAGATACTGCATCGTTAAATGAAGTTCTATTATCTGGAGACATATTCTTCATTTCTTTAATAGACTGTTTCACAGCTTCATTGAATAGCTTAATAGTTTCAACCGTAGGAACCAGTTCCTTGTTAAACTGTTGGAAACTTTCCAAAGATAATCTAGAAGATTCCGCAAGTGCCTTAACAGATTCGTCTTCAACCTTACCAGTTCCACGCGTTAGCTTATCTGAAATAATATTTTCTCTACCAAGCTGGGTTTGCTCAGAAGTTTGATCTGCATTAATAGTACCTAACGCTCGATCCATAATCATACGAGGATCTGCTGCACCACGTTCAACTGTTTGCATTGTAACCATTTGATTAAATGTGTCACGCATTTCTGGAGGCAAATTACTAACGTCATCTGCGGTAAGCCTAGACTTACCTATTGATTTCATATAGCCTTTAAGTCTATCTCTAGCCTGATCTACCTGCGCAAAACGACTAGTAGCGTTGGCATTAACATTGTTTTTCATACGCTCGATAACTTGATCTGGCGTAAGGCCCGACTCTTTTGCTGCTTGCTGTACGATAGGATGTTGAGGGCTTAATTCTTCTTCTTTGATGGACATTAAGCCTTGTTTTGTCATTGTAGACATTTTATTTAAATCTTGATCGGCCATCATTCCAGCTGCACGCATGACACCGCGAGGGCCGGTTGTCTCCTGAGACATTCCTTGATACTCTTCGTATGCACCTTTAGCTGCCTGTAATCCTAAAGTAGTATTTTCTCCAACAAACTTACCAAAACCACCGGCAATCCTTTGGAAATCTCCTTCAGTAGAAGCTCCACTTCGAGCAACGATTTCAGCTGTCATTTGTGTAAATTTACGATTCTCTTCTGCGAATCTAGAATCATCTAATCCTAATTTCATACCTTCAGCTAAAATCTTAATAGTTGCCTGTTTACTAGACTCAGAACTTCCCAATCCACCAGACAGAGTTCCCATTACCTGACCAGCATTCGATAAATTCATTCCGCGTTGAAACTGCAATGCGGTACCGGCATCTCTAGCCATTCTAGTAGAACCACCAGATCCTAGAATTCCACCGGCCATATCCATGCCCATCTGATCTGTAAATCCAGCATTGATATTTCTTTCTCTAAATCCGCCTGCTCCATGGAAAGTAGAAAAATCTAATCCCATAGCGCGTTGAGATTGTAAGTATCCAGTCATATTTGAATCATAGGTTTGAGCAGCTAATTTTTTAAGAGGATTCTGTTGTTGTTCTGCGGTTAAGGCTGATTGAAAATTATCAGCAAATTCTTTAGCAAGTAAAGAATTGTACTGTTTCATCTGTTGGTCGCCAACGCCTTTTAGCCAGTTACCTGCACCAGTTGCTCTACCGATAGAACTTTCGTTTAAAGTATTTCCAAGTCCGGTCGCAATACCAGAAGCTCCTAGTGCGCGAGTTCTCTCGCTACCAAATGCAGTTGCTGCACCGCCAGCGATAGCTCCACCACTAATTAAAGCGCCAACGCCAGTCCAGCCAGTACCAACCATTCCCGTTGCTCCACCGGCCATCATTGCCGATCCAGCTGTCAATTTTGCAATATCAGAATTTCTAGAAACTTCGTCCATTCTCCTAGCACCACCAAGAGCTTTCAGTCTCTCTGCTTGCCATGATTGTCCGTAAACACTGCCCATGTCGCCGATTGTACGACCGACAGTACCTTCCATTGCAGCACCAGTGTTAATGCCAGTCCTAAAAGGAGAACGAGCAACTTGTTCGTATGCAACATTACCAAGACTGATGGCAGATCCTACGCCACCTAAAGCTGCTCCGATTCCACCCCAGCCGCCAATAGCACCAAAAGCTTCTCGACCTGCTGCGCCATACATTCCCTGACCCATAAATCGGCCAGCTCTTCCCCAACCTGCAGGATTTCTATCTTTAATTGATTGACCTTGTGCAGCTTGTAATGATTCTCTAGCATCTAAAGCTTGATTTAATGCTGCATCGCGTTGACGATATATTTCACGGGCTTGCCTATTATTAGTTTCTAAGCGAGCAATTTTCTCTTTAATTTCAAGTTCTTCTTTAGAATCCTTATTAAGATCTTTTTGATGATTTTGTAATTTCTTAATAGTTTCCATACGTTGAGCCATAATTTTGCCCAACTTATCTTGACCTTTAATCTGTTCACTAATCAGTTGATCCATCTCACGACGAGCGGTCATGGTAGCTCTTTGGTATGCTTCCATTGAAGGTGCAGACATGCCAGCCACACCAGCTTGACCGGCTCTTTGCTGCATTCCCATGTTATTCATCGGGGCCATGATAGACGCCATCTTGTTCTTCATCTGGTCTACAGATTTATCGAACTCACTTGTGTCAAATTTGGCTGAAAATACGAACTCTTTTTTCACGATTATGTCCTATTTGGTCTCCTATAAAGATTGCAGTTACGCCCATATAGGTCCATATTGATTATATCAAATCTCAGGAAACTGTTGACTTACAGTACAGTCTCAGATAGTATTAAAAGACGGGAGACAGAATGAAGAAAAAGAACTCTACCAAGGCTAGAAAGTCAAAAGCACCTAAAGCTCCGAAAGTATTGACGTTATGGGACCGATTACCCAAAAATGAAGGCGAACGATTAGAGCTTTTGATTAGCATGACAGAGAAAAACATTAGACCTGGCTCCAAAGACACAACTATGGCCGATCAAGCAGTGAGACTGCGTGCAAAGCTTGAAGAGTGGAAAAAAAACAATAAGTAGAATTGCTTCATGCAGAATCCTGAATTTGCTATATTCAGCATAGTCCTTTACGGACTTGTTATTTGGTTGATTTTATATCAAGTGGATCTGCGCGTCAATTTCTATGGAAAACTTAAATGCAAACTTGGATTACACAAAAGATATATTACCAAAGATGGACAGAAGATTAAAAAATATAAATGCGAATTTTGTAAAAAACCTAAAAAACACCCTCATCTAAAATTAGTTGACGGCGGCAAAAAGAACGTGATATAACTCATGCAGGAGGATCAATGAATCCAAAAGAATACATCAAAAACGTACTAGTTACTGAAGCTCGCGATATGGCACCGCTCCAGGAACGTTTTGCACAAATCAGAAATATTAGAATTTTACACAGCCTTACTGGTCTTGGATCTGAATTATCAGAAGTTCAAGAAATGGTTGAAAATCCACGTTTTGATGGCGTGAATTTAAAAGAAGAAATGGGCGATCTTAAATGGTATATGGGAATCATGGTTGATGAACTTAAATTCGATCCAGACCAAGTGTTCTCGAACAATGAACCTGGCGGCATCGTAGCTTATGGCTCGGTAAATCAGCAAGCAGAATTGCAACATCAAGTTCATGGGATGGTAAAAGCAATTGGCACAATCACTGACATCGCTAAAAAAAGTCTATTTTACGGCAAAGAATTAAATACCGCAGAAATTTTGAATCAGCTTCAAAAGCTTGATTATTATATCAATTATTCTTTAAGACTATACGGTCAAACATCTGCACAGGCTCGCGAACGTAACATAGAAAAACTTCGCGCACGTTACGGTGAAAAATTCACTGAAGCCGCTGCTCTTGAAAGAAACCTAGAAGCAGAACGCGCTATTCTAGAGAAAAAATGAAATATCTAATACTTCTACTTTTATTAGCAGGATGTGCTTCTAATCCAAAGGTTCGCATGAAAAATTGCGAACCAGTAGGTAATGGGTATTTTGATTGCGATCCTCTCCCTGAGAGACATTACAAAGATAGAATTTAACGCTTAACTTTAGAGAACTTCTCGATCTGTTTCTTATCGAGCTTCTTTTTGACAGTTTCTTTGGTCTTAAATCGACCTTTATTATTGCCAAACCAACGATCAGTGTCCATTGCGGACGCTACCGATCTTTTACTACTTCTTTTTCGTTTGTGGTGTGCCATCTTCTAATTCCTGTTTAATAACTTTCTTAGCCATCTGACGTTCTTTAGCCTTATGCTTTTTTACCGTATTGTGCGGAGGAATATCTAATGCCCATTCCTGAGCCTGTATTGATCGCTTAGATGTTCTTAAAGTATCTCTTTTAGCCATTATACTTTCGTATTCTTATAAGCTTCTACGATATTTTTACGAAGCTGATTCATAGAATTGTGGTCAGATTTTAAGATTGTCTCTTTAAATTCACCTAAAGCTCTAGCAATGGTGTAAAAAGAGATAGGTAAAGTGCTAGCAAGCTTAATTCCACCACCTGGACCACGTTTTACTGTGGTAATATCGGCCCTAGAAAGTTTAGCAGCAATTTGCTCAAGAAAACTAATAGTAGAATCAATTTTTAGATCTTCTAGACGCACATAGTCATCATGTAGTCGCAATTCTGCAACAATCGCAATCGCTATTTGAACATCCTTTTTGATCTTCATTGGGGCTCCTACATTATATTATATCAAATTGATACAAAATGCAACTAGATAGGCGCACCTTCTGGCTTATTTTGAACTTCTGTGTATCCATAAAAATCTATATAACCTTGAATTGCTTTGATTACCTCTGGAGTAAAGCCTGTTTTTTCGCCTATCCAATAAGCTACTACAATACATGGAACCATGGTCATTGAGGAAATCATTGCTATAGAATAATGAAGATCTCCTCGACCTCTATCTATCCAATATGATTGGGCATAATCTTTATTAACGCTATACTTATCAATATCAATTACCATCTGGCCCTGCGAACTTCTCAATGTTCTCATTGGCCAAAGTTTTCCGATATTGAACCCATCCTTCTCCAAAATTTCCGCTACGCATAGAAAGAAAGCTCGACACAGCCTGGTGTTCAGCAGGAGAGGCGTGAATTGGAGCTGATCCAACAAGACGATAGTACAGCTCTAAATCCTGTTCTACCGTAGATCTTTTACCATCATGGTTTAAATACGACACTCTAGCACATTTAGCTACTGATCTCTTAATTAGAAGTTGTCCTCCTAAAGCTGATGTCTTATTCTTGTTTATTTGTGACCAATCTACAGTCTCTTTAGCGTCTTCATCGGTAATGAATGGTAAATGCCATTCTCCTTCATTCAATTCTTCAGGCTTATTAAGAGAATACAAATCATACATCTGCCTAGCAAGCTCATGTATTTCTGGCTGAGCGTCCTTATGTACTCTTAATGCAAAAAAATTTGCAAAATCAGTAGCAGTGCAGACTACAGTAATATGAGAAAAAGGCTCAAGAATTCTATTAGCATATTGTTTGTGAATATTTAGCTTTTCCATCAAAGTAGCAAAAAATACAGCAGCATAACATGCTCCACGCCAAACCGTTCTACATAGAAGCTGTTTTAAAGGACCAAAGGTAGCGCCAGCTTGCATACCTGATTTATTAGCCGCAAAAGCTAATGGCATAGCAGGGTTTTTCAAAACCATACTAATCTGCTTCTTTACTGGTATTGCACGCGAAGATGACGCATTACGAGAAAACATTCTATGGGTCATAAACTCGGCATGAATGAATCTAGGATATGTTAAGACGAAAGTGGTGAGACGAGTACCGGCTCCGATACTATCCTTGATTATCTTCGCTTCGATCATTTTTCTTCTCTTTTCTGTAAGCGTTATATGCGCTTTTGCCTGCTAAATAAGCTGCTAGTGTCAAAATGCCTCCTGGAACAACTATCGCTGCTATCCACAAACCCTTCGGTAAACTTTTTGCTTCCGAATAAGCATCTTTCATTAACTTTTTCATTATTCTATTTTAGCTTGAATCCCCATTTTTTAGCAAGCTCTTTTCTTGTTGCCTTATGGAGACTTTTCGACTGTAAATGTGACTTTCCGTCTAAATGATCTGTCTCATGCTGCACGCACACTGCATGAATTCCTTTGAAAACTTTCTCATGTTCTTGTCCAGTTTCATCTTGAAACTTTAACTTCACCCAAGACTTTCTCTCTTCTAAAACTAGAAATTCTCCTGGCGCACTCAGACATCCCTCTTTTAAGTTAGCGGAAACAATTGACGCAGATACTATAGAAGGGTTAATGATATAAAATTTTTCATTTTTAGGACCAAGCATAGTGAACATTCGGAAATTCAACCCGACTTGATTAGATGCTAAGCCCATGCCATTGCCTTCGATCATAGTTTCCCACATTGCGTCAAGCAATACTTTAAGCTCTGGACCAAAAACAGACACTGGCTTGCATTTTACGAATAATTTTTTATCTGGATATTTGAGAATCTTCATCTATAACCTTATCTAAAGCCTTGATTCTATTGGACAATGAATTAGGATCAGATAGATTATTGATTCTTTTATGGATGCTATAGCCTATAAATATCAGAAATAAGGCCCATAAAACGTATGCAGTAGCGGCAGATCTACTCATAGTCGTCGCCCGATATAAGCGATTGATAGGTCCTATGAAGTTCTTCGTCTGCTTCTGTCAACGGCAGTTCTTTTTCCATAATCTTGTCTGAAAGCTCTTGTAAATGGGCAGCTTGCGCTTTGTCCTTAGAGGTATTAATCATTTCTCCAATGGCCTTATAGACCTCTTGGCTTGTCATTTTATTCTTTTCCCATTCAACGCAGAGTATGCACATTTACTTGTTTCCTTTAAGGTAATTCTTGCATTTTTCTAACTCTGAGTCAATATAATTCGTATCATTCAGCTTCCTATTTCTAGGAGAAGGATGTGGTAATTTAAAATGTTTAATACCTATGCTATCCAACTCTTTAGATGCATTATTACCAAGAGCAACAAAGCTTTTGAGTCCTGAATTATATAATTGACATATTATGATAAAATCGTCGTGAGTATAGCTATTTACTACAGTCCAGCTAGAAATATCTAACTTATTTATCCACTTTGTTAAATTATTAAAGGATGGAGTGCCCACAAATGGTAGGTCAGGGCTGATATTCAATCTACTTGGTCGATCCCCAATAAATACTACCATATTAATGCTCGTCAGTATTGCTTGTATCTGAAAGATAATCCTCAGAAACCCATTTAAGAGCTTGTTTATTACCTTCAACGCTGTAATTTTCAGCAGCTTTAATAACGATACCTTCGCGAACTTTTTCATTTGGATCAAATACGCTTGGACCTCTAGAAAGAGTATAAGCTAGTTCCTTATTGAAAGGACCTTCGTAAACTACAGGAACAAATTGAAATCCGCGATCAATCGCAAATGCCTTACATTCAGAAGGGCTAAGCCATTTCTGTGTACCGTCTGGTTGAAGAACCTTAACATCAAATAAAACAAACTCATGCTCTTTCAATCCGTAAGTATATCCCTTTTGAATACCAGGACCTACGATTTCACCGAAAACAGATTCTCCAAGTTTCAATTTACTGAAAACGTCCATTTTATTAAACACTGTCCCGTAAACATCTTCCCCATAGAATCCTTTGTAGGTTCTACTAGCAGAAATTTCAACCATATTAGAGCCGTAACAATTTTCAGTAGTAGGAGCCAAACGTAAGAACTTCAGGATGCGCTTCTTCAGAGTATTAGCTTCAAAAGGAAGAACAGACGCTCGCGCATTAGTTCCATGGAGCTTCTCTTGGATAACGACCATTGATTGTTCATTAAACTTATTTGGAAACCACTTGATATTATCAAGACCATTGTATTTGTGGAACAATGGATGAGGATTCTTCTTATTTCTACTCTTTGGTCCCTGAGCGTTTAGGTTACTGGCCTTAACAGGAGGCTCATATTTCTTAACATTCAAGATCAACTTAAGATCCTGCTCGGCTTTTAGGTAAGCGGGATTCACCAGCGAAGTAATCTCATCGGGATTAATCAGCATCCCTTGAGAGGCAAGACCTCTGATCTTGATCTGGCGAACCCGCGAATTGTGTAATTTAATTTTAGCGTCTTCTGGAAAAAGTATCTTTTCCAGTTTTTCTGGCAAAATAGAATCAATGGGAATATATACAGCTTTATCGCCTACTTTATATCGACCCTTAGATACTACAACTTGGAAACCATAAACAGTGGCAACTTCAAGTCGCTCTGCATTATTATGTGGATTGATTTCCAAAATGGAAGTGTATGGAACTTTGTAAGTAGATCCTTCTTCTGCTGGAGCTTCTACTACTGGCGTTCCAAGCTCTGGCGACGCAAGCAACTCACCTTTTGGCGTAGCTAGTTTCTTTTTAATAGATTCGATAATATTTTCAAACATTTTTGTCTCCATTTTTATTGTCCACATGCTTCCATGCTGCTTGCATATATGGATGCACTTTATCGTTAATTGCCTTAAGAAGCTCTGGACCTACTTCAGAAGAATGTTCTCTAGCTTCTCCAAGAAAATCTGATGCCATAATCATTAGTCTCATTAGGTCATTGTCAGCTGCAGTAAGAACAAGTTCATAACTAGCCGCAGCGCGAGACGCCCACTTATAGGCAGTTTCTGCTTGAATTACTTTAAATGGCTTACTTAAAATTTCTTCTTTTGCAGCTTCTACGTTTAACATTATTATCTCCTTACTCTATTATTGTAAATATTGCCTATTAAAGTCAAGAATTCTTTCTTGGAAAGAGATCCTTTTGCTTTATTGCAGTTTTTACAACAAGCTATAGAGTTTTCCTGCGTATATCCAATATTATTGTCAACTCTGTCAATCCCATTAGCTAAAAGAGTATGAACTACTTGTTTTTCATATCTTTTTGTTGGAGATACATCGCAATAATGACAATTACTTTCTATTAGTTTCTTAAAATGAGATTCTTCTATGTCAAATATATAGCCACGATTTCTGGCACTTGCTCTATAGTCACTAAAAAGTCTTTTAAACCCAGCACCTTCTTTTGCTGGTCTATTAGGCTTACACCCGCAAGAATGTACGTGATTTTTCTTTATATTGCTGGCTAATCTTACTACTTTATTTCCGCAAACGCACGATAATTCCCAATAAGTTCCAGCTTTTGCTGCTTTGATAAATTTTACAGCAGTTAAAAATCCAAATTTTTGTCCCACAAGATCTATACGTCTGCCCATTAAAAATCACCAGGATCGCACTGCAAACAGACATATCCTCGTCTGCGCCACATGTCAACGACCTGTTGTCGGTCGTCGATCATAAAATATGGTTCATACCTACAAAGTATCTCAAAATCCAAAATGATCTCCTTCACGATAGAGTCTTGTCTCGAATCGTGACGGTTTCGCATATAAAGAGGAAAGCTACCTAAGCTATGCTTATCTAGCCATTCCTGCGTTACCTTGCGCTCATTGTCACCACGACCAGAGCAAAATACGACGTGTATGCCAGATAGGTGCAGTCCTTCAATGATATCTTTACACCATTGGTTAATTGGATCTTTTGGAATATCTTGGAAAAAAGCTGTCCAATTCTTTCTCTTTCCAGATGCTAATTCTTCTTGAGTTAAGCGAACATGATGGCGGCGATGTTCTACGTCGCACAGCGTTCCATCTAAATCGCAAACAACCACTTTTCTTTTTGGACCATCTGGATAAATGAAAGTAAGTTTATCAGCCTCATCTTCAGTAGGACGCTCATATTTAGTAAAGAAAGTCTGAAGCGCAGATCTTGCACCTTTTTCATCAATGATAGTTTCATGCTTACCAATACGCTTGAGAACTCTATCTAAACATACTGCGTATGGCTGATGAAGAACAATTATCTCAATGAAATAATCATGCTTACGAGCTTCTAAAATATAGTTAGCTCTTTGTTGTTTATTGAAATTCATACGATCAAGAATGATATCTTGCTTATTATATAGTGCATTCCTAAAGATCTCTTGATGGCCGCCCTTACCCTGAGAGTCCTGATTTACGTAGACCGTTGCAGCGCCATGGTCGCCGTCATTAAAAATTCTACGATTTGCAAAAGTGGATTTACCTGATCCTGGAGGACCAACTAAAATGAAAAGATATGGTGCTTTATTTTCTCTCACTTTATTCTCCTAACAAAATTACTTCGTAAATTGGCTTACCTTTATCAATCATAGCATTCTTCATGTGCTGAGATCCAGAAGATTTTCCGTCCCAAATCAAAAGTAGAGCGTCTCCATAAACTGCCATTTTATTGTTTCGTATTGGGCCAGCACGTCTGCCATATTTAACCCATTCTGCACAGAATCGTTTCAAATTGATACAGGCAAACTCAGATACCTGCTCACCACACGTATCTATGCCCGCAGCGTTACCAGAGACTATTTCGGTTATTTTTGAATTCCAATCTGGACCTATCTTGTCTTTTAAAATTTCTACCATCTTAGAGTAGTCAAGCTTAATATGTCTGGAACCTGCTATAATTAGTTTCATTTGACTGTAGTATATTCAGCAGTTTGATTGAACATTTTACATTGCTCTATGTCACACTTTTTGCACACCATTTTACTATGGTTAAAGCCAACGTCAACCCACTCGTGAGGACAGCTTGAGTCTGAGTAAATTCCCATTTTAGGCATTTTAAAGTCCTGAAAAAACGGTCTCCAATTATATCTCTTAACTGCTTCGTCATATGCTTCTTCAGA
Organism: Saprospiraceae bacterium; assembly: GCA_022841345.1. Lineage (GTDB taxonomy): Bacteria > Bacteroidota > Bacteroidia > Chitinophagales > Saprospiraceae > SLDF01. Next base: position 106,584 of record JALHRR010000011.1, read on the forward strand.
AGGAGTTTTCACACTTTCTCCACTAACTTTTGAACTTGCCTAAGAATAAGCCTGTAATGATCTTCTGTCTGAAGCATTCCGTCCAAAGAACCAAAGCGTTCCTCAAGACATTCAAGTAAAATCTTTTTAACATCTGCTTCGCGAGGACTGTGAGGAAGAGTAGACTTTTGGTAAACTTCTTCTAGGCTTTTTTCTTTATCTACGAAATATTGCTCGATCTGATCCATGGTCCACTCGCCTCTGCGGATAGATTTAAGCTGTTCATTATTTCTCTGTAAATCAAGATCTTGCTCAATCATCAACTGCTCAACTTCATTAAGAAGACGAACGACATGATAAGCAAACTTTACATCGTATCCATACTTCTGGATACTTTCATATCGTTTAGAATTAACGTCTGGCTCTTTAATCCTCATTTTATGCATTTGAGAATAGGCATATCCCTTAAAGGAATGCCAGCATTTCTTATTCAAGAAAACTTTTCGATTATCTCTGATATGATCTGAAACCTTACTGGAAATCAAAACACAATTTGGAGGAGTAAAAAGAGAATCAACCATATTTGGATTATTATCCATGACAAGTTGAAAATATTTAATAATATTGTAAACACTTACATCGTATTCCTTGCGAGCTTCTTTATCGAGAATATGATGTTGTTGAAATTGCTCAAATTTTGGTGGATGAGTACCAAATCCTTGGATATGGCCACCTAAATGAGGGAAAATAATATCTTTAGGAGGAATACAGAATCCATAAACATCCATATCTGAAGTATCACCTGAGACTCCATACGCTACAGATCCCATGATCGTCAGATACATAGTGCCACCAACCACATAAGGTGGTGGCTTAATTAATCCTAGCTTATGAAGTCTTTCAATTACGTTCATTTTTTTCTTTCTCTTCGCGCTCTTTTTGACGACGACGATATTCTTCAAAATATTCTTCATCAAGATAAGGCTGATAAAGAATAACGCGACATTTAGGACACAAAAGTCCGCCCATTTTCATGGTCATATCTTTGATATCAACTACTATGTTGCACTTCTTGCATTCTTTACTCATATTTTTCTAACCTATAAACTCCACCTTCTGTTTCAAAAGTAGTGGAATTCTGATCGTGATCTACGATTTTAACAATTGGACTAGTTCTTAAGTAATTAAATCCATTGCCGACAATCTCCACACCTGTCTGTGCTGGCAACTTATCAGTCTCTGGATATTCGTGAAGATAAAAATCTCCAATCTCAAACTGTCCAACTCCCACGAAAGAATTTGGACGCTTAGACTCAACTTTCTGAAGCTTAAATCTTCCTTCAGAATTCAAGAATCTCTCTAACGGCTTTAAATTAAGTTCTTTTTTCATAAATTACCACCTTTATTTTTCAATCCTTTAATTTTTTTACGAATAAAATCAAATTGAGAGTCAAACTTTAAATTTTGAGGTAAATCAATCCAAAAAACGTCGTCGTACCCATAGCGATCCAATAGGTTAGGCACATCTAAATCTGGAGAAATAAAATATTGAGCACCTAAAGTCATCGCTTCATCTACCCAATCTTCATCAGAGCGATCAGCTGCCCAAACTACGACATCATAGTAAGAGCTTAACCTTTTAACCACATCCTTAGACACTTGATTATCTAACGCTATTTTTATCACTATAAATCTCCGCCTTCTTCGTCCTTATAAAACTTAGTGTCAAAAAATTCATTTGGTTTTTTGTCGTCATATGCCCATATAGGCTTCTGAATAGTATAATCTACATATTGCTCAATACCAAGAGCCTTCACAGCAGCATAAGCCCATGGCTCTCCACCTGCAGACCATACTATGATAGTGTGACCACGCATCGCGTGCTTAATTAGTTGCCGAATATGTACTCTATGCGGCAAGATCTTGCCGATCCTTCGAGTGCCATCCTCGTAAGTATGGTCAAACTCTACGCCATAGGCTTCTAATTGTTCTGGGGTAGGACTCCACATGATTAATGTATCATCCACATCAAAATAAGTCGGTTGATTACTTTTTAGTCTTTGCATACCCTATAATAGGGCTTTTATAAGAGAAAGTCAACTATCCTTCGCAGGCAGCGCACTCATCTTTAGATCTAGAAGCCAAATCACCTCTTATGACGCCTTCTGTCCTGAAATAATATAGTGATTTCAAGCCTGATTGCCAAGCTTCAAGGTGAACGCCGTGAATATACTTAGGATCTGCATTTGCAGCAAAAAATAAATTGATACTCTGTCCTTGGTCAATATATTTCTGACGCTGAGCAGCTTGTTTAATGATCGCATATTGATTTATCTCGCGTGAAGTCAAGAAAACTTCTTTAGTTTTATCATCAAGAAACGACAAATGCTGTACGCTACCGCTTTGCTCGTTAATAGACTTCCATACGTCAGGTAAATCCTTACCAATAGAAGCTAGGTATCGCTCAAGCACAATATTCTTACGAATAAACGTACCTTTAGCAGATTTCTGAGACCAAATACCTCCTGGCATTGGCTCAATACCTGCGCTATGACCACCTGAAATAGTAGAATTTGACACTGTAGGAGCTATTGCAAGCAAATGAGTATTCCTTCTGAAGTATCCACGACACCATTCTGGCTCTCCTAACTCTTCTGCCAACCTTGCGGTCTCTTCTTCTGCCTTAGTTTTCATTGTTTTAAATATCTGAGCATTGAGCATCATGGCATCGAAGCTATCAAAAGGCATCATATTCTTCTGTAGAAGCGTATGCCAACCCAAAACTCCAATTCCTATCGCTCTTCCCTTTATTGCTGAGCGACGAGAGGCTTCCAGGCCTGGAACATCTTTAGATTTTTGAATATATTCTTCTAAAACTGCGTCCAGAAACCTCACAGAAGTCTCTACTAAGTCCGTATCTTTCCATTCTTCCCATTTTACCAAGTTCAAGGACGACAGACAGCACACAAAACTGTGTTCTGGGTCCGTATAAAGAAAGATTTCAGTACAAATATTTGACGTTTTTACTCTAAGACCTAAATTATCGTAACACTTAGGATTTTGTTTGTTCACATTGTCAGAAAAAAACAAATAAGGTTCACCTGTTTCGTATCGCGTCTTAAGAATCTCTTGCCAAAGTGATCGCTTCTTTTGATCTCCGCCGATCATTTCGTTCATCCAAGAATCGTCGATGCAAATGCCGTGATTTAGATTTAAACAACGACGATTAACGTCTCCTGTAGGACGACGCATCTGAATAAACTCTTCAATATCGGTATGACGAATATCTGTATATACAGCTGCAGCTCCACGTCTAAAGTTGCCTTGGCTTACGGCAATCACAGTAGAGTCATAAACTTTGGCCCAAGGAATCAGTCCTTCTGATTTTCCGTTCCCACGAATACGAGCACCGCGACCCCGCACATCGCCCATGTAGATCCCAACACCAGCACTGTTTTTAGATAACATTGCAAGTTCATGAGATTTTGAAAAAATAGAATCGACGCTATCCCCAGGATGGATGGAATTACAAGAAATAGGAAGACCCCTGTCAGTACCAAGATTCGACAGAATCGGAGAAGCAGGGCATAGCCAGTTTTTAACCATTGCATCATAGAATTTTTCCTCCCAATGCTTAGAGTCTTTATAGTAAGATGCTGCAGCTTTAGCTACACGGCGATACATTTGAATAGGAGTTTCGTTCTCCAATAAATATCCGCCCTGAATAGTGGTTAACCCTTCTTGAGTCATCCATTCTGGAGCTTCGCCTGCGACTTTAAGTTCTTCTAGGTTCATTTCGATTTCCTTATCAAATAAATAGTGCCACATCTAGCGATGAAATCATAATAATCCAACGTACCCTTCATTATATTGCAATGAGTACAACATGGCAAGCAGTTATCTAAATTATATCCTACGTTATTTATCTTCCTATCTATTCCGTTCCATTCTATCCAAGATCTATCTGCGGTAAACTTAGATATTTTAGAAATTAATTGTCCATTTTCCCTAACATATCTATTATGCTTACTAGGTTTTGCTTCACAATAATGACAATCCTGTCCACATATTTCCTTAAATTCTTCAAAAGAAATATTAAATTCCAAATTCCTTCTATTTGCGCCTGCTCTATAATTATTAAATAACATTTTCCAGCTAGATTCTCCTAAATCTTTAGATTTATTTGCTCTTTGAGCACATTTTCTACAAGATTGATTTCTGTTTTTCTTTAAACCAATATTCAGCTGACTGGTACACCGTATTACTGGATTTCCACAATCACATCTACAGTTCCAAAATTTTTGCTTTTTGTGAATCTTATTCAAAGAAATCACTTCAAGCATTCCAAATTTTATCCCGATCATATTAATCCCATATTTTTGAAAAATCTATACTTCCCTTAGAGTAATCTGAAACGCGACTTGCAAAAAAATCAGAATGTGAAACTCCTGAGCTTAAAACTGAAAACCATTCCATGCGCGATATAGCTTCCTTATCAATATTCTTCCAATTAGACTTTAATCCAAGGTCTTGTAGTTTTGTATTACATCTAAATCTAATGAAAGCTTTTAAATCTGAAGGGTCCAATCCTTCAATCGAACCAAGCTCAAAAGCTTTATCAATAAACGCGTCTTCTAGCTGTACGGTAATCCTGGCAGCTTCGTAAAGCTCTTTCTTTAACTCATCAGTCCAAATATCTGGATACTCAGAAATAAGCGTGCGAAACAACCAGCATCCAGCTTCACTGTGAAGAGACTCATCTTTAATAGAAAATGCGATAATCTGTCCCAGTCCTTTCATCTTATTAAAACGACTGAAGTTAAGCAGTACCGCAAAAGAGCTAAATAGGTTTACGCCTTCATTAAAGGCCGAAAAGATAGCTAAAGACTTAGCAATCTCTTCTTTAGACTTACCTTTGGTTTCCATCAAACGATCAATTTTAGCTTTAGCAGTAGGCTCGTGCAGGAAAGCTGCAAAATCACTTAGGCCAAGAGAATCGTTCAAGTACGCGTATGAAACAGCATGGATAGACTCGAATGCAGAAAAGGTAGCGGCCATCATTTGGATCTCTGGTTTCTTAAACCATTTACCAACCATCTGGCTCCAGTATTCTTGAATAAATACTTCAGATTGAGTAAATCCTTTAAGGATTTGACCAATTACGTGTTTTTCTGATTCTGTTAGATTGAGCTTCCAATCATTAATGTCACCGGCCATAGCGATCTCCGTATGGAGCCAATGGCTTTGCTGTTGTAATTCCCAATATCGGTAAGCCTGCTCATACTCAAAGGGAGCATAAGTAGGCCGAGGATTCATCAATCCCATTGTGGTCCTCTTTTATTTTTCTAAAATTTTAAAGAATTCTTCTCTTACTTTTACGGCGTTATCTTTCAGAGTGGACTGAAACCATATAATAATGGAAAAGTTTACCACTATAGAAATGAGAATAGTTGATCCGTCAGTGAGCTGAAAAGTTAGCTTAGCTAAAGCTATAATTAAATTTACAAAAAATAGCATGGCACCAAAGTTAGCGCCGGTAAGTAAGCTTTTCCAGAAAAACTTCTTTTTTAGCTTATTGATAGCATCTTGTTTTTCCTGGGGAAGATCTTCAAATTTAATTACGTTGCTCATTTTTTCCTCTCGCGTTGCATCATTTTTCTAACAAGTCTTGACATATCACTAGGAGCAATGCCTTCAAGCATCATTAATTCAGCAAAACGCTCAACGGCTTTCTTTGGATCAGAAATCCCTATTTTAGATACTATCCAATCAATTTGATGCTGACTTAAAGAAACATAGCTCACCGATAACTCCTAAATAATTATATCACTTCTTTTTACGATTGTTGAGTTTAATATCTGCAGATATTTCTGACATAGATCTTCTTTTCTTTGGGCCATAAAGGACTGGATGAGTGCCGTCATCAGTATATGTTTCTATCTGCTTTGGAACATGAATTTTTTGCCATCCATTGATTAAATACAAAACTTCGCCATGCTGCATGTCATGATCGCAATGAAGTTCAAAAAGAAGCTTCTCCATATCCAACATAATGTCTCCAACGCGACGCAGCTTATTTTTTGCCATGTTTTTTCCAGTATTCTTCGTGTGCTCTTTTAGTTCCACCTGCTTGAATACAAGACTGATAGCCAGGAACAGCGTCAAAGAAAAATCTCACCATTCCCTTATCATAAAATTTATCTGGCGCAAAAGCATCAAAATCTAAAATATTCAGCTCTTCGTAATCTCCACAACAGCCAGATCTCATGTTGAATTGCACATCTTGATCGTCCATTGTAGCAGGTAACTCGTTTAACATCTGTCTAAGTTCTTTGATTTTCATTAAAATTCCATTCCAAAAGTGAGTTTCAGGTCTTTCTTATTGCCTTGTACGCTAATATTTTTACTAAACCTAATGGTTCCAGTTCCACCTGCGGCGGCGTATATCATTGGTCCGACAGTCTGAATTACTATAGGTCCTACGTATTTTTCAGCACGTATACGAATATGTTCTCCGGTTTCCTCTACCATTTGTTGAATTTCTGGATGTATATTGTAATACGCAGATGATGTTTCACTACATCCGGTACTATTTACACATGCAAAAATCACCAAAAGCTCAGGTAGCATTATCTTCCTCTATAATCTTCTTAACCAATTCTTCTTCCTCTTTACTTAAAGGCGCAGATTTAAGTGGTTTAGATATACCAAATATAAAGAATAGCTTCATGAAACAAATCTGTGCAGAATGTGAAGAAGCGTAAAGACCTAAAATAGGGTAAGATCCCCCTGAATTAGGGCGAACATATCTAAGCTCCATGTAAGGAGCATGAGAAAATCTATAATTAAAAACTACCATTTTCCCTCTTGATAATTTCTGCGATTTCGTCAATCGAAACAGGTTTAAACCCATGAACATCTACTCCTACGTTAATCATTAAAGTGCCTTTAGGCGATCTTCTAGTCTGCCATTTCTCGTGTACGTGTCCACACAGAAGAATTCTTCCATCGTCTACTGGACGCCATCTTGCATATTTATCGCCGCCACCTTCTAATTCATATGGGCCAGCATAGGGATGATGACAAAGATTAAAAGTAGCAAGTCCTGGGACATCTAAAGTAGTCTGCTCTGGAATAACAATAAATCCATGATCCTTATATTTCTGAATCCATTTTTCACGATTTTCAGGCGTTCTGCTTTTTTTATGATAGCTATGACAGAAATCGTGATTACCTGGGACCAAATACTTCTCTCCCATAAGACGAGCTGCGTAGTTCTCTACGGCACGAAATGCTAAAGAAAAGTCTCCTAGCCGATAAACCTTATCGTCTGGTCGCACAATAGCATTGTGCTTTAAAATCATATCCTCATTCATTTCCTGGGCTTCTTTATGTGGACGACCACAATATCTGATTACGTTGCTATGCCAATAATGCTCGTCACTTGTAAAATAAATCATAAACTCATCCTCTCAATTTCCATCCTAACGCGCTCTGGCGTAGTATTTTGGTACGCTTCTGTGAACATTTCTCTACAAGCTCTTAAAGACTTAGGATGCCCATCGAATCCCAGTATAGCAAGAAATCTGTAAAAACGGAAGACCCTAAGATAGTCCTCTTTTATTCTATCTTGCGGCTTCCCTATAAACTTTAAGGTTCTTGACGCAATATCTCGCATTCCATTGTTTGGGTCAATGAATTTTCCAGTAAAGGGATCGTAATAGATTGAGTTGACTGTAAAATCTCGCCTTGCTGCGTCATCTTCGAGTGTTCCGATTTCAACGTGATCCGGTCTACGCCCATCGGTAAAAGAGCTTTCTTTACGGAAATTTGCAATCTCGAATTGCTGGTAATTTTTAGAGACTGCGTAAACAAGAAAGTTTTCTCCAACGGCGTCCACTTTCCAACCATTCTTATCGAGTTCTCCACGCAATACCTCCATATTGGCATCTGTAACTATGTCGTAGTCTTTTGGTTCTTTTTTTAAAATCATATCGCGCACACACCCGCCTACTAAATAAGTATTCTTACTAGCTTCACGAACCAAAAGCATAAGCTGCAGGAGTGCATTATTCATAGTAAAGGAAGCTTTCTTAAAAAATCCGATACATCGCGACCATAAGCTGCAAATGCCGTCATGGAATTGTCCCAGAAAGGTTCTTCAAATTTTGCCTTGTTTCTAGTGGGAACTTTTTCGTACATAGCTTTTAATTTCTTCTCATTTGGAAGAGCCAGATAAACTAGAGTGCCATTTTTCCATGAAATATTTTTAGTAATTAAAAGCTCTGCCAGAGCATGTCCAGCCTGAACAGCTTGTTGAGCTTTGGACATATCTGATCTAACTACAACATATAGTTTCATATTAAACTTTCTGCAAAGGATGGGAGATTCCTAGAATTCTCAGTGCCCAAAGCTTATCGCCATATTGAAAACCGTGTAAGGTTGACGTATGAACGAAATGATCTTTTTGGCTTTCTAGCATATCTGAGTCATCATCAATAATAACATAATCAGTTACATCTGGATGCCTATTTAGCCAATCTTGGATCTCTTCTCCGCGAGGTTTGCCAGGAAATCTTGGTGTCACATCAATCACAGCAGCGGAAACTAATTTTGCTGGAGCTAATATTTTCTGTAAAGATTCTACAGTCTCGCCTAATCGCCAAGTAGAAGACACTACGATTTTAAGATCAGGAACAGATCTAATTAGATCTTCTACATTGTTTAATGCAATAGGATCAAATTCCATAGCTAGGTATTCCTTTAGAGATCCTTGCCATTCAGAATACATCTCATTTTCCCACTTGGTCTGATCGCGCTTATTCTTCCAGAAATTAAACGATTGATGAGAATTCAGGACTCCATCGAAATCTAAAAAAATTACACGCATTAATGATCCTTCTTTTTATCGCACACCTTACAATAGTCATAAATCGTGAATCCACTATCGTAAATAGCCCAATCGTGACCGTTTTTATCGCAATCACGCTTTTGTTCTTCTGGAGGACCCCATCTACCTATTTCTACTTGATGGCCGTCTTTGGGACTGTCTGGAAGCGTAGCAACATATGGACCGTTAGAAAGAATACCAGTCGGTAATTGACCAACTTGTGCAGCGATTTTTTCCCAAATATCATCTACATTATCTGCCATATAGCAGTGGACTTTATATGGGAAATGATCCCATCTAACGTAATATTCTTGCTCTTGCTGTATTGAATTGAAAGATACGGATTCTATAAGGCCAGTTGCATCAGTTCCTTTTGCGCGAAACCTATCTCCTTTTTGAAAAGACATATAACCTCCATACTTAAATGGTAGGCCATAAAGACTAAAATGTCAATTTACTTCTTTTTAGTAGGCAATTTGCGAAAAGAATGCTTATCGAATCCGTGTTTATCTATCTTGTCTTGATTTGAGATTTGTACCATCTTGTTCTCAGGAGCATTAAGGACTCCTGCGACAAATTGAAAAATATCTTGATAAGCTGTATAGGTATCTTTAATGGTTTGGAATTTATATTGTTTCAAATTGGGATTTAATACCAGCTTATGTTTGCCACGTTCGGAGCTATGCATTACAATAAAAACAGGAACTTGATATTTATGAAAAAATTCCAACAAAGGTTTAGTGTCAGAATCTCTAAATTTATCATAGCCACTCATCCACCAGCGTCTACCAAAATCATATTTGCCAGTAGCGCCTAGGGCGAGAGATTCTTCTTTAAATTGCTCATAATCGTAATAAATTCTTATAGGCTCATCTACTTTAGAGATCGTATAGATTTTATAAATCTGACCACAAAATCCCAGATAGAGCATGTTAACCGTGTAATTACTGCTGCCACGACAATAAATATCGAACTGACTTTTAATCAAGCTTTCTTTGGTTTCACGAACGTAAACGATCTCCTTGTCCATGCCTGTGCGCTGGACGGAATCGTAATAATCATGAAACTTAGAAATAATACGCATTAATGAAGCTCCAGATCTCTTGCTATCTTTTTTATTTTAGATCGAAGTAACTGTCTAACTCTATCAACTACCATTTCATCAGTGTAACTGAGCTTCATATCTTCCCAATCTTCAGCTGGAGCTAAAGCCTCTTGCTGAAAAGAAAAGATAGCAACTGGATCATATTGTTCGCCAGTCAAATAATCAAGATCCTGATCGTATAAAAGCTCGCCCATTTCAGTATTTACAAGATAGACATAGCTTACATGTTTTTCTTCGTTTTCTTTAGTCATTGTTGCCCTCCGTATCATTTTGATCCGGTTTATTTAATTTGTCAATCTTTTTGCGTGGACCAGAATTATCCTTCTTTGTCTTTGCTTTATGGCAAGCGTAACAAACTGCCTGATGGTTATCTAAACCAAGAGATTGTCCACCTTTAGATATAGCCAAAATATGATCCACCTCAATGCGATGTGGCAGATCAGTCATATGCATTTCATCTTTTAGTTTTACTGTAAGCCAATATGAGAATTTAGTTCGCCAAGTATTTTTGCATTCAGACATTCCATATGGCATCTTAGGCTTTTGATACATAGCTTCAATTACTGCGCCCCAGTCAAACGCACAAATATTGCATTTGAAATTTTGACGAATAAGAAGTATTCCTAGGCCCCATTCTTTCTGGGGATTTCCCCATGCTTGAGCGGATTCAACGCATTCTGTACCACACCAACGACGCTGCTGACCTTTTAAATCACTTAAACACCAGACACATTTTTTCTTGAGTCCTTCTGGTAGCCTAATAGATGAAAGATTGAAAATGCGCTTTTTACATGTCTTAGTGTAAATCTCAATGTTTGGATTTTCGCATTTTTTTAACATACCCTACTTATATCAGGGAGTGAGTCGTTTTCTCACTTCTGCAGTAAGATCTTCAACTGAGTTGACTTGCTTGATTTTATATTTCTTGCACACGATATCAACATTACCTTTACGCCAAAAGCCCTCTGGACAGTAAACGATCAATTTACCGGAACTGGCATGGAGGCCAAGTTCAAGCAGGGAAATTGGAGACATAGTATTTGGATCAAAGTACATCACGATAACCTGAGCCATTTGCAAAGCTGCTAGTTCCCATTCTACCTGTTCACGAAACTGCTTATTCTCGATCTTTTGTTCCCAGCTAGAATCCCAGTCATCTCTTCGCGGGTTCAAAATGGTGATATGCATGTCAGATAGATCATTGGTCATTTTGGTTTGCCAGTCAACGGCCTTACCCATTTCTATAGATCCAGCCAAAAATACGGCTGGAGGAAAACGCCATGGAAGTTCTTGAGGTGCCTTAATTATCCTCATATAGTAATCCTTGTTTTACCAGAGAAAGGCTTAGATACGTCTATTTCTACTTCAAATGAAGTATTGCATCCTTCGTATTCACAATAAAAACTCTCTTTTTCAACGTACTCTTTTAGCTCAAGTTTTTGTTCATAAGTAAGAGCTTTAATATTGATAGAATTTGGGTTATCAAGACTGAAATCGCCAAAACCAAGGGTTATCTGTGGAATTTGTATAGTACAGGCGGCACCGCAATTATAGCAGTTCTTATGAACTTCATTATACATGCCCACTTTACCTCCAAAGTATGTATCCAGGCTACGCCAATCTTATTTATATGTCAATACCAAAGTCACAAGCCAATACCGAATCTACTGCAGCTCACGATACAATCGTTGCTGCAGCTAACGCTAAATTCATTGCCGCAGCCGATGTTCAAATCGACGAGGCTATAGATAGAGGCGTTTTTTGGGTTAATTGCCAGACATTTGATCTGGAAGTAGATCCTAAGACCGTTTTTATGCACTATGCCGATCTTGGCTATAAAGTAGAGCTTCCTGACTATCCTACCAATAGAATGTTACAACCAGCTGAACTCTTTGGTGAATTCTGGGTTAACTACTGGACCAACAGTTTAATTCCTAGGGATATTAAAAAGCCCTTCAGAATGATTATTCGCTGGGAATAAGTTAATTTCTTTTATATAATTCATTACGTTCTTTATCGAAGTAACGAACTCCTGTAAATACGTTAAATTGCTTAAATTCATTGTCAATAACAGCGCCATCGCGGATATATTCTGTTTCAACATATTTAACTTTTTGCATCAAAGGATTATAGAACTTGACTTCATATGGCAAGGAGAGATCTGTGACAGCGCATTGAGTCACTTCTTTAACAACCGTTCCTTTAGGAAGAATTGCCAAATATTGGTCGATCTGGTCTTGTAAAAGCTTCTGTGTATCAGGCTTACTTTCAAGTGTTAGATAGTTGGTAGTAACCCTAATTGCAGCAAGAAACTCGCCGTCACCCAAGCGTGGACTCAAATCTTCTAATGCTTCACCTACTCCGCCTTCTTCAATAGAAATTTTCTTATATTGGATCTTAATATCTTCATAATAAGAATCAGGAATTAGAACAAAACAGAAAACTACCTTTTGTGGAGCCTGTAGTGTCATTCTAGCCAATTCTAGACTTGAAATAGGAGCAAGACAAGAATGAATAAGACCTCTTTGAGATAGGTCATTGATTACCTTAGCAATCTCCTGAACAGCTCTTTCTTCATTTTCTGGACGAACTCTAGTGGCAAAATAAACAGCTCTAAAAAACTGCCCATCATCAGTTTTTACCGATAAATTATAAGCTTTTTGAGAAAGATCGTATTTCGCAGAAGAAGTTAAATATTTATCAGATATTTCTGTCAAATCTTTAACCTGCAAAACTGGAGTAACATCTCTAGCTTTATTGCTAGCTTCTAAAGCGGCTTTAAGTTCTTCTATATTCTTAAGGATATCCTGTGAATCGTCAGACATTACTTCACTCCTAAAACTTTACAAAACATAATCATGACTGCTAACACTTTACGAACCAAATAAGAAGCTACGCGAATTCTAATTGGTGGCCTAACAGGGTTAGCTCGCATTTTTGCAGAATTCTCGATTGCGTCTAAAATCAATTTAACTGATTCAGACGTAGTTTCATTATCAATACCTTTATATCGGTCTTCATACATTTTATTGATATCGGCTTGAGCCGGTATCTCAATCATACCTTCAGATCGCAAGATTCTCTTTAGCGGCCTGCGATAATTACCAGTTTGACGTTCCATAACCTCTGCGAATGCAGCGCGTATAATATCATCGCTAAATCCTTCTTTACGCATTTGTTCAAGTTGACGGATCAATTCTAAAGGATCAAGCCTAGCGGCTTTTCTTTCTTCAGCAGCAGACGCTTCAACATTAGCTCTGTCAGTTTTAACTTCTTCAACCAAACTATGGTGGTATGACTTACGGATAGCCTGCTCTTTCTCAAGGGCAGGTTTTCCTTGCTCATCAAGGTGCTTAAAACGCTCTTTTAATTGTTCCTCAAGTTGCTTCTTATCTTCGGACATATGTCCTCCTAAAAAAAGGTGGTGGAGCTACGCGGGCTCGAACCGCGAACCTCCTGCTTGCAAAGCAGGCGCTCTCCCAATTGAGCTATAGCCCGAAATACATATATCACATGTTAATTAATTAACGAAGTTGGATAGAATAGTCGTAATTTGCTTAATTAATTACTTTGATTTGGCGTTCTGACTTAGAATCTGGATTTCCTGCGATGCAGCTTTTAAAAGAGTCTCATAAAGAGACATAAGGCGATTTTGAATATCAATGTACTGTGCGACAGTTGCGCCGCTATTTCTTAGGTCACGAATAAGCTCAGTTTTGAGCTGAATTGATTTATTAATATTTTCAACTGTTTGATTATTACTCAAATGAAACCTCTATAGAGTCAAAATGGACTTCCCATTTGCCGATAAAGATACGGCAAATGATTGGGCGTCGATAATAGGTATAGTTGGAAGGAAAGTCTTCTTTTTGGACCTGTTTGAGCCATCTTTGGACGGAACGATATTGATTAACGAAGGCGTCAAAATCCATCTCAGATTGAGCGACGATATTATTGTTGGCCTTAAGCGTTATCAGTTTTGATTTCACTAGTATCTCTTAGGTGGCTGAGAAGCAGCTTTGGCAAGATCAACTAGAGCTTTCTGAATCTCTTGACGCTGTAGGGCAAGATCGTTGTACATTTTAACCGTAGGATGTTCTGGAAGGGTAGTTTCGTCAAATGAAAACTGGTCCATTTGAATATCGAGTCTTTCCAACTCTTTATCTAGGGCTTCGATGGGCGTTAGTGATCCGAACATGTTTCATCCTTTTTTAAGTTGTTCAATAGCTTTCTTGCAATCCATTAGAGTTTGGCCAGTTAAAGCCTTCATCGCTCGCAAAACATCAATTTCATTAGAAACAACATAGTCGCCATCAGGAATAACCTGATTACCGATTAAAACTGCGATAACTCCGCCAGCATCACCGGCCCAAACTACCTGACTATTTCTTTCACAAAGATCATCGAACTCTTCCTTAGACAGGATAGAATAATCCTCTTTTTTAGTTGGTGTGCAGACCATTGCATTACGCATTAGGTAAAATTGCATGGTAACTCCTTTAAAAAAGGCCCATTACGTGGGCTAGTCGGACAGCTTACGTTTATCACTCGTCTCGGTTCTAGCAGTGCCTTGTCCCGTTAAGAGCATTCGTCTCCACCTTGGCTTCATCGACTCCTGCTCAAAGAGTGTACTTCTTCCGTTTACCGCCAACGGCTCAGCGGCTATCACTGCAGTACAAAGATAGCTTACCAAAGGAAAAGCTGCTTTGCAAGCGTTTACTAAAATTAGCACTTTTTGCTAAAAAATGAAAACGCGTACACTGATTCGTGCGAGGCGGAGCCGAGGGTTTGCGCGAAGCGCAAAGAACCGCGCTAATTTTATTTTAGCTACTTTTCAATATCAGAAAGTAACATTTTAGCTACTAATCGCTACTAACGACTATTGGCGGCTACTGGACTTTACACCCATATAAGGGTTTAAAACAGAACAAAAAGACGATTTTACACCCATATAGGGGTTTATTTCTACAAACACAGAAACAACTACCTTCAATTCGATCTAGGGCCATAACCCAGGTAAATATGGAAACAATTATGCACGTAAAGACCAAGGGCGCGTATAACAGGTATAAAGCGGTCGCGAAATCATTGAGGATTTCCATTTTATACGCAGTATACATGCGGGGTCGCAGGAATACATACATTTATACGGCTCAAATTTGAGCTGAACAAAATGGTCAAGGAATTCGGTCATTTGCCAGCTATTATCCCTATTGGGGATAATTGGGTTTAAACATGGTTCAAAGGCCCTATAGAGGAATTGACAGTGATTATACGTATATACGCGTATAAACGTTTAAAGAGGCGAAATGTATATGTATATACGTTCTTATGCGTCTAAATGTATGTATAATTTCTAAGTGCTTGTTTTTACTAAATTTTTTGGAAATTATTTTTTCGATTATGCATACATGAGGTTATACATAATTTTTTTGGGAATTTTTTGATAGAAACTCTATGTGTAATACTCCCAGACTTTACCTGCATATAGTATGCCAATCCCCGATAGCGACTAATCCCTAGAGATTCCGCACACTTAGACCACATTCTCATTCTGGGATTCTCTTATTGATCCGTCTAATGTTTATAGTACACTGTCAACTATATACTATACATATCAATGGGATACGTCTAAGGCCTAGTCGGTTTGATTGAGTTACCAAAGGAGGTCAAGCAGTTAGGTCATTGACAGGTCCCTCTCTGCAAACATCGTGCCTTGTCTCATGCTGAGAATGTTTGACCTTTCTCATAATAGGGCTAAAGTTTTTACTCATTGCACCGATAAGTCACATAGGAGGTCCTATGAATGAACATAAGCAACGCCTTATTGACCTAGCTATTGAGGCTATAAAGCGAGACTTAGACAGTGGTGACGTGACGGCATTGGAGACACTATTAGAGTCGGTCCCTAACGCTTCACTTATAGCATTTTTACCAGAGGTGTCAGATGAGTCGAATTGAGACGTTCTCACTATTAGCCATTGTCTTAGTTATGGTCATTCTGTTCTATATGACCTTTGACGCATTAGGCAGTTTTGGGCCAGTATTGAGGCAGGCCATAGAGCAACTACAGGATGTGCCAAAATGAGACATATCGACCTATCTCTATTTTTTACTGTCTCATTGTGGGTCACTAGGGCTTTACATATTATTTTGCAATAACCGTACCAAAGGAGAAGTTATGAATAGGCAGGTTATTAAAACGAGACTTAAGTCCTTAGAGGCTAAAGCTAAATATAGAGACCAAGTTATGTCTCAGGATAGGACAATTATTAAAATGACCTATTCTGCTATAGACTCTATTTTTATTGTATATAGGTGTCACTCGGTGCCACGCTTATAAGCCTATGATTTTGTTAGGTTTTGGAGTATGGTCACTAAGTTAGGTCACTTTGGCATAGACCTTGCATGGTCGCATCGTCTCATTTTGACGCACGAATAGCCGTGGGGTTGACCACAGCTCATTTTGAGACAGGTCATCAAAAATGTGGCGCGTAAAAACGTGCTTTTTGACCTATCTCAATAGACCTAGCTGACTAGACTAAGCCTGTATTATGGACTAAATAGCTTCACATTATGACCATAATCAGTGACCTAACTATGTGATAACACTCAGCTTTTAGCTTATATTTAAGCCCTAATAATTGCTTATTATGGTCCTAATACGTCTTTTATAGATACGCTTTGACCTCAATTAGTCTTGTCGTATCCTGACAGTCATCCTTATAGTGGCATGGACCTTTGACCTCAATTAGTCTAGTGTCTCAATATGAGCCGCAGTTAGCTCTATTGTCCTGTATTGATAAGATTGTATCAAGTTGAGTCATTATGCCTAATGCTTATTTAGAAGGGCTTTAAGAGCGTTTTAGACAGATAAGGCTCATTTTAAGATGTATTAAAGAAGGACTGCCTCACTTTGATCGGGGGGTTGAACCATTATGAGACAGCCCTTTGGGGGTTTTAAAAAGCCCTGTTCGCAACGTCTCAGGGTGAGACTCCCTATTATGCATAGGTCAGCTTGTTTTGCTTGCTTCTAGCCATATCATTATGAGACTTCTAACTAACCGCTATGCGTCCGGTTTACTTCGTCTCTAACTTAAAGCTAGTCACTATTTCATTCCCGTTAGCCTGTTATATTAGTCTATTGCATTTTTAGGGCCATAGTTAAGTTGCTGATTTTACTACTGAGGTCTTATTTTAGTACGTCGATCTTTTAGTCAACTATTCACTATTTTGGACTATTCACTATAAATTGAATAGCTTAGATAGGTGTCGAACTACTAGTCAGGTGTTAGATTTATAACACTTAGGGACCAAAACAAAGCTTAAGTCTTATAAATGTACTATTATGAGATTCTGCTATTTTTACCTAAAGTTCTTTTTAAGGACGCCGATAGGTTATATATTGGAGGCATTATGAGTGAAATTAAAACGCATCCTTTTCAGAGGACTCTAGGACTAGGACCTTATAAGCTTGTCGGGTTTTTCGCATTAGTTTTGCCTAGCGAGTCTAACCAAGGCCGAAATAACTTTCACCTAGCGCCAAAGGTTGAACGTGGAATAGGGACTTGTGCCCATTGCAGTCATGCTATAACTAACATTTATATTGTCCAGATAGGTGATGGGCGTCGTTTTGGCGTCGGTTGTGACTGTATTCTAAAGGTCGATATGCCTGTTAGTGAATTGTCTAAGCTTAAGAAAATAGAACGTGAACAGGCTAAAATTAAGCGTGCTAACTTAAAGGCCAAAAAAGGTCTAGCAGCGCGTAACGAATTGAGACAGCTTATGGAATCTCATTCTGATTCAATGAAGCTACTGTCTTATAATGAGAATAGATCACTGTACCAATATGCGACGTTTTGCTTAGACCGATCTAGTGACGGCGGCATACTAATTGCATTAAACAAAGTCAAAAAGATGCTGGAGGCCATATGACACTGCAAAACATTCGAGACGCTAAAACCTTTGACGAATTAAAACCCGCTATTAAGCTATTATGCGACAAAATGCAAATAATGACCTATGGCGAGTTTACAGCTTATAAAAGAACACTAGAGAGTCAGGCCGTCAAGGTCGGTTCAAGTGTTAAGGCTCTAAATGATTATGCCGAGCAATACCAAGTGTATGGTTATGAGACAAACAAAGCTTAGGAGGCTATATGACTCAATATAAGACAGTTGACACTAGCACGCTAAAAGGTTTGAAACTAGCTGAAACGCTTAAAGCCAAAGGCTGGACTATCTATAGAACTGGCCTATTTTTGATTTATTTTATTAAAAAGTCCTAAAGTTTTGCAAAATAGTCCCGATAAGTATTATATGGAGGTTATATGAAGACAGAACGAATTAAAAAGCTTATATCTGGTCAAATGAATGTCCCTTATATTATTTGCAAGGTCGGTTATGCCGAGGGCTCTAACAAGCCTAAGCGCGTGGTGACGCCTAAGCCTTTCAATCCAGTTATCAAATTGAGACGCTCTGAACTTAAAAAGGTGGCTTAATATGAAACATATCAAAATGAAACATTATTCCGATGACTCTCATGGCTGGATTGCAATTAAGCGTTCCATTTTGGAACAGTTGGGCCTATTGGACAAAATTAGTGCCTATTCGTATCAAAGCAAGACAGGCCAGACTGTCTATTTAGAAGAAGACAGCGACGCCTCAAAATTGGTCAACGCTTTAGATGCTAAGGGCTTAGTGTACCAAAATGAGTCGGTTCGCCATGATGGTCAGTCTTGGATTAGATCATTGCCTCGTTTTGAGACAAAGGTGGCCTAATGAAAGTCGAATTTTATAACATATCATGGGAAACTGACGGCCATAGAGTCAAGTTGCCTAAAAAGATAGTGCTAGACGTTGACAGTGACTTAGACGTGTCACTTGACGGCGCTGACGTATTGTCTGACAATTTTGGTTATTTAGTGAATAGTTTTAGTTTTAAAATCATAACATAGGAGACAAAATGAAAGTCATCAAAGCTTATCCGATTGAGTTAGCTATTAAGGGAATGCAAAAACGTGCCATTGTATCTATTGAGGTCGAAAATGAGACAGATATTGATTTCTCATATTGGGACAAAAAGACTGCAAAACATACTCAAAAAGACCTAGACAGTGGCAAGGTCATTTGTCTATGGGTTTTAGTTCGCATAGGTTTTTCAGGCCTTGACGGTTTTGAGGGCGTTGACTCTCTAGGTCAAGTTTTTGTTAGGCCGTCTAGTATTGAGACAGACGTTTTTCAGACTGTCAATGACCATGGTATGATTGACAATGCTAGCAGTGACCTAATTGAACAGGTCTTGAAAGGCGTTGACAAGCTGAATGAGTTTTTAAGTCAAAAATCAGCATAGGAGACAAAATGAATACATTTTTAAAACAAGGTGACTTAGTTAAGTATCATAATGAAACACCAGAGCTAAACTCTCTAGGTTTTGTTTTAGGTCGAGTCTATGAAGTAAAAAAAGACGGCCTAGGCCTATACGTTAGGTCAAGTCAAGACCTCAAAGGCATAGGACTAGTAAAATTAGACAATGAATTGACAGACTATGCCGATCATTTTTCAAAGCATAATTGTCCTGTTGTTTTGCCTAGAGGTCTATATGCTTAAGCATTGGAGATATGTTATTTTTGAACAGACTGTCAATGTTCTATTGACTCTAGTCTTTTTGGCTCTAATAGGTTCACTTATAGGGCTAGCTAACCTAACTATCTATTTTTTGACCTAAAGTTTTTACAATACAAGCCGATAAGTATTATATGGAGACACTAAGCGTCGGGACTAAATATAAACATAGAACCACTGGCCAAATAGGGACTATTGTCTCTATAACTGGCTCTTGGATTGAGTTCTATTTAGAACGTCGTAAAATGACAATTTATATCTCTAGTCATGTTATTTATAGGTCCTATTCAGAGTATTAAATTGAGACACTTAATAATTATTTTTTGACTCTTAACGCTAGTTGTTATATTCTTAATACATGGAGGCATTGACAATGAAGACGCGCAAAATAACCGTAAAAAGCACTAAAGGACTAGAGACTCAAAAATTGTTAGAGTCTAATGGCTTTAGAGTTTTAAGCTGGACGGTTATCAGTGGTCGAATTGTCATTGAATATAAATGAAAAACTTTATAAATTCACTTATGACACCTGTCATTATAACAAGCGTTGTTTTAGTTTTGACCTATAGACCAGACTTTAAAAAGCCAGAGACTCAATCTGAGACATTGATTCAAATCGAGCCAGTGATTCAAAGTGAGCCAGAGTCTAAGGACCAAAGTCAAGAAGTTAGGGACCTAGCTAAATCAAACGGTTTCAAGCCTAGTCAACGTATAGTTGACGCTATCCTTAAAGCATCCGAAACGTATCAAATTGATGCACTAGAGTTGACTGCTATTGGTATAGTTGAGACTGGCCTAGGAAAATATGCTAGGACTCGTAAAAACTCAAACGGCACGCATGACAGAGGCGTGTTTCAAATCAATACAGTCAACTATCCTAAATGCGTTGAATATAACCTTGACAGTCCTGAAGGTTCTAGCCTATGCGCCGCTAAACTATTGTCTCAAATTAAGACAAAGCGTGCTGACTATCTTGGAGTGTATCATTCTAAGACGCCTAGCAAAAAAGCGAAATATATGCAAAAAATAACTAAAGTTTTAGCAATGAATGACGATAAGTAGTTATAAGTAAAACAAACTAACAAAGGAGTTTATATGCAATGGAAACCACGTCTCAAAATATACCAAGGGTCAAACCGTAAAAACACTTTCAATCCTGAAACATTCGAGGGGCGCTCTTATGGTCACTGGCTCTATGTGACTAAGATCAAAGGCAAGGTCATTTTTAATGACTATTCATATAGCGTGACTACTAATGGTCATCAGGGCGAAATGCGTGCCTTTTTGCGTGAGACTCTAAAAATCAATCTAAACAAGGTTATTTTTGTCAATCAAAGGGACTCTCTAACTTATGGTATCTCGCTAAACTATCATTATGGAGTGTTAGCACTAGCAGAGGTTAGACTCAAGTTGCCTAAGCGTAAAGACGCTTTTTATAAAGAGCAAAAAGCTATTATTAAGGATATGACAAAACAAATTGCAACGCTTAAAAAGCTAGGCGCTAAATCAGACGTTAAGCTGTCAGTGCTTAGGACTCAAGTAAAAGAGTCAGAATTAAGACGCATTGAACGTCAACGCGAAAAAGCTAAAATAGCACGCGAAAAACGCAACGCCGTGGTAACTGAATTTAAGTCTCAATATGAGTCAACTGACGCGGTGGTGATCTAATGCCAAAAAAAGACGTGTTCAATTATTATGATTCAGAGCTTAAAAAGCTAGATACTGCTAGTCAGTATCCTTTGTCAGTTAAGTTTTTTGACGGCAATGGAAACCAGACAAAGCAGTTAGACTTAAACTCTGAAAGTATTAAGGAAATTGATAAGCTTTTCAAAAAACTTTTAAAAAGGAGTCAAAATGTCTAAAGATACGGTGATTCAAAATGAAACAGTTTTTAATATCGACGAAGTTAGTCTGCAATTAAAGATTGATAAGGCAAAACGTGACTTTAAGCCTCAAAAAACTTTTAAGGTCCCGTCTA
The DNA here is from genome assembly GCA_022841345.1 of Saprospiraceae bacterium. Classification (GTDB taxonomy): domain Bacteria; phylum Bacteroidota; class Bacteroidia; order Chitinophagales; family Saprospiraceae; genus SLDF01. The sequence continues at coordinate 128,159 of JALHRR010000011.1, forward strand.
ACAATATCACTCAAGACCTTAGACAAGCCATGTTGACCTTTTTTAGAGGCTTAACGGGAAAGTTTGGCAACTATGTTGCAACGCAAAACGCGCTTGTCTATAGAAGTGTCTCAGTTGTAGACAATTTTAGTCAAGACGTTATTTGTCTCAGATTGATGCAAGGTGAGTATGCTTATTATTTAGGGAATAGCTCTAGGCTTAAAGTGACTGGCACTAAAGTTGCCTTTGGGAATAGGACGCGAAATTGGGGCGAGACTGAACCTCAACGCATACTTAACAGCATGGGCGTGCCTATGCTACCGTTTGACGCCTTTAAAGAAGCTGGACTCAAGTTGTTAGATACTGTCATTTTAGACCAAGGCGGCGCTGAAACTGTAAAGCGTCAAACTGGAATGACTAAAGACAAAAAGCCACGGTTTCAAGACGTTCACTTTACAGGAGCTACTTTGTTTCAAAATGAGACAAAACAATTCCTGTTCGATATTGACCGTCTCGAAATAGAACACGGCATTTTCAATCCTTTCATTGTCGAATTGTCAAAACACGTTTCAAGTATTTCAGAGGCTTATGATAGTTTAGAGCCTCAAACGGTTAAGGATGCAAAGGCCAAAGGGATTCCCGTTTTGAGACAGGGAGAACACTTCTTTATTAAAATGCGTGAATATAGCGCGTTGACACCTGACAAGGCCAGACGCGGCGAGTGGATGGATGACAATGAAACGCCTTTAAAACAAGCACGCTTGACAGTTCAAGGGAATAGGGACCATGTTTGCAGTGAATTTAATGAAGTCACTGGACTTGTCTCAGGATGGGTCGAACACCGAGGACGTGAACATGGGAATCTCGATTTGAGACAAGGCTGGTGGCTACCAGTCCCTAACACGGCGGCGCGTGCCTTTACTATAATCGGAGACGTTGACTAATTGTTAGACAGGGGACTGGCTCATTTTGGGCCAGTTCTATAAGGGTTTTATAAAAGTGTTTTTTTAGATAGGAGTTTATATGCGTGAAAATTATGCGAGTGACCTAGAGGACGCCGAGAGTTTAGCGCGTGCCATGGTTGACGATAGTGCCGACTCATTAGAACATTTTATAAGTAACATTGAACAGCATATGTTTCAAATTGAGGCGTACAATAAAGATGCTAGAGCCTTGACGCAACTTAAAGTTGCTGGAAAAAAGGCCGAGGTCCTATTGAACTATCTCAATGAGATACTAGAGACGCTAGGCAAAAAGAAGGTATCAT
>JALHRR010000012.1 GCA_022841345.1 Saprospiraceae bacterium
GTGAGTTAAGCGTTAAGGTGCGATCTTATAATTACCCAAACAGACTCACCCCCAAACAAACTCACACTCAACACCTCCGAACTCAACCGCGGGCTCCGCACGCACATCACCTCCGAAATAAATTGACTGCTCAGCAGACAATTTAATTCGGAGACATCACTTCTTCATGACGCAGCCATTAAGAAACATCACCTTTCCAGCCGAAGGCGCAGAAAGACATCACCTGACATGAGTTTACTTCCGGGATTTGTTGCATTAGATACAGTGTGAATGAAGCAACTACCCGTCTACGAATCCCGCAGCGCTCTCCTTAAAATTTTCCCCACATTGGTTTTAGGCAGTTCCTTACGGAATTCTACTTGTTTGGGGACTTTGTAATTTGTAAGGTTTTCGTGGCAGTATGCGATGACTTCTTCTTTGGTGAGCGATTCATCTTTTTTGACGATGAAAACTTTAACTACTTCTCCGGATCTGTCATCAGGAATACCAATGGCTGCAACTTCAAGCACTTTTGGAAGTCCTGAAATCACGTCCTCGATTTCATTTGGATACACATTGAAGCCGGACACATTGATCATATCCTTTTTGCGATCGACTATAGAAAAATAGCCGTCTGCCTGCATGATTGCCATATCACCGGTGCACATCCAGCCATCTTTCATGACTTTTAGAGTTTCATCAGGACGATTGTAATATCCTTTCATGACTTGAGGGCCTTTGACCAGCAACTCCCCTACTTCGCCGATGGGCACTTCCCTGCCTTCTTCATCGACTACTTTCATATCAGTGGAAGGGACTGGAAGCCCTATTGTCCCAAGTTTACCGGTGCCATCTATCGGGTTAACGGCTGTAACCGGAGCGGTTTCTGTCATACCATATCCTTCAGTCAGCGGACATCCCGTTAGTTTTTGCCAGCGCTCTGCCACCGGTCGTTGAACAGCCATTCCACCTCCTACTGTTACTTTGAGAGTGCTGAAATTAGTATTCGCAAATTTGGGGTGATTCATTAAGGCATTGTACAATGTATTTACACCCGTCATCAAAGAGATGGGGTATTTTTTAAATTCTTTGAGTACAGATGGAAGATCCCGTGCATTAGTTACAAGAACTGTATGTGTACCGATTCCCATCAAAGCCAGGCAGTTCACTGTAAAAGCAAAGATATGATACATCGGAAGCGGAGATAAAGCCACTTCTTTCCCTTCTGTCAATTTAAACATCATCACCGCTCTGATTTGAAGCATATTGGCGACCAGGTTTCTATTAGTCAGCATGGCCCCTTTCGCAACGCCGGTTGTTCCTCCCGTGTATTGTAGCAGGATGGTATCTTCAGATGAAGTCTTAAATGATTTGATAGAAAATTTAGCGCCTTGTGCAATAGCCTCTTTAACAGTAACTGTATTTGGAATATCAAATTTAGGCACCATTTTCTTGATGTACCGAACTACAAAGTTGACGATCCAGCCTTTCAATCCACCCAATAATTCACCTATGCTCGTAACAATGACTGTTTTAATCTGGGTCTCCGGCAATACTTTTTCCAAATTAGCAGCAAAGTTTTCACAAATCACTATCCCCTTTACTCCTGAATCTATGAATTGGTGTTTCATTTCACGGGGGGTATACAGCGGATTGGTATTGACAACTATGAGTCCTGCACGTAATGCTCCGAAAAGAGCAATCGGATATTGTAACATATTGGGCATCATCAGGGCAATCCGGTCACCCGGCTCCATACCTCTCGAGTGCAGATAAGCAGCAAAATTTTTACTGGCAGTATCAATGGCTTTGAATGTAAGTGTTTTGCCCATGCAAGTAAATGCTGGCAGGTTTTTATACTTTTTAAAGGTCTCCTCAAACATGTCCAGCAGAGATTCATATTGATCAGGGTTGATATTTGCCGGAACCCCTCCCGGATAATTTTTCAGCCAGGGTCTTGAATCACTCATATGAATTAGATTTTAATTTTATTAAATAATAGAATTGAAATGCCTGAGACCTCTTAGAACTCCTAAGAAAAACCGGATTCAGGCGAGTCACAGCAAAATCCTGAAAAGTCTGAACCAATTCAGTTTCAAACTCCTTCTCCAACTGCAATTTACCATCTTCATCTGTATAAACCAAAAGAGGAAATTGAGTTAAGTCATTATTTATATTCAGCGGCTCAATAGGTCCACCCATATAAAAATGTAAGGCAGATGCATTTGTATTCCAATGACGAATCTGCGCTCTTTGCCACCCGCTTTCTTTTGCCAACTTCATCGCCATGCTGGATGATTGATACTTCAATAATTCAGGATAAAACCATGCATTCATTAAAATATTAAGACAAATGGATACTCCGGTCAATAATAACACCGGTTTCCATAAGGGATCTCTCAGCTTAATATAAAAATAAAACAGCAGCAATAATGGAAGGAGAACCATTAAGACAGGAAAAATGGATCGCAGCGGAAAAACATAGATCCAAATCAATGCACAGAAAATGCACGCCAATAATGCATAAATGTATGCTATGATATTTAAAAACCTGGCTTTCACATGGCCGGAATTTTGAGCCAAATATCCTGAAACCATTAAAGCTGCAAGGGGTAAGGTCAGATATATATAATGAGGAAGTTTATAGCGGGACATGGATAGTGCCAAAAAGATGAGAATAGCTCCGCTAACTGAATACCATTCATTTTGCTCAGCGCGTCTTTTCCAAATACCAATCATTGCCGGAATCAGAAAAAATACCCAGGGCAGGAAAGCCCACAAATAAGTATGAAAAAAGAAAAAAGGTCCTGTATTATTTGACCAGGTACTTTCCCCTGTGATGCGGCCGAAGCTCTGTTCCCAGAAGTAGAAATATAATCCTGAAACTCCGGTTTTGCCATTGACAACTTTTTCTGGCTGCAGATCAAATTGAGTGTACAATCCATAGCACATGGGAGAAATCACGATAGCAGCCACCAGCAAAATAATCAGCCATTCCCATTTAAATATCAATGACCATTTTCTTTGCAAAAACCATACAGGAAAAAATGCCAAAGCCGGAAATATAAGCCCCAGCGGACCTTTAGCCAGCATGCCCAATCCAATTCCGAGTCCGGCCCAAAGCAAAGAATTCTTCCCGGAACTGCCTTTGGCATAAGAAGCTATCTGCCAGATGGCCAGCATACAGGATCCCATCAGGAGATTGTCCGTACGAATGTCATTGTTCATCAGGAATATTGCCTGTGAACTAAGAAATATGATGATGCTTAACCTAGCAATGAGGATGTTGTGAAATAATAAAGCAAATCGAAAAAGTGAGTAGGCTGCCAAAGCAGTAAATAATACTGAAGGCAATTTATACACCCAGTCGTATTCACCCAACAGAGAAAAGGCTATGGCGCTCAACCAGAATAATAATGGAGGCTTGTCGAGATAGTCTCTGCCTTGTTCGAAGACTTGCAGATAAGAGCCTGTCTGCTTCATCTCAAGGCCCATAGCGGCATATTGCGCTGCGTCAATATTCATAATATCAACAGGGAGTCCAATTATATAAACACATGATAATGCAAGGATAATCCCATTAAATATCCACTTGCTATTGACTACCTGGTCTGATCCCAACATGAAGCTTTTTTAAATTAGATAGAAAATGGGCAACAGCCATTTTCAGAAGCAGCTCAAAGATTGAAAAAATGACGGAGCATTTAAACGCCGGGGTGAAATTTAATATGAGTTAATGAGTGAACACTCAAAATTAATATTTACTTTTAAAGCTAAGTGTGGAATAAGTTTTGCTATTTTTCGGTCAAAGAATATTATGTCTTGTAAGTTGTACATTTTAAACTGTGTGTTTTGCTTGTTGTCATTTGGACTTTACGGGCAAACTATATCGGGAACGGTCAGTTCAGGCTCAGATAAAGAGCCTATGATCGGAGCAAGTGTGGGTCTCAAAGGAACTACCATTGGTGTGTTAACTGACCTGGACGGTAAATTTGAATTCAACTATAGCGGAGATTTTCCGGTCATTTTGGAAATTTCTTATCTGGGATATATTACCCAGGAATTAGAATTGCGGCAAGGCACCAATGACATCAAGATCATTTTAGAAGAAGAGAGTATTCAGATCGCGGATGTGATAGTGAAGGGACAAAGAGTCTCCGATAAGCAAAAGGCTGCACCTCTGACAGTAGAATCACTTGACTTATTGGCAATAAAAGAAACAGCCTCAGATAATTTTTATGATGGTTTGGGAGCATTGAAAGGAGTAGATCTCACAGCTGCCAGCCTTGGGTTTAAAATCATCAATACACGTGGATTCAACTCTACCTCTCCTGTCAGGTCTTTACAAATCATAGATGGAGTAGATAATCAGGCTCCGGGTTTGAATTTTTCTCTTGGAAATTTTCTGGGATCCTCCGATCTGGATGTTGTCAAAGTAGACATCATCGCAGGGGCAAGTTCAGCATTTTATGGACCAAATGCATTCAATGGGGTAATCAGTATGGAAACAAAAGATCCATTTTTTCAAAAGGGTCTTTCAGTGCAAACCAAAGTGGGAGAGCGCCAGTTATTTGAAACCAGCCTGAGATGGGCAGATGTAGTAAAAAATAAAAAAGGACAGGAGTCCTTTGGGTACAAACTGAATTTCTTCTATTTAAAGGCTTACGACTGGGAAGCTGATAATTATGATGCTGTATATGAAACCGAAACCGGCCCCGGTAATCCCGGCAGGTATGATGCCGTGAACATTTATGGTGATGAATATTTTCCGGGACTTGATTTTTCAGGAAGTGCTCCCTGGACAAGACCGGGATTGGGTCAGTCACACAGAATTGGATATAGAGAATTGGATTTAGTGGATTATAATACTAAAAATATTAAAGCTAATGCGGCCTTTCATTTTCGAACAAATCCAGCATTAGGCTTCCAATCACCAGAATTGGTCGTATCATCCAGTTTTGGGAGTGGAACTACAGTATATCAAGGTGATAACAGATTCAGTCTACGCAATATATTGTTCTTTCAAAATCGGATTGAGTTCAAAAAAAGAGAAAAGTATTTTATAAGAATGTATGCCACTCATGAGAATGCAGGAGATTCATATGATCCTTATTTCACAGCATTAAGATTGCAGGAAGAGGCGAAAACAGATGACAGATGGGCAGTAGATTATTCCGGATTTTGGTCATCAAATATCAGTAATAAAATTAAGCAAATGGGTTATCCCCAATTGATATTTAACCCGGAGACTGGAAATTTTGATTTTGACAGAGATTCAGCCAGCAGATGGATTGCAGCCTTTCAAGATTCTTTAACTATATGGCACACACAAGCTGCTGCTTCTGCCAACACTGCAAACCCATTAAATACGGATTCGAAAGATTTTTACGAGCCAGGCACAGAACGCTTCAATGAAGCTTTTAACAGAATCAGAAGTGCTAAATCTAATGATGAAGAGAATGGTACGCGATTTTTTGATCAATCTGCGCTATATCATATACACGGAGAATACAAGTTCAATCCAATATTCACAGATGAGATAACAGTAGGTGCTAATGGTAGAATGTATCGGCCAAATTCAGATGGAACTATATTTACAGACACAGCAGGAATTCGGATCACGAACCTGGAAGTCGGTATGTATGCCGGAATTAAAAAAATGTTTTTTAATGACAGATTAACTGGTAGTGCAACACTTCGGGCAGATAAAAATCAAAATTTCAACTGGATATTTACTCCCGCAGCATCACTTGTGTATCAACCGGATGAGCTAAATTTCTTCAGAGCTTCCTTTAGCTCTGCACTTAGAAATCCTACTTTAGCAGATCAATATCTGAACCTTAATGTGGGAAGGGCAATATTAGCCGGCAATTTGAATGGATGGGATAATTTGATAACAGTCGAATCACTTAGGGACTATTTTATTACTCTTGATCCAAATGTGCTGTCATACTTTAATGTTGCTCCTGTAAAACCGGAAAGGGTGAAGACCTTCGAACTTGGTTACAGAACCACCCTTTTTGATCAACTATTTTTAGATGCCGGTTATTATTATAGTGTATACGATGATTTTCTTGGGTTTAATATAGGAGTCATTGCTGAATTTGGTGCATCGGGGCTCCCAACGGATATTCAGCCTTACAGAGTATCAGCTAACTCCCTTAATCAAGTAACTACCCAGGGGTTTAATGTTGGTTTAAGTTATTTCTTTGCAAAATATTTCATGTTCTCTGGAAATTATTCATTCAACAAGCTAAATAAAGTATTTGAAGATGATCCAATAATTCCGGCTTTCAATACGCCAGAGCATAAGTTCAATCTTGGATTTTCAGGAAGAAATCTTGACTTCAGAATTGGAGGTATTCATGTAAAAAATCTTAGTTTTAATATTAATTACAAATGGATAGAAGGATTTCTTTTTGAAGGCTCTCCTCAATTCACTGGCTTGATTCCAACTTATGATTTAGTGGATGCTCAAGTCAACTATGGGGTAGAAAAATGGAACACCACATTTAAACTTGGTGCATCGAATATTTTGAATAATAAACAGTTTCAAACCTATGGTGGACCCCGAATAGGGAGATTAGCGTATTTTTCTATATTATATGAATTTAAGAATAAGTAGTATTCAAATTAGTCACACAGAAAATCAATCATTTATGAAGTACTTTAACAGTTTTTTTTCATTAGTTTTCCTTTGCTGCAGTATAAATGCAATTGCTCAGGACAGGTACCTTGAAGAGGTATTTAATGAGGTGAAGGTCACATCCGACATTACTTATGGAAATAACCTTTCCATAATTACTGTTCCGATTACCGGCATGCCGTTTCTTCAAGCATTGAAGGTAGATATATATGAACCTGAAAATGATGATATAACTCAAAGGCCATTGATCATCATGTTCCACACAGGTAACTTTTTGCCTCATCCTGATAATCAGGGAACAGGTGGCACAAAAACAGACTTGACTGTAGTAGGAATGGCAGAAAGGCTGGCTAAAATGGGTTATGTTGTAGCTTCTGCTACATTCAGATTAGGCTGGAACCCAATTGCTCCTGACCAGCCAACCAGGGTAAATACTTTAATTAATGCAGCTTACAGAGGAGTACAGGATGCTAATACATCCATTCGTTTCTTTAAAAAGACAGTTGCAGAAGATGGCAATCCTTATGGAGTCGATCCTGACAGAATTACCCTTTGGGGATTTGGCACAGGTGGATATATCACTCTAAATACAGCTGTTCTGGATGTATATGAAAAAACATTGATTCCAAAATTCATCGGACAGGATGATATGGGTAATCCCCGTCCTATGGTACTAACTGCACTAAGTGGAAATCCTCAAGGCACAACTCAGGGAGCAATCAACATTCCGAACCATGTGGGCTATGAGTCGGATTTTCAATTATGTGTAAATTTAGGAGGAGCAATGGGGGATACATCATGGCTAGACCCGGGTATGGTACCTATGATTTCGTTCCAGGTTCCATCTGACCCGTTTGCACCCTACACTGAAGGGATTGTAATTGTTCCTGGTTTGAATCTTCCGGTAGTAGAAGTACAGGGCTCTTACCTTGTCCAGCAACTAGCAAATGCTTATGGTAATAATGATGTTTTTGTAAATGCCAATATTAATGACGTTTATACTCAAGTAGCAAATTCAAGAAATGATGGATACGAAGGATTATTTCCTTTTCCAAGAGCATTTCCATTAGATAGCTCTCCATGGGACTGGTGGGATCCTGCTACAAATGTGAATCATGCCAACGGTATCCTAACTAATCCTGATATGTCTTTCGATAAAGCAATGCTATTCGCAGATTCTATTATCGGATATTTTGCACCAAGAGCATATGTTGCTCTGGATCTGGCTACATTGATCAGCGTTGAAGAAAATATTCTTCCTGATGCAGAACTTAAGGCAATGCCAAATCCTGCTCATTCTCAGATTCTGGTTGCTACGACTTCTGCTGAACCTATTCGTGAAATCACTATGATGGACATTAACGGAAAAGTAGTGAAGTCATACAGAAATGTGGACAATCAGTATTTTACTGTTCACAGAAATGATCTTGCAGCCGGAGTATATATGCTTCATGCAAGATTAGATAAAGGAGTTATTACCAAGAAAATCATTTTCCAATAAGGGAAAAAGTGTTTCAAAATAATACGGAAGCCGGGCAGAAGCAATTTTGTCCGGTTTTTTTTGTTGCTGGATGCTGGTTGCTGGTTAAACAGCCGGGTTAAGGAGGTGAGGAGGTTAGAAGGTTAGGTAACAGCCGGTTGAACAGCCCTTGCTGGTTGCTGGTTAACAGCCAATTTACGATTTACGATTGAAGCCATGAAACAGCCGGGAAGAAGCTGCAAGCTGCACCGTGTCCCCAACCCTTTGGGGAAGCCACAAGCTGCAAAGAAGCAGCCGGGAAGAAGGCATAAGTTATAAGGAGTAAGTAGTAAGTGAACAGCCAGGAAGAAGAAGCTGCGAGCTTCGAGCCATGAGCTGCGAGCTTCGAGAAAACAGCCGGGAAGAAGGCATAAATTGTAAGGTGTAAATAGTAAGTGAACAGCCGGGAAGAAGGAGCTGCGAGCCATGAGCTTCGAGCTGCGAGAGTACAGCCGGGAGAAGCTGCTTCCTTGTCTTCGCGTCAGCCATCACCTCCGAAATAAATTGGCTGCAAAGCAGTTAATTTATTTCGGAGACATCACTTTTTCAGGGCTAGCTCTCTGAAAAAACACTTGTGGTGAGGAATCGAACCATCACCTTTCAAGCCGAAGGCACAGAAAAACATCACCTCGCTTCGACTATATCTCAGGATATAACTGTTAGCACTTGCAGTCGAGGCTAGTGTGGGTGGCGTGTGTGCTCATAGCTGGAAGCTACTTCGAGCAGTGTGGGGAAAAAGCTGCAAGCTGCAAGCCGCAAGCTGCAAGGTAGCAGCCGGGAAGAAGGAGTAAGGAGTAAGGGGTAAGTCATAAGTAAACAGCCAGGTGGGGGTGGTGGGTGTGCTCGTAGCTGGAAGCTACTCGAAGCAGGATTGGTGAATTGGTGAATTGGTGAATTGGTGAATGAAACAGCCAATTGAGCAGCCAATGAAACAGCCGAACAGCCGGGAAGAAGAAGCTGCAAGCTGCACCGTGTCCCCAACCCTTTGGGGAAGCCACAAGCTTCAAGTTGAACAGCCAAACAGCCGCTGCTAGCTTCTGGCCTCTGGCCTCTGGCTCAACAGATAACAGCCAGTAAGGCAGAGAGCGATGGATAAATTTGCCAATTTAGATGTCAAATTCAATTGAAGACTGATTTATATCTATGCATATCTTGTTGCCAAATACGAAAAATTTGCAAATTATTAGAGGAAGCAGCCGGGAAGAAGTCATAAGTAGTAAGGTATAAGTAGTAAGTGAAGAGCCAGGAAGAAGAAGCTGCGAGCCATGAGCTTCGAACTTCGAGAAAACAGCCGGAAGAAGGCATAAGTTGTAAGGTGTAAATAGTAAGTGAACAACCGGGAAAAAGAAGCTGCGAGCCATGAGCTTCGAGCTGCGAGAGTACAGCCGGGAGAAGCTGTTTCCTTGTCTTCGCGTCAGCCATCACCTCCGAAATAAATTGGTTGCGAAGCAGTTAATTTATTTCGGAGACATCACCTTTTCATGGCTCGCTCCATGAAAAGACACTTGTGGTGAGGAATCGAACCATCATCTTTCAAGCCGAAGGCACAGAAAGACATCACCTCTCTTCGATCATATCTCCGGAATTAGTTGAATCATTTGCAGACAACGCTATCGTGTGAGGGATCGCAGCGAGCACGAGGGAGCCACAGGCTTTTGGTGACTTCTGAATACAAAATTGACGAACAGGATTATAAGAAGTGGAAATAGCGACTGAGTAAAGCGGAGAGCCCGACCGCGAGTATTCTGAAATAGCAATTCCTAAAATTGCTATTTCAGAATACTCGGGGGCACACCCAAGAAAAGTAAAAAGTAAAAAGTTGAAAGTTGAAAGTTGAAAGTTGAACAGCCAGTAAGTTATAAGAGATTAGATATAAGAGATGAGATGAACCGTGATATTCATTTATAATCAAGTCAGCGGTGAATGATAGAGACGCATTACATTGCACCTCGTTTTGAAACAAACAGCCTGTTTTAATGTAAAGTACGGGAATGATAAAAGCAAGCATAAAAGTGGCCCCAAAAAAAAGCGGCTGCTCTTTTGACAGAACAGCCGCTTTATTATTTAATCATCTCAAGATTAATATCTTAGGAAGACTTTAGTTGAAATCTGATTGCCGGAGCGAAGTTCGACACTGTAAACTCCAGGTTTGAAGTCTGAAATCACACTCATGATAGTATGAGTTCCTTCCTGAAGATCCACTTTGTCTACACGTACTTCCTGACCCAACATATCCAGGAATCTGATAGATCCTTTCTGAGTTTTATCAGATGTGTATTCAAGATACAATTCTGCATCAGCAGGGTTTGGATATACCTGATCCAGTGAAATTCCAGGTGCAGGTCTGCCGGCAACTCCAGGGTCGTTTGTAGGTTCACACTGGAACTCCAGTTCACACTGAGTAGTACATCCGTTTGCATCCACTACCAATACTGAAATTCTCACGAACGAGAAGCCCATTTTGTATTCGATGCTGCTGGAGCCCTGACCAGCCTGAAGTTGACATGCACCACCTACTACATTCCAGAAGTATCTGTATGGAGCAGTTCCGCCCTGAGCATTAACTGTGATTACGTTACCCAATGTTCCACATGATGGTATATTGAAGTTAGCGAAGTCACAGGCGAAATTCACTTTCTGATCGATATTGATCGTCTGAGTATGCGTGCTTGCATTTCCGCATGCATCAGTTGCAGTCCAGATACGATCTACTTTCGCTACACCAGGGATACCTGTGTTGTGATGAACTTCATTGAATGTCATCTGAACATCAGATCCACAGTAATCAACTACAGTCGGATCAACTTTGGCAGGTAGTGAAGTACAGAACAATGTAGTATCAGCAGGTGCATTCAGGAATTCAGGAGCTACATCATCAATATAGTTCACACGAATCTGGAATACTGAGCTATTGCCACAAGGGTCAGAAACCAGCCATTTGTAATCAATCTGCTGAGAGAATCCGGATGTCTGGCAGTTGATGCCCGCAACCTGAGTAGCAGTGAAATCTACTTCATATGCACATTCATTCGTTGCAATTACATTAGATTCAAGGAACAAGCCGTCGATATTCTCAAACTGGCTACAGGTCAGTGTAATCACAGAACCATTCACGGCATTGTTGAATCTGTTATTCACCCATTTAAGTGCCGGAGCCTGATTGTCATTGCGATACAGCGTCTGAACAACTTCAGTAATATTACCACACTCATCTTCAGCTTTGTAAGTTCTGGTAATCACCTGACCAGGAGCGCATGGATTAGCAGCTACCGTCTGGGTCATAGTAACAGGATATTCATTGCCGGTACAAGTAGAAATCGCCTTAGCTGTTCCTGCTTCATCTTCGCAGGCAATCAGTTTGATTCCATTGATCTCAGGACCTTTGGTATGGATGTAGTGAATAATCTGAGAAGTTTCAACTTCATTTCCGCAAGCATCAACTGCACTTAAACTTCTTTGAACATCATATTCAAATACACAATCTCCATTCCAGATTACCTGTTCTTCAGAAACTAAAACCTGTAATTCTGTACAAGCGTCGATTGCTAATGCAGCTTCTGCTTCGTCACCACATTCTACGAATAGTTCAGCGGGTACGTTTTCAAATTCAGGAGCTATAGTATCAATCATTTCTACGAATGTTGAGAATTCAGTCCTTCTTCCGCAAGCATCTACAGCCCACCATGTAAGTGTTAATTGTGCAGCATAGCCATCTGTGATACAATCGCCTGTATTGATAACTTCTTCTTCAAAGTTTACTGTAAGTGGCTCATCACAGAAGTTTACGAATCTGATATCGTTTTTAGTAAATCCGGATAAGCTGTTTGTATTAGGGAGACAACCTACCTGAAGCGTTCCGCTACCAGTATTTGCAATATCAGCTAATACCGCATTAGTGAATTCATATGTAGGTTCAATCTGACTATCTTCATTCAGGATTCTCTGCTCGAATACAGAAACGTTTCCACAATCATCTGTTGCCTGCCATACTCTCATGATATCTAAAGCTCCGGCATCACACAGTGAAGGAATGCTCATATCCTGATAAACAAGGTCCACAGTTTCGCTGCAGAAGTCAAATGCATCTACTTCAGAAAGATCCTGGCTGCAAGCAAAGTCTAAACCTTCAATTTCAGGGCCAGTGACATCTTTCAATACAAGATAGATAGTCATACGGTCATAGTTACCACACTCATCAACTACTGACCATTCCAGTGCTTTTCTCTCCTTGTATCCGTCCACTTTACAGTTGGTACTAACTGCATCTACATACTCAGAGTAAGAATATTCAAGTTCTCTGCCATAGTTGCAATAGTTATCAACTACGATATCTGAATGAGAGAAACCATATATGTAGTCAGGCTGCTCTAATAATCCATTGGTACATTCGATCACAATTTCATCACCGTTGTTCATTCCCAATAAATGTTCATTGGTGAATGTAGCTTCAAGGTTGTAGTTGTTTATTACGGTAATTAATTGTGATTCGAATGTTGCATTACCACAGTTATCAATAGCTGTCCAGGTACGAAGGATTTGATACGTTTCATCACAAGCCTGACCAATGATCAGCTCGTCAAATTCTACCTCCGCACATTCGCAGGCATCTTCCACAGTTACTAGGTCAATCATCACGCTATCGTCTCCACATTCGCTGATCGCAGGTGAAGCCAGTAATTCAGTACATCCCATGACAACATCAGCAGGTACACCAGAAATTTCAGGAGCTGTATTATCTTCTACCTGTATGATAAGCACTCTTGAGCTTTGGTTACCGCAATTATCGGTAGCAGTCCAGGTGCAAGTGAGTCTGTAGAAGTATCCGTCTGCAGCGCAGTCGCCATTGCCTTCCAGAACCTGAGTATATGTCACGTCAGGGTTCAAGTCACAATTTTCAACTGGAGTTACGCTGTTTTCATCAAAATTAGGAAGACCTGAAATCAGATTATTAGTATTACACTCAGTGTAAACAATAGAATTGGTTGGATAAACTTCCCATTCAGGATCATTGAACTGGATCAATGGAGCCGCTGCATCCGTTACCGTGAATGTAGCTGAAACTGATGTTGTATTTCCACATGCATCAGTAACAATATAAATGGCAGTTGCATCAGCATCACATCCATCCAGGGTTACATTTGCAGGATTGAAGGCAGAAGCAACTGATACTGCGGAGCAGTTGTCAGTAGCACATGAAGCTAGGGTAGCCAGGTTAGCAGCATGCCATTCAGCCAATAATTGCTCATTCACTTCCTGACCCTGACATTCAATTGTCAAATCAAGATTCGGACAGTTTGCTACTGAAGGTGCTGTATTGTCCACAACAGATATCGTTTGAGTTGCAAGACGGAAGTTACCACAAACATCAGTTGCTCTGAATACTCTAACTATTTGGTAGTTATTGGCACATGATCCCGGCAATGTATCTCTGCTTTGTTCGATCACAGTCACAGCACCACCACAGTTGTCCACTGCTGTTGCGTTTCCAAACACTAACTGGTCGCTGCATGAAGCAGTGTAAGCAGCAGGGATGAAGTTGAACAATGGAGCAAGGGTATCTCTAACTTGTATAATCTGAATAACACTAACATCATTTCCGCAAGCATCTGATGCTGTAAAGGTTCTTCTGATATCATAATTATTGATACAAGTTCCTGGTAAAGTGTCGCGAACTTCAGATACAGTTACATTTCCACAGACATCAGTAGCAGTTGCAGCCTGGTAAACAACAGGGTCTTCGCAGCTAATGGTATATCCTTGCGGAATGAATGTAAATGCAGGCAATGTATTGTCACCAGCTGTTATAGTCTGGGTTGCAGTAGCTGTGTTACCACAAGCATCCGTAGCGGTGAAGGTTCTGATAAGGGTATAATTGCTTGCACAGTTACCTGCTATCGAATCCACTGATACTGTAACCGCAGCTGTGCCACAATTATCCGTAGCGGTAGCATTCTCCAATATTACTTCTTCGTTACAACCAACTGTATAGCTTGCCGGAACAAAAGTGAATGTAGGATTAACATCATCAGTAACAGTGATCGTCTGAGTTGCTGTTGCAGTATTGCCACAAAGATCTGTAGCTGTAAATGTTCTTAGGATACTGAACTCATTTGCACAAGATCCCGGAATGGTTGTCTGAGCTACAGTTACCGCAGCGTTGCCGCAATTATCGGTCGCAGTAGCATTATCGAATGTTAAAGTTTCAGTGCAATCTGCGGAATAATTAACCGGAACAAATGTAAATACCGGAGCAGATTCATCACTAACATTGATAGTTTGAGTGGCTGTTGCAGTATTGCCACAAAGGTCAGTTGCGGTGAATGTTCTCAGTATGCTGAATTCACCCGCACATGCTCCCTCTGTTGTATCTCTTACCTCGGTTACAGTTGCTGTTCCACAGTTGTCAGTAGCTTCTGCATTTGCAAAAGTAAGCACCTCAGCACATGTAGTGCTGTATGAAGCAGGGATAAACGCGAATACAGGAGCTGTTTCATCCACAACATTGATTACCTGAGTAGCTGTTCTTGTGTTTCCACAAAGGTCTGTTGCTGTAAATGTTCTCAGGATGCTGAATTCATTTGCGCATGATCCATCAGTTGTATCTCTTACTTCAGTCACAACAGAGCTACCACAGTTATCTACAGAAGTTGCAGGAGCAAATATCAGTACGTCACTGCAAGAAGCTGTGTAAGATGCAGGAATGAAGTTGAACAATGGTGCTAATGTGTCTCTTACCCGGATGATCTGAACTACGCTCACTGTGTTTTCACAAGCATCAGATGCAATAAATGTTCTGACAATATCAAAGTTATTGATACAAGTACCAGGAACAGTGTCACGAACCTCAGTTACTACAACTTCTCCACAAGCGTCGGTAGCTGTTGCATTTTCAAAGACAACAATATCATCACAAGCAATTGTGTAACCCTGAGGCACAAAAGTGAATATTGGAAGTGTATTGTCGCCAACAACAATTGTCTGAGTAGCAGTTGCAGTGTTACCGCAAAGGTCAGTAGCAGTGAATGTTCTCAGTATGCTGAAACTACTTTCACAAACACCCGGGATAGTATCTCTGGCTTCTGTTACAGTTGCAGTTCCGCAATTATCAGTTGCAGTTGTAGAATCAAATGTCAATTCTTCGTTACAACCGGCATTATAGCCGGAAGGTACGAAAGTAAAGATAGGAGCTACCTCGTCAGTTACAGTGATTAACTGTGTTGCAGTTGCAGTATTACCGCAAAGGTCAGTAGCAGTGAATGTTCTCAGTATTGAGAATTCATTGGCGCATGATCCTTCAGTAGTGTCTCTTACCTCAGTCACATTTGCTGTTCCGCAATTATCAGTTGCAGTTGCAGGAGCAAAAGTCAACTCAGTGTTACAAACTGCGCTATAATTTGCAGGTACGAAAGTGAATGTCGGAGGTACTTCATCAGTCACATTAATGGTCTGAGTAGAAGTAGCAGTATTTCCACACAAGTCAGTTGCTGTGAATGTTCTCAGGATAGAGAATTCATTGGCACAAGTACCTGGTAGCGTATCTCTGGTTTCAGTAACTGTAGCAATTCCACAGTTGTCTGAAGCTAAAGCTGTTTCAAGAATCAGATCATTGTTACAAACAGCACTGAAGCTGGCAGGAACAAATGTGAAGAAAGGAGCTTCTTCATCAGTCACAGTGATGGACTGAGTTGCAGTTGCTGTATTTCCACACAGGTCAGTTGCCGTGAATGTTCTTACAATTGTAAATTCATTTTCACAGGTTCCCGGAACTGTATCTCTTGCTTCAGTAACACTTGCAGTACCGCAGTTGTCAGTAGCAATTGCCATAGTAAATACCAGATCGTCATCACAAGCTGCAGAATAGTTTGCAGGAACTGATGTGAAAGAAGGAGCTATTTCGTCAGTCACAGTGATTGTCTGTGCAGTAGTAGCTGTATTTCCACAAAGGTCAGTTGCAGTAAACGTTCTGCGGATGCTGAATTCATTTACACATTCACCAGGAATTGTATCTCTGGCTTCTGTAACTGTAGCGCTTCCACAATTATCTGAAGCTGTAGCCGGAGCGAAAGTCAATTCAGTATTGCATACTGCAGAATAATTAGCAGGTACAAAAGTGAATACCGGTAAAGTCTCATCCACTACATTGATAGTTTGTGTAGCAGTTCTGCTATTACCACACTCGTCTGTAGCTGTGAATCTTCTGATGATAGAATACTCATTCATGCACGCGCCCGGAATTGTATCTCTTGGAGCCTCCACTACTGCAGGAATTCCACAGTTGTCTGTTGCAGTTGCCGGTTCGTAAGTCAATTCATCCTCGCAACTAGCAGTGTAGTTTGCCGGTACGAAGTTGAAGTTCGGTGCTTCTGTGTCTCTAACAAATATTGTATGAGAAGCAGTTGAAGAATTGCCGCACTCATCAGTAGCAGTAAATGTTCTGATGATATCAAAATTATAAACACAAAGACCAGGAACAGTATCTCTCACTTCTGTGATGGTTACCTCAGTACAGTTGTCTACAGCGATGGCAGATTGATAGATTACTTCTTCATCACATTCAGCAGTAACGTTAGCTGGTACAAATGTGAATTCAGGACCTTCTGTGTCTATGATTGTAATCAATTGACTTGCAGTTGTTTCATTTCCACAAGCATCGGTAGCCACACATGTTCTCTGGATCAATTCAGTACATGGTTCAGGGAATTCATTAAGACATTCCAAATCAAAATTGAAGTCGGAAGCCACACTGAATCTCGGATTAGATTGTCCCTGGTACAGAATATTTCCAGTGTATTTCATCCAGCCACCAAATCCAAATGAGGTAGTGAATGCATTTCCGCCATAACCATACTGGAATCCATATGTATAATCAGCAGGCATGTGAACAAGAGACAGGGATGAACCTGCATATGCTCTGATACCAGTCAAAGTATTTGATTTAGTATCGTCCATTTCATAGTACAGCATATCCTGGTAGAAATCTCCTGAAATATGCTCATACTTGTATGATCTGCCCAGTGCTGACCATTGTGCCCATGTTCTTGCATTTCTGAACCATACATTGATTTCCCATGCAAGATCAGGATTGCTATGATGAGTCATGATACCTGTAAGGTGAGCTGTGCCATCTTCAAAACGCTCAAACTGAGCTTGTTCCACACTGAAGTATGCATCAGGAGTACCCGGCATATTCTGGAACCATCCAATTCTTGGAGCAGGTTCGCCAAATTCAGGATCACTTGTAAAGTTCATATTCAATACTTCACAGATTGGATCACCAGGAAGTTCTTCCAATTCAGTTTCAGTACAGACTACTGTAGGATCTCCACAATTATCGGTAGCAGTGAAAGGAACAAATTCAGGTAGGACATCATTGCAATTGAATACAAGATCTGCAGGAACATCTATGAAGACTGGTGCAATTGAATCATGCACAGCAATAGATTGTGTAGCAGTAGCTGTATTTCCGCATAAATCTGTGGCAGTGAATGTTCTTACTATTGTAAATTCATTGGCACATGAACCAGGAATGGTATCTCGGGCTTCAGTTACTACAGCTGTACCACAGTTATCAGTTGCTGTTGCAGGAGTATAAACAAGCTGCTCTTCACAAGAAGCACTGTAGTTAGCAGGAACCGAAGTGAAGGTTGGAGCAACTTCGTCAGTCACACTGATTGTCTGAGTAGCAGTAGCAGTATTTCCACAAAGGTCAGTAGCTGTGAATGTTCTCAGGATGGAGAATTCATTGGCACAATTACCAGCTATAGTGTCTCTTACTTCTGTTACACTTGCGGTTCCACAGTTGTCTGTAGCTGTAGCAGAAGCAAATGTCAATTCTGTATTACATACTGCAGAGTAACTTGCAGGTACAAAAGTAAATGTTGGAGCAACTTCGTCTGTTACAGTTATTGTCTGCGTAGCTGTTGCAGTATTTCCACAAAGGTCAGTTGCAGTGAATGTTCTCAGAATCAAGAATTCATTGGCACATACTCCATCAGTTGTGTCTCTTACTTCAGTTACGTTAGCAATTCCACAGTTGTCTGTAGCAGTTGCGTTTGCAAATGTCAATTCTGTGTTACAAACCTGAGAATAGCTCGCAGGTACAAATGTGAATGTTGGTGCAACTTCGTCAGTTACAGTTATCGTCTGAGTTGCTGTTGCTGTATTTCCACAAAGGTCAGTTGCAGTGAATGTTCTCAGGATTGAGAATTCATTCGCACATGTTCCCGGAGTAGTATCTCTCACTTCAGTCACAATGGCGATACCACAGTTGTCTGTAGCAGTTGCATTTGCAAATATTAATTCTGTATTACAAACCTGAGAATAGCTCGCAGGAACAAATGTAAAGGTAGGAGCAACTTCGTCGGTTACAGTTATTGTTTGTGTAGCCGTTGCTGTATTACCGCAAAGGTCAGTAGCTGTGAAGGTTCTCAGGATAGAGAATTCATTGGCACATGATCCATCTGTTGTATCTCTTACCTCAGTTACTATTGCTATGCCACAATTGTCAGTGGCTGTTGCAAGTGCAAAAGTCAAATTGTTATTACAAACTGCAGAGTAGCTGGCAGGAACAAAAGTGAAGGTAGGTGCCACCTCGTCAGTCACAGTAATTGTTTGTGTAGCAGTTGCAGTGTTTCCACAAAGGTCAGTTGCAGTGAATGTTCTCAGGATTGAGAATTCATTGGCACAATTTCCATCTATTGTATCCCGTACTTCTGTGACCGCCGCGGTTCCACAGTTGTCAGTAGCTGTTGCATTTGCAAATGACAATTCAGTATTGCAAACTGCAGAATAGCTGGCAGGAACAAATGTGAAAGTTGGAGCAACTTCGTCAGTCACACTGATTGTCTGAGTTGCAGTAGCTGTATTTCCACAAAGGTCAGTAGCAGTGAATGTTCTCAGGATTGAGAATTCATTCGCACATGTTCCCGGAGTAGTATCTCTCACTTCAGTCACAATTGCAATTCCACAGTTGTCTGTAGCAGTCGCATTTGCAAATGTTAATTCTGTATTACAAACCTGAGAATAGCTCGCAGGTACAAATGTGAATGTTGGTGCAACTTCGTCAGTTACAGTTATTGTCTGAGTTGCTGTTGCTGTATTTCCACATAGGTCAGTTGCTGTGAATGTTCTCAGGATTGAGAATTCATTGGCACATGTTCCCGGAGTTGTATCTCTCACTTCAGTCACGATGGCAATACCACAGTTGTCTGCAGCAGTTGCATTCGCAAATGTTAATTCTGTATTACAAACCTGAGAATAGCTCGCAGGTACAAATGTGAATGTAGGAGCAACTTCATCAGTTACTGTTATCGTTTGAGTTGCAGTAGCTGTATTTCCACAAAGATCAGTTGCAGTGAATGTTCTCAGAATTGAGAATTCATTGGCACATGATCCAGGGGTAGTATCTCTCACTTCTGTTACTACAGGAATTCCGCAATTATCTGTAGCTGTTGCAACTGCAAATGTCAATTCAGAAGCACAAACTGCAGAATAGCTCGCAGGTACAAATGTGAAAATCGGATCTACCTCGTCAATCACATTGATCGTCTGTGTAGCAGTTCTTGTATTTCCGCAGAGATCTGTAGCTGTGAATGTTCTTATTATAGTAAACTCATTCACACATGAACCCGGAACAGTATCTCTAGATTCTGTCACAACCGGAATGCCACAATTATCAACTGCTGTCGCAGGTGCAAAAACTAATTGATCACTGCATGAAGCAGTATATCCTGCAGGAATAAATGTAAATAATGGTCCTAAAGTATCTCTGACACTAATTGTCTGAGTTGCTGTCGATGTGTTGCCACAAAGATCAGTTGCTGTAAATGTTCTGATTATGTCAAAATTATACAGACAGTTGCCCAAAACTGTATCTCTTACTTCAGTAACCGCTGCAGTTCCACAGTTATCACTTGCAGTTGCATCCTGATAAACGATCGGATCATCGCAAGCGATAGTATAACCTGCAGGTACAAATGTGAAAGTTGGAGCAACTTCGTCTGTTACACTGATTGTCTGTGTTGCAGTTGCTGTATTTCCACAAAGGTCAGTAGCAGTGAATGTTCTCAGTATGGAGAATTCATTGGCACAATTACCAGCTGTCGTGTCTCTCACCTCTGTCACACTTGCTGTTCCACAGTTGTCTGTAGCTGTTGCAGAAGCAAAAGTCAGTTCTGTATTACATACTGCAGAATAACTTGCAGGTACAAACGTGAATGTAGGTGCAACTTCGTCAGTTACTGTGATAGTCTGAGTTGCTGTTGCAGTATTACCACAAAGGTCAGTTGCTGTGAATGTTCTCAGAATTGAGAATTCATTGGCACAAACTCCGACAGTTGTATCTCTTACTTCAGTCACGATTGCAATTCCACAGTTGTCTGTAGCTGTTGCAACTGCGAATGTTAATTCAGTATTACATACCTGAGAATAACTTGCAGGTACAAATGTGAATGTAGGAGCAACTTCATCAGTTACTGTTATCGTTTGAGTTGCAGTAGCTGTATTTCCACAAAGATCAGTTGCAGTGAATGTTCTCAGAATTGAGAATTCATTGGCACATGATCCAGGGGTAGTATCTCTCACTTCTGTTACTACAGGAATTCCGCAATTATCTGTAGCTGTTGCAACTGCAAATGTCAATTCAGAAGCACAAACTGCAGAATAGCTCGCAGGTACAAATGTGAAAATCGGATCTACCTCGTCAATCACATTGATCGTCTGTGTAGCAGTTCTTGTATTTCCGCAGAGATCTGTAGCTGTGAATGTTCTTATTATAGTAAACTCATTCACACATGAACCCGGAACAGTATCTCTAGATTCTGTCACAACCGGAATGCCACAATTATCAACTGCTGTCGCAGGTGCAAAAACTAATTGATCACTGCATGAAGCAGTATATCCTGCAGGAATAAATGTAAATAATGGTCCTAAAGTATCTCTGACACTAATTGTCTGAGTTGCTGTCGATGTGTTGCCACAAAGATCAGTTGCTGTAAATGTTCTGATTATGTCAAAATTATACAGACAGTTGCCCAAAACTGTATCTCTTACTTCAGTAACCGCTGCAGTTCCACAGTTATCACTTGCAGTTGCATCCTGATAAACGATCGGATCATCGCAAGCGATAGTATAACCTGCAGGTACAAATGTGAAAGTTGGAGCAACTTCGTCTGTTACACTGATTGTCTGTGTTGCAGTTGCTGTATTTCCACAAAGGTCAGTAGCAGTGAATGTTCTCAGTATGGAGAATTCATTTGCACAATTACCAGCTGTCGTGTCTCTCACCTCTGTTACACTTGCTGTTCCACAGTTGTCTGTAGCTGTTGCAGCAGCAAAAGTCAGTTCTGTATTACATACTGCAGAATAACTTGCAGGTACAAACGTGAATGTAGGTGAAACTTCGTCAGTTACTGTGATAGTCTGAGTAGCAGTAGCAGTATTTCCACAAAGGTCAGTTGCTGTGAATGTTCTCAGTATAGAGAATTCATTCGCACATGTTCCAGGAGTAGTATCTCTTACTTCTGTCACGATTGCGATTCCACAGTTGTCCATTGCTGTTGCAGTTGCGAATGTTAATTCAGTATTACATACCTGAGAATAACTTGCAGGAACAAATGTGAATGTAGGAGCAACTTCATCAGTTATATTGATTGTCTGTGTTGCAGTTCTTGTATTACCGCAAAGGTCAGTTGCTGTGAATGTTCTTATGATAGTATATTCATTAGCACATAATCCTGGTATAGTATCGCTTACTTCTGTTACAACAGGAATTCCACAATTATCAATAGCCGTTGCCGGTACAAGCGTCAGGATATCACTGCAAGTTGCAGTAAATCCACCAGGGATAAATGTGAACAATGGAGCTAAAGTATCTCTGACAACTATCGTTTGAGTAGCTGTAGAAGTATTGCCACAAAGATCAGTAGCTGTAAATGTTCTGATTATATCGAAGTTGTATAAACAGTTACCTAAAACTGTATCTCTTACTTCTGTAACGGTTGCAGTTCCACAGTTATCAGTTGCAGTTGCATCCTGATAAACGATCGGATCATCACAAGCGATACTATAACCTGCAGGTACAAATGTAAATGTAGGTGGTACTTCATCAGTTACGCTGATGGTCTGAGTTGCAGTTGCTGTGTTTCCACACAGGTCAGTGGCAGTGAATGTTCTTCTGATGGAGAATTCATTTGCACAAACACCAGGCAGCGTATCTCTCACCTCTGTCACACTTGCAGTACCGCAGTTGTCTGTTGCTGTCGCACTATCAAAAGTTAATTCAGTATTACATACCTGAGAATAACTTGCTGGTACAAATGTGAATGTTGGTGCTATTTGATCTCTTACGTTGATTGTCTGAGATGCAGTTTTAGTATTTCCACATAAGTCAGTTGCTGTAAATCTTCTTACAATGTAAAATTCATTTGGACATAGTCCTGGTAAAGTATCTCTGACTTCAGTAACCGTTGCTGTTCCACAGTTGTCAGTTGCTGTTGCTGGTACAAAAGTCAATTCAGTATTACAAACAGCTGAATAGCTGGCAGGAACAAATGTGAATGTTGGCTTTATATCATCAGTTACTGTTATCGTTTGAGTGGCAGTAGCTGTATTTCCGCAAAGGTCAGTTGCTGTGAAAGTTCTCAGGATACTGAATCTGTTAATGCATGAACCAGGCGTAGTATCTCTTACTTCTGTAACTGTAGCAATTCCACAATTGTCAGTAGCTGTCGCAAGTGCAAAAGTCAACACTGTTTCACATGAAGCTGAATAATTAGCAGGTACAAATGTAAATGTTGGATTGACTTCATCTGTCACTGTGATAGTTTGAGTGGCAGTTGCAGTATTTCCGCAAAGGTCAGTTGCAGTGAATGTTCTTAGTATTGTGAATTCATTTACACACTGGCCAAAAGTTGTGTCTCTTACTTCTGTCACATTTGCAGTTCCACAGTTGTCTGTAGCAGTTGCAGCGGCATATGTAAGTACTTCTTCGCAAGATGCGGCATAGTTTGCAGGAACAAATGTGAATGTTGGAGCTACATCATCTATCACAAAGATAGTTTGAGTTACAGTCGAGGTATTTCCACAAAGGTCAGTTGCTGTGAATGTTCTAAGAATAGAGAATTCATTAGCACATCTTCCCGGAATAGTGTCTCTCGCTTCTGTCACTACAGCATTTCCACAATTGTCTGTAGCAGTAGCAGGAGCAAAAGTTAATACAGTATTACAAACTTCAGTGTAGCTAGCAGGAACAAAAGTGAATGTTGGGTTTGTATCGTCTACAACATTGATTGTCTGAGATACAGAAGTACTATTTCCACAGTCGTCTGTTGCTACAAAAGTTCTGACGATAGTATATTCATTTATGCAATTTCCAGGAATTGTATCTCTTGGAGATTCAACAACAACTGCAGTTCCACAATTGTCAATTGCAGTAGGAGTTGTATATATAAGTACATCTTCACAGCTTGCTGTATAGTTTGCCGGAACATTCTGGAATACCGGGGCATCCACATCTCTTACAGAAATTGTCTGTGTTGCTGTATTTTCATTTCCGCATTCATCTACCACAGTAAATGTTCTTACGATGTCATAATTGTATGCGCAAGTTCCAGGAATTGTATCTCTTGTCTCAGTAATTTCAGCAAAGCTGCAATTGTCTTCTGCAGTAGCTGCATCGAACACCACAGCGACATCACAGTCAGTAGTATAGTTAGCAGGAACATATGTGAATTCAGGAGCTACATCGTCAATCAAAGTGATGATTTGTTGAGCAGTAGTTTGATTTCCACATGCATCTGTTGCTACGCAAGTTCTGATCAATAGGTCAGCACATTCTCCAATGAGATTAGAGCCACAGTTCATTTCAAAATTGAAGTCGGCAGCTACGCTAAATCTTGGATGAGATTGGCCATTGTAAACAATATTGCCTGAATATTTCATCCATCCACCAAATCCAAAGGCAGTTGTGAAGGCATTTCCACCTTCGCCATATTGGAAACCATAAGTATAATCTGCCGGCATATGAACTACAGTAAGCGCTGAGCCTGCATAGTCTCTGATACCGGTTAATGTATTATTTTTTGTATCATCCATTTCAAAGTAAAGCATATCCAGGTAATAATCACCTGATATTTGCTCATACTTATATGATCTTCCTAAAGCTGACCATTCAGTCCATGTTCTTGCGTTTCTGAACCAGATATCAATCTCCCATGCCAGATCAGGATTGCTATGATGAGTCATCACACCAGTTAAGTGAGCAGTTCCATCACCAAATTGCATGAAATTAGCTTGCTCTACGCTGAAGTAAGCATCAGGAGTACCCGGCATATTTTGGAACCAACCCATTCTAGGCGCAGGCTCTGGAGAATAGTCCATATTGAGGACATCACATTCCTGATATCCTTCCAATGCTTCCATTTGGGTTTCTTCGCAAACTACTGTAGGATTTCCACAGTTATCAGTCGCTGTAAATGGTACAAATACTGGAATATCGTCAGTACAGTTAAATACCAGATCTGCCGGCACATTAACAAATACCGGAGCGATAATATCATTAATACTGATAGACTGAGTTGCTGTTGCTGTATTACCACAAAGGTCAGTGGCAGTGAATGTTCTCACTATTACATATTCATTTGCACAAGTTCCAGGCACTGTATCTCTTGATTCAGTGACATTTGCATTACCGCAGTTGTCAGTAGCTGTTGCGTTGTCATAAACAATTTCTTCTTCGCAGGAAGCACTGTAATTGGCAGGTACATATGTAAATGTTGGAGCAACTTCGTCAGTTACAGTGATAGTCTGTGTTGCTGTTGCAGTATTTCCACAAAGATCTGTAGCCGTGAAAGTTCTCACGATGGTAAATTCATTGATACAAGTTCCTGGCACTGTATCTCTCGCTTCAGTAACACTTGCAGTTCCACAATTGTCTGTAGCTGTTGCTGCATCAAAAGTTAGTGTTGTATAACAAACTGCAGAATAATTAGCAGGTACAAAAGTAAAGGTTGGATCTACTTCATCAATAACATTGATTGTCTGAGTAGCTGTTCTTGTGTTACCACATAGGTCAGTAGCAGTGAATGTCCTTACAATACTCATCTCATTTGGACAATTTCCCGGAACAGTATCTCTTACTTCTGTTACAACTGCAGTTCCACAATTATCAGTAGCCGTTGCATTTTCAAAAGTGAGTGTCGTGTTGCATGTTGCTGAATAATTAGCAGGTACATATGTGAATGTAGGTGCTACTTCATCAGTTATTGTGATGGTTTGAGAGGCAGTTGCAGTATTTCCGCATAAATCAGTGGCAGTGAAAGTTCTCACGATACTTGATTCATTTGGACAATTTCCAGGGATAGTATCTCTTATTTCTGTGACAGTTGCTATTCCACAATTATCAGTTGCAGTAGCCGGTGTTAAAACCAGCACGTCGGTGCAAACAGCAGTATAGTTAGCAGGTACAAAAGTAAATGTAGGTGCTACTTCATCAGTAATAGTTATGGACTGTGATGCAGAGGCAGTATTTCCACATACATCTGTCGCTGTGAAAGTTCTTACGATGATATACTCATTTGCACAGACTCCATCTGTAGTGTCTCTTGTCTCACTAACCAAAGCATTTCCACAATTGTCCGTTGCAAATGCCGGGGCATATGTAAGTGTTTGCTCGCAAGAAGCAGTGTAGTTTGCAGGAACTGAAGTGAATGTTGGGTTGATTTCATCAACGAAAATTAAAGTTCTGGTCACTGTGGTTTGATTTCCGCAAACATCAGTAGCTATATAAGTTTCAATTGCTTCTACACCACAATGGCCGATAACAAATGGAAGAATTGTTTGTACATCAATTGGTCCATCGCAGTTATCTGTGAAAGTTGGTACATAAGCCGGAATGATATCTCCGCAATTAACAATTACGTCTGCGGGAGGATTTGTATTAACCGGAGGCGTATTGTCAACCACAGTGATGGTCTGAGTAGCAGTTGCAGTGTTTCCACAAAGATCCGTTGCTGTAAATGTTCTGATAATCAGATATCTGTTAGCACAGTTTCCATCCACAGTGTCTCTTGATTCTGTAACATTTGCAATTCCACAATTATCAGTTGCAGTTGCATCTGTATAAGTCAGTATTTCTTCACATGAAGCGGTATAATTTACAGGAACATGTGTAAATGTTGGAGCAGTATTGTCTACTACTGTGATTGTTTGGTAAGCAAATGATTCATTTCCACATTCATCCACTGCTCTGAAAGTACGGGTGATAACATATCTGTTAACACAGTTTCCTTCAATCGTATCTCTTGGCAACTCTGTAACAGTCACATCTCCGCAAGCATCTGTTGCAGAAGCTGTTTCATAAACCAACAGATCTTCACAATTTGCTGTGTAGTTTGCAGGAACATATGTAAACACAGGAGCTATATCATCTGTAATGACGATTGTTTGGGTTTTACTGGATGAATTTCCACAAGCATCTGTAGCGACACAAGTTCTTATCAGTACATCAGCACATTGCGGTATTTGTTCAGCACATCCAAGGTTCAAATTGAAATCTCCCTGTTTGTTACTTCTATTGTAAGTTTGACCATTGTAGTGAATCTGACCACTATAGAATACCCAGCCACTCATACCGAATGTATTGGTAAATGAATTGGCTTTGTGACCCACCTGGAAGCCCATATTGTAATTAGCCGGCATATGTGACATGGTGATATTGGAACCTGCATATGCTCTGATACCAGTTAAAGTATTTGGTTGTGTAGGATCCATTTCATAATAAGTCCATGTTTGATAGTCATTTCCGGATACAGCTTCCATTTTATAAGTTCTGCCAAGCGCAGACCATTCCGTCCAGTTTCTTGCATTTCTGAAGTTTACTTCAAATTCCCATGCAAGTTCATCATTATTGATATGAGACATTACTCCTGTCAGGGTAGCTGTACCGTCTCCAAATTGTACAAAATTTGCACTTTCTACTTTGAAGAAATTGTTCGGTGCTCCCGGCATTTCTGTAAACCAGGCCATTCTCGGCGCACTTTCACCACTGTAATTCATATTTTGAACATCGCAGAATTGAACACCCTCCAATGCTTCGATCGAAGTCTCTTCGCAAACAACTGATGGATTTCCACAATTGTCAGTAGCGCTAAATGGTACAAACTCCGGAATAGAAGAAGTACAAGTAATTGTCAATGACTCCTGAATAGATGCAAATACCGGTGCTTCATCATCCGTAACTACAATTGTTTGGCTTACAGTGGTAGTATTTCCACATTCATCAGTCGCTTTGAAAGTACGAACTATTGTAGTAACACATCCATCTACATCAGTATCTCTTGGCAATTCCTCTACAGTTGGGATACTACAATGATCTGTTGCGGTCGGCATTGCATAAACCAATGTCTCATCACATGAAGCATTGTAACTTTGAGGTACACTTGTGAAAACAGGTGCCTGTGTATCGGGAGTAAACTGGATAAGTTGCTCACATTCTACAAACTGTCCACAAGAATTTGTAACTCTCCAGGTACGCGTTACCACTCTCTCATCACCAATACAGCCAGTGGCGCCATTATCTTCGTCACCTTCCCAGGTAATTGTGTACTCAGGTTCGGTATCACAAGGAATTAAAGAAACCTCAGTTCTGTATTTGTTTGTTGCAGCTTTTGCTTCAATCAACAAAGTCTGATAAACCGCACCCGCTGGGAGTGTATATGTAAATGTTTCAGATTCTCCATTGTTAAATGGATCTCCTATTGATTCAAATTTGATAGAATAGAAAGGATTATTAGTTGTGTTCTCAACATGGTAATTTCCTAAAGTTCCAATGTAAGTGCTGTTGTTTGCAGGTGACAATGCAGGTACTCCCGGTAATTGGAATGCAACATAAGAAATATCGTGGAAGCAGTTGCTTGTAACTCTGATGGATACAGTTCTTACTGCACCATTTACTGTATTGCTGATCACTTCATAAGTCACGCAGCCAACAGTATAAGTACATGTGTTTTGAGTCGGATCACAGGAAACAGAGCTCACTTCAATATCGCTGTCATCCGGTGCCGGTAAGCTTCCATTGCAATCAGTGATTGTAATGTTTGGAGCGCACACTTCAATGACCGGAGCCTCACTATTGATTACTGTAATGGTTTGTAAAGCCGTTGAGGAATTACCACACGCATCTGTTGCTGTGTATGTTCTGATAATTGTATAATTGCCTTCACATTCTCCAGGTACGATTTCCTGGAACATATCCAGATCAACCTCAGAACAATTATCAGTAACCATTGGCATTCCATCAGGAACTTCATTTGTACAGGTAACAGACACTGTCGGGGTAATTCCGGTAATAACCGGAGCTTCTGTATCAGATACAGTGATGGTTTGATATGCAAATGTTTCATTTCCACACTCATCAACAGCTCTGAAAGTACGATTGATTGTGAAAGTATATTCACATACACCTGGCACTGTATCACGAATTTCTGTTATCGTAACATTACTGCACGCGTCTGTAGCAGTAGCATTTTCAAAAACAAGGGCATCTTCACAGTCTGCGTTGTAGTTGGCAGGAACATATGTAAACACAGGAGCTATATCATCAGTGATGACGATTGTTTGTGTTTTGCTGGATGAATTTCCACATGCATCAGTAGCAACACAAGTTCTTACTAATATGTCTGCACACTGTGGTATTTCCTGAGCACAACCCAGATTCAGATTAAAGTCTGCTTGAACATTGTTTCTATTTAAGGTTTGACCATTGTATTTTATTTGTCCGCTGTATTTCATCCATCCACCGAAACCAAAATTAGATGTGAATACATTTCCCCAATTTCCTAATTGGAAGCCTTTCATAAAATCGGCAGGAGTATGTGACACAGTCAGGTTAGAACCATGATAAGCTCTGATTCCAGTAAATGTATTGGATTGGGTTGGATCCATCTCATAATAAGTCAGGTTTTGAAATGCATTTCCTCCACCATTTGTCATATATGTTCTGCCTAATGCAGACCATTGAGTCCAGTTGCGAGCATTTCTGAAATGCACTTCAAACTCAAAGGCTAGCTGATCATTCGTTGTATGAGACATTATACCGGAAATTTTCGCAGTACCATCACCGTAACGAACAAATTCTGCTGATTCTACTTTGAAATAGTTGTTACTAGCACCCGGCATTTGTTCAAAATAAGCAATCCTTGGGTGATTCTCCCCTGGAGCACTCATGTTAGCCACATCACAGAATTGAACACCTTCCAATGCTTCGATCGAAGTCTCTTCGCAAACAACTGATGGATTTCCACAATTGTCAGTAGCGCTAAATGGTACAAACTCCGGAATAGAAGAAGTACAAGTAATTGTCAATGACTCCTGAATAGATGCAAATACCGGTGCTTCATCATCCGTAACTACAATTGTTTGGCTTACAGTGGTAGTATTTCCACATTCATCAGTCGCTTTGAAAGTACGAACTATTGTAGTAACACATCCATCTACATCAGTATCTCTTGGCAATTCCTCTACAGTTGGGATACTACAATGATCTGTTGCGGTCGGCATTGCATAAACCAATGTCTCATCACATGAAGCATTGTAACTTTGAGGTACACTTGTGAAAACAGGTGCCTGTGTATCGGGAGTAAACTGGATAAGTTGCTCACATTCTACAAACTGTCCACAAGAATTTGTAACTCTCCAGGTACGCGTTACCACTCTCTCATCACCAATACAGCCAGTGGCGCCATTATCTTCGTCACCTTCCCAGGTAATTGTGTACTCAGGTTCGGTATCACAAGGAATTAAAGAAACCTCAGTTCTGTATTTGTTTGTTGCAGCTTTTGCTTCAATCAACAAAGTCTGATAAACCGCACCCGCTGGGAGTGTATATGTAAATGTTTCAGATTCTCCATTGTTAAATGGATCTCCTATTGATTCAAATTTGATAGAATAGAAAGGATTATTAGTTGTGTTCTCAACATGGTAATTTCCTAAAGTTCCAATGTAAGTGCTGTTGTTTGCAGGTGACAATGCAGGTACTCCCGGTAATTGGAATGCAACATAAGAAATATCGTGGAAGCAGTTGCTTGTAACTCTGATGGATACTGTTCTGACAGTTCCATTTACTGTGTTGCTGATTACTTCATAAGTCACACAGCCTACAGTATAGGTACATGTGTTTTGAGTCGGATCACAGGAAACAGAGCTCACTTCAATATCACTGTCATCAGGTGCCGGTACACTACCATTGCAATCAGTGATCGTAATGTTTGGCGCGCACACTTCAATTACAGGAGCCTCACTATTGATTACTGTAATGGTTTGTAAAGCTGTTGAAGAATTACCACATGCATCTGTTGCTGTGTATGTTCTGATAATTGTATAATTGCCTTCACATTCTCCGGGTACGATTTCCTGGAACATATCCAGATCAACCTCAGAACAATTATCAGTAACCATTGGCATTCCATCAGGAACTTCATTTGTACAAGTAACAGACACTGTCGGGGTAATTCCGGTAATAACCGGAGCTTCTGTATCAGATACAGTGATAATTTGATATGCAAATGTTTCATTTCCACACTCATCAACAGCTTTGAAAGTACGATTGATTGTGAAAGTATATTCACAAACACCCGGTACGGTGTCACGGCTGATTTCTGTAACCGTAGCGTTGCTGCATGCGTCTGCAGCAGTTGCATTTTCAAACACAAGCGCATCTTCACAGTCCGCAGAGTAATTGGCAGGAACGTATGTGAATGCAGGAGCAGTCTCATCGACAATTAAGATTGTTTGCGTCTGGGTTGCAGAATTTCCACAAGCATCTGTAGCAACACAAGTTCTTGTAATGATATCTACACATTCTTCGATAGGAGGTTGGCATCCCAGATTCAAGTTGAAATCTGCCTGTACATTACTTCTATTCAAAGTTTGGCCATTGTATTGAATTTGACCGCTGTATTTCATCCATCCACCGAAGCCAAAATTAGATGTGAATACATTTCCCCAATTTCCAAGCTGGAAGCCTTTCATAAAATCGGCAGGAGTATGTGACACTGTCAGGTTAGATCCCTGATATGCTCTGATTCCTGTAAAGGTATTAGATTTAGTAGGATCCATTTCATAATACATCAGGCTTAGATGTGCATTTACTCCACCATTCACCATATAAGTTCTTCCTAATGCAGACCATTGTGTCCAGTTGCGTGCATTTCTGAAATGCACTTCAAACTCCCAGGCTAGCTGATCATTAGTTGTATGGGACATAACGCCGGAAATCTTCGCAGTACCATCACCGTAACGGATAAATTGCGCTGATTCTACTTTGAAGTAATTGTTGGCAGCACCAGGCATTTGCTCAAAATATGCAATCCTTGGGTGATTCTCTCCTGGAGCACTCATATTAGTTACTTCACAAATCTGCAGACCTTCTGCGGAATGAATAGTAGTTTCATCACAAACTACATTTACATTCCCCGAGTTATCTGTTGCTGTGAAAGGAACAAATGGCGGGATTGGCGATGTGCAGTTTAATGTGAGTGTCTCAGTTACAGGTGTAAAGACAGGAGGCACATTGTCAATGATGGTTAGTAATGCAGAGCAAGTTGAAGAATTCCCACATGCATCTGTTGCAGTGAAAACCACTGTGTAGTCGCCACAAACCGTTGA
The DNA here is from genome assembly GCA_022841345.1 of Saprospiraceae bacterium. GTDB lineage: Bacteria > Bacteroidota > Bacteroidia > Chitinophagales > Saprospiraceae > SLDF01. Next base: position 31,806 of record JALHRR010000012.1, read on the forward strand.
GCCATTATAATTATTTGTAACAGTTACACCGCCACATTCATCATCGGCAGTAACACTGTTCAGCCAGTTTTGGATAGTTTGGCTCATATTACCCTGACCTGATGTAACCAATAAATCCTCCACACAATTAAGTGAAGGGGCACATTCCAGTTTTCCAAGTTTAAATTTGAATACCAGATCTCCTCCAGTTGGCATCGTACCACCCCAATCCATTTTTACCAAACCGGTGATCGTGAATCCATTTTGAAAATCTGCTCCGGTCAATATTTCATTAATATACTTTGTAGAGGAAGAGGTGTTGGTCATACCAAAAGTCTGACTTAACAGTGTTCCATTAATTGTTAAGTTTTTTATAAGTAAAGTCGTATTAGTTTTAATGTTTCCATAAAGCCAGATACCATCAAAATCCAATGGCCAGCTATAATTTGAAGCAGGATTATATTTTAGAATTCTTTGCGTAGATCCATTCGTCACTGTATAAATAAAACGATCTGCAGCATTAGCAGCATTAGGATTATACACAATAGAAAAAGAAACGTCTACTCCTTTTGGCCATGCGAACTGTTGATTTGCATATGCAGTGTAAGGGCTGAAGTTATGAATACCCAATTCATTTTCACCTGATGTTGAGTTATTACCAATTCTTCCGTCCGTTACAAAGAAAAATTCATCAAACTGATTCATAACAGATTCAGCTGTATTGAATGTAGTCGATGCAATTCCATTTGGCCAGCAATTATTTGAATTGCCTCCTTCAAAAACCGGAGCGTCATTATCTATGACAGTAATGTTTTGGTAACATACTTGTGTCTCGTCACAGCTATTGGTAACTGTCCATACTCTTTCAATATTTCCGGTGTTATTACATCCATTCAGTGCAACATTGTCAACATATGTCAGATTTGGTCCTCCCGTAGCCCAGCCAGTAACTGTAGGGTCAAAACTTGTTCCGCAATCAACAGTGATATCCGGAGCACAATTAAGGACTAAAGACTCACAAGGGTCAACGTCACAATCGCACACTGAGATTTGAGCAGAAAAAGGATAGTAGTGAATTTCACCACCTGTCTGAACAAAGCTTTTAGCCACGACTGCTCCATCAATATTTCCTGTGGAGTTCTTAATCAAATTTGCACCCGGAACAAACAATGTACCTTTCATAGTACCTCCACCTGAAAGTGTTAGCGTTGTTGTATTATTAAATGTCCAGATGATATATTTTCCTTCATTATCGCCAATTCCTGCCATATTGAATACGTTCCAGGAAAAGCTTCCACTCGCATTAACATTAATGACCAGCGGACGAGTTGCCGTTGGAAGGTTTGTAAATGTCAAAGTCTGGATCTGACTTAATGCAGAACCAGACAGGTTTAAAATATTTGTCTTATTACTTTGAAGGGTGATATATGCCTGACTACCCGGACTATTTTGATTTGGCAGGGGTTGACCATTGGCATTGTTCATGATCACATTATTCTCACAAGCTGCAATTCCGATCGCAAGAGCATTTAAACTTGTAAATGCCGAACTAAAATCAAACAATCCAGGACGACACACAGTATTTTGTGGTTGGCCGGTATTTACACTTACAAGTGGAGTAGCATTGAATCCCCCCGGAGTGATTCGAGTGTTGCCCCCATTTTCATATACATTGGCTCCGGTACAATCTCCAATTTTTGCATAACTGTTTCCATTGACCTGAACCGAATTACCACCGGAAAAAATAACTCTTCCGTTCACCAGGAGACCAACCGGCTTAGGATTGTTTCCATCGAAGAATGACCCACCGGTTTGGTTGGCTACCTGATAATTTCCATTAACGGTCAAATTGCCCCCTATGGCAACCGGACCATCACTTTCGTTTGAAGTCAAAGTTGAGTGGCCCCGAACCAGGACCAGGAATCCAGAAAGGGGAGTTGTTGGATTGGTTGTAGCACAAACGTTGCTACTAGTATTGTCCGCGCAGCAAGAGACGAAACAAAGATTCAATACATTGTTAAGAGTTGATTCTGGACCTAGCGGGGGATTACCGGTTACTATATCAGCAGCGTACCAACTATTAACTGTTGCTGTCCATGACCCGCTATTTTGATTGATTTGTTGACTTATTGCAAGACAAAGACCTGAACCTTCAAGTAACCCTGAATTTTGAAAATTACCATTCAAGTTCCGAAAACCGGTGTTGCAAACAAGCATAGTTGAAGATGACTGATTTTGGATATTCTCAATTACATTAAACTGAGAACCATAAAATTTCATCACTTTATTATTTTGCAGGTTACCGCTGTCGCTACCATCAACAATGCCTGTGGAAGCATGGTTAGCCCCTTGATCACCTATTTCGGCACATACATTAATGTAAATATCCAAACCACCGCCGGCTATGGTCCCGTTTCCTGTGCTCGAAAGCTGCAGGTCGTGTGTGACATTTAAGCAAACGTTATTCAGATACCGGTATCCTCCATCATTTTGAAAGTCTGCAGAAGTGGAGCTACCTCCGGTATTAAACAAACCACCAGCTAATTCATCACCAATTTCCAGTGTGCAATCTGTGATGCACATAAATGTAAGTGGTACCTGCTGAACATTTCCTGAAGTTCTGAGCGTAGCATTTTTGAAAATGGCTCTTGCACCCTGATTATCGAGTTTTAGGTTTCCATTGTTTACAATAAACTCAACCCCATCAATTAACAATAAGGCATTCGAGCTTTTAAGTAATACATCACTGTTTGGAACAATAAGAGTACCACTCCCTGAAATGCGAATGGTGGTGGTAATATTGCTTGGGTTTACTCCAGGTAGTATTGCTGACCAGTTTTGAGTTCCAGTTACTACCACATCATGGGTAAATGTAGATGGAGGAGTGCATTGGCTGGCAGCAGAAGGAATATTGCAATCAGTAATGCTTAATTTATTTAAGTGATTTGAAGTGATGGATAAGCCCTCTGAGGTCATATTATCCAGAGAAAAGGACATTAATGGCAAAAGAGTAACCAGGATGATTGGGTACACCAATCTCCCAAAGGAAGCTGCAGTCGGTTTCATAATCTAGGGTTTAAGTATCCGTATAAGGTTGTTGATTTAAATGCTCGTCTGAAATTAGGTTGTTGTGCTGCTTATTAAATAGACCTTAATATAATCACAGCATGAAAGTACCACCGCAAAACAGATCAAACGGGTGCTCTTGAGTGAAGTAGTCCTTTTTTTTATTGAAGCACCCTTATTGAGAGGGGAGACACTCAGACAAATCCATCATATTCAGCAATTAGATAAACACTTGATTATCATTTAAATATTATTCAAATATCTTATGTGATGATATCCATTGATAAAATCTCAGAAGGTGTAAGCCCTAGATTTTGAGCAGAATAGCAGAATAAATTCTGAATTTGAAGGAGAAAAATTCATTTAAAATTTGGGAAAAATAGAAAATGCCTTTCGACCCTGAGAAAATCCAGGATCAGACAACAATGATCAGTCAAGTTTCTGCAAGTAGAAAATCCTACAAATCGTGATATCTGTTCATTAACGGAGTCCGAAGACCTGCAAAAATCCAGATATAAGGTAGATTTGGACCCGGGTTGAGAACCAGATGTTTTTCAAATCGTAATCTGATACCGGCTTCAAACATCAATCCCGTTGAAATATTGATAATGTACCCTCCGGAAAGCCTGAGATTTCCTTTACGAACAGCGTTTCCATTTGGTATGAAGTATCCAAGATCTCCCAATGGTCTGTCATTATAGCTGACAAACAAATCGTTCCCGGTATTGATCATGGCATTAAATCCAGCTTCTCCATAATTGACGAATAATTCTGCATATAATCGCTTATACCTGAATTGTGTATGTAGCAACAATTCTCTGAAGCCCGAGCCCCATGGATGCGCAAGAGGATCATTAAGATGAGCATAATTGGTAAAGGAACTTCTATGGCTGTATACAAATGGTCTGACGGTATTGTGCTCTAGAGTCACAGAGAAATTTCCACGCGGAAATACGCCTGCATATTTCAATCCAAATTGCCAGGCATACAAATTCAGCCAATTGCCATCTTTCCACTCGCGGAATGCACTCATTTTGAAGTCATCAATGAAGATCTGAGCATATGCTCTCAATCCCTTTGTGATAGTGTAACCTGTTCCACCCCCCAGCATAGCATTCCCTGTCGTGAATCCGGTGCTATATTCCAGCGTACGATAGAATATGATAGGATTGAGGTAGTGTAAATCCCAGTTTCCTGTAGCCCTGGTTGTATCGCTTCCCAGAACAATGGATTCAAAGACATTAATATTCCATTTCTTAGTTATATTCCAGCTCAAAAGATGAGTAGCCGTATGCTTTCTGTAATTTATTCCCCCAAATTGCGCAGACCTTGTGTCATCCAGATGAGTTGACCAAATATTGATATATTTCAGGCTGCCTAAAGTAGTCTCCAGTCTAAAAAATGTGTAAGGCATGGCATTGTCTGAGAGAATGAGAGACCTGTATCCTTCCCCTAAAAATTGTTTGCTATGCCCCAATGTAAAACTGAAATAATTATTGGGTGTGTAATTTATTTCTGCCATTGCCTGAGAAAAGTCAAATCCATTATCCTTAAATCCTCTGGACCAACCCCATCCCAGGGCATTTCTTGATCTTTGGTATTGTAATGCATACACCTGCGGAAATCGGCCCTGATTTTCTGTTACCATGGAATAAAAGCTGAATTTTCCTATATTTCCATTGACCCAAATTCCCCTCGTATTCAGGTAATTACTCTTCCAGGCTGCATTTCTTTCAGTACCCAATTCCAGATTCAGAATAGGATTTATGGTGATGTTGAATCTTTCGTGGCGATTATTTTTCGATTCTCTCAGTTCAATAAGGGAGGAGTTAAACAGCTTATTATGGATCCCCCTTCTCAAACCAGAAGCATAATTTCCCGGCCAAAATTCAGGTTGTGTGTTTATCATTGCAAAGTCATCATCTCTCAGATGAAATTGCCTGAAAGGAGCAGCAGTCCAGTCAAAATTCTCCTCATCCCATTCCATGCGGTCCATCATATCATACCTGTAAGGTTTGATACCAAGATGGATTCGTTTGTTCTGAGTTCCTGCGAGGTAAACACTTTGGACATACAGGTCATCCAAATAAGTTAATGGCATGGTGGCATATCTTGCTGTGCGCAATTTTGGTATGGAATCAGATTCCGGAATGGAATCTGCCTGAGCGAATATATTAGAAGGAATTAAAAAAAATAGAAAACCTAGTGTAAATAATTTAACTGTCATTATTTTGAACTTGAACAACGCTTGTATAAATCAAATTTCAATAATTAAATGTACTCAGATTAGCTTAATAAATGTAAGGCTATCCAAATTTAAACTTCAATTGAGATTAGGTAAACAAGGAAAGAAAATATCATGAAAAATAGAAGTCAAATCTTACAGAATGATTTGATAATATGCTCCACTATTATAAAATTTTAGTGATAATTAATCACAATTACTCCTGGATGGTAGAATCCAGTGTGGAAAAGCGGGAATTATTAGAGACAAATTCAGGTAGGAATGACTTTAATCTTCTAATCAACATGTACTCGTTTTCTCCGTCAATACTCCTTTCCATTTCGAGCATAAACATTTTCACCTTATGGCGATTCTGGATGTTAGTTTTTGCAATGAGAATTTGAGGATGATGGGTCGCCAGTGTATTTTCCTCATTTGCGAGCAGCTCTTCAAATAATTTTTCTCCGGGTCTCAAACCTGTGAATTGTATTTCAATATCTTTATTCAATCTGAGGCCGGATAAGCTGATCATTTTTTTAGCAAGATCCAGGATCTTTACTGACTCGCCCATATCGAAGACAAATATTTCTCCACCATTTCCCATGGCGCCTGCTTCCAAAACCAGATTGCAAGCTTCCGGAATCGTCATAAAATACCTAGTTATATCAGGGTGAGTGATAGTAACCGGACCGCCCTTCTCTATCTGTTTTTTGAAGACCGGAATCACAGACCCATTAGAGCCTAATACATTACCAAATCTGGTGGTTATAAATTGGGTACCTACCATTGGTTCTGAAGCAAATGACTGAACATATACTTCAGCCAGTCTTTTGCTGGCACCCATCACATTTGTAGGATTCACGGCTTTATCTGTTGAAACCATAACAAATTTCTTGACTCCAAACTCCACTGCCAGATCTGCAATGATTTTGGTGCCCATTACATTTGTCTGAATAGCTTCATATGGATTTTCTTCCATCATAGGAACATGCTTATAAGCAGCGGCATGATAGATCATGGAAGGTCTGTATCTTTTAAACAACTGAGTCATTCTCTGTTGATTAGTCACATCTCCGACTACCCATTTGATCTTGGTATGTTGCTTTGGGAATTGATTCCTTAATTCCATATCCAGATCAAAAAGCGGACTTTCTGCCTGATCCAACAGGATAATTTCTACCGGCTCATAATGCAGTAATTGCCTGGCTATTTCGGACCCAATAGATCCCGCAGCGCCCGTTACCAATACTATTTTATTCTGAACAGAACGCTTGATATTAAGACTGTCCAATTTGATGGATTCCCTCTCGAGCAGATCTTCAATCCTGACATTTTTTATTTGCTTTCCTGTCAAAGAGCCTTGTATCCAGCTGTGAACAGGTGGAACCACTCCGATACGAACTTCAGCTTCTAATGCCATTTCCGCTACTTCCTTTCTTCTTTGAGGGTGCAAATCCTTGATGGCGATGATGATCTCCTGCAGATTATGCTTTTTTGGTTTGCCATTCTTCAAATAAGCTTCTACTGAATATACCGGAATACCATCGACCTGTTTATTCCACTTAGCCGGATTGTCATCCAGATAGGCAACCACAACATACTTACGCGCATTATCTTTAAGAAGTGAATTTTGTGTAATAATTCCCAGGGTACCCGCTCCATATATTACAACATTAGTGGCTTCAATTTTATTACCTTTTCCAAAATATCTGAAAGTAGCCTTAATAGCAAAACGAAGTGCCAATAAGAAAAACAGTGTTAAAAAGAAATGTATAAACAGAACAGATCTGGACAGTTCTATCCAGGCAGCGTTTGTATCAAATGAAAAGAAGGAAATAATGGTACCTATAAACAGGGAAAGCATTGTAGCCTGCAAAACCTTCAATGCATCATACAATCCGGTGTGTCTTACAATTCCAGTGTAAGAGCGCGCTATGAGAAAACTTAACAGATAAAAAGATGCTACGAAGGCACTCTGCAGAAAGATAACTTTGGGAAGTATGGATCCAATTTCAAAATTAAAACGGAGTAAAACAGCAATATGATAGCAGAAAAACACTATGAATACATCTAGTGCCAATACTACCCATTTGGATACTATTCTGTTACTCAGCCAGCTATATAGCTCGATGATCATTGTATGCGCGCATTATTAACGATACAAATATATGTCACTTTTCTGAAAAACATCATATTATTTTTTAATCTGTTCAATCCCCACTAGTAACACGATATTAACCAATACCGTTGGTTCAGGTGGTAAAAAAATAGCAATTTGTCAGAAGTGGTAATTTTTGCAGCAAATATTGGTTTGTTTAATCTACACAAATAAGGTGTATTTAAATTCTGCCCTGATCTCATATCTGCTACCCCTGGTTTAAGACCATAGTCTTGTGCCAAATCATATGTATTTTTACATACGTAGAAATTGCGTGTTTAGGATAACAGCTTGCTAATGAATATTAATATAACAAAATGGATATTGCACCAAAATTGTGATTTCAATTGCAAACTTTCATTTCATACAAGCAGTCCCAGATTCGCCCTGCTGTTTTTCCATCCCACAATTCCGGAATCCGGGATTGTTTCCATTGGCCGTTTTTAATTTGTTCAATTAATGTATGCAGGCTTTCTTCACTTCCGTCCCAAAGAACATTTGTCCCTAAATCAATTGTCTCCGGTCTTTCGGTGCTATTGCGCAATGTGATACAAGGAATATTCAATACCGTGCTCTCCTCAGAAATTCCTCCTGAATCGGTAATGATGCCTCTGCTATTTATCATGATTGTCAGAAAGTCAAAGTACGACTGAGCAGGCAAAATCAATAAATTTGATAAGTTTACAAATGACTGAGAGAACAATCCCTGTAATCTGGGATGAACTGGAAAAATTATTTTGAAAGGGTGTGAAGCAATGACTATCTTTTCAATTAAGGCTTTGAGTTTTATGCGGTCATCAACATTTACAGGACGGTGCAATGTCAATAATAAGTAAGGTTCCGGGGTGGATACCTTCCCTGCAGTTTGTTTTGCCTGATCAACATTATCCAGCAAAGTATCAATCATAGTATTTCCTACAAAGAATATGCTTTCGGGTGATTTGCCTTCTTTTATAAGATTTTCGGAAGCAGCTTCTGAAGTTGTAAAATGGTAGTCAGTTATACTATCGGTCAGAATTCTATTGATTTCTTCCGGCATACCCGTATCTCCCGATCTCAATCCTGATTCAATATGAGCGACTTTGATCTGAAGCTTTTTAGCTGCAATAGCACAAGCCATGGTAGAATTTACATCTCCAAATACCATAACTAAATCCGGCTTGTTTTGCAGTAATTCTTTTTCGAATTTTATCATGATCTCAGCAGTCTGCTCTGCATGGGTGCCGGAGCCTGCCATAAGATTATTATCCGTATCAGGTAAATTGAGTTCTTTCATTATGAGATCACTAAGTGCGGGATCATAATGCTGTCCTGTATGCACGAATCTCATTTCAAACCAGTTTTCACCCATTGCAATCCTGCGTTGTGCCTCCTTAAGGATAGATGCAGCTTTGATAAAATTGGGTCTGGTCCCGGCAACAATGGTTACTTTCATTAGAATTCGCTATTTGCAAATGTAACACTTGTTGATCTTGCGATTAATAATTGTTTTTTAGGATGACCAAAGTGTGTCCTTATTAATATCAACTGTTTGGTAATATTTAATTTTGTGATAAGATTCTACAATCAAAAATTAACATCACTTATTCATCAACACTCCAGATATAAAGACAGTTAGATGCGGAGAAGAAACAACATGAATCAGAACCTTACCATCAGCCGGACATTCCGCAGATACTCTTTTTATCTGTTTACAATTTTGGTTTTTACCGCCTGCCATTCCCGGAGAATTGTAACTCCTCAAAATAATGGTGAAACAATAATCGCTCCTTCTGATGAATTGCCTAACTTAAACGGAGATCCTGAGAAAGGTTTTGATTACATTTATTATGGAGACTACGTAAAATCCGGCTACCCCCTTAAACTGGCTCTGGGTGACTCATTTGACCCGGCTCAGGTGTGGGACAAAGACACTATTAAAACCAGATTTGGAAAAGCAGTCAACTTGTTCACTGACAGAAGAAATATCTCTGTGATGAGCGGTTCCTGCATGACTTGTCATGGGTCTGAGTTAAATGGTCAATATTACCCCGGATTAGGTGAAGCATTCGGGAATTACACCAAAAAACCCAACTTCAAATTCAGGCTAACTGCGATGGTAGTGAAGCGTAAATTGGGCAAAAACTCGCAGGAGTATCAATCATTCAAAGATATCTGGCAATTTCAAAAAGAAGTCTCACCCCGAATAGTAACACCTTTCGTAGGACCAAATCCTGCTTTCAGACTGGAGGAAGCCTGTGTCGCTTTCCGGGATCCGGTAGACTTACATTATACTTCAAAAGCTCAATTTGACATTGAAGGAGAAACGCCGGCTGCAGATGTTCCCCCTCTCTGGCATGTCGGCAAAAAACGTACACTATATTATAATGGTATGGGAAGAGGGAGTTTTTCCAAACTCCTCATGCAGGCTTCAGTATTGGGAGTAAAAGACAGCACTGAAGCCAGAGAAGTATGGCAACATTTTCAGGATGTGGTAGCCTGGGCTGCTCAACTCAAACCACCTGCATTTCCTGCAGATATCAATCAGGAACTGGCCATTCAGGGTCAAAAAGTTTTTGAGAAAAATTGTAGCAAATGTCATGGTACTTATGGTGCTGAAATTTCTTATCCCAATAAGATCATCCCGCTCGACAAAATCGGGACAGATCCTTATTATGCTCAGTATTTTGCCACCCAATCAGGATTGGCCGGATGGTACAATAAATCCTGGTTCAGCCAATCAGAACCAATCTCAACACTTCAGCCTTCACTGGGATATGTGGCTCCTCCCCTTGATGGAATTTGGGCAACTGCTCCATATCTTCACAATGGTTCTGTACCAACGCTCGGGCATCTTTTGAATAGTAGTACACGTCCCGGATTCTGGCAAAGAGATACCATTTCATCCAACTATGACACAGAACAGGTGGGATGGAAAATTATCACTCATCAAAAGCCTATCAACAAAAAAGTATATGATACCTCCCGAAAAGGCTTCAATAATCAAGGACATACATACGGAGATAAATTAAGTGGTGAAGAAAGGAGCGCTGTGATTGAGTATTTGAAGACGCTGTAGAAGAAGCTTCAAGCCGCAAGCTTCAAGCCGCAAGGTAACAGCCTGTTGGATAACCGCTTTTGGCTGTTGGCCATTTGCTGTTAGCAACAGCCGAGTTGTGAGTTGTGAGTATGAAGCTTATCCCGGCCTTTTCCTGGGAAGAAATGTCTTTCAGGAACTCACGATGAAATGCTTTTCTCGCAGTTCGATGAACTCGCGAAGCACATCACCTTTCTACTTTTGAAGCGAAGCTGAAAAAAGTAGAAAACATCACTTTTTCATGGTTTACTCCATGAAAAAACATCACTTTTCAAGCCAAAGGCGCAGAAAAACATCACTTCATATTCCTGATCCATTCTTTTATCAGATCAATCCCCTCCCGGTGCGCCATTTTTCTGCCCAATTCCGGCATCATGATATCGGGTTCATTGGATTCCATCCGGTAGATAAATATCGACTCCTCCGGTTTTCCCGCTACGATATCATATTTCCTTCCGCCCGATCCTTTACCGGCTGCTACGGGAGTCTTCCCTACTCCGTAAGCAACAGGATTCGATTCTGAAACCAACAAATTAAGCGCAGAATTTTTGGCAGGACCCTCTGGTCTGTGACAATGCGCACAATTGATTTCCAAATACGCACGTGCACGGGAATTGAGATCACCTGTTGCAGGATCGGAGTAATCTGGCAATGAAATATGAGTAAGCGGATTAGGTATACCGGCCAATAGCCCTTCATTGCGATAATAACTCAATTGATTTTGACCTTCAAAATATAAATTATTCACCTTGTCCAGTTGACGGGCTGAGGGCCCAATCAGTGTCATTTTTTCATTGCGCCAATGACAACTTTTGCATTGATTCAGACTGGGCACGGAGTAATTTACAGATTGTGATTTACCATGAGCATCCACCCAGCTCACATCTATATTTTTACCTGCAATTTCTAAAGACGCATCCGTCTGATCATCATTCCACACATAAGTCAGGGCTTCCCAGGTACCTGATTTTCTAATCAGTAAACGAGTTTCAATCATTCGCCTCATTCCGGTAGTATCCGTTAAATCGACAGGATAGTAAAAATTCTTAATCAGGATCGAGCCTTCCGGAAAATCAAAAACCTCTGTAGGATGATAGATCATTTTACCCCCTTCAGGAAGCACAATAAATCTGCTCTTTTCAGCATAGTCTGAGAACAACGGTGCGTTCAATTCGTATGGAATCAGATTTGAAACAGGATTTAACTGATGCATCGCACCGGTAAAAAATGCATACTCAGAGAGTTTTCTCAGTGCAGGATAATCATATTCTTCTTCAAAATTTTTCTCATCTAATATTATCGGCTTCGCCGGTTCTTTCTCATTACAGGCCATCTGTAAAAGCAGCAAAGTCCAAACCATGGCAATAAATAAAAATTTTATTGGTCTATACTTTCTCATTTTATTAAAACGGGAATCAAAGTGTTGGAATATTGCAGGAGTAATTTTTTATTGATTTATCTATATTTTCAAATGATCCCGGAGCATCCAGATTGGCAAATCTTGTTTTCTCCTGATTGGATATACAAATATTCCATTCCCGGTCCGGAGGTCTGAATCCATCCAGCAGTATATCCGGAGTTCTGAAGGGGAATTTGAATAAAAACAATTTTCCGAAATCGCTTTTCATGGTAGGAAACCAGTGCTTATTCCTGTATATATTATCGTGAATATAAATGTCGGTATAATATGGATTATAAAGTGAATCAAGCTTGTAGTTGTTGTTGACTGTTGAGGCAGATCCGGCTTCTTTTTCTTCCTCTTCTTCCATAGCATTGACAAGCTCATAACTTACTAATGCAGTACCTACAGTCCGGTTATTGGTAATCGTATTTTCAAATATTTCAACCTTCCTTGTTGCCAGCAGCATGATTCCTGTACCGGGAGGAACAATTCCTACTATGTTCCCTTTTGGCGCAAAGTTGACATGATTATTGCTGATGACATTGTTTTTATAGACCTGAATATCTGAGCCATATTGAGTCAATCCGGGAAGATCAAATACAAGGATTCCGCCAGTGTTGTTTTTGGCCGTGTTGTCATAAATTTCAACATTATTGGAATTTTCACTTTCGATGCCGGCTACATTCTCATACACCAGACAATTGCGAATGATTACATTATCGGATTGGCCCACATAAATTCCGGCATCAGATGCCCTGGCTGCAATACAGGATTCAACCAATACATCTTTGCACAATACAGGATACAAGCCATAAGCTCCATTCGTTTCTTTTGCACCTCCGGTCCAATATGCTTTTACCCTTCTGAATGTAATACCTTTTGTATCAGTCACTTTGATATTATCCCCTTTAGCATCCTCAATAGTGAAGTCCTGAAAAGTAATCTTTTCACAATTGGCGGCCCGAATGCCTTCTGCCCCTTCTTCCTGCCATTTGAATGATAATATAGTTTTGTCTATTCCGGCACCGGCGATCGTTATATTCTTTTTGCCATCCAAAATCAGACTTCTGGAAAATGCAAAGAATCCTTCCTCCAGCCTGATAGTGTCGCCCTCTTTTGCAGTGATGAATTTGCTTTGCAATTGCTTTTCGATATTATTCCAGACCACACCTTCTCTTTCATCGTCTGCGTTGCAACCGCACAGGGTGATTAGTAAAGAAAGGAATAAACCCACAATTATATTTTTCTTCATAATATTAATATACAGGGTATCTGAATGCATTCAAATTTGCTGATTAAATTACAATACAATCCGGAGTAATGCTCTAATTTACATAAATCAATGTAAATGGAAGTAAATGCCAATCAATTCATGGCTTAAATTTTATCCGAAGTTTGAATTTATTCTTTTGTTGCTGAAATAATATTCTGTATCACTTCATCCAACTCTTCGGCAGAATTTTCGAGATATTGGTAGACTTTGGCATAATCATGATCGGGTGTTCCCATCTTCAGAAATTGAAGTAAGCCAAGAATATTGGCTAATGGTTTTCTGATGACATGTGATTGAAGGAAGGCAATTTCATTCAGCTTTTCATGCTGATTTTTGATCTTATTGAATGACAGGTCATAAGTCAAAGCCACTCCAACCAGATTTTCCTCCTGATCATAAACCGGAAGAAATTTCTCTACCACCCACATGGTTTGATTGTCTTTGAAATCAATCTTGATCTCATTCCTTAAATGTTCACCTGCAACAGCTTTTGATAATTTCTCCTGAAAGCCGTTACTATTGTCAGGATTTCCATATTCCCGTATATCAGCACCCAACTCGATCGGTTTGTCCAGTAATTTTGAGCTCAATATTTCGACCACAGAATTGAATCCCAGAATAATGCCTTCAGGTGAAAGGAAAAAATGTGCTTCATCCGAAGAATCCAGAATGGTTTTCATCATCATTTCTGATCGGCGTACATTGGCCTCACTCAGTTTTTTTTCTGTGATATCTGCATGTGTACCGATGACTCTTAGTGGTATTTCCTCTTCATTTCTTTCTACGATATTGCCACGTGTCAGCATCCAGATATAAGATCCGTCAAATTTCCTGATTCTATATTCCAGATTTAACTGATCCTGTGAATCTTTATTTTTAAGCCATTTCCGGATGGCACCAAATACATAATTCTGATCTTCCGGGTGTACCAGCGATCGCCATTTATGATAAGTCACTTTGAATGATCCCGGCTCGCAATCCAACATCTCGAATACGCGGTCACTCCAAAAGCTCTCTTTCGTTTTTATATTCCAGTCCCACAGACCATCATTGGCCGCGTCCAGCGCAAGAGCAAGCCTTTGTTGACTTTTTTGGAGATCAGATTGCTTCTGCTTTAGCTCTGTAATATTAATCAGGTAGCCTCTATGATAACGTACATTCCCATCTTTGTCTCTGATCATCACAGATGAATCAAACACGCAGATATAATTTCCATTGGCATGCCGGATCCTGTACTCCAATGAATAGTTATATTTTTGTGCGTCTTTATGTGCTTTTAAAACTGAAGAAATATGTTCCAAATCTTCAGGATGGACAATGCTTTTAAATTTCAATTTGCCTGTTATAAATTCAGCAGCTGTATAACCAAACTGCTCAAAAACATTTGGCGAAACATATTCTACGGGCCAATCTTCATGGCTGGTCCAGTTGAACAACACTGAAGGACCATTGATAAACATCTGGCGATCCCTTACAAGTGCTTCCTCCAGCTGTTTCTGACTGGTGATATCGCTGCATATAACAAGCGCTAAGACGCCTGAGTGCTCATCAATCTGAATTGGTTTGGCAGAAATACTGCGCCATGCTTGTGTATCTTCTTCTGAATGATTTGCAATCTGACCAGTATATACTTTGCCTTCCAAAATCACATTTCTATGAAGATATCTGACTTTATCGGAAACATCAGAATCTGATCCGGAAATCCAGCTTCCATCTTCTTTGAATACTCCCTGCAAAGCTCCATTCTTATCACCATATGCATCCATTGCATTATCATTATACGTTAGAATATTGCCATATTCATCAAAAATAAAAATGGCATCATTCATGGCATTAATGAGATTTCCCAGTGTATACAAGGTGGGCAATTGGTGGATGACAGCGCTTTGTGTTGGTTTGTTGAAATCACCGGCTTCCAGCATTGCCGACCACACCAGCACAATTTTATCAGCTTCAAGGTGAACGGGATTCACTTCCCAATCAGAAATAAAATTTATTTCCGATTCAGGCTGAACATGAAATCTATGTGTTTGATGGACACCAGCTTTCTTTTTTAATTGAGCCGACCAGTTTTGAAATTCTTCAGAATTGAAAAGATATTCTGTAACCAATTGTCCTACCTGAATATTGCTCAGGGTCGCCGCCCATGAGTTGCGGCCTGTGATCACCCCATTTACATCTGTATGAAGAATGATTAATTTCTTGTCTGTACTATCTGCAATGTTGAGCTGAAACTCTGGGGTCATTATAGTTAAGGTGCTGTGATGTATGCTACTGCTTTATTCCTGTTTCGATTCTTTACTGTAACCTTTTATTTAAAGTAGTAAATTTTCGATTCGCAAGCAGCGGCAAGATACATATTTTAAATAATAACCATATGACAGTCGCAAATTATTTACAAAGTAATGGAGCCATTTACAAAATTAAATAGGTCAGGGAAAGTACGTCATAAAGAAATTTACAACTTAATTTATTGATTTACTTTTAGTTATTATTAATCATTAAAGAAATAAATACGTTAATTATCTTGTGGTATTTCATTCTGTTTTTATTCAGGTTCACTGAAGTTTTATATGATAAAAATCAATCTGACCAAATGACATTAAGTAATTCCATTCTCAGCATGTAATTTCGCCCTCCGAAAAAAGTAATGTATGTCAGATTCAAAATATATCAGCGCCGAACAAGCCATCGAACTCGTTCAAAGCGGAAACAGAATTTTTCTTCATGGGAGTGCCTGTACCCCATTGGTATTATTGCAGGCATTGCTGGATCATGGCCGGCATTTGAAAGATGTGGAAGTAATGAGCATCAGTGCACTGGGTGACATTGACCTGACAGAAGCGCTCCATCGCGGGCAGATTACAATCAATTCACTCTTTGTATCCAAAATGACACGATATGCAGTTCAAAATGGATATGGAGATTACATACCTGTATTCCTGAGTGAAATATCTCGACTCTTTGAAAAAGGAATTTTGCCTTTGGAACTTGCCTTCATCCAGGTTTCTCCTCCTGATAAACATGGCTATTGTTCACTGGGTGTATCTGTGGATGTGGCCAAATCAGCAGTCAAACATGCAAAAATTACTGTTGCGCAGGTGAATCCCAACATGCCCCGAACTCATGGTGACGGGATGCTACATATCAGTCAGATCAATTTTATGGTCGAAGGTATTCAAGACTTGCCCGAAGTGGATTACAGGAGCAGCATTACAGCAGAAGATACATTGATCGGGACTTTCTGCGCTGCATTGATTGATGACAAAAGTACCCTGCAACTGGGGATAGGAGCGATTCCGGATGCAGTATTACAATGTCTGCATCATCATAAGGATCTGGGAATTCATACAGAGATGTTCAGCAATGGAGTGATAGATCTGTTTGAAAAAGGAGTCATCACTAACCGCTTTAAAGCTAAGCACAAGGGCAAAGTGGTGTCATCTTTTGCAATCGGGAACAAACGGTTATATGATTTTGTAGACGACAATCCTGCATTTGCTTTTCTGGAAGCAGCATATGTCAATGACACCAAAGTCATCAGAGTAAATCCCAATGTCGTGGCTATCAACAGTGCCATCGAGGTCGATTTGACCGGTCAGGTATGCGCGGATAGCATCGGCAGTCTGCAATATTCAGGAGTAGGGGGACAAATGGATTTCATCCGCGGAGCTGCCTTATCAGAAAATGGTAAACCCATCATTGCACTGAGATCCACCACCGGATCAGGAAAAAGTAAAATTGTTCCCTTCCTGAAAGAAGGCGCAGGAGTAGTATCTACAAGAGCGCATATACATTATGTTGTAACGGAATATGGAATAGCATATTTATACGGCAAAAATCTTCGTCAACGGGCGCAGGCACTCATTGAGATAGCACATCCGGATCACAGGGAGAGTCTGAGTGAAGCTGCGGGAAGGAGGTTTGATGTGAGGAGGTAGAATTAATAATTTTCCACATGTCGAATTGCTATCAAGGAACTACCCGAAAGCAATAGCCACCGAATCTGTGAAATCGCTGGTCTGGTTTTTCTAATACCCAGGTATTAAAGTGCTTATCCGGGCTTGATGATAAAAGATGAATATTATTAGTTGAACTCCCATTGAGCTTAACAGCACCTTCCACCTCTGTGTGTCTGCATTGGCCTTCAAAGGTTTGACCTTTTCCATATTCAAATAATCCTATTGCATGTTTAAAAAAATAAACTCCAATTTTCTTTAAAACAATTGAATATTTAAGATCATATACATTATTTTCATATAGATATTGTCCTACGAGTGACACTGCACCACTTGAGTACATATACAAATTATAATCATACTCATTTTCTAATAAGACGTCAAATTCAGAAAAATTATCTGTAATTGCTGCTGTATCATCGATTCGTACAATAATGGTTTCTGGATAAAATAACCAGTTCTCTAATTTATACTGTTTGTTTGTTTGTTTTTCATAGACCATGTCATCAAAAGTAGAATGAATTGTTATTGTATCACCAACTCTAAAAGTTTCCAGGGCCGCAGAGAGAGTAGCCGGTATTTCAAACACATGAGAACCAGGGAAATCACATTCTTTTCTGGTGCAAGAATGAATTATTAAAATTAAAACCGTAAGCTGTAAATACTTTAATGGCATAATTATTTATTTGAAATTTCTATTATTCATATTTAATATTCATCAAATAATGTGTTAACCTGAAATTGAGTATTCCCAGTTGATCCTAAATAATTAGAAATTAAAACTTGCCTGAAGTCTTCAACAGAAGTTACCATTGGCGTCAAACTTGAAAACATTTGACCAATAGTAAACCCCGAAACTGCATCATCTAAAATTGTACAATCAGTTCCATCTTGATTACATGCGGATACTTCTATACCATTTCTAAGAAAAGTTTCTTCACCAACATCTATTAGATCATGGTATAATCCAATAGGTATGTGATTTGAATTAGCATTCCTTGTCCTTTCTAATCGAACTTCCCAAGTTCTTACTCCACTGAAGTTGAATCCATAAGTTCTATGTGTATAAGTCATTCCAATAAATTCAGCCCAGGACTCACAAATGCTTATCAGGGGTGCCCCTATACTATTTTGATCTCCATGACCATCAGCTACAACCTCAGCAATAATTAAATTTTCCCAAAATATAGGTCCCACCTTGTGGAAATGAGACGCATGCGCATATTCATGATAAGCCAGGTTTTTCAGCTCATCTGAGGTCAGATAATTGATACCTATTTTAACATCGGGCATATATGCAATTGCCGCATTCCATCCAATGTATCCAATGAGTAAATGAAAAGGATTTAAAAAATAAAAGGAGTGAGCCATAGCAGCCCCGAGAGTAGTTCCTATTGGGTGAAACTTATTCATTGTGGCATAACCATACCTTGTACTCCTTCCCACAAAAACATCGAGATTACTTGGTGGAGGTAAAATACCGTCATTGGCTGCAAAATCATGAAATTCATGCAATGCATTATTAACTGTTGCAGCTCCCCAATATAGATGTGCAGAAGTACCCTGATTGTTCCACATATCAAAATTATCTGATATGTTATTAAATACCGGGCCATTTATTACTCCTACATAATCCTTAATAGGTACCGCCCACTCCCATGCTGCTCTCACTCCTGCTCTTGCTCCTCTGATAGTTATTCTGGGAGAAGTAAACTTAACCCACATCCATGCAATACCTTTATATCGTCTATTGACTCTAAAGCAACCATTATCATCCGTCCAAACTTCATCTTCACTAAAGAAATTATCCTTCAATATAACTTTAACTCTTCTTACTCCTCTCCATCCAAGTTCTGTATCCATTACGTTAATACATCCTCCAGGTTTACGTTGATCGCTAAAAACCACGCATCCGCATCCGTTTGTAGTAAGACCATTGGGTGGTGGTGGTGGATAAGTATAAGAATTGCATTCAATACTGTAAGATGGTCCATGAAATTCATCAAAATAATTACACTCCTCACCCTGACTATCAATGATAAATGAACGTCCCGGTGTACCCTGAATATATTCAGTGCATTCACAATGATCTGATTTCTGTGAAGTCTCAATTCCATTACCACCTGTATAAATCGTATAACCAACAACGTCAGGATCTAAATCCACCCTAGTTATTGCTTGCCTGATGATGGCTTCATTGGGAGAATTCAAGTGCAATTCACTTAAAACGGAATAGGACACTGAAGGAATGGTTTTATCTATCGGAATAACAGCATATAGTACAGGCATGTCCGTAAATGAAGCACCGGAAGGCATGTAATAATCACCCATAACTATTACTTCTTTATCCATTGGATAGTCATACATATTGAATTCACTGTTAAATAATAATTTGACCTGCTCAATATTCACAGGGTTAAATTGTATATAACGATGTGTAACAGGCAGAATATAGGAAGATTGTGGGAATAATTCAGAAAAGGCTGCCCTGAAATTTGCTATTGCGTATGGATTTGCTTTTGTATTTCCTAAAACTGTCAAGACCCCGATGGTATCTTCTCTTTCCATGGATGTTCCACCACGAACAAAACTGTTGGAAACGGTAGAAAATAGATACTCCTCAGTTTGTACCTGATTAGTTGTGTCCATTAAATCCTTCCTGCAGGAAGGCAGTATTATGAAGCAAAGTATTAAAAGGAGAAAGGTGTACTTTCTTTCTTTCTTTCTTTCTTTCTAGTGAAGCTTGAATGATGGATGAAAGTTTCATGTTGTAGTATTTATCTTACAATAATACACTTTACTTCTTGAACTGATACTTTTACAATGTTAAATTTTAGTGAATTTCTCATAATTTAACATATTTTAATTTATTACATATTGTTCTGTTATTAATCTAAACCCTTTATTGGTGGATTAAATAGCATATTCTGACAATTTTATTTGCGACCGATCATTAAGAAAAGAATTAAATCCTGAAAGAAAATTTATTTTCTACTTTAGCCGGACTGAATGACAAAAGTTATTTTCACGCATTATAGTATTTCGCTACAATTAAATCCTTCAACATGACCACCAAATCCATGAAGCTGTATTGGAAAAAAAACCTTCAATATCTGGCCATCCTGCTCTCCATTTGGTTCCTGGCTTCGTTTGGGATGGGGATATTATTTGTAGATCAGCTCAATGTCTATAAGATGGGAGGCTTCAAGCTGGGATTTTGGTTTGCTCAGCAGGGTTCAATATATGTATTTGTCATTTTAATATTCGTCTATGTCTATCTGATGAACCGCCTGGACAAATCATTCGAAGTGGAGGAGATTTGATTTTAACGCTAATACATTATCTGCCCGATGGACATTCTTACCTGGACATATATTATAGTTGGAATCACCTTTGCTTTATACATTGTGATTGCCATCGTAACGAGGGCAGATACCACTAAAGAGTTTTATGTTGCGGGCAGCAGCGTTTCGCCTCTGGCCAATGGAATGGCCACCGCAGCAGACTGGATGTCAGCTGCATCCTTTATTTCTATGGCAGGGTTGATTTCATTCATGGGGTATGATGGTTCAGTCTATCTTATGGGCTGGACCGGAGGATATGTTTTGCTGGCACTATTACTGGCCCCCTATCTGAGGAAATTCGGAAAGTTTACAGTTCCTGACTTTGTGGGCGACAGATATTATTCACAGGTCGCGCGGATGGTAGCTGTAGTGGCTGCATTGTTTGTTTCATTCACTTATGTGGCAGGTCAAATGCGGGGAGTGGGCATTGTTTTCTCCAGATTCCTGGAAGTAGATATCAATACCGGAGTCATTATCGGAATGGTGATAGTCCTATTTTATGCAGTCCTGGGTGGAATGAAAGGAATTACCTACACACAAGTGGCACAATATTGCGTCCTGATCTTTGCCTATATGGTTCCAGCTATTTTCATCAGTCTGCAAATCACAGGGAATCCTATTCCACAATTAGGCTTTGGTGCACAAACTTCTGACGGGATCTATCTGCTCGACAAACTGGACGGTTTACTCCTCGAACTGGGATTCACAGCTTATACCGTGGGCAGCAAAAGCACAATTGATATATTCTTTATCACTGCTGCCCTCATGGTCGGAACTGCAGGCCTTCCGCATGTGATCGTCCGGTTTTTCACGGTCCCTAAAGTAAGGGATGCCAGAAAATCAGCCGGATATGCCCTGATTTTCATTGCCATACTCTATACGACGGCACCTGCACTCGGTGCTTTTGGTATTTACAATATGATTCAGACCGTCAATAAAGCTCCCACAAATGCATTACCCGCCTGGGTAGATAATTGGAGTAAAACAGGTCTCATCAGCATTGATGATCGCAATGGAGACGGCATTGTTCAATACCATGCCTCCGCAGAAATCAATGAACTCAAGATCGACAAAGACATCATGGTCTTAGCCAATCCCGAGATCGCTCAATTGCCCAATTGGGTCATAGCTTTGGTAGCAGCAGGAGGCCTGGCTGCAGCGCTTTCCACAGCTGCCGGACTATTACTGGTGATTTCTTCTGCTATCAGCCATGACTTATTGAAAAAAGGAATTGCACCCAATATCACTGAGAAAAATGAATTGATTGCAGCAAGACTAGCGGCTGTAGGCGCGGTGGTAGTGGCAGGATATTTTGGGATCCATCCGCCTGGATTTGTTGCTGAAGTTGTTGCATTTGCTTTTGGACTGGCAGCTTCTTCCTTCTTTCCGATTATCATTATGGGAATTTTCTCTAAACGGATGAATAAAGAAGGTGCAGTAGCCGGCATGGTTGCGGGATTGGCATTTACACTTTCTTATATTATCTACTTTAAATTCATTTCACCGGAATCAAATACACCCGAAAATTGGTGGCTTGGAATTTCGCCTGAAGGTATCGGCACATTGGGGATGTTGATCAATTTCATCATCTCTATCATCATTTCAAGATTCACACCGGCACCACCTTCTGAGGTACAGGAATTGGTAGAGAATATCAGGATACCAAAGGGGGCTGGAGAGGCTGGGGGTGTGCATTAGATAATTGTTGCACATTGGGTTAGGGTGTCTCAAATTAAATTTACAGACTAACTATCAATAGAAAACATTAGATTTTTACACTATCATTTGAACAAAAAATAGAAGATAAATCAGAGGTTGATTAGAAGGTAGAATTTTTTAAATTGAGCTTTCACCTATAGTAAAAATGCGTGATTTTAAAGCTGAGCAATTGTATTTAATGCCTGCATTATTTCAACCTTCCTGTACTTTTGTCTTGATACAAAAGTACCAAAAAATCAAGGTATATTCTTTACGAGTGTAGTATAGAGTAGCCTCAGAGCTGCGTTCGGCAGGGCTCACTTGCTCTTCGGTTCGCTTCCTTGAAAAGTACATTTAGTACTTTCCTGCGTCGCTCATACTCCGCGCAGCCAAGCCGCTCGCCTAAAATATTTTCGACTTACACAATCATATATCTTATATTTAGAATGTGAAATAGCTGGAAATTACGTCTTAGCTCGACTTCTGTGCCTGCTTATTTGTCGTTAAATTCAATACTTCAACTGTGTTGCGATCAGCTTGAAAAGCTACGGAAATTTTAAAAGGCCAAATTAAACAGCCAGGTTTAAAGTAGGATTGAACTTTCACACTTAATAGAGTACAATAAAAAGAGAAACACAATCTAAAAAATGACTGCCGGCTCCAGAAACTTCATTTCTAAAACCGGCAGTCTGATTACACCTAAAACTTCATTACTTTATATTCCTCCATCAATCCATTCTCATGGATAAATCTGACCATTAATATGGACGTATTCACATTCCGCACATCTTTCATCAGATAATATCTGCCGTTTCTTTCCATAACTCTTACCTCTCTGTGCACTTCGCGTCCATAAGCATCCAGTATTAATACTGTAAATTGACCCTCAGCCTTCACCTTGCCATCAATGTATAATTCATTGTGTGACGGATTTGGGTACAGTAAAATGTCTTCCATAATTTGACTTTGTCCTTCAGGTTCGCCCATAGTACACAATACTTCCAGCTGACATTCAGACATACATCCATTTTCATCAATTACAGTCAGTGTAATAGTTACGCGGGTAAATCCTACGGAAATCAAAATTGAAGAGCTTCCCTGTCCGGAATTAATCGTACAACTTCCACCTTCAATTTCCCAGAAGTACTGGAATCCCGGCTGGCCGCCGGTGACATTAGCATCTACCTGAATATCCTCCCCATTGCAGATCATAGGATCTATCAATAATATTTCACAATTGAAAGGCTCCCGATCCCGGATTTCTACTCTCTGATTATGCACACTGGCATTACCGCAGGCATCTGCAGCTGTCCAGGTCCTTGTAATGATGGTTCTTCCGTTTACCTGAGAAGTCTTTTCAGTATAGGTCAGATTTACATCACTACATGCATCTTTTGCAACAGCTTCAGGCATATCCGGGCTTGTGCAGAATAAAATAGTATCCCGTGGAGCTTCTGTAAATAAAGGCGACTGAGTATCCACCCAGATTACCTCATATTGCATTTGACCTGAATTTCCGCAGGCATCTGTTACCAAAACCTTATGTCTGTGAACTGAATAATAGCCAGATTCATTGCAATCATCCATGATATGAACATCAAGTAATAAGGAAGTATTCAAGCTGGCGGCACAACCACCATTCACTTGAACTAAATCAGCACTAACATCTGTTTCATCGCCACATTCTCTGTAGAAAACCTGACCATTGTATAAATCTCCAAATTCTTCAGAAAACACTTCGACTTGGAGTGGTTTGGACTGATTCATGACCACTGTTTGCTCAAATTCATACAAAATATCGCAGCTGCTAATCACGCTGAATATCCTGCGATATCCCCATTGCAAGTCATCACATTCTTCACTAAGCGGAACAATTCGCATGGTACTGCTCAATTCTTCACCTGTACACTGATCGGTAAACCTTGGACTGCCCAATAAAGTCAGATCTTCATTTTCAATACAAACGATGGACTCCATGCCTTCCATTACTGGTGCGCCTGTATTGTGAATGATTAATTCCTGCGTTGCGCTGGTTTCATTTCCGCAAGCATCAATAGCAACTATTTCGCGTTTGATCATCATGAACTCCGGACATTCCCTGTTTTCACGACTGATCTCAACGATGGACCAGGTAATACTTCCGCACAAATCAGTTACTTCCGGATCAGGAATTTCCTGACCACATTGCAAATTCACCACAGGATCCAGATTTACAAGAGGGCCTTTCGTGTCTGTGATTTTTACATAGACAATAAATTCCGCCTCCTGTCCGCATTCAGTTGTAGCAATCCAGCGAGCCCGAATAAGTTGCAGATATCCATTTTCACAATTTGTGTCCTCTATCATTGCTTCATCAAAATCCAGCTCCATTCCCAAACCGCATGGACTGATCACCTGAGCATTTTGTTCAGACAATCCGCTCATTCCTTCGGAATTTTTTTGACTACACTCAATCGAAAGCGTATCGCCTGATTTCATTAAATCTCCGGAATCATTGTATATGAAAAATTGTGGAAGCGCATTTTCTGCTACTATAATTTGTTCGTATGTATTGCTGTTTCCACAATAGTCCTGAACTGTAACTAGCCTGCGAATATCCTCAGATTCAGGATTGCAGATTCCTTTCACAATTTCATCTACAAATGTAAATTCAAGACCCTGGCAGTTTTCTTCCACATGCCATTGATTTTCATTGAAAACCGGATCACAACTTAGTTCCAGCCAATTGGTAATAATGGGCGCTGTTGTATCCTGAAGGTCAACATAGACAATGTATTGTTCACTGACCCCACAATCATCGGTTGCCGTCCAGATTAATTCGTAGCGTTGCAGATATTCTCCGGTTCTGCAATCTCCATATCCTGCAAAGTTTCTTTCGAAAGAAAGTGAGATAGATTGATCCGCACAAGCTCCGAATACCTGTACACTGCTGTTATTCAGCTGGTAAACCCATGAAGGAAATCCCTGCTGACAATCAATGAATATACTTTCACCGGATGCTACATTTTCCAGATAAGGACTCAAAATGAAAATTTCCAGACCTGTAGTATCAGTAACGTGAATACGCTGGGTATCTCTGGCAATGTTGCCACAATTATCCACCGCTTCCCAAATTCTGAGTAAAATGTATTCACGGCTGCAGACTCCTTCTATTATTTCTTCGATCATATAAAGATTGGAGCATTCGCATTCATCTGTTGCAACTACAATATCCGCCGGCAATTGACCCGTCAACCCGCACGGAATCATCGGTAGCAGAGAGGGAATATCCTGGCATGCTACTGTGATATCATCCGGTACACCTGTGATTACAGGTGGAATTGTATCTACTACGTTAATGGAAATACTGTAAGAACTGGAATTTCCACATACATCAGTAGCAGTCCAAACATGAGTGATCTGCATCATGTAACCATCTGTGGCACAATTACCTTCTGATACAGTTTGCGAATATGAAATACTTATTGTCTCTGAGCAGTTATCCTGAACGATGATGTCGGTTTCAGAATTGAGCACCGGAAGTTCCCAGTCATTTGTCTGGCTTTCACATTGAATATTGACACTTGATCCGCTCACATATTGCTCAAAAAATGGATGAATAATCTCAATTTCCGGAGCCGTATTATCCTGAACGATCACAGTTGAAACATGAGTGCTGGTATTACCACATTGGTCTGTCGCAATCCAGGTTCTGGTCAATGTATATTCACTGGCACAGGCTCCATTCGTTCTGACTTCGGAGAAAGTAATATTTACAGTACCACAGTTATCAGTAGCCGTAACTTGAGGAGCTGCAGGAACTGCATCGCATTCAACAGTCAAATTTCCAGATAAAGTACCGTTAAAAACCGGTGCAGAATTGTCCTGAATAGTCAGCACCTGAATATGTTGTTGTGAGTTACCACAGCCATCCGTTGCAGTCCATATGCGGGTCAGGGTATATTCATTGGCACAGGTTGCATTACTTATTGTTTCAGCAAAAGTGACATTTGCAGCGCCACAATTATCGCTTGCCGCAAGCACCGGAGCTATCGGAATATTATCACATTCTACAATCGCATTTGTGGGCATGACACCTGAAAAAACTGGTGCTTCATTATCCAAAACTGTGATTGTCTGAACATGCTGTGAAGTATTCCCGCATTCATCAGTGGCGGTCCAGGTACGAATCATTGTTCCTGAACCCGTACAGATTCCGCCAGCCCATGATTCATTGAATTGAATATCCACACTCAACCCACAGGATCCACTGGCTGAAAGTGTTGGGGCAGCGGGTATTTCGTCACAAGAAACTGAAATATTCGCAGGCAGTGTACCTTCAAATTCTGGCGCAGTCAGACTTTGAACCTGAATTATTTGAACATGAGTTGAGGCATTACCACATTCATCTGTAGCAGTCCAGCTGCGATGGATTGTATAGTTTCCAGCGCAGGATCCTGCTACTTCATTTTCAGAAAATGAAACTTGAGCAGCACCGCAATTATCCGTTGCAGTTAATAGTGAAGCAGCCGGAATGACATCACAATCTACTGTGACATTCGCAGGTAAAACTCCATTAAATACCGGAGCTGAATTATCTGTTACATTAATTATTTGCTGATGAGAGCTGGTATTTCCGCATTCGTCTGAAGCGGTCCATGTTCTGACCAATTGATATTCTGTTGCGCAGGATCCCGCATTGTTAGTTTCTGAAAATGTTATTGCTGCATTGCTGCATTGATCCACAACACTCAAAGTCGGTACCGAAGGAACTCCATCACAGGATACCGTAGTATCGAAAGGTAAATCTCCGAGGATGACCGGCCCTATATTATCTCCTACAGAAATAGTCTGTACATGCGTATTTGCATTTCCACACTCATCACTTGCAGTCCATGTTCTGGTTATAATATAAGAACCGGGACAAATTGCTTCCACTATAGTTTCCGTGAATTCAATGTCGACATCACTACAATTATCAGTTGCTGTTAAAACCGGAGGTTCATCAACACCAATTGGGGTACATTCAGAACTGATATTCTGCGGTAAATCAGTATCCCAAACCGGTGCAGTCTGATCTATGATAGCTATATATTGTGTATGTGTTGCAGTATTTCCGCAATTGTCAGTAGCGGTGAAGGTTCGGGCTATCGTGTAATTATTGCCACAAAGACCCGGGCTACTTTGATCAGAATAAATAATATTGAGTCCTGTGCAGCAATGGTTGATAACTTGTGGTAAAACAAGTGCAGGCACGCCACCACAATCAAGAACCTGATTGTCAGGTGTCCAGCTAAATACAATTTCAGTGCAACAGATTGCTCCTGCCAGTACGACATAAGAACCTGTTGTGATGCAACTATTACCATCAGTCACTGACACATTATAAGTACCGGGAGCCAGATTGGTGAGAACTGCCTGATTACTTGAAAATAGAGGATGTTGCGGACTTGACCATGCTATACTGAATGGACCAATTCCTCCACTTAAATTCAGGGTAATGCCTCCATCCGATATCAGATTACAAGTTTCATGCGTAACCTGCGCGGATAAAGTGGGGTT
Source organism: Saprospiraceae bacterium (assembly GCA_022841345.1). Taxonomy (GTDB): domain Bacteria; phylum Bacteroidota; class Bacteroidia; order Chitinophagales; family Saprospiraceae; genus SLDF01. The sequence goes on from JALHRR010000012.1 coordinate 59,526, forward strand.
CGAGATTGAGACCTGCACCTGATCAGAGGTGGTACATCCGTATTGACTGGTGACCTGAACTGTATATAAAGTATTTTGAGGCGGATTAGCAAATGGCTGTGGAGAGCTGGTACTGCTCAGGAAATAATTCGGACTCCATTGATAAGTGTTATTTCCTGCTGGAACTGAGCCTAATCGGGTCACAGCATCCCGGCAAATAACCACATCTGCCCCTGCATTGAAGTTCGGAATAGGCCGGATGTTTACCTGATGGAAGGAATAATCCGTGCAGCCTAAAAATTCCATATTCATTTGCCATGGCTTAGGATCCACTTGTAAAGTGTACAATGTACTCACCGCTGGCAATGCTTGTGGCAGAGGAGAATTAGGATCATCCAAACCAAAAGACGGACTCCATAAAAATGTGTTATAAGATGTGTCCTGAAAAGATGTAAAACCTAAAGTGACACCATTGGTATCTCCATCGCAAAAATTATAAGTTTGGTCCGGCAATGCATTATTATAATGCTGAGAAAAACTTAAGCTATGGTTATTATAGTTGCAGTTTGGATTGGTAGAGCTGTTATCCACCACATATAAATTAACCGATCCGTAACCATAGGAAGCAGGAAAACTAATGACAGGATTGGCCACATTGGGGTCACTTATCATTACATGTGAATCTCCTGTCTGCCAATTATAAGAATAATTGGAGTTATTGGACAAGGGTACTGCATATATTAAATCATCTGAATTACAATAACTTATGAAGTTTGGGAGATCAATTTCCGGTCTTGTCACAGGACTGACATTGATGTTGTAGTTATAATTTTTTGAACATCCACTGTCTGTATGTGTGACAGTAAGGGTAATAGAACCTGAAGTATTCATTATAAAATTAGCATATGTCTGGTTGGTTGGTATTGGTCCTGTGATAGCAACAGGTCCCCATGTGAAAGTAAAATCACTGCCATTCAGACTAGAAGGATTATAATTTAAAAAAGCACTAACACTTACCATATCACCTGCACAAATATTATTGCTGCCATATACTTCCCAACCGAAGTCAATTACCTGGATATCTATATTATCTGAATTGCTGCAACCGGTTGCAATATCAGAAGCTGTTAGTGTATATGAATAATTCCCGGGCTGACTTGCAATAAAGGTTGGCTGAGCGAGAGTACTATTGTTTAAATATAAACCCGGAGTCCAGTCATAAATTACACCTGGCTGGGCGGCTGTCCCCAACTGTGTATTAGCTCCTCTGCATAAAATCAGATCAGGTCCGGCATCAGCATCCGGAGAAGGAATAGGTACTATGTCTATGAAAACAGTATCCCTAACCACACAACCCGTTGCAGCATTCAATCCGGTCAATATATAATGACCGGCCTGAGGTGGACAAATGTTTGTGGTGGGGCTATTGGGTAATTGTACTCCATCCTGAGGAAACCAGAAGAATGAGCTGAAAGTCCCGATAATTGCAGGATTAGGATTAATGCAGCTATTTTGGCAAATCAGCAAATTATCTTCCGGTATGATGATTTCTCCGACAGGTTGGACATTGACAATTATGTCAAAATTGCGGATACAAGATCCATCATCAACACTCAACACTAAAGTATGCACTCCTGCACTTCCACCGGAAAAAACCGGATTTGGGATCATCGGATCATCCAGCCAATCTACAGGAGACCAGGAATATGTAAGTGATATATCAGGATTTGAAGGTCCTATAAGTACTGAGGATCCGGCACATATAGTGTGCTGGGTGCTGCTGAAAATTACATCAAAGTCAGGACTCACCTGTACTGTATCTCTGTCTGTACAACCAAAACTATTCGTTGCGGTTAACACATAATTTGTCTGCGCTGAAGGTAAGGCCAGGGGATTAGGAACATTATTTGCTGAAAGTCCCTGACCTGGCGACCAACTATATGAATACCCGGGGTCAACTACTGCAGGCCCTATTAGTACTCCTGATCCACAGACAGTGACATCTGGTCCGGCATCTGCAACAGCTGCAGGTACAATTGTGATCAGCACGGTATCAGCAAATGGACAATCAGGGGTTTCATAATTCAATATATATTCCGTAGTAACAGGAGGATATACTTCCGGATTTGAAATGGAAGGGTCAGATATATTATCTGCAGGTGTCCAGTTGTAAGTAAAACCATCGATGGCAGAAATGCCAATCTGAATAGAATCACCTTCGCACAACTGCCTGTCAGGACCTGCCAGATTTTGTTTTTGTTCCAGAACTATAATAGCGGTATCCCTCCAGAAAATGCAATCCACTGTATTCACTGCTGTGAGATAGTATGTGCTTGTGCCACTGATTGTGGCTGCAGGCTGTGCAACTCCGGGATCACTCAGTCCGGCAGCCGGACTCCAGTAGTATTCATATCCGGGTTCAGGTTCAGGCCCGATGATATAGCTACCGGCAACACAAACTGTAAGATCCAGATCTGAAACAGAAGGCACTTCGTCTCCATCTGAAACAGTAATAGAGACCTGATCAAACCCATCACAACCAGGACTTCCCGGCACACTTAAATAGACTGTATATATTATATTGCTTTCCAGCGTTACCACCGGGTTTGCGGAATGCGGATCATCCAATCCGGTTGATGGGACCCACAAATACACAACTCCCTGATCACTGAGGTCATCACTTCCCAATGTGACTTGTTGTCCCTCACATCCTGTAATATCAGGACCGGCATCAACAATCAGATTGGGGTATTCTGTAAAAGTAACTTCTGCTTCATCAGTGCATCCCGTCAAAGGATCACTGACCAAAAGTGTGTAAGTCGATTGTCCAACTCCTCCAAAAAGTTGCAGCGTCGGCTGTGCAACATTTGGATCACTCAATCCGCCTGAAGGTGTCCATAAATAAGTGAAATAGTTTGGTCCCGGAGATCCAATAGTACTATTAAAAGTGCCACAAAAAATCTGGTCATTTCCGGGTTCTGATGAAGGTTGTCGAATATTAACAACTTGCTGGAATGTTATACTGCAATTTGAAATAGAATCCGTTTTTGTAATCGTGTAAGTAGTAATCCCCGGAGGCAACTGTGCCCAGTTTAGAGTAGGGTAATTGTGATTTGCATTTTGTGTCCCTGTAATGTTTAGACCGATCGCCGGGGACCATTGATAGTACATTCTTGCTTGTCTGACAGGCTCACCCAATTGGATAAAGTTCTGTGCCTGATTTTCTGGGCATATATTAATATCCGGCGTATCAAAAACCTGCGGAGCACTGGGGTAAAGAAAGTCTATCAAAATATGACAATTTCCTTGGGCCGGGGTGGAATAGTTAACTTGATATATTCTGTCATTATAAATGGATTCATTCAGGCAAAATGTATTGGCATTCAAAGTGATTTCAGGATATGCGTTATCCAGCGTGAATGCATAGTTATAGGGATTGTCTATTTCAAGACAATATGGAATGGGCTGGGCTTCTGTCTCACAATCCATAGGCATATAAATTGTTAGACGGGGATAAGGACATGGATTGCATGGACAAGCTGTCATATATGAAATGCATGTATATCCATCATATGTCACTTCTCTTCTATAATAAGTACACTCAGTTGGAAAAACAAAAGGGTTAGCTAAAGTCTCCTGACCAATAATAGAATTAAAGTCTCCGGATTCAACAACGGTGAGATATTGAAACCGCCCACAACTCTGATCCACATGACCTATATATCCTGAATCACAAACATTTCCGCCATACATGGGTAAAATATCAAAGGTGATTGTGTCGATATCTGCTATGCACACACCGGTAGGGTCTTTAGCTTCCAAAATAAAATTAACTTGTCTGCAGCTGTCGTGTCCATAGTATTGCCATGCATTATAAGTCGGATTTGGTGCGAAGTATTCGCTCAGCCACTGTTTGGGATACCATTCATAAATCACCTGAGGATCAGGTATATTGGGTCCCAAAACAGGATATTCATTTTCACAAATTACTCTGTTTAAGCCCGCATCAGCTACAGGTTTCAGGCGTACAATAATAGTCACTTCATCTTCCAGTGTACATGGTCCATCAGGGTTGGTCACATAGATTCTGTAAGTAGTTGTTTCAGTAGGGGCAACCCGAACCCGGGCTATATTATTCGGACCTACAATACTGGTCATATCACCGGAGACTACCTCCCATAAATATTGAATCGGTACAATATTGGGCAATGGAGTGGATCCGATCTGCGTAGTATCTCCTTCACATATTGTTTTATCCGCACCTGCATTGGCACGTAAGACCCAGACTGTTGTATTTTTTACAACCTGACATCCTGCATCGTCCACTACAGTAAGGGTATATAATGTGGTTTGAGCAGGAGAGGCTATTGGGTTTTCTGCATTCGGATTATTGAGTGAACCAGAAGGACTCCATGTAACTGTATATCCTGGAGTATTAGCAATCACCGTAGGACTTCCACCAAGGATTGCCTGGTCTCCCGGACAGATCATAAAAGGTCCGCCCGGCTGCACTGTGGCGGCTATATCCGTATTAACCATGAAGGTAGAAACATTGGAGGTATCACATCCTATAATTCTTCTGAAATATCTGGTTTGAGCTGCAGGTTGTGGTATGTAATTTTGCTCTAATGCACCGGGGATGTTATTCCATGTAACTCCGTCAAGGCTGATTTGCCAGATATAAGAACCTGATCCGGGATTTCCCTGCTGATTTTGTGGAAAAGTATTTCCATTTCGGATGACAGGTGGTGGATTAAATTGAGATTGAACCGCAGTTCCTGAAATTAAAGGTGGAGTGGCATTGATACAAATTTCCAGAAATGAGGGTGATATTGTATTTACTGAAAGATCAAAACAACATCCTGTCATCCTTGTCAGAGCACCTCCGCCTGAACCTGAATCGGATGTCTGAAATGCACCTGCTGTGACAGGATAAGTATTACTGAAGGTAGATGCAGCAACTATCATATCCGAACCATCCATCACAAAAAACCCTCTTGTTTCTTCGTATTCTCCACCTATGTATGTCCCGCATAATAGATGACCAGTACCGGAATCAAACTGTGCCGCAATCAGATCATTTCCACCGAATGGTTGTGTCTGCAGTGCTGTACTGCTTGTCGGCAGGTCAGGACTGGATGAGGTTCCGAGAAAATATACTACCCCATTACTCGCTTGTATAACATTTTCATAATCATTTGATAATCCATTAGGCAGGGTACTGGAGTAATAGGTGGACCAACGCATTAAACCCGTTGCTGCGTCCATTGAGGATAATGTAAAATAACTGCAACACGATCCCGGCGCAATCGAAGATTGATAGCTACCCGGTGTCGTATTAAAATCATTAGAACCAGTGATTCCTGTATGATATAACTCTGAACCAACAAGTTGAAATGGTTTATTATTGGACCGGTAATTGAAATTTGCATTTTCATTATTACTACCACCCAAAAAAGTGGACCATACAATTTGCTTTGTATCTGCTGTAGCACCCATTAAAACGAAATCTTCATCGCCGGAACAACTTGTCTGGTAAGCCCCCGGGGTAGTCGTGAAGGAACTTGTCGCCGCCCCTGTGAAATAATAATGGCTGCCATTTGTCTGAATTCCTGTCAAATAGTATTCACCCTCAGAATGCAAAAATGATGAATAAACCAATGCTCCGGTCATTCTGTTGAATGTAGTCAGGATGCCCCCGTAAATACCATTGTGGCTTGGATGTAAAGCATCTCCGGATATGGGAATTTGAGTAAAACCTGCTCCGGTAAAAGCAATCAAATCGCCATTGAATACCGCATCTATAAATACAACTGAACCAAAATCACCATCTTCAAAAGGTGGAACATAATTTGTACCAAAATAAGTAGACCAGGCCATGGTTCCATTCGACTGGTTCAACTTTGTGATTGCTACGTTTCCCTGAGGTCCGGGAGCAACCGTCATAAATGCTCCGGGTGTAACAGGATAATTTTTAGAAGCTGTCACCGCACTCAAGTATGCGCCACTTGCATCTGCCTCAAAAACCAATAAATTATCTCCAAATTCTGATTGATTTCCCCCCAGATAGGTATTCCAGTTCATACTACCATTTCCGGCTTGCAGGCAGACAACAACATAATCTCCATCGCCCCCGTAAGCACTCTGTGCCACTCCTCCGGTAGTTGGAAAGTCATTGGATGAAGTCAATCCAAGTGCATAAACTTTGTTATTTGAAACAACAATTTTGAGTCCATACTCATCACCTGAGCCCCCTACATATGTGGACCAAAGTAATTGACCTCCGACCGAAAATTTAGATAAAGCAAGATCATTATTTCCTGCCATCGATGTTTGAAAAGCACCTGCTGTCGTTGGAAAATTAAAACTTGATGTTTGGAATAATATATAAATACCACTAGCATCTCTGTCCATACTTGATACATAATCCGACCCTGATCCTGATACGAAAGTTGACCAAACTACAGCGATGGGATCAATAATCAGATATTCAGCTACACGATAAACAGATAAATCCAATTCAAAACTTACCAATCCATCTTCAGAAATATGGTATTTGCTTTTTAGCTCCTGATTTTTATCTTGATATGCAAATGGCTTACCTACCTGGATCTCGCCGAGAGAAGTCTCCAAAGCCAATGCACCTGCTCTGTTTATATAAATAGATTCTGCACCATCGTACTTCATTTGAATTTGCTTCGGATCTGCACCCGGTGCTACCACAAAGTCAAACTCAAGATTTCCTGACTCACTGGTGTAATATCTGAGGTCAATTCCAGGGTAAATATTCCGCATCCACAATTCCTTGCCACTGGAGATATCTTCTGCCGAACGCAGGGAAGAATACAAATTTGATGAATGCTGGTGAGTACCTACAAGTTCCCAATAGCTGCCGGATTGGCTTCCCGGCCAACTCAGTACATAAGTATGGCCTTCAATTATTTGTTCTTTTGTCCCGGGCAATTGAGGTAGATTTTTGCGAAATCTATCCCAGGCATTTGATGCTGAAACTTTAGATTGGGACACAGTTTCATTTTCCTTTGATTGTCGCTTCCACACTGTAAAAGCGACGCTATTTTCCAGGAAATTAACCTGGACGCCCGGCATATCCAGGCGATACAGTACATGTGATGGAAATCTCCCCTGATTGGGTTCAAAAATGAGCTTTTCCTGATACTTCTGAAGTAAGGACTCCAGACCTGAAGTATCCAAACCCAGGCTTTCACTGGCCGAAGCTAAGGGAACGGGGTCGATGTTTTGTTGTGAAAATTGTACTTGCTGAAAGGCAAGCATTGGGTTGATAAAAAATATCAACAAACCCAATAGGGCAGAAAGCCTCATAACAGAAAGAGGCTGCGGAGTAGCAACAGGTTCCATGAATTAAAATTGTTTTCTTATTAACCTTATCTATAAAAAAAACCAATTACATCCTTCAGAGAACAAGCTGTGACCTCAATTTAGCTGCATTTCTTCTTTATCCGGGCCTATTCTGAAACATTAACAGAGCACAAGATATATATTATAAATTTATGTCATATATTTTTGAGTAAATATTTTACATAATTTTTGGATTTCGTGTATAATGCTTGACAAAGTATAAGGTCCCTGACTTTTCAAGCCTCTATCTCCTCTTCCTCCCCGCCCAATTCCCGGAATTGTAGTGGCAGATTCCGGGTAGTTGCTGCACCTAGTTTTTTAATCCGTTCAATCCTTCCAATAATTGTATCACCTTTTTTCACTGATGTCGACAATTTGTTCATAGCGCTGTTATAGTCATCCTTTGCTGCATCCATTTTGGATCCTACTGAACTAAGATCCTGGACAAAACCAACAAATTTATCATATAGCGCACCACTCTCCCGTGCTATTTCTGCGGCATTTTTGCGCTGATTCTCCTGTTTCCAGATAAATGAGATGGTTCGCATTGTTGCAAGCAAAGTAGTCACAGAGACCAGTACTATATTTCGCTCCAAAGCTTTTTCAAATAACTGTGGATCTTCCCGCAGAGCCAGGGTAAGAGCAGGTTCCATGGGTACAAACATCAGCACAAAATCAGGTGGCTGAATTCCGTAAAGTGAAGGATAATTCTTATTGCCCAATTCCTGCAAATGATTTCTCACATTTTGCAAATGAAGCTTCAATGCAAGATTGGCATCCTCAGGTAAATCAGCATTATAATATGCTTCATACGCGACCAGAGAAACTTTGGCATCTATGATCAGATTCTTCTGCTCAGGTAAATGAATGATATAATCCGGACGAAAAATCCTTCCCTCCGCATCCCTGTGAGCGCTTTGAGCACTATAATGAATTCCTTTATGCAGGCCTGACCTTTCGAGCAACATTTCCAGCTGTACTTCCCCCCAGTTTCCCTGTAATTTTTTATCACCCTTCAATGCACTCGCCAGCTTGTTGGTGTCTGTGCTTACCTGCTGATTGAGTAGTATGATTTGCTCCAATTCTTTCTTCAATGAAATGCGTTCCCTTGTTTCTTCCTTGTGGTTTTCATCCACTTTTTTCTCAAACTCCTGAATTTTTTCTTTTAATGGCCTCAAAATATCTCCTACTTTTTGTTCATTGATTTCGACCATTCTTTTGCTTTTTTCTTCCAGCACTTCATTGGCAAAATTTTTAAACTCCAGCCGGAAATGCTCGTTGATTTCCTGCAACTCTGCTTTATTATCCAGGAGTTTTTGCTGCATTGATTCAAGCCTGGAAGTGGCAGTGGCAAGCTGAGTACTCAAAGTCAGGACTTCATTGTTTTTTTGGACAGAAGCGGTAAGTGCATTTTCATACAGGCTTTTGTCCACATATTGATTTGCCAGATCCTGTTTAATTTTTGCTTTTTGCTGTTCAAAGCGCATTCTGGCATATAGCCATGCAATGACAATGCTGAGGAATGCAGTGATAGCAATTGTAATCCAGTCTAAATTTTCCATGATCCTGATGACTTATTTCAAACTTTGAAGTCTGAATAATGAGCTAATTTGTTGGCAATTTCCAACATTATCCTTGTAAATCACTTTTAATGCTGGTATTTACCATCAAAATGCTGTTCAAAATATTTACCCCTTCAGCATTCCTCTCCTCAAATAATTAACCTGGCCCAGATGATAGCTCAAATGAGTAATAAGCAACAACAACACATGCCCCACAGTCTTGTCTGACCAGGGAGAGATGTCAGGATAAGGATTGCTGAGATCTGAATCCTTCAAATTGTCAAATGCAGCTGTCACTTCTTCCCTTGCAATTGCCAGACCATCCAATATCTGCTGACGTGTGGCACTGCGATCCGCAAATTCCAGTGGTCGGTTTCTGATATACCCGGAATGACCCAGACCCATCCCTATATAATGTCTCAAATTACCGGCAATATGCAAGCCCAGGGTGCCTATTGGGTTTTTAATATCACCTTTTGTAATCCATAATTCAGATTCCACACACAAGCTGATTTCCTGATACAGCGTATGCAAATCCCGCATCAACATATTTTTTATTTCTTCGGTAATCATATATAAAGAATGTTTTAATAGAATTTGTATATAGACCAGACGCAATACATTGCTTCTCTATACCGCAAAGCATCACGGCTCTTTAGGATTAAACTTTCAACCAAATAACCGATCAACACCTGTTCACAACACCGTTTCCTGCAATTTCTTTTTCAGCGAAAACAATTCATCCCTGAATTGAGCCGCTGATATGAAATCCAGATCCTTTGCTGCTGCTTTCATCTTTTGCTCTGTAGCAGAAATCAATTTTTCCAATTGGTCCCTTGTCATATATTGAATGATCGGATCTGCAGCAATATCAGGAGAAGCGGGTTCGACATAGACACCTTCTTTCCTGCCTCTGACATCCAGAATCGATTTTTGATTCATGATGTCTTCTCTCGATTTATAGATGGTTTGCGGGGTTATTCCATGCTCTTCATTATATGCGATCTGAATAGCTCTGCGGCGATTGGTTTCATCTATTGTTTTGCGCATGGATTGAGTCATTACATCTGCATAAAAAATCACTAATCCTCCGGCATTCCTTGCTGCTCTTCCGGCCGTCTGCGTCAGAGACCGGTCATTTCTCAAAAAACCTTCCTTATCTGCATCCAGAATAGCTACCAATGATACTTCCGGAAGGTCCAGTCCTTCTCTCAATAAGTTTACACCTATCAATACATCGAAGGTTCCCAACCTCAAATTTTTCAAAATATCCACGCGCTCCATAGTGTCCACTTCAGAGTGAATATATTTGCACTGAACGCCCATTTTCAAAAGATACTTGGTGAGTTCCTCAGCCATCCGTTTGGTCAAAGTCGTAACTAATACACGTTCTTTCCGGCTGACTCTTTCCTGAATCTCGTCCATCAGATCATCTATCTGATTGAGACTGGGACGGACTTCAATAGGTGGATCCAGCAATCCGGTGGGACGAATTAATTGCTCTACAATCACACCTTCGGTTTTATCCAGTTCGTAATCCGCTGGAGTTGCACTCACAAACACAACTTGTTTTGTAAGACTTTCGAATTCTTCAAATGTCAATGGCCTGTTGTCCATAGCAGAAGGCAATCTGAATCCGTACTGAACAAGGTTGATCTTACGGGCCCTGTCCCCTCCCCACATACCCCGCACTTGCGGAATAGTTACATGGCTTTCATCAATAATCGTCAAATAATCATCCGGGAAATAATCCAGCAGGCAAAATGGTCTGGTTCCCGGATCTCTTCCATCAAAGAACCTGGAGTAATTCTCAATTCCACTGCAATATCCAAGCTCCTTCATCATTTCTACATCAAAGGAAACCCGCTCCTGGATTCGTTTTGATTCGATATATTTATTTTCCCGCTCAAAATACTTCTGTTGCTCGTGCAATTCATCCTCAATGGATCGGATGATCCCATGAATCCGGTCTTTTGGAGCGATATACAGGTTAGCAGGAAATATTGCAGCATGTTCCAGACCTTCTCCCCTGCGGCCTGTTTCAGTGTCCATAATACTGATATCTTCGATTTCATCTCCAAAGAAGGTAATCCGATATCCATAATCTACATAGGGAAGATTGATGTCGACGGTATCTCCTTTCACTCTGAAATTAGCCCTTCCCAGTATTGTCTCCGTCCGGGAGTAGAGAATTTGAACCAGATTAAATAAAAAAGTATTCCTGGATACCACCATTCCTTTGTGGATTCGGATGATGCCGGTTTTATAATCTTCCGGATTCCCCATACCATATATACACGATACTGAAGCCACAATTATGACATCTCTTCTCCCTGATAAAAGGGAAGAAGTAGCCCTCAATCTCAATTTATCTACTTCTTCATTAATAGCCAGATCTTTCTCAATATATGTATCACTAACACTGAGATAAGCTTCCGGCTGATAATAATCATAATAAGAAACAAAAAACTCTACAGCATTATCCGGAAAAAACTCACGAAATTCACTGTATAATTGCGCCGTAAGAGTTTTATTATGCGTAAGTACAAGAGTTGGGCGCTGCAATTTCTCAATGACATTGGCCATTGTGAATGTTTTTCCTGACCCGGTAACACCTAGTAAACACTGAAATTTTTCGCCGCTATTCAATCCTTCCGTCAGTTGTCGAATGGCTGAAGGTTGATCACCGGTAGGTTTATAATGAGAAGTGAGTTTGAATGCCATAGGTATTTATTATACTAGAGAGCCAAACAAAAACAAACGCAAAATGATTTATTTACACTATAGCTGAATTCCAGCTATTTTTATCCAAATATATGGAAGAGCAATTCACGACCATCACTTTTTTCAGATTTAATGGATTTAAAAACCGCTTCTTTGCTTTCTCTCAAATGGGGATGCCTTTTCATCCTGAAAAAATTGAAGGATTAATTTTTTCAAAAAAAGTAGGCACCGGAGCAGGATATGGATTTAGCGCCGTCCCAAATTTTGGGGTATATGGCTGGTTGAATGTCTGGAAATCAAAAACACATTGGGAAAAATTCAGAGCGCAACATTCAGATTGGCATAAATGGCTTGAACATTCCTCCGAAAACTGGACGACATATTTGAAACCAATAAAAGTTCATGGGACCTGGAGTAATAAGCAACCATTTTTGTTAGAAGTACCCGCACCGGAAGGTGAATGGGTGGCAGCCATTACAAGAGCTACTATTAAATGGAAAAATCTGTTACTTTTTTGGAGAACGGTCCCCGTGATTAGCCGCAAAATGCAGGCCATGGCGAAAGACCTTTTTTCCATCGGATTTGGTGAAGTCCCATTCAGAGAATTAGCCACCTTCAGTATATGGTCTGAAGTAGATTTCCTTGAACATTTCGCATATCAGTCTCCAGAGCACAAAAAAGCCATTCAGTTGACAAGAAAATACGATTGGTTTGAGGAAGAACTTTTTGCCAGATTTATCGTCGTTGGAGTGGATGGAAGCTGGACGGGTTTCGATGCGCTTCCAAAAATGAATGAAAAATATGGATCTGTACTTTAATGAATATGGTGCTGGTTTTCCGATCATCATTGTCCATGGATTGCTCGGCACTTCTGATAACTGGATTACCGTGGCAAAGAAACTAAGTGCGGAGTATTCTGTTTTCAATGTCGATGTGCGAAACCATGGGCGCTCCCCGCACTTACCGGAGATGAATTATCCGGCGATGGCAGCAGACCTGAAAGCATTTCTGGAAAATCAATGGATTCACAAAGCTCATTTAATCGGACATTCAATGGGTGGCAAGCTGGTTATGCAATTTGCGCTGGAATATCCGGAGATAGTTGACAAATTAGTAGTCGTAGATATTGCGCCAAAATCTTATCCGGGAGGACACGAACATATACTGGCTGCATTGGAAAGTATTGATCTCAATGTGGTTGAATCAAGGAAAGAGGTGGAAGCTGCTCTTTCAGAGAAGCTCGACGAACCGGAAAGTGTTATCCAATTTCTCATGAAAAATCTGCATTTTGACCGGGTATTGAATAATTATTCCTGGAAAATGAATTTGTCGGCGATCCTTGATCATTATGAGGAAATTTCAGGGGCGATTGAATCCGGGGAATCTTTTGATGGTCCAACATTGTTTATCTCCGGAGGGAACTCAAAATATATTTTGCCTGAAGATGAGCCCGCGATCAGAGAATTATTTCCAAAGGCGGAGTTTAAAGTGGTTGAGGATGCAGGACATTGGGTCCATGCAGAGAAGCCGGCAGAAATATTTGAGATCCTCAAAGAATTTTTAAAAGATTAATCACGTTTTAGTTGAAATTTGCATCATGGATAAAAATACTGCAGTGAAACAACACAATAAAGGCTACAAAAAACTGGCCATTTTCCTTTCATCTTTATTATTACTGATTACGCTTTGGGCTTTCTCCCCTTCCGGTGGAGGAAGGTTATTTGAGATTTCAAAAAACTTAGAAATTTACAATACCCTGTTCAAAGAGCTCAACACCTATTATGTTGATGAAATTGATCCCGGGAAATTAATGCGCACAGGAGTAGATGCGATGCTGGGTACTTTGGATCCATATACTAATTATATATCCGAATCACAGATCGAGCGCTACAGATATATGACCGAAGGCAGATATAATGGAATTGGTGCTGTCATCTATAAAATTGACAATCAATTCACCATCGTAGAGCCTCATGAAGGAAGCCCTGCTTTTGAAGCAGGATTGAGAGCCGGTGATGTACTGCTCTCAGTAGACGGACAATCGCTGGAAGGAAGAGATATTGAAGAACTGGGAACATTCTTAAGAGGAGCTCCTAACACAAAAATGACTTTGAGTCTGAGACGTCCTGGTCAAAAAGAACTGGTAACAGCCGAAGTCACAAGGAATGAAATAGAAATCCCAAATGTACCTTATCATGGTATGGTGGATCCCGCTGTTGGATATATCAATCTTACAACCTTTACTCCGGATGCTTCTAAAAATATTGCTAATGCTTTAAGAGAACTAAAGCGGGATAATCCCGGAATGCAGGGAATCATAATCGATCTGAGAGAAAATGGTGGTGGATTGCTAAGGGAAGCGGTTAACATCTCCAATATTTTCATCCCTAAAGATCAGGAAGTAGTGGTGACAAAAGGAAAAGTGAAAGATTGGGATCAATCTTTTAAAACAACCAATAATCCTATGGATGAACAAATCCCATTGGTTGTTCTGATCAACAAACGCTCTGCATCTGCTTCAGAAATCGTCAGTGGCGTCATTCAGGATCTGGACAGGGGAATCCTGGTCGGTCAAAGATCTTATGGCAAAGGCCTTGTTCAGAATACGAAAGAAATAGGTTACAATGCTAAGGTAAAACTAACAACGGCTAAATACTATATCCCCAGTGGTCGCTGTATTCAGAGTGTAAGTTATAAAGATGGTGAACCCGTCGATATAGCTGATGCCATGCGGACTCCTTTTAAAACCAGAAATGGACGCAGAGTATTAGATGGCGGTGGGGTTACTCCGGATGTAGTCCTGGAGGAACCAAAATTGTCTCCCTTTGCCCAATACCTTAGAGATGAGTTTTATATTTTCAGATATGTGACGGAGTGGTCTTTGAAAAATAAAACTATTGATAGCCCCTCAGTATTTAAGTTTAATCAATATGATGAATTCGTAAAGTTCATCCTGGATAAAAAACCTAACTATGTCTCAGAAAGTGAAAAAGCGCTGGAGACTTTAAAAGCCGCTCTTGAAACTGACCAATACTCGAAGTTAACAGATGCAGATGTCAAGGCACTTGAGAAGAAGATCAAAAAGAATCTTCAAACAGAGTTAGAAAAAAACCGCGCAGATATCATCACAGAAATTGAGCGGGACATTATCACACGAAATTACCATCAGAGAGGGAAGATCATTTATACGCTGGATCATGATACTGAAGTAGTGGAAGCTGTGAATGTTATTAAAGACAAAGACAGATACGCAAAGATTCTCAAACCCAAATAAGCCACTGCTTGAAACAACCCTTATTGCTGCTGATAGAAACCGCCACAGAACAATGTAGTGTGGCGATCTCGTCCGGGAAAGAAATCATTGCAAAGGCTGTGGCCATCAAAGTTTTTGATCACAGCGCAAGACTTACGCTGCTGATAGAGCAATGTCTGCAGACTGCAGGTATTCTCATCGATCAGATTGATGCTATTGCCCTGAGTGAGGGCCCGGGTTCATATACAGGATTAAGAGTCGGGATGGCTACTGCAAAAGGAATATGTTTTGGTACGGGAATTCCACTGATATTAGTTCCTACACTGGAAGCTATGAGTAATGCAGCCATTCGGGCTTCAGGCAGACGTGATGTTCTTTATTTGCCTATGCTGGATGCCAGGCGGATGGAAGTATATGCAGGCTTGTATAATGTGACTCTGAAACAACTTCATGCACCCTGTGCCATGGTACTGGAAGGTGATACATTTAAGGAATGGAAATCGGAGGAAAAAGAAGTCCTCTACTTCGGAAATGGAAGTGATAAATGGAAACTCATTTGCAGTTTAGAAGGATTCCATCATATCCATGTGAATATGAGTGCAGTGGATATGGTAGATTCTGCACATGTGAGATTAGAGTCGAAAGAATTTTCTTCAATAATTTCTGCGGTTCCTTTATATTTAAAAAATCCGAATATAACTACCCCCAAACCGCGCCTTACACATTAATTTATTGTAATATACATATTTACATTTACATAAATTAACATTCAAATTGAACTGAACAGTAGTGGATTACAGTTTATAAAGTAAATGAATAGAATAGTTTGGCATGTTTTTAGCTTAGAGTAAAGCGAACACATCCAAAACAGCTTTTATATGAAAAAACAAAAGAACGAATCTGTTACACTCAAGCAAGGGGATAAGGATATCCACTTAGACTATGCTTTGCTTAGAAAAGCAGTGCTTGTTTTGAGAGCCGTGAATCATAAATTGAGGCAGCGTATTGTAGATTTGCTGGAAGACAGTGAAACTATGACGGTGACGGACATTTACATTAAACTACGTCTGGAGCAATCGGTAGCTTCACAGCATTTAGCAATTTTGCGAAGAGCTGGAGTAGTCATTACCGATCGTCAGGGCAAATTTATTTACTATTCTTTAGACAAAGATAGATTAAATCAAATTTCTCGCCTGGTCGAAGAGCTTGCTATATAGTTTAATCAAAAATGGACAATATGCTGTAAATCAACAATTTAAGATCTCTGCTTTCAAGTCATACCTTAAGAATGGCTTTCTAAGATAAAAAAAATGCTGTGGTTATGAAAAAAACCTACAGCATTTTTTTGTGCATATTAGAGAAATAGCGCATATTTGTTGCGCTAAGGCTACAAAGATTTATAAGAAACTACAAATTCGTTCTGCATGAAGAAGACTAAGGTATCATTTGATAACGACAAATTAGAGTATTCCTCTGAACTGCTCCGGGCTCTTGCCCATCCGCTTCGTCTGAAAATTCTTGAATTTATCGACAAGCATCAGGAGATCAATGTCAACAAAATTTACAACACACTCAACATCGAACAATCGATCACATCTCAGCACCTTAAGGTATTGAGAATGGCCGGTATCGTCGATACGGATCGTGATGGAAAATTTGTGCATTATAGCATTGATTACGCAAGACTCATTAAAACTGTGAAAGCATTGACCAATTTTTACAATGCCGAGAAAGTAGCCAGCTAAAACTGTCTGCACACTCATTTTACTTTCTTAAACCTGTTTGCAGTGCTCTGAATACGCTCCGGATTCAGGCTGTATTTGCCGTCCGAAAGAGACATTTTCTATATGAAAATGTCTCTTTTTCATCGCAAAATTCTATTTAACAATCTTAGCTTATTTCACGGCTGTGCATTGTTATCACTTAATTTCCATACCAATCGGAAATATCTTCCTCTTTCAGCATTCAATATCCAATTGCTTCTGAGCAATCCTTTCCTTGTGGAAAATATATCTTTTCTTTACACTGGCTATTTTTATAGTAAGCATGAGTGTTATTCAGAAACAAAGTATCAACCACAGTATAGTGAATTATGTGGGTGTAGTGATCGGAACGATCAGTACACTGTTTATCTATCCACTTAGCAGGGAAACTTATGGTCTGGCCAGATTCCTGATTGACACTTCCATTTTTTTATATCCTTTTATTCTGCTGGGTTTTGAGGCCGTTACTATCCGATTTTTTCCGGATTTTAAGAATGAAAAAAATGGCCATAATGGTTTTCTCGGGTTTCTGTTCATTCCTGTAATGATAGGGGCTTTGGGCTTGACGCTGGTTTCTGTATTTTGGGGCAGGGATATTCTTTTTTGGTTGGAAAAGGTGAGTCCCATGCAGTTTTATTCCGATCCTTTGATAGGTCAATATGTGTGGTTGATCATTCCTATTACAATTTGCATGAGTCTTGCCTGGTTATTCAATCAGTATAGTGCCAATTTTCACAAGATCACAGTTCCTGCCATTCTTCAAAATCTGATAAAGATTACGCTCCCTCTGCTCGTCCTGATATTTTTGAAGGTCAGCTTCAATACTGATACTGTCGCTTTTGGGATACTAGGAAGTTTTATCCTGGTTGTGATATTGTATATTATTTATGTATGGAGTATCGGCCAGTTAAAAATCAAATTCGACCCTGGTTTTATAAAGAAGCCACATCTAAAATCGATGCTGACATTTGCCATGTATAGTCTTTTTGGAGGCCTGGGTACTTTGATCGCATTCAGAATTGACTCTATAATGGTATCGACTTTGCTGGATTTGGAGCAAAACGGAGATTTTGGAATTACATCGACTATAGCTCAGACAATTGCGATTCCAACCAATGCAGTTATAGCCATCGCAGCCCCCGTCCTCTCTGCAGCATGGGCGTCCAATGATCGCAACAAAATTGCTGAAGTTTATCAAAAAGCTTCCCTGAATTTACTCATTCCCGGATTACTAATATTTACAGGAATGGCCGTATGCCTGGATCATCTTTTCAATTTGATACCCAATGGAAATGCTATTAACATGGGTAAATGGGTTGTTCTTACGCTTGGTTTTGCTAAAATAATCGATATGGCAACGAGTGTCAATAATGAAATCATCAGCTATTCAAAATACTTTCGTTTCAACTTCTATGCTGTAGGATTATTGGCGTTGACAAACATCACTTTCAACTTCATATTCATCAAAGAATATGGCATCCTTGGAGCTGCACTTGCCACAGCACTATCTATTTTGCTATATAATATTGCCAAATATTTGTTCATCCTGTTAAAATTCAAAATACAGCCATTCAACCTCCAGACACTATACTTGTTGATAATGGCAGGAATTGCCTTTTGCAG
Source organism: Saprospiraceae bacterium (assembly GCA_022841345.1). Classification (GTDB taxonomy): domain Bacteria; phylum Bacteroidota; class Bacteroidia; order Chitinophagales; family Saprospiraceae; genus SLDF01. The sequence continues at coordinate 77,807 of JALHRR010000012.1, forward strand.
TGCCAACTGGTTTCCGGATATTGGCGGACAACTGGCTAATCTTCTAGTAAAAGGAGCATTAGTCACTCTTGTCTTTCTTGGTTTAGTTTACTTTGGAAAAATATCATCTGACTTCAACCATTTGGTTAACAAAATGATATTGAGAAAATATAAATAACTTATTCCTTAAATAAAGACCTCATATGAGCAACTATCAAAATTTACTCCTGGAATATTCAGAGCAAATCATAACTATCACGATCAATCGCCCTCAGGTATTGAATGCACTGAATACTGAGACAATGAAGGAACTTGGGCACTTCTTTACAGAAGGATACAAAGAATGGGAGAACACCAGAGGAATCATCATAACCGGGGCCGGAGAAAAAGCCTTCGTGGCAGGAGCAGATATATCAGAATTCTCGGGCCTCAATGTTGACGAAGGTCAGGCTATGGCAGATCGGGGACATGCCATTTTTAATGCTATAGAAGGGTTTCATATTCCGGTACTAGCGGCGGTAAATGGATTTGCACTGGGAGGTGGATGTGAGCTTGCCATGGCATGTCATCTTAGAGTAGCCACTGAAAATGCAAGATTCGGCCAACCGGAAGTTAATCTGGGATTGATTCCGGGCTATGGAGGCACTCAACGCCTGGTACAATTGATTGGAAAGACTAAGGCATTTGAATTATTGATGACTGCAGACATGGTAAATGCAGCTCAGGCTATGGATTTGGGCCTTGTAAATGCAGTGGTTCCAATGGATCAACTCAAGGAGGTATCCCGTAATCTCTTGCTTAAAATAGCCAGTAAACCACCTCTTGCTATTGCTGCCATTATCAAGTGCGTCAACAGTCATTTTGAAGATGGAATCAATGGATTTCAGACAGAGATTGCTCAATTTGGAAATTGCACCGGAACTGAGGATTTCAGAGAAGGTGCTACAGCTTTTCTGGAGAAAAGAAAGGCAAATTTTCTGGGGAGATAAACTCTGTGAATCCGAATAAAACCTTCCCTCCATATCCTTGTTTGTTCAAATGAATGTCCTTAATCATCTTAATTGCATGGATGATTGATGACTATCAATGAATGATTTAGCTGCAGAACTGCTTTAAACCGTATCTTTGCGGAGCTTTACAACATTTATCTACATGATCGAGACGGATATATTAATCATTGGAGCCGGGCCTACCGGATTATTTACAGTATTTGAGGCTGGGCTTCTCAAACTAAGATGCCATTTGATCGATTCACTTCCTCAGCCCGGTGGTCAGTTAACAGAAATTTATCCCAAAAAACCCATTTATGATATTCCCGGATATCCGGAAGTCCTGGCGGGTGACCTGGTTCACAATTTGATGAAACAAATTGAGCCATTCAAACCCGGGTTTACCCTGGGTGAAAGAGCTGAAATACTGGAAAAACAAGAAGATGGAAGATTCCGGCTGACTACTTCCAAAGGCACTGTGCATATAGCACCTGTTATAGCAATAGCGGGTGGTCTGGGTTGTTTTGAGCCGAGAAAACCTCCTATTTCCAATATTACTTCCTTTGAAGATAAGGGGGTTGAATATATTGTCAGGGATCCTGAGATGTACAGGGGTAAAAAAATTGTCATCGCCGGAGGTGGAGATTCTGCTCTGGACTGGACCATTTTTCTTGCAGATGTAGCCTCTGAGGTAACCCTCGTGCACAGAAGAAGTGATTTTCGGGGGGCGCCTGATTCTGCCGATAAAGTACTGGAACTGACAGAAGCCGGAAAAATAAAGTTGTTGACCCAATCTCAGGTCACAGGCCTTCAAGGCAACGGTTTGCTAAAAGGTGTAGAAATTACGCATGATGAGCAAGGACTGATCACATTGGATACAGATCATTTTATCCCACTGTTCGGACTTTCTCCCAAGCTGGGGCCTATCGCTGACTGGGGCTTACAGATTGATAAAAATGCAATTATAGTAAACACGCTGGACTACAGCACAAATGTTTCGGGCATCTATGCCATAGGTGATATCAACACTTATCCAGGTAAACTAAAACTAATTCTATGTGGATTCCATGAAGGCACCATGATGGTTCAATCAGCTTTCAAATATATCTATCCGGATAGGAAATTATCATTTAAATACACCACTGTCACAGGCATTGAAGGTCTGTAATTAAATATGGAATCAGATAATATTTTCATTACAGTTGTTGACAGACAAGATATAGAGCACAGCATAGAAGTACCAACAGATATGAGTCTGAGTCTCATGGAAGTCTGCAAAGCATCCGAACTACCTGTCAAAGGAACATGTGGTGGAATGGCACTATGCTCCACCTGTCATGTATACGTTCTTTCGGATCATATCCTTCCGGAAATGACGATGGACGAAGAATTAATCCTGGATCAGGCATTCTTTGTAAATAGTCAATCCAGACTTGGATGTCAGATAAAGATAGTTCCTGCTATAAATGGACTCAGGGTAAAGTTGGCACCTGAGGACGAATCGCTTTAATGAGAGGATCGTACTTTTTCCAATAATGTTTTGACCTGAGCAAATTAGACAATTCCTATGCCAACAATCGCTTAGTCGCCGCTGCAATTCTCGCTCCTTCAGCCTGTCCTGCCAGTCTTTGATTCGCCAGACCCACTACTTTTCCCATATCTTTCATTGAACTGGCACCCGTTTCTGCAATAATTCCCATTACGACTTCTTCAAGCGCAGCATCGTCCAATTGTGCAGGAAGATATTTTCTGATTACCTCAATCTCTTCTTCTTCCACAAATGCCAGATCCGCCCTGCCTTGCTGTCTGTAGATTTCCAGTGAATCAGTGCGGGTTTTAATTAACTTTTGCAGCATTTGAATCTCTCTGTCAGGTGTCAGTTCATCTCCGCTTCCATCTGTTTTGGCGAGGAGAATAGCAGATTTGATGGCACGCACTGCTCTGAGTGTACCTTTATCCTGAGCCTTCATGGCAGTCTTCAGATCATTGTTGATTTTTTCTTCGAGGTTCATTATTTTGCTTGGTTTTTCTCTATAAAATTAGTCAATTCAACAAACTCTGCCAGTGAAAGTTCTTCCGGTCGTCTATTGAAGGATTCGTCTTTCAACAAGGATTCATCCTGAACCATTGCCTTAATTGTATTACGTAACATTTTTCTTCTTTGGTTGAAGCTGGTCTTGACTACGATTCTAAATAGCTTCGGGTCACAGCCTATATCATCACTTTCTTTTCTGGTGAGTCTTATTACTCCTGATTTTACTTTGGGTGGAGGAGAAAAGGAACCGGGACTTACTGTGAAAAGATATTCACCCGTATAATAAGCTTGCACCAGCAAACTGATGACGCCATAATCTTTTCCACCGGGTCCCGCAATCACCCGCTCAGCCAGCTCCTTCTGAAACATTCCTACTAACTCCGGTATATGTTCCCGATATTGAATAAGTCTGATAAGAATTTGGGAAGATATATTGTACGGGAAATTTCCAATCAAACCAAAAGACTTTCCACTTTCGAAAACTGTGTCTAGTGGCAATTTCAAAAAATCCTCTGAAATTATTCTGCCACGCATGGCAGGGTAATAGTGTTCCAGATAGGCCACCATATCTCTATCGGCCTCTACAGCCACGAATTCCAGGTCTTTTTCCAGCAGATATTTTGTAAGCATACCTTTACCGGGGCCTACTTCAAGTAAACCATCATATGTGTGTTCTAATTTTAAACTCGTAGCGATTCTTTCTGCTATTTCCTCCCTGTTGAGAAAATGCTGCCCGAAGGACTTTTTAGCTTTCATTATGTAGGCATGTGTCGGCAAGTGATCGGCATTTATGTGATCCTACCCGCCAAATATAATAAAAAATACAAATATTAATTCCTGACATATATATCTTAATGAGAATTTAACAAATCATCTGCTCTGATTTTGAGATAGCAGGGCTTCGAGGTAATGTTCAGAAATCCCAAAACTCCTTTTCAATTGCTCCACCTCCTTCATAGCTTCTGGTCTGGGCTCAGACAGGACACCTGTAATCATTACATTTTTTGCAGTGTGCTCAGGACTTATAAATTCAAAAACTGCCGTTTTATATCCATTGGACTCCATCAGTAAGGCTCTGATTCCATCAGTCAGCATTTCGCACTGTCTCTCCAGCAGGATTCCATGCTTAAGCATAGGCAGCATTGGATTTTCAATCTGTATATCTTTTCTGATTTGCTTCTGGCAACAAGGTGCCAACACCATTACCTCCACTTTATTCTCTATCCCTTTTGCTATCGCCATATCTGTCGCAATGTCGCAGGCATGAAGCGCTATTAATACATTTGCACCTTCAGGTAATTCAGTATTTTGAATATCTCCGGCAATGAAATTCAATCCTTCAAATTCCAAACTTCGGGCAATCTCATTTGATTTCTCAACCAAATGCTCACGGAGTTCAATACCAGTCATCTTAATTGTCCATCCCTTTACCTTGCTCAGATACCAGTAAAGACTGAATGTAAGATAACCTGATCCGGAGCCCATATCTACAATATTCAATCCATTTTCTGACTGATCCTTTAGAAGAGATTCCAGAATCTCCAGATATTTATTGATCTGTTTATATTTTCTGCGGCCCTCTGTCAGTATTTCTCCTTTAGAAGAGCTGATTCCTAAAATTTTGAGTAAAGGCAGATCAGCCGGAATAAGATATTCTTTTTTGCGGTCATGCTCACTCACTCCGGCTTTATTGCTTTGATTCTCCTGCTTTTGCCGGTGAAGATGAATGCTTCCTTTTTTATTTCTCTTTAACTGTATAGTTTCGGTCAGATTGTAAATATAAGCCTCTTTAAATTTGCCTTCATGGATCAAATCATTCAGCAACAAGACACCTTCCTCCACCGGATAATTTTTCGTCTCATCTTTTATAGGATACCTGTAAACAAGAGACAGTTGCACTTGTTTTTTGATTTCAACCAACTTAAACAATACTTTCTCCCATTGCAGATCTTTTGCGGGAATACTAAGTAATCCTCTGATAAATACTCCAGATTGAATAGCATCATTTAACAGATCGGCTACATTTATTTCTTTCTCTTTTAATTCTGACATGGCTCAAAAATAAGGATAATAAGACAAACGAGCGTTTGTGTAGTTTGGGTATAGATCAATACAACCACTTTGAATCGACTCAGCGTATTTAAATAAGGAGTCGTATGTCTGTGTATAATGACCGCAAATGTTGAAATAATAGTAATTTAGTCATTCATTTGCCAGCAGAAATTAGTAATCATGGATCGTAGTAATTCGTTTTGGGATGATATCATTTTTCAATTAGGACAGAAATCTGTCGATGTCAAGCAGTTGGTAATGAGTATTGCAGCAGTTATTGCTGTTGGATTGCTGTATGCATTATTGACCAGATTTTTTTTGAAGCCCATCGTTTACAAAGAAAAAGATGCAACACCTGAAGAGAAAAGAAAAATCAGAAACAGGTGGATAATTCTTTTTGTATTGAATAATGTGACGCTTTTGGTGTGGTTGCTGGATCTTGATTTTCCACTCTTCAATTTTGGGAAATACAATATAAGCCTGATAACAGTGCTTCTCATCTTTATCCTTTTGTCCTTTTCGAGCTTAATTGATTGGTTGTTTACTTATGTTTTGCTCAGAGACCAGCAGCCAAATCCCAACAGATATGATAAGAAAAGAAAGCGATTTTCTGTTGGGACTAATTTACAATTTATCATATATACCATAACTATCATATTGGTTCTCAATGGATTGAATCTGGATTTTAAATTATTTTCATTCAATGAAGGGAAAGAAAAAGTAGATTTCTATTTTTCAAAAATATTCTCAGCCATATTGGTTCTGCTGATTGCCCGATTGTTGGTGTGGACCATAACAAAGATTATACTTAAGCGATACTATAATGTTAGGCATATAGAATATAGCTCTCAGTTTGCCATCAATCAAATTCTGAGCTATGTCATTTTTGTAATGGCTTTTATAGTCATGTTAGAAAGTCTGGGAATTAAAATGACACTGTTGTGGGGTGGTGCAGCTGCATTGCTGGTGGGTATAGGTCTGGGATTACAGCAGACTTTCAATGACCTTATTTCGGGTATTATATTACTGTTTGAGCGTACTGTTGAAGTAGGCTCAGTCCTGGAAATCAGCGGAATGGTTGGAACAGTAAGGAAAATTGGTATTCGCACCTCTATCATCGAAACCAGGGACAATCTGGCTGTTATCGTGCCTAATTCCAAGCTCATCGTGGATCAGGTGATCAATTGGAGTCATAATGATGATAAGGCACGTTTCAATGTGTCAGTTGGGGTGGCCTACGGTTCCGATACTCAAAAGGTAAAAGAATTGCTTTTAAAGGTAGCGCATGAACACCCGGATGCTTTGAAATCTCCGTTGCCCTTTGTGCGTTTTGTTAGTTTTGGTGAATATTCTTTGGGTATGGAATTGCACTTTTGGTCAAGCAAACTAATTCCTATAGAAAACATAAAAAGTGATCTGAGATTCGCCATTGACCGTTCATTCAGAGAAAATGATATTCGTATTCCATTCCCGCAAAGGGATATTTGGATGAAAAACCTTCCTCTGACCGAAGAGGATCAAAAAAATACTGACTTATGAAAAAATTGATTTTTCTGTTTGTTTGTTTATTACCTATTGTAAGCAATGTTTCAGCTCAGGGTAAAAAGGCAGAGGCTCTGGTGAAAAACTACTTCAAAGCTTGGAGTGACAACAAACCGGAGCTATTCAACACTTATTGCACAAAAGATTTTTCAAGAAAAACAGGAGGTGTGGCTGACTCAGAAGGTATAAACGCACTGATGCAACAATATGAATTTGCCAAAAAGAATATGCGCAGATTTAAAATTGAGCCAAAAGAATTTATTTCGAATAAAACAGGGGCGGCAGTTTACTGGACTGCCAGTTTTTGGCCGGGGACAGATCAGGTCGTTAGCTTCAATGGAATGAGCATGTTTAAAGTTGAAAATGAGCTGCTTACAGAAGAAATAGTCATCAGCGATCGTTTAAAAATGCTGCAGCAAATGGGCTATAAAATGCAGGCCCCGGAAAGCAAAGAATAATAATCTTCTCGATTTATATTTGGAAAGTAAAAAATATTCCTGCTATATTTGCGTGCTCTTAGAAAGGGTTGCGTGGCCGAGCGGCTAGGCAGAGGTCTGCAAAACCTCGTACAGCGGTTCGAATCCGCTCGCAACCTCCACATCAGACCAAGTAGGCTGTCCCAAAAAGGCAGCCTATTTTATTTACAGGAAGGTCTATATTTTATGTTTAACCTCGAGCCGCGAGCTACGAGCTTCTAGCCGCGAGATTTGAACAGCCAGCTGAACGGCCGAAGAAGCTACGTCGTAACCTCAATACCTCGGGGAAGCTGCGAACCTTTGAGCGTATTAATATTTTAACTTCTCAATGAAGCTAAAAAGCATTTTTTGCTCATCATCTATTTCACTCACAAGATTTGTTATAAGATCATCTGAAGAATATTCCAGCATTCTTGCAACTTCTACCTGAGTTTCCAATTCAAATAAAGATCCCAAAGCGATTTCCATAAATCTAAGTTGATCTTTCTTACCATTTCTACTGCTTCCTTCAGCAATATTTGAAGGAATACTGATAGCAGATCTTTGACATTGACCTGTAAGACAATATTTTTCACTGGATGGAAATGAAGCCGTCAGTTTATAAGTCAGCCTTACAATGTTCATTCCTTTTTGCCAGATCAATAGGTTTTTAAAGTTTTTCATCTTTTATGTTTTTAGTCAATATTTTGAGAATTACCTCCAGCAACTGGCGGTTTTCTCTCGAAGCTCATAGCTCGCGGCTCGAAGCTTTAGATTGTCATTCCCCACCCTTTTCTACACAATTTTTCACTGCTTCCATTCCCTCTTTTGTATCAGAGAGCACAAAAAGTATATCATTCGATTCGATGACCGTCGAACCTCCGGGGGTGATAAATTCTTTCCCTCTTTTAATCATGGCAATAATGGCAGATTTGGGAAAATCAAGGCTTACAATTTTCTTGCCTGCTGCAAAATCAGTCGCATTTACTCTGATTTCTTCCAGCACAGCTTTTGCACTTTGAGAAAGCAACAAATCAGGTATAGCAGGAATTTTCTCACCTTCAGGTAATCCTAATTTAAGCCATTTTGCTAATAAGGTCAGTGTAGTTCCCTGCACCAGGATGGAGCTTACAGCTACAAAAAATACCAGATTAAAAATCACATTTGCTTTATCGACACCTGCAATCAGTGGATAAGTTGCGAATACGATAGGTACAGCACCGCGTAATCCAACCCATGAAAGAAAGATCCTTCTTTTGAACTTCATCCTAATCCATGCCAGGCTTACAAATACACTAACAGGTCTTGCAACAAAAATCAAAAAACCCGATACCAGTATTCCAACTCCAATCAAGGGAGTTATCTGCGAAGGGAAAACCAGCAAACCAAGTGTGAGGAACAACACAATCTGCATCAACCAGGCCAAACCATCAAACATTTTTAATATGGTAGCCTTATGAATCAAGTCCTGATTTCCCAAATAAACTGCACAAATATAAACAGCAAGGAATCCATTGCCACCAATAAAGTCAGTGGCAGAAAAAGTCACAAACATCAAAGCAATCACTAATACAGGATAAAGTCCTTCAAAATCAAGATTGATATTATTGATGATATATTTACTGACCCTTCCAAATAAATATCCTGCAATTCCCCCAATCAACATTTGCATGACAAATGTAGGGATGACAGAATACCAACCATCTTCCGGATTTAAAACAAGACTTATAAATGCAATAGTCAATACATAAGCCATCGGATCATTGCTGCCACTTTCCAGTTCAAGCGCAGGTCTAATATTATACTTAAGGGCAAGACTTTTTGATCTTAAAATTGAAAATACAGCAGCTGCGTCTGTGGAAGAAACAATAGAACCGAGGAGCAAGCCTTCATAAATAGTAAAATCGGTTATCCAGGACACAAACAAGCCAAGAAGAATGGCAGTGATCACAACTCCCACAGTTGAAAGGACAATTCCTTCTTTTAGAATCGGTTTCACTGTGTTCCAGTTTGTGTCCAGTCCTCCCGAAAAAAGAATGAAATTCAATGCTACAATTCCAATAAATTGTGCCAGCTTAGGATCATCAAAATATATGCCTCCAATACCTTCCGATCCTGCCAACATTCCAATAAATAAAAATAAAATCAAGGTAGGAACGCCAAACTTATAGGATGTCTTACCTGCTACTATACTGATGAATAATAGCACAGATCCTATTAATAATATATTTTCGATTGTAATATTCATGGGCTTAATTTAAATTTTTACCTGAAAGAACATCTTATTTTCAACATGACCCAAAAGCTTTACTCTTAAAACAGCACCTTTCACACAGAATAATATGCCTTTCACTCAATGAACACTACCCGTACGTAGTAAAAAAACTAGTTTTGAAGATACGTTTGTTTGCACAATAATTAACGTATACATTTTTCCGAGAAGGGAGCCTGAAATGAATGCATTTTTGGCTCTTTTTTATTTATATGACTTTTCAAATCAATTTCAATTGATAACCAACAAATTACGCAGCCGACAACCAAAAATAATCAGTATATTTACTTATCAGTTATACTACAAAATTTCATTTGCACAATGCAGCACCGCATAGCATTTGAATAGCCCGGTGCAGAAATGTACCGGGTTTGTAAATTAAAGAAAACATTCAGATAATTCTTCACTTTTGATGACTCTGATCATTCCACACTGAAAAACTCCCTATTAATATTGATTCAAATCATTGTACTTACTATTTGGACAGCTTCAGGTATATCTTTAAACTGACATTAGTTTGCACATACATTTTAATGTCATTATTCCGAGACTCGAAACCGGCGATGAATGCATCTCCGGTTTTGACATTTTAGGGACAGGCTGATCCCTTATCAACTGCTACAATTCTTTTTGTGTCATAATCTTAGCATTCTTTGCTTATTTGTACCTTAGCTTTGCCATTTTAGCGTTAATATGCTTAAAGGAAAATAAAATATGAGATTTGCTCTGATTCTTTGCTGTTTAATCTTATCGTTTGGAATGATTTCAGGTCAGTCAAACACCCGTTCTGAGAAGATGGAAGTGGATGGCACGCCTGTTTTAGCCATTATTTCTCCTACTGATACGGTGTATATTGCAGAACTTGAAATGTACACGATTACCTCACTGAAAGAATTTGAATCTGATGCTGAATATAAAAGATATCTGAAATACAGAGCTTTTGCTTTGAAAGTATATCCTTATGCCCGGCAGGCAATCAAAATTTTTCGTGAAATGGAAGCGGAGACAGAAGACCTTTCAAAAAGAAAGCGCAAAAAATATATAAAGCAACTTCAAAAAGAACTTGAAAAAGAATTTGAGGAGCCTTTAAAAAACCTGTCCAGAACCCAGGGTCAAATTTTAGTGAAAATGATTGAGAAGGAGCTCAGTACTCCCATGTATACTCTTTTAAGAGAACACAAAGGATTTGGCTCAGCCTTCTTCTATAATACAATGAGTAGTTTCTATGGCTATAAACTCAAGCATGGTTACATTCGGGGAGAAGACAGAGTATTGGATGCCGTACTGGATGATTTTGACATTTCATATCGTGTAGACCGAAATAAATACAATGCCAAAAAGTCCGGGAAGTAAGGTATGAAGCATCTCGCTCTGAGATATAAAGCTTTGTTTCGACCCGACATGTATCATGGCTGGGGAAAGCGAAAACAATATTTTGAAGGTTGGTATTTTAAATTTGTGAACAAAGACAAATCACTTGCTTTTGCTGTCATACCGGGAATTTCTATTAACAAAGCCGGTGTAGCACATGCATTCATTCAAGTGTTGGATGGTCTTCATGCACAATCATCTTATCATAGTTTTGATGCGACAGATTTCATTCCTTCAGCAAGGGATTTTTCTCTGCAGTTGGGGAATAATCATTTTTCGCCACACAAAGTTAAGCTGGATTTGAATGGCTTGAAAGCAGACATTGGAATTCATGACAGATATGCATGGCCCAGACACAAAGGTGCGCCGGGTGTTATGGGTTGGTATTCTTTGGTCCCTTTTATGGAATGCTATCATGGTGTAGTGAGTATGAATCACACTCTTAGCGGAAAAGTAGAATGGAATGGACAGGCTTATGACATGGAATCAGGACTGGGATATATAGAAAAAGACTGGGGCAGATCATTCCCAAAAAGCTGGATTTGGATGCAAAGCAATCATTTTGAATATTCAGGACAATGTTCATTTATGTTTTCTCTTGCGCATATTCCTTGGCTAAAGTCCCATTTTAACGGATTTCTTGGAGGACTTTTATTGGATGGAAAATTGCATAGATTTGCGACGTACACCGGTGCTTCCATCAAAGGGATGCTGAATGATCAAAAGGTAGAATTAGATATTCACCAGGGAAGGAAGATGCTGCACGTTCACGCATTCAAACAAAAAGGAGGAGATTTAATTTCACCCATAAATGGAGAAATGATCGGCAAGGTAAATGAAAGCCTGATTTCGCATATTGATCTGATATTAAAGGATGGAAAGGATATAATATTTGAAAGCAAAGCTGAAATTGCCGGTCTTGAGGTCGCCGGTGAGGCACATTTATTATTCAAATGATATTTTGCAAAATGGAACACAGCAGTAAAACCTGATGTTATCACAATAAACAGAGATACATGAAGCGCATAGAAGCATTTAAAAATTTCTTTCAACCAACTAAATTCATAGGCCAATTAGGGTCCGTCATTCGAAAAGCGGGTGTCCAAACCAGCTATACCGGTTTGTTGCTTTTCTATGCCTTTAAAAGAAAAGAAACGCCATTATGGGCTAAGAGAATCATCATTGGTTTACTGGGATATTTGCTGGCACCTTTGGATGCAATACCTGATCTGGCACCTGTCATAGGATATACGGACGATATCGGGCTTCTGAGTTTTGGACTTGTAACCATTGCTGCATATATCGATGACAGTGTAAAATCAAATGCCAGAGAGAAGATGAATTCATGGTTCCCCAATTTGAAACCAGCTGATATTCAGGCAGTCGATAAAAAATTATAAGCTGATTTTCGTAAATCAGTTCAAAGAGACCTTGCTCAACACTCAAAAGGGTGTATTTTTGTCTCATATTAAAAAATACCCATTATGATCAACAAAGTTATTTTGATCGGAAATCTTGGCAAAGACCCTGAGGTAAGGCATTTGGAAGGAGGTTCTTCGGTGGCTAATTTCACATTGGCAACAAATGAAAACTATAAGGACAAATCCGGCGAGTGGCAAAAACAGACTGAATGGCACAATATTGTGGCCTGGGGAAATCTTGCAGAATATTCAGAGAAATGGCTAAAAAAGGGGATGTTGGTCTTCATTGAAGGAAAATTAACACACAGAAAATATCAGGACAAAGAAGGTAACGACAGGTATATCACGGAAGTAAAATCAGTCTCTATTCGTACCATGGAGAAAAGAGAATATTCAGGTGATGAGTCCAATGCTCAGCATATGGATATTACCAATACTCCTCCTGCATTTGATCAGGAGGATGATTTACCGTTCTAAGTTCTATTTCTTTACCAACCCTATTTATTTTGGATACCGAACCTCCCTCTCCTGAATTATATCAACATTCATTGATGCTTTTGCAGACCATGCAGGAGCCTTCAGTTATATTTTTCTTATTTGTTGGATTAGTTATTCTTTTGCTTGGATCTGCCGCAATCAGTGGTTCGGAAGTTGCATTTTTTTCCTTAGGTCCACAGGATTTCCATGAGCTGCAGAGCGAAAATTCTGTTTCAGCCAGAAGAATTCTATTTCTGCGGGATCATCCCAGAACTTTGCTGGCAAGTATTCTGATTGGCAACAATTTTATCAATATCGCAATTGTCATAGTTTCAGATTTCTTAATCAAAAGTTTGCTCAGTGACAGCACTTTCATCTTTTGGGGAAACAGTATTTACAATATTTCATTGTTCTCATTTATGGAGGCTCAGCAATGGACCGGATTTTTGGAATTCATGATTACAGTAGTAGTGGTTACTTTCATTCTCGTGCTCTTTGGCGAGATCACTCCTAAACTTTATGCCAATCACAATAATCTGAAACTTACCAGGACGCTTTCCGGAATGCTGATAGTTCTTCATAGTGCATTAAAACCATTCAGCAGGATTCTTGTAAAATCTTCGCATGTGATTGAAGGCAGGATTAACAGAAATGGATCCATGGATTTTGGCGCCAGCAAGGAAGAGATTGACAGAGCCATCGATCTGACAGTCCTTCATGAAAAAGATGCTGAAAAGGAAAAAACTATATTGAAAAGCATCATTAAGTTTGGCGAAGTAGCAGTCAAACAAATTATGAAAGCCAGAGTAGACATAGTTTGTCTTGAATTTGACAGTGATTTCAAAGAAGTCATGCAGGTAGTCAGAGAAAGTGGTTATTCCAGAATACCCATCTATACAGATGATCTCGATCATTTGAGAGGAATACTTTATGTAAAAGACTTATTAGGCCATTTTCAGGAGGGAGCTTCATTTGAATGGCAGGAACTAATCAGAACGAATATGCTGTATGTGCCTGAAGCAAAAAAAATCAATGAAGTGCTGAATGATTTCAGACAACAGAAAATGCACATGGCCATTGTGGTAGATGAGTATGGCGGCACAGCAGGACTAGTCACTCTGGAAGATATAATGGAGGAGGTCATAGGTGATATCCGGGATGAATTTGATGATGAGACAGATATATCATATGAACAAATAGATGAGTTTACCTATTTATTTGATGGCAAAACAATGATCAATGACATGTGCAAAATACTCCAGATTGAAAAGAGTATTTTCGACACCATCAGAGGAGATGCAGATTCGATAGCCGGATTATTTCTTGAAATGATTGGCCAGATACCCCGTAAAAATGCTGAGATTAAATACAACCAATATATTTTCAAAGTTGTTTCAGTCAACAAAAGAAGAATAGAGAAAATCCAGGTGACGATCTCCAAAACATAATTCATGTCTAAAGCGCTTATTTTTTGTGGTCTATCTATTTTGTTTTTGACCGCTTGTCAGGATACAGTAATCATCCCAAAACCACGTACCTACCCCAGGGTAGAATTTCCCGACAGACAATACCAAACTTTCATACATTCTGATTGTGGATATCAGTTTGAAGCACCGGCATATGCTGAAGTGGCACAGGACAGCGTTTTCTTCAATGAGAAAGCTCCGAATGCATGTTGGATAAACGTTGTGTATCCGTCTTTCAATGGACAATTATATTGCAGTTACTATCCTGTAAGGAATAGAGCAGAGCTGGATAAGTTAATAGCTGATGGCCATACTATTGCTAATAAACACAGTATTAAAGCAGACTATATAGAGGAATTAATGGTCGATAATGGGCACAATGTTTATGGAATCCTATTCAATATAGAAGGTCCGGCTGCTTCAGGGATTCAATTTTATTTGACAGATAGTACACATCATTTTTTCAAAGCATCTCTCTACTTTAATGAAACTGTTAATCCGGATTCCATCGCACCCGTGCTTAAGTTCCTTGAAGGTGATATCAATCATATGATTGAAACGTTTCGGTGGAAAGCAATGTAGTATATTTAAGCTCTGTGCAGGCAAATTGTATAAATACCAGAAGGACAGATGTGATTATTAACAATTTTAACATAAACAATTATGGCAAATGTTTCTGAAATTGAAGGAATTGGACCAGCTTATGCTGCAAAGTTAGAAGCTCATGGAATTAAAACCGTGGCTTCATTACTGGAGGCAGGGGCATCTAAAAAAGGAAGAGATTCAATCGCTGATGGTACAGGGATTGCATATGACAAAATTTTGAAATGGGTCAATATGGCTGATTTGTTCAGGATTAAAGGTGTCGGAGAGGAATACTCAGAACTACTTGAAGCAGCAGGAGTGGATACTGTTAAAGAGCTACGAACGAGAAATGCAGAAAACCTTCACGCAAAAATGGAGGAAGTAAATGCAGCGAAAAAATTAGTAAAAGCAATGCCTTCTGCCAGCCAGGTGGCCAGCTGGGTGGATCACGCCAAAACATTAGATCCGGTTGTAACACATTAAACCTCAGAGAAAATTTAGTAAATAAGGTGAGTTCGTAAATGGCTCACCTTTTTTATTCTGCTGACTTGTTGCTTCGTTGAAGTAATAGACGAATACTGGCTAAATGAGCGAACAAAACCACAGGAACAACATAAGAGGGTAACCATACATAAGGAAAATATTGAACTGCCAGATTCGGTTGGTCAAATGCGAATTGTTGAAATGGAACCGGAGATGAAAGAATTGCAATGCTTACAATGATTGCCAATAAAATTAAACATAAGATATTCCAGATGAGAAGCACCTTTGTTTTTATACTCCGGTCTCTGAAAGCATACCACCAAATAATGGGCGCAGTAATTCCGGAAATTATGTCAAAATTAGAACCTTCAAAAGTCATCAATTCAGGAACTTGCTGATGCAAATAAAGTCCCCACAATACAACTTCTACCGGAATTCTTACAATATGAAGGAAAGTCAGATCTGCAAGATTGGCTTTATTTAAAATTACTTTTCCTCTCCTGCTTAGAAAAACATACACTATCACCAACAAGCCCGGCAAGATCAAAAGTGGAAATCTGGGTGGAATGGTGTCCGTCACCGTATAAAAGCCGGAAGATCCCAAAATACCCTGTATTAATAGCAGGACAAAGCTGATGATCAATGCAGATTTTGAGAATTGGAGGGCTTTCATGACAAAATACATCGTCAATAGACTGGTAAAGATGAAGCCAAGATCCAACCAAAGGGGAATTTGCTGTATCATAATAGCCTGAATTTAATCACACAATATAACAATCAGATTTCAGACATTAAACGCTGAACTTTATTTTTGTTTTGAGTGATCTGAACCAGATTAAATTACTAATATTTAAGGCATTAAAAACTGAGTGTAATTTTCAGGAGTAATTACATTAAATGTGGATCCATCAAAGATAGTTCGGTGGATCATTTTTATAAAATTTGCGACTATAATCACAAATTTTTATCAAATCTTGCGATTACGATCGCAAGATTTGATGTTTTTTCTCTCTTGCCAGGTTTTTTGCTTGATAATTGCTTCTGATTACCAAAGTTTCACACCATCATAAATTAGCACTTTCGTCCAGAGATGAGCACTTCCATTCCTGAAATCATCATGGACTTGTTCGGCCTGATAGAGATCATGATCCTCCTTACTGTCAAATGTTACGATTAGATTATAAGTCCATGAATTATCGACCACTTCTCTTGGAGTGCCGGCAGGAGTACCCAGGTATTTTGTTTTCACATAAGCTGAATTGTCAATGAACTTCCTGATTTCTGCTTCAAATTCTGCTCTGTCTTTTTCTGAATCCGGATGAGCCAGCCAGAAAAATACAGAGTGAGTAAATGTACCCTCAGGAGAACTTTCTGAAGAAGCTTCAGTTACTTCTTGTTCAGCGTTTTCCTGAGATGAAGAACAAGAGCTATACATCATCACAATCAATAGAAGACAGGAACATTTTATCCAAATACTTTTCATGATTTATTTTTTATTGGTAAAAATAGCGCCTGAGCAGTAGAATGAATAATACAATTTTCTCCGTTTTACAATGTCTGCCAACCTTTCTCGTTTTGAAATGGTAAATTTGAGCTCCCCAGGTCTTTAAAAATCCCTATTCGATCCTGAGTTGGCCAGAATATTTGACTAGAGCCAGTTGTGATTAACTATTACCCCGAAGTGGGTAAAATATGAATAACCCGGGGTAAAACCCCGGGTAGAGGTGAAAGAAGAACTGTTTTGGCGCTGTTTTTGCTCTTTCAAAGCAAAAACTGTGACAAAACATTAGGGAGGGGATTTGCATCGAACGAATGTTGGATTAAACCTAAATTCATTTTTCCAGTCCTACACAAATGAAATCATTGCATCGAATACTTCTGATCATTTCTCTATGCTATTTGTCTTTAATGACAAAAGCTTCAGACAGTATTACTGTTTATGTCTTTTTACTTGAGAGCTGTCAGATATGTCAAAATCAAACTGCTGAATTGAATGAAATTCATCAGAAATATGCTGAATCAGGAATAGAATTCTTAGGAATTTTTCCCAATAATGAACTCAGCACACAAGAAGGAATTGATTCTTTTCAAACAAAATACAACCTGAAATTTCCATTCAAATTTGATCCGGATCAAATTATAGCTTCACAATTTCAGGCTTCTATCACTCCTGAAGTTGTGGTGGTTAGAAACGCAGATCAGAAAATATTGTATAGAGGAAAAATCGATAACTCATACGAACGTGTAGGAGTCCGAAGATCAGTCATTACTGAATTCTATCTCAAAGATGCACTGAATCAAATTCTTGAAAATAAAGAAATCAGCATCCCTCAGACATCGCCTGTAGGATGTTTTATCATGAAAAAAACTGCATTGAAATGAGTATTAAAAAATACTTTTTACTGGGTTTCGCGCTTACATCATTCCTAAGGATGAATGCTCAGGGCGTAAACTTCAGCCAGGACATAGCATCTATTATCTATACTCATTGTACGAGTTGTCACAGGCAGGGTGAGATTGCACCATTTGCACTAACCAATTACAATGAAATTAAGTCATGGGGTCCCATGATCAAATATGTCACCGCTATCAAATTCATGCCCCCATGGAAAGCAGACCCTACATTTCAGACTTACCTCCGGGAAAATGTCTTGTCCGATGAGCAGATCCAAAAAATAGCCAATTGGGTAGATAATGGCATGCCACAGGGAGATCCTTCCTTAGCGCCGCCTCTTCCCGTATTCCCGGAAGGCTCGCAGATCCGGGAACCGGATTTAGTCCTGTCTTATGCTGAATCCTATACACAGAAGGGGATCAATCAGGATGTGTATCGATATTTTGCCATTCCTACAGGACTTACTGAGGATAAAGACCTAATAGGCCTGGAGATCAGACCGGGTAACAAGTCAATTCTTCATCATGCCCTTGCATGGGAAGATATCACAGGTGCTGCAGCTGCAGCGGATGCGGCTGATCCGGAATACGGATATGATGGAAATGAAAACGATATTTTTGATCAGCTGAACGATCAACTTCCCGGATATGTACCGGGTCAAAGACCTGTACTCTATTCCCACGGAATGGCACAGAAATTAAGAGCCGGAAGCTATATCAAATTGCAGGTTCACTATGCGCCCACACCTGTGGCACAGCAGGACTCTTCCAGTATCAATTTATTTTTTGCAGAATCTCCGGTCAACAGATATGTCAAAAGTCATGTCATGGTACCGCTTCCGGGAGTATTGACAAATGGTCCTTTTTACATTCCTGCCAATCAGGTCAGGGAGTTTCACGGGGTGTACACTTTCACAGAGAAAGTGAGCTTGCTGAATATTTCACCACATATGCACTATCTCGGCAAAAGCTGGAGAGTCTATGCCATCAAACCCGGTGGGGACACTGTTAATTTAGTTAAAGTCAACGATTGGGACTTCAACTGGCAGGGAAATTATACTTTCAAAAAGCCGATCGTTTTGCCCGTAGGAACGAAAGTCCATGCTTATGCGAAATATGACAACACTGTAAACAATCCTTATAATCCCAATAACCCACCCCGCGCAGTATCCTGGGGAGAGCGCACGCAGGATGAGATGTATTATCTGCCTTTTAGCTGGGTAAGTTACCGGGATGGCGATGAAGACCTGAACTTTGATGATGTCACTACCAGTCTTGAAAATGAATCCCTGCACACTATTCAAAATGAATTATATCCGATCTATCCGGTTCCGGCAAATCAGGAGGCAGTAATTGGATACACTCTGAATCAGGGTGCACCTGTGCAGCTGAATGTGCTCAATATCACCGGAAATATAGTGGAGTCTATTTATCAATCAGGATTTCATCAGCCGGGATTCCATACGCACAAACTGGATGTCTCATCTTATACTCCGGGAATGTATATTGTCCTTCTGCAAGTTGGCAACAAGACACATGCACAGAAATTGGTGGTGACGAGGTAATGAATGTGTATATTATTTCTAATTCTTAATTTAAACCTGGCAATAGCTCTATAAAGTGTGCTATTTAATTGAGTATATTCCTGGTAATCAATTCAAGAATATTGGTAAACAGGTTGACTAAAACTTCTAAAAAGTATTGTAGGTATTTGCTCCTTCTAATTTGCCTCCAGCCGGCAGGGCTCCTACTTTTTGAAATTGCAAAAAGTAGGCAAAAACAATTCCCGCTGTAGAGCCTAATCCTAAAAATGCGTTTTCCTTTCGCTAAATCTGTCAAAACTCGCTTTTAGCTCTCCTGGTTCCTGCTTGATGATCAAAGGTCATCTCTATAACTATTTGGCCTCTCCTATTGCTCACACAGTGACAGCCTTGGTCGCTTCAGTCAAAACCATTTTTTACGGATTATTCTCTAAGGCGGGATAATTTCATCTTAAAACCATGATTTCTTCTAATAAAGAAGATTGAAACAGCCTTTCAGGTAATTTTCTCAAATAATGCAAAATGCCCTGCTGAAAAACTCAACAGGGCATTTTTATTTTATGTCAAAACTACAGATCGGATTATCCGCCCAATGCAGCGGCACCACCAACGATCTCAGAAAGTTCTTTGGTAATCGCTTCCTGACGGGCTTTGTTGTAGTTGATTTTCAACATTTTGATAATTTCTTCCGCATTCTCAGTCGCTTTATCCATCGCAGTCATACGGGCTCCATGTTCTGAAGCATTCGTGTCCAGCATGAATTTCTGAAACTGAATTTTCAAAATACTTGGGATCAAATAATCCAGTAATTCCTTTTCACCCGGCTCGAATATGTAGAAAGCCTTCATTTTCTTCCCTGATCCTGCAGGCATTTCTACTTTAGGTACAGGTAGGAAAGTTTCTACTTGCGGGAATTGGGTAGCAGCATTCTTGAACTTAGCGTAAGCAACTTCAATTTTATCATATTTGCCATCCACAAATGCTTGCATGACCACCGAAGATACTTTTGCCACCGCATCAAACTCCAATGTATTATTCAACATCAGATTGGAGGTATCCAGATGGATATCAGTGTAACGCTTTCTGAAATAATCAAAACCTTTTTTACCAATCGGCATGATCGTCAGATTACCTGCTTCTCTCTGAGGTGCATATTTTCCATTGACCAATGCAGCTACTTCCTTGTTGATATTGGTATTGAATGCTCCACTCAAACCTCTGTTGGATGTGATCAGCACGATCAATACTTTCACAGGTTCTCTCTCCACACCGTAAGCGGATGAAGCATCTCCGTCCAGATTGCTGAGGATATTGCCCAGCATTTCATTCAGCTTGTCCGCATAAGGGCGGAGTTTCTGAATGGCTTGCTGTCCACGGCGCAACTTTGCAGCAGATACCATCTTCATCGCCTTGGTGATCTGCTGTGTAGACATCACCGATTTGATTCTTTCCCGTACTTCTTTAAGATTAGCCATGCTTATGTTTGCATTTAAAGGAATAGAAAAAGCTCCATTCCTCTATCCGGTCAATTATAGTTTATAAGGCGCTGAAAGTTTTTCAGCCAAAGTTTTCAATGTCTGCACATCGCTGTCTTCCATCTTACCTTTTCTCAGGTTAGCCAGAACTTCAGCGTGATTGCGCTCCAGTTCGATCAAAACGATCTCTTCGAATTCCTTGATTTTCTCTACAGGAACATTTTTCAAAAGACCATTTGTACCCATGAAGATTACTGCAATCTGCTTCTCTACAGGAACCGGTGCATACTGTGGTTGCTTCAGGATTTCAACGTTTTTACGTCCTTTATCCAATACAGCCATCGTAGCAGCATCCAGATCCGAACCAAACTTAGCAAATGCTTCCAATTCACGGAACTGAGCCTGATCCAGTTTCAGCGTACCTGCTACTTTCTTCATCGCCTTGATCTGAGCATTACCACCCACACGGGATACAGAGATACCTACGTTGATCGCAGGACGTACACCGGCGTTGAACAAGTTGGATTCAAGGAATATCTGACCATCTGTAATCGAGATAACGTTGGTTGGGATATAAGCAGAAACGTCACCTGACTGAGTTTCGATGATCGGCAATGCTGTCAATGATCCGCCACCTCTTACCAGGCCTGAGTTTTTCAATGATTCAGGAAGGTCATTCATGTCTCTTGCAATCTCATCGTTGTTGATGATTTTTGCAGCTCTTTCGAGAAGACGGGAGTGAAGGTAGAATACATCACCAGGATAAGCCTCACGTCCCGGAGGTCTTCTAAGCAGAAGGGAAACCTCACGATAAGCAACAGCCTGTTTGGATAAATCGTCATATATAATCAGAGCAGGACGTCCTGTATCGCGGAAAAATTCTCCGATACAAGCACCGGCAAATGGAGCGTAGAACTGCATAGGAGCAGGATCTGAAGCAGAAGCTGATACAATCACTGTGTAAGGCATTGCTCCGTATTCTTCAAGAATACGTGCCACCTGAGCCACTGTAGAAGCTTTCTGACCTGATGCTACATAGATGCAGAATACCGGTTCTCCTTTTTCGTAAAATTCTTTTTGATTGATGATCGTATCGAGTGCAATCGCAGTTTTACCTGTCTGACGGTCACCGATGATCAACTCACGCTGTCCTCTTCCGATCGGAATCATCGCATCAATCGCTTTGATACCTGTCTGAAGTGGTTCGTTTACCGGCTGACGGTAGATAACACCCGGAGCTTTGCGCTCAAGTGGCATTTCATATTTTGTTCCGGTGATAGGACCGCGGCCATCCAGGGGCTGACCCAGTGGATTTACCACACGACCCAAAAATCCTTCGCCCACCTCGATGGAAGCAATCCTGTTGGTACGTCTTACTTTAGAGCCTTCGCGGATATTATCCCCTGCGCCCAAAAGTACCACACCCACATTGTCTTCTTCAAGGTTCAAAACGATGGCTTGTACGCCGGTTTCAAACTCTACTAATTCACCTGCTCTAGCCAGCGTAAGGCCATACACACGCGCAATTCCGTCTCCCACCTGGAGAACAGTTCCAATTTCCTCTAATTCTGTAGCAGTTTGTACTCCAGCAAGTTGCTGCTTCAGGATTGCGGATATTTCATCAGGTTTTACATCTACCATGGTAGTATGTTATTTTAGTTAAAGTGAACGAATTTTTGACTCGTATAAGTTGATCGCCAATTCACGGCGCATTTTATCCAAAGCGTGAGAAATGCTTGTATCAATCAATTTGTGATCGAATTCTATCTGAAAACCTCCGATAATATTGGGGTTAACTTTAGTGTGCATTTCTATAGATCCTGTGATCAGTCCGGATTCAATCAGTCTTGCTTTGATAGCTTCCTGCGCAGCTGCATTCAGAGGCACAGCAGAGATGACATTGACCGAAACGATGTTGTTCATTTTTCTGTAGCTAGCCATGAATTCATTGAGAATTTCAGGCATATACATTTCTCTTCCTTTTCGGATCACCAGATTGAAAAATCCGAAAGTAGTAGGATTTGCTTTCCCTTCAAATAACAATTTGAAAATCTCTGCCTTTTTGGTAGAAGGAATCACGGGGCTTTTCAGCATGTGATAAAAGTCCTTGCTTTCCATGGCTTTCTGAAATCCCTGCACATCCTCTTTCACGGCTTCCAGCTCGTTCCGGGACTTAGCCAGGTCGATAAGAGATTTAGCGTATCTGGATGCAATTCTGGTAATGGACATAAGTTACAGTTAAATGAAACCTTTCGAAGCAGGTTATTATTTAATTTCTTTCAAGAGGGTCTGGACATAATTTACCTGAGCATCGTCATTTGACAACTCTTTGCGAAGCACTCTCTCAGCTACTTCCAATGCCAGCAAACCTGCTTTATTTTTCACATCCACCATTGCCTCATTTTTCAAGTTCTCAATGGCTTCTTTCGCGTTGTTGATCAGCAACTGACCTTCAGCCTTCGCTCTATCTCTTGCTTCAGCGATGATCTGATCCTTTGCTTCTTTGGCTTCTCTCAGAATTTGAGCGCGTTCTTCCCTTGCCTGAGCAAGCAATTGCTCATTCTCTGAAACCAGGTTTTGCATCTCTACTCTTGCCTTTTTGGCTTCATCAAGAGATTCCTGAATAGACCTTGCTCTCTCTTTTAAGCCATTAGCAATTCCTTTGAATGCAAACCTTCCAATGAGTAACCAGAAGATAAGAAAGAATATTGTAGACCAAAAAAGTAGTCCAAAATCGGGTTTAATAACACTGAAATCTGCTAAAAACAACATAGCTTATTTATTTATATTCTTGATCTGAATGTTTCAATTAAATGGTCCGGTTCCAGCAGCCAAGCGCTGATCTGTTACCGGACCTTAATAATTACTTTACAAGGAATGATAGAAGGATCGCGATCAAAGCTGCTCCCTCTACGAAAGCTGCCATAAGGATCATGTTTGCACGAATATCACCCATTGCTTCCGGTTGACGAGCAATTGCTTCCATAGCTTTGGCTCCGATGTTACCGATACCTAGTCCGGCACCGATTACTGCGAGACCCATTCCGATTGCTGCGATA
This sequence comes from Saprospiraceae bacterium, assembly GCA_022841345.1. Taxonomy (GTDB): domain Bacteria; phylum Bacteroidota; class Bacteroidia; order Chitinophagales; family Saprospiraceae; genus SLDF01. The sequence continues at coordinate 101,403 of JALHRR010000012.1, forward strand.
GAACCTGTCATGTTGAAATATTTAAAATGTAAAAAAATCAATGATGTGCCTCTTCCGTCGCAGCCCCAATATAGGATGCTGTAAGGATGGCGAAAACAAATGCCTGAACGAAAGCCACGATCAACTCAATAGCCATCATAAACATCGTCAGGAAAAATGAACCGACGGCCGCTCCCAATGAAGCACCAACGCTTTCACCGGAATTACCGAATATGAAAATCAAACTTATGAATACTAAAATTACAAGGTGACCAGCTGTGAGATTTGCAAAAAGACGCAGCATCAAGGTCAAAGGCTTGATAAATACACCAATGATCTCCACCGGAACCAAAATTACCTTCACATATAAAGGCACTCCCGGAGGCCATAGAATATGCTTCCAGTAATGTCCGTTGCCACTGAAATTGGTCACCAAAAAGGCGATAATAGCCAATACCATTGTGAATGCCAGATTACCTGTCACATTCGCTCCTCCAAAAAATGGAATCTGACCGTAGAAATTTAAAACAAGTACAAAGAAGAATATTGACATAATAAATGGAAGATACTTTTCCCACTTATTTCCCAAAAAGGGCTTACAAACATCGTCCTGTATAAATATAAATATTGGCTCAATAAAATTCTGTAGTCCTGCCGGGGCTTTTCCTTTGCGTTTTTTGTAAGCGGCATTCACACTCATGAATACCCAAATCAATAAAATCGTCATTAGCAAAAGACTCGTTGAATTCTTTGTGAGTGAAAAATCATAGAAAGAAGTAATTCCACCTCCAAACACTCCGAAGTCAGCCGTACTCTTTGCATCTGTGAGATACAATTGTCCATTGTAACAAACATGAGAAACAAATTTTCCATCAACATCGCTATGCTTGAACCCATCTACCAGTACTTCAGTCTTTGGAAAAGACTCATCTGCTACTCTTCTTACTGTACCTCCATCCAGCACAAAGCCATTGATTGCCTTATGTCCTGTTCCATGGTGTCCGATATCAAATTTGGAAGATGAGAACACATACCATCCTTCAGTAGGAACATAGAGAAAACATGGTAATGGTAAATTGAAAGGTCCGATGCTATAAACATTTGCATCGGCAATATGGTGCAATGCCGTGCTTCCGGCATCAAATTCCGTTTCGTGTTCTATTCCACAAGCGCCGTGGCTATGATCACCTGATTCATGCAGGGCATTGTGTGTATGAGTTGTATCTTCAGGGCTGGCATATGATGTTGCTTGAACCGCCAGTAAACTAAGTAAGATAATCAAGTATTTATACATGGATCAACTAAGGGTTAAGTACCTGGCAAAACTGCCACTGTCCAAAAACGCTGCAAATGTATAGATATTCACTTGTATATAATAATGAGAAATAAGTTTTTTTTCAATCATTTAGGGCTGCAACAGCATCAGGGCAGAGCGCCGCACTTCCATTTTGAAGGAAATTTGGAATAAATGCCAATTGAAAATAGGGAATAAGGGGAATTCGCCAAGTAAAATGCGGTAATTGAACTGACGAGGCTAATTTTTCAGAACAATAAGAAATTACTGTTTGCAATGAATGGGTTTGGATAAATGACAATAATGTGTCAACGAGAAGACAGTTATTAATGTTTCAATATGTAAATTACAGGGTTTGTTTGATTGTATTGTGTTATTACAATCTTCTTTTACTTTTGCCTACAAAAGTAACAAAAGATCAAGGCTCATTCTATCAAGGTAATATTGAGTAGCCTCACATCTGCGTTCGGCGTCCCCAAAGCTTTGGGGATCGGTTCGCTTCCTTGTAAAGTACATTTAGTACTTTCCTGTCGCTCATAGAAATTTTAAAAGGCCGAATTAAACAGCCGGAATTATTGAACATCTCAACTTAATATTGAGACAATTATTTACTACACGAATTCATCTCCTGACTCAAAGGAATTCCCGTTTTCTTCATGGCTGCAAAACCCCCTTCTACATTAATGAGATTGTTCCAGCCACGGGCTTTTAATATTGAGATGGCAATAACCGATCTGTAACCACCGGCACAATGTACAAATGCAGGCTCATCTTTTGGTATGGCTGAGAGATGTTCATTTAAGAAATCAAGAGGAGCCAGGACAGCTGTTTCCATATGCTCAGAATTATATTCGGCCGGACGACGCACATCAAAAACCAATGGTTTGTCACTCAATGAAGTTTCAAGACTTTGAGCATTTACTGACTCTATTGTATCCGTCTCTTTACCGGCATTAATCCATGCTTCCATTCCGCCCTCAAGGTATCCAAGCGTATTATCATAGCCGATTCTCGCGAGGCGGGTCACGGTTTCCTCTTCCCTGCCAGGTTCTGTGACAAGGACAATGGGTTGTCCAACAGGCACTAATGCTCCGACCCAAGGTGCAAAATTACCGTCTAATCCGATGAAAATAGAATTCGGGATAAAACCTTTCACAAATTCAGCCGGACTTCTTGTATCCAGCACAAGAGCACCTATTTCTTCCACCAAATCTTCGAAATGAGATACAGGAATCGGATGTACGCCTTTTTTAATAATATTGTGAATGCTTTCATAACCTTCTTTATTCATCTGCACATTCATAGGAAAGTATGCAGGAGGAGGCAGAAGCCCATCGGTCAATTCTGTAATAAAATCTTCTTTGCTAAGTGAGTCCTGCAGCGCATAATTGAGTTTCTTCTGAATACCTAATGTGGATACAGTCTCTTTGCTCATATTTTTTCCGCAAGCCGATCCTGCGCCATGACCCGGATAAATAATGACTTCATCCGGCAAAACCAGAATCTTTTTTCTCAGACTATCATACAGCATTCCTGCCAAATCTGCAGTGGTCAGCTCGTTTTGCTTCTGAGCAAGATCAGGCCTTCCCACATCGCCAATAAATAATGTATCACCCGTGAAAAGTGCATGAGGCTTCCCTTCTTCATCCAACAATAAATAGCAGGTGGATTCCATGGTGTGCCCGGGAGTATGTAAAGCCTTTATAGTTAGTTTCCCAATTTTAAACGATTCATTATCCTTAGCGATGTGAGCTTCAAAGCTGGGATTGGCATTTGGACCATAAATGATGGGGGCCCCGGTTGCTTTGGACAGGTCCACATGACCGGACACGAAATCTGCATGGAAATGCGTCTCAAAAATATACTTGATCTTTGTCCCATGCCTGCTTGTTTTCTCAAGATAGGAATGTATTTCCCGCAAAGGATCTATAATAGCAGCTTCACCCTCCGATTCAATAAGATATGCACCCTGAGCAAGACAGCCTGTATAAATTTGTTCTATTTTCATATTGATAAGACTAACAACTTAATAGCTGTTTTCGTTTTAATAGTGTTATTGGAATGCAATTACGCTCTATTTCACACAGATTGCAATGAATATCGGACACAATAATACTACCAGAAAATTATTTTCCGGTTATGCTTGATACATGATTCTTATCATTTTCCAATTAAACATAATCACAGTTACCTTTATATAAAACAAACCATTTATCATTTAACACATCGAACACTTTTGATAAGAGAGCAAACTTTGAATTAAATTCTTCCTGAATGCAGCTTTCATCTTGACAATGGAGTACGTATTTATATTATCTTTGTCAACGTTTTTCACCAAATCATTTGCTCCTTATACGTATGAAAAAATTACTCTTTTGTATTGGCCTGATATTCTTCAGCACTTCTCTTATATTTTCTCAGGAAAATTTTAATGTCGATCTGGTCTCAGTGGTTGAGTATTCCCAAAATTGCAATGATGTTTGGGGTTATGTGGCCGAAGATGGGACTGAATATGCGATTTTCGGCACAACAACAGGAACTGCCATTATTGATTTACGCGATCCTGCAAATCCTGTGGAAGTATTATTCATACCTGGGGCCAATTCGGTTTGGAGGGATATGAAAAATTGGGGTCATTTCGTGTATGTTACCACAGATCAGGGACAGGATGGTCTCACCGTCATCGACATGTCAGGTGCGCCCAATAATATTACCTGGGAGCTATGGAAACCAGAAATCACAATCAATGGTGAATCACGCATACTGGAAAGATGCCATAATCTTTATATAGATGAAAATGGTGTATGCTACTTGTCTGGCTGTAATATGAATAGTGGAGGTGTAATGTTAATTGATGTATTTACCACTCCCGGCAAACCTGAGTTTATGGTAGCCTGCGACGCAAGATATTCTCATGATTCTTATGCCCGGGGAGATACTTTATATAGCTCTGATATCAATGCCGGCTCCTTTTCGGTCATTGATGTAAGCGATAAAACTAAGCCTGTAACTTTGGTTCAACAAGAAACATCTTTCAGATTTACCCATAATTCATGGTTGTCTGATGATGGTAAATATTTATTTACCACAGACGAAAGAGCCAATGCATTTATCGATGCATTCGATATTTCGGACCTGAGCAATATCAGAAAAGTAGATAGAATCAGACCCATTGAAACGGAAGGTAAAGGAGTTATTCCCCACAATGTGCATGTAAAAGATGGGTTCCTCGTGATTTCCTGGTACACAGATGGGATTGTAATAGTAGATGCTAACAGACCATCCAATATGGTAAAAGTTGGTTCATATGACACCTGGTTGGGCGCTGATGGAGGCTTCAATGGAGCATGGGGTGCATATCCATGGTTGCCTTCAGGATTAATCCTTGGTGGAGATATCAATACAGGACTTTTTGTATTACAAACGGAATATGTTCGTGCAGCATATCTGGAAGGAAATGTGACTGACAGCCAAAATGGAATGGCGCTAAACGGAGTGGAGGTAACAATCCTGTCAGATCAACCCAACCTTAAAAACAGTGATGTCAGTGGAAATTATAAAACAGGTATAGCTTATTCCGGAACATTTACCATTCAATTTTCAAAACCAGGTTACAGGACTTTGTGGGTGGAGGCTGAATTGGTTAATGGCGAAGTGACGATTCTGGATGTCGAATTAGAGCCTGCCAGATCATTTACATTTGCCGGACAAGTGGTTGATAATGCAAGCGGAGAACCCGTTCCGAATCCTATCATCAGCATTACAAATGAGCATCAGGATATTGAAATTCAGGGGAATGAAGACGGCACATTTGAAGTTACAGCCTATGAGGGCATTACAACTATTTTAGCTGGCGCCTGGGGATATAAATATTATTTTGCTGAATTATTCAGTGTTGAAAGTCAGGATTTTACAATTTACCTGGACAAGGGATATGAAGACGATTTTGTATTTGATTACGGCTGGACAGTTACCGGAGATGCCGTCGTAGGTGACTGGGAAAGAGCTGTTCCACAGGGAGCGCCATCCATCAATCCGCCAACTGATATTTTAACTGATTTTGGCAACGAGGCTTATGTCACCGGACCTTTGGCAGGAAATAATTCAGGTGCATTTGATGTAGATGAAGGAACTACTATTCTTACTTCACCTTTATTTGATTTGAGTGATTATATACTTCCTGAGTTGAGTTACTACAGATGGTACCACAATAGTGGTGGCAATACTCCTATAAATGATACGCTCAAAGTCTATTTGTCTAATGGCACTGAAGAAATATTGCTGGAAGAAGTCTGGGGCGTTACCAATCAAAACGGTTGGGTACTTTCTCCTTCATTCGAGCTGGGTACTCTGATAGATCTTACGGATGAGATGCAGATTCGATTCGAAGCGAGCGATGTGCCTCCGGACGGACATATAGTAGAGGCAGGTGTAGATGTTTTCAGAGTCGTGGAAACTATTGGAGGTATGAGCACCAATGAAGAACTGGCACTTAAAATTATAGAAATCGCACCTAACCCAAATAATGGTCGCTTTCTGATTCAGCATCCAAAAGGACTTGCCATGAATGGTCAGATTCAATTAACAAATTTATCCGGTCAAATGGTGTGGTCACAAAATGTGAATCAGGCCATCAGCACAGAAGTGAATGTGAAGCTACAGCCGGGCATATATTTTGTCCAGCTAATTCAGGAAAATCAGCTTCCTTATGTAGGGAAGGTGATGATACATTGAGACTTATTAAAAGAAATTAAAAAGAGACAGTATGAGGATTCATGCTGTCTCTTTTATTTAGCAACATTTAGGAACTAATGTTTAAAGATCCTGAATGAATCAGTGGTCTTTTGTGCATAATACAGGCGTAGAAAATACATACCGTCGGGAGCCTGGATGCCTCAAGTGTGAGAGCCTGTTTTTCTGAAACTCATCAGAGTGCAGGAAGTATTTCTTTTACAAAATGTTCCAAATAGGTTATCGTTATATGCTCCTCCATTTTGTAGGTTGCTTTCCCATTGCCGATTAAAAAACCCTGCTTTGCCCTTGTATCTTCCATAGAAATTCTAAAACCCTTACTTACTTTCGGGCTTGAGCCGAGTTTAATTTCAATTGCCGCCACAACCATGTTATTTCGCTCCAAAATCAAATCGCATTCAGCCCCTTGCTGTGTCCTGTAGAACCAGGCATTTATATCATCAGCGGCACAATTTACAATCTGCTCTATTACAAACCCTTCCCAAGATGCTCCAACTGAAATATGGTTCAAAAGAGCGTCTTTTGTGTTTATATTCAGCAGGTTATGCAGCAATCCACTATCTCTTAAATAAACTTTTGGTGATTTAACCAGACGCTTGTTAATATTTCTAAACCAGGGCCGCAATACCCTCAACATAAATGCTCCTTCCAAAAAATCTAAATACCGCATGATGGTACTCCGGCTCACATCCAGAGAACGTCCCAGGCTTTCGGCATTCAGCAGATTGCCTTGTGCTGTGGATAGTATCCGCCAAAACCTGTCCATGAGCTGCACCGAGGTCTGCAGTCCCAGCAAGCCAAGGTCGCGTTGTATATAGGTTTCGATAAAGCTTTTGCGCCAGAGGCTGCTGGCCCTGGTGGTAGCAGCAAGATATGACAGTGGAAACCCTCCCCGAAGCCACAATCTCCACATATCATCTACTTCCATCAGGGTGAAAGGCGTCAATTGCAGATAGCCAATTCTTCCGGCCAGGGATTCTGCACTTCCACGAATGATGTCGGGTGAGGCCGAACCCAGAAGGATGAACCTACCGGGTTTTCGCCCTGCATCTATTATCCCCCGAAGAGCCGCAAAAATTTCCGGCATAAACTGTACTTCGTCCAGTATCACACATTTATCTGCAAATTGCGATAAGAAAAATGCCGGATCCTTTAACTTTTCTCTGTCTGTAAGGCTTTCAAGGTCAAGGTACAAATAATCTGTGTTTGCCATAACCTGTTTTGCCAGTGTGGTTTTACCTGCTTGCCTGGGCCCCAGTATTCCTGTTGCCGGAAATATTTCCAGATATTCTTCAAATGCAAATAGTATATGTCGTTTGACTTCCATAACATACCATGTAAAATAAATATTAAATATACGATTTACATGGTAAATAATTGCTTCTACACCTAATTTTCATTATCGAATGCTAGTAGTTTTTTTATCAGGGATTGTACGGCATGATAGAGAGTCATAACTCACCGTGAGGTTTGCTTTGCTTACTGCGCAGTGTTGCGGATAATTGGCTGTTCATCTTATGCCTTTTTCCTTTTTCCTTTTCGCGAGGTGCCGCTTCGCTCTACTACGCGATCCTTCGGATTCCTTTTGCCTTACCCCTTCTCACTGCAAATCAAAAAACAAGGTAGCCATCCCAAAATAAATCAATAAGCCGGTAATATCCACAATTGTAGTAATCGCAGGACTGGCTGCTACTGTAGGGTCACCTCCAATATTTTTGACAAGTATCGGAAGACCGGAGCCTATTAAAGTAGCTGTGATAACCTGAATAGTCATGGCAAGAGAAATGACCAAAGCGATATTTATGAGACTATACATGGCTGGAAGATCCGCATTGGAGGAGAGCACAAAAACTTTCAATATGGTGAGGCAACCCAGGGAAACTCCCAGCATTAAACCGATCCTCAACTCTTTGTATATGACCTTCATCCAATCTTTGAGTGTTATTTGTCCTAATGAAAGGGCAGTGATAACCACTGTTGCAGCCTGACTTCCTGTATTTCCTCCCGTTGCTGCCATCATAGGCATATAAAGTACCAATATGATTAATGCTGCCAATGCATCTTCGTAAGCATGCACTATAAATCCTGAAAAAATACTCAGGGCTGCCAGGGATATCAACCAAAAAATTCTTCTCTTATAATGCGTCCAGACACTATCTTCAAGATAATCAGACTCCTCATCACCCGGAGTCAAACCCATGAATTTTTCCATATCCTCTGTCGCCTCTGCACGAATGATTTCTATGGCATCATCATGCGTCACAATTCCTGCTAACTGGTCGTACTCATTCAGAATCGGGATAGCGACAAGGTCATACTTTTGGATCTTATTAGCTACACTTTCCTGATCCTCCTCTACTCTTGCATAAATATAATCCTTATGAAGCGTGTCCCTTACCAATTGATTTGGAGGAGAAATGATCAGATTTTTAAGTGTTACAAAACCCTGCATCTTCATTTGCTGATCCACTACATAGATGTAATAAATCATTTTTTTGGAAGGAGCATCTTTGCGGACTTTATCGATTGCCTGAGCGCAAGTCATACTTTCAAGTACTGTTGCAAAGTCTGTACTCATGATCCCTCCCGCCGTATCAGACTCGTAAGTACTCAATTTTATAACGTCCTCTCTAATGGACTTGGTGAGATAGGGCAAAAGCAACAATTGTTCCTGCTTCTCCAACTCACGATAAAAATCAGCGCGATCTGAGGAGTGCATGTGCTCAAACATTTCAGCAAAGACCCGGCGATCCATATGCTGAAACAACCAATACTTGGTCTCGTAATCAAAGTCTGATATGATCTGTCCCTGTTGCTCAGCTGTGAAAAGCACCAGAACCTCTTCCAGTTCTTCCTCCTTAAGTTCCCAAAGAATCTCAGCAACTTCTACCGTAGGCATCTTCTGCATCACTGAGATATACTCCTTGATATTGCCTGATTCTATTATGTCTTGCTTGATGAGCTCTTTTTCTTCAAAATTATTCATGAGCTGTGGTTTTTCCCGATGGTCAAAAAAATGCTGTTATCTTAAAATCCTTTTCCGTGTCAGGAATAAGGTATTTTAGGATGCCCATAGAGTAGAAAACTCAGTAAATAAGAATAAAAAGGAAAACGATAAGACGTTTGGATAAATGGAATGCCGCAAACCTCAGAATGATGCCTGCTATTGCGCTGCAAAAAATACAGCAATGACCTGTTGTATGTCAGTTGAATAAAAAACACAATAAGTACAACTCGATGATTCCATTTAAAATAATCAATTATTTGCCTGCCAAAATTAGGTAATTTTTTCTTGAATCCACTACCCTTTGAAAATAATGCATACGGAATTTTCTATCCGGCAATATAATAAAGGTTTTATGGCTGTTCAGCCAGAGGCCAGAGGCTAGAAGCCAGAAGCGGCTGTTAAATGACTGTTCAATCTGACTTCTGACTTCTTCCCCAAAGCTTTGGGGACTAAATTTCTTACTGCCATTCCAGCGCTCCATGTTTGCGGTAATATTCCTCAAAAGAAGTCTGTATTCTCTTCACTACCTTCTCCGGATCAGCACGGGTGTCAGATTTTGAATCCACTACGCTAAACAGCACTTTCCAGAAATTATTCTTCTTGAAATAATAAGGAAAGGGGCGACTCATTTCTTTCAGGTCAGGACCATGGACGATGTATGCATCCACTCCTGACTCCCCAGCCGAGCCAAATGACAATACATAAAAATGCTCCGTTGTCATGACAACCGAAGGGTCAGAGCTTAGATCGTCAGAGAGAAAAATGCCCTTTCTTTCCCCATCCAACAATTTTGTAGATTCGTAATCATACATATATAACACTTTGGAAAAAGTATACCCGGCTTTGAGAGCAGCCATCAGTTCCTTGTGTTCCCTGTCTCTGGTTTCAACAATATCAATAATGTTTGCCTGAATGATTGCTGCTTTTGCGGGATTGGACTTCGCTGCTTTTTCCAGCGCTTCAATTTTTTTTCTGTGCGATGGAAAGCGAATTATCAATGTTCCTTTACGTAATTCAGTTATGGCCTTAGCACTTTTGATTTCCCTTTCTCTTTTTGAAACGTCCTGAGCATATGAAATCAGTGGAAAACACAGCTGAATACACAACAAATACAAAATATACCTCATCTTATTTCTTTTCGTTTACATTTGGTATCCATAGAACGACAAATATAGTGGGAACGTCTCCAAATATTTCATATTTAAATGAATCTGGGGTACATCTTGATTACAATTTTTATTTTTGCGCCTCCAATTCAATCGACTAAAAAATAAACCCATGTTATTACCGGCTGCTGAGATCGAAGCTCTCAACAAGGAAATTTTCGAAGAAAGTGAATTCATACAAAGGCTGAATGCCGCCTGCAATGACGTCATTGTAGGACAGGAGCATATGATGCAATGTCTCATCATTGGGTTGCTGACCAAAGGCCATATCTTACTGGAAGGTATGCCGGGATTGGCAAAGACACTCGCTATCAAAACACTGGCGAATGCGATTGATGCCAAATTCAGCAGAATTCAGTTTACACCTGATTTGCTTCCCGCAGATATTATCGGAACGCTTATTTACAATCCGGTGGCCCAAAACTTCCTGGTCAGAAAAGGCCCGGTTTTTGCAAATTTTATCCTCGCAGATGAAATAAACCGTGCCCCGGCAAAAGTACAGGCCGCCCTCCTTGAAGCCATGCAGGAACGCCAGGTTACAATTGGGGATCAGACTTATCCACTGGATGAACCCTTTCTTGTCATGGCAACTCAAAATCCTATCGAACAGGAAGGAACCTATCCCCTCCCTGAAGCGCAGCTTGACAGGTTTATGCTCAAAGTAAAACTGGGATATCCCAACAAAGCTGAAGAGCAAATCATCATGCAACGCAATCTTCAGCAAGAATCATTTGGACAAAAAGTCACAGCTGTAGCGCATCCTTCCGAAATTCTGAAAGCCAGAGAAATCATCCGTAAAATCTATATGGATGAAAAAATCGAAAAGTATATCATTGACATAGTTTTTGCCTCCAGAAATCCTGAAGAATATCAGTTAAAAGGATTCAAGCATCTCATTCAGTATGGGGCCTCTCCAAGAGCCAGTATTTTCCTGGCACAAGCTGCTAAAGCAACAGCTTTCCTTAACAGAAGAGGCTATGTGATCCCTGAAGACGTGCGCAGTATCAGTGCCGATATATTGAGACACAGAATCGGACTTACCTTCGAAGCAGAAGCGGAAGAAATCACTCAGGAACATATTATAGATCAAATCCTGCATGCAGTTGAAATTCCATAGCATGAAAAAATGGACCAAAGTCCTCTGTATTTTACTTTTGAACTTGCTGGTATCCTTAGCAGCCCGGGCTCAGTACAGCATTCTATGGCCTCAGCCCATAGAACAGCTTTTTAATTCAGACAGTCTTCAGTGGAAAAGAATTTATACAGGCACCCTGGACAATCATCATCCCTTTTTGATGGAACTTGGTTTCGATGGGAATTTATTAAAGGGGTGGTACACATTTGGTAGTGAAAAAGAAATTTATGAGCTTGATGGTTTCATTGAGAATGATCAGTTTTTCCTCGAAGAATGGCATTCTGATTCAACAGAAACAGGAAGTATAGCCGGACGAATAGATAGTTCAGGTTTTCACGGATTTTGGGAAAATTACAGGAAAAACACAAAATGGGAGGTGGAAGCATTACAGGTGAAAGAGGCTCCTAAAAGACCCACCTTATACCATCAATGGATTGGGGCAAAATCTACAGGAAGTAAATTAGAAGGCACCTGGAGCATATTACTGGAAGAGGATCAACTGATCAAAGGATATTATACTGATCAGTCAGGTTGCGTATTCGATATCACCTCTTACAGAGCATCAGAAGGAAAAAATATATTTTTAAAAATACATCAACCTGATTCAATTCTCACTTTATCTGTGCAATTGAATTTAGAGAACTCCACAGGATTGGTGTATTCAGGGAAGGATATTGATTCGATTCAATTTAAATTTACGAAAGCATCAGATATCCAATTGCATAATTCTCATTCATTCCATCATTTTGAATGGGGATATAGTTTGGCTCCATTCAACAAAAGAATTATGTCTGAATTTGAGCTGAAGCGGGATTCAATTTTCAGATTAATTGAGATCAGTATTCCGCAGGAATCCAGCCACCAGTATCGTGGACAAATCAATTATAATGGATTTCTCTCCCCTGTGTATGCAAGTGAAGATGTGCTGAGTGGAATTTATCAAATCAAAAGTTACTCAGCGCAGAAATTCCAGCAGCAAGCAGCATTTCCTGTATTGATTGATTTGAAAAGTAAGAGATGGATTGACATTGAGGATGGAATCTATAGCCCGGCGGCATGGAATCTGGATCTGAGCTCTTATCTGAAAGAGCAAATAAATTTAAAAAATAAAAGCAGTTCAGCAGATACTGCCTGGAAAAAGGTGAAAGCGGAAGATTTTCAGCTCTTAATTTATGCAGGAGAGCATCTGCAGGTTGCTACCTTACATGATCTTATGCGGGGGCATCTGTTTATTACTATTCCGCAGGATATGATTGAAAGACATTTCAGCCCTTCTTCCTGGCTTATGAAAAAATTATCAGCACAGCGCAAAAAATAATTACATGGATGTCGGCAGTCTGATAGCAAGAGTAAAAAGAGTGGAATTGAAGACCAGAAGGTTGTCTGATCAGATATTCTCTGGGAGCTATCACAGTGCATTCAAAGGCAGGGGAATGTCATTCAGCGAAGTGCGTGAATACAGCCCCGGTGATGAAGTCCGCTCCATTGACTGGAATGTTACGGCCCGAACCGGTGTGCCACACGTGAAAGTATTTGAGGAAGAGCGTGAGCTGACCGTACTGCTGATGGTGGATATCAGTGCCAGCGCCTTTACAGGATCAACCGGTATGATGCGGAAAGACCTGATCGTAGAACTTTGTGCCCTCCTGGCACTTTCTGCCGGTGCTAATAATGATAAAGTAGGTTTATTACTTTTCAGCAATGAAGTTGAATTATTTATACCTCCCAAAAAGGGAAGACAACATACGCTACGCCTGATTCGTGAAGTAATACAAGTAAATCCGGTACAAAAAACTACTTCCATTCATTCAGTCCTGGAATTCGCAGCCAGAGTCATTAAAAAGAAAGCCATTTGTTTTTTGATTTCTGATTTTCTGGATCAGGGATTCGACAGCGCGCTGAAAATAGTCTCTCAAAAACATGACCTGATCGGTTTATGGTGTTTGGATGCGATTGAAAAACAATTACCGGATATTGGTCTGATCTACATTGAAGACATTGAAACCGGTAAAAGAAGATTAGTAGATACTTCCAGCAAAGCATTTCAGGAGGCAAATAAATTGGCCGCGGAGACTCGCAAGTCAAAACTGAACACATTATTTCAACGTTCCAGAGCTGATCTGGTCACTATACCATTACACGAAAGTTACATTAATCCACTTGTTCAATTCTTTTCAAAACGGAAAATGTAAAATGACTGAATGCTTGAAAAACCACTTCTTATTCTCATGTAAGTTGCTAATCCCTGCACTCTGCTTCCTCTTTTTTTCTGAAAAAGCCAGTGCACAAGTTTCCCTGCAAACCAGCCTGGACAGCACCCGCATTGAAATAGCCACACCATTCACTTTAAGGGTGAAGCTTTCATTTGATCCATCTATCTCTCCTCCTCTTCCCGATCTCAGCCCTTTGGAAATCAATGAAAAAGATTTGGAAGTATTGGGTGTAAAAGCCTGGGACACCCTGGTAGCTGAACATGCCACCTATATTTCCACAGAAGTTCAGTTAGCGGTTTATGATACCGGCACAGTTATGATTCCGGTTTTGCAACTTATTTACAAGGATGGTAAACAGAAGGACACTGTCAGCTCAGAAAATTTGTTTATCAGGATACTTCCACCTGCTCAGATGCAGGAAGATATCCTGCCCATCAAAGACCTGGAACGGATTCCTGAATCAAAGATGAAATATGTCTACCTGGCACTTGGAATTCTTGCATTACTATTGTTAGCATGGTTTACATGGAAAGCGTATAAACGTAAAAAGGTAGCAGATATACCAGCTGAAGCACCGGTCATTATCCTGACTCCCAAAGAGCGCGCATTGCAAGCCATTCACTCACTTTCAGAGCCTGAGGCCGGAGATCAAACCGCTGTCAAATTATTCTATTCCAGCATCACTCAAATTTTAAAGACTTTCATTCAGGAGGAGCATCAGTTTCAGGCTTTGGATCAGACAAGTGAAGCCTTTTTAAACTGGTTGAGGGATCAATTTGGTCAGGTTATTTTCCAGACCATGAAATACTTTTTTGAAGCAGCTGACATGATTAAATTTGCAAAAGCGGATGCAGAATCTGACATGATTCGCCAGGCAAAAGGCATTGCGACGGACTTTATTCATCAGACGGGTAAAAAAAAGGAAACTGACAAAATATGATGCTTCCTTCCTGGTTTAATATTATATTTAATACCCCCTGGCTGCTAAGTCTTTTGCTGCTTTTGCCCCTGATATGGGTTTTGCAGAAACGATGGCCCAGACCGGCAACCATGATGAGTAGTGAGAGTATTCTGCCAAAAGTCAACAGTGTAAGAGTCCTTATTTGGAAATATAGTTTTGTCTTGCGATATCTGGCGCTCATTTGCCTGATACTGGCAGTCGCAAGACCTCAGTTGCCTCTGCGCGAAGAAAACATAGATGCAGAAAGCATCGAAATTGCCTTAATTGTCGACTTATCCAGCAGTATGCTGGCCCAGGATTTTCAACCCAACCGACTGGAAGCAAGCAAGATTGTGGCTACTCAATTCATTCAAAAAAGAATGTATGACTTATTTTGTCTGGTGGTTTTTGCTGCAGAAAGCTATACTCCTGTACCATTGACAAGCGATCATAAATTGCTGATCAGCAGTCTTCAGGGACTTCAATGCGGAGATTTGGAAGATGGGACGGCGATCGGTATGGGACTGGCAAATGGCGTGGCCAGACTAAAAGCCGGAAAAGCAAAATCCAAAATAGTCATTCTGCTCACGGATGGTGTCAACAACGCCGGATATATCCAGCCTGCCACGGCTGCTGCTCTGGCTAAGGATCTTGGAATCAGAGTGTATTCAATAGGTGTAGGTTCCATGGGAGAAGCATTGTCTCCTGTGACCCGCAGAGCAGATGGAGAGTATATTTTTGGATATACCAGAGTAGAGATTGACGAACCCCTGCTCACAAAAATTTCAGAGGACACAGGCGGTAAGTATTATCGGGCTACAGATCAGGAAAGTCTGGAAAGAATTTATGCTGAAATCGATCAGCTGGAAAAAACGAAAATTCGATCCACAACCATCAAATTGTTCAAGGAGTTATATCGTTATTTTCTTCTGGCGGGATTATTTTTTATTCTGCTCGAGGTATTGATTCATAGAATTTGGTTAAAAATATTGCCATAATGTTCAGGATTGAAGCACCCATATGGGGATGGTCATTTTTACTGCTCATAGTAGTATTGGCTGCGCTGTTATGGGCAGGATGGCGATATAGAATCAGAATGCGCACCTTTATCTCGGAAGCCAATCAGGTATACATGATTCCGCCCGGCAGGAAAAAGGTCGATCAGTTGAAGAATATTTTTTTGATGCTGACTTTGTTTTTCTTTTGTCTTTCATTGCTCAATCCTCAGACAGCAGGTAAGGAAGAAACAGTGGAACATAAAGGAAGCGATATTATCATTGCGCTGGACATTTCGCAGAGTATGTTAGTAAGCGACATAGCACCTAATCGCCTTGAGCAGGCAAAAAGATTGGCACTCTCGCTGATTCAGGCACTTCCTTCTGAAAGAATCGGCCTCGTATTTTTTGCTGGTAGTGGTTTTGTACAAATGCCACTGTCAGCAGATCATCAGGCGGCTGCAATATTTATCAATAACGCGCATCCTGACATGGTTACCAATCAGGGCACGGCTATCGGAGATGCTATAGAACTCAGTAGTTCGCTCTTTTCGGAAGAGGATGACAGAAGTAAAGCCATAATAATTATTTCAGATGGGGAAGATCATGATAATCGTACTTCAGATTTGGCAAGGACTGCCGGTAAATCCGGTATTTTGATTTGTACTGTGGGACTGGGAACAGAAAATGGAGGCGAAGTGCCTTTCAATCAGGAAAACATACAAATGTATTCTGAAGAAAACCAGGAGACAGTCATATCCCGTTTTGATCCAAAATCATTAAGAGACATTGCTAAAGCAGGTCGGGGAGCCTTTCACCATTTACAGGAGGATGAAAATACAGTAGTAAAATCTATTCGCTCGCTCATTGATCAATTAGAGAAAAAAACAATCGAATGGAAACGATTTGCTGATTATAACAGTTTTTTCCAGTATCCGTTGCTAATGGGAATTTTGGCTTATGTCCTGTTTGTCATATGGCCTTACAGAGTTGGTAAAAAATAAAATGGCATGAATTTCTTTCTGAAATATATACTTGTAGCGTTCACTTTCCTGGTCATCTTCAATGAAGCAGGTGCTCAGTCTGCTGCAAAGATGATGGAAAAAGGTCAGCAGAGCTATGATAATAAATCATATGATGAAGCAATTTCCTGGTATGAAAAAGCAGCTGCCAAAGAAAAAACGCCTTCAGCAAAATATAACCTTGGGAACAGCCACTACCAAAAAGGTCAGTTTGAAGAAGCTGCCAAAAATTTCAATGAAGCAGCTCAAAATTCTGAGGATCCAAATATTCGCTCCAGAGCAGCTTACAATAAAGGAAACTCCCTGTACAAATCTGAGAAGTATCAGGAAAGCATAGAAGCTTACAAGGAAGCCCTGAGGCTCAATCCGGCTGATCAGGAAGCACGACATAACCTGATGCATGCCCGCAAAGCCAGACAAGAGCAGCAACAAAAGGAACAAGAACAACAAGATCAGCAAAATCAATCCGAAAACAAGGATAAAAAAGATCCATCACAGGAACAAAACCAGGATCAAAATCAACCGGAAGATCCTAAGCCCGAAGAACAAAAAGATGCCAAAAAAGAAAATACTGATCAATTACTCAAAATCATGGAAGAAGAAGAAAGCCGTGTACAGCAAAAGCTGAGAAATCAGCAATCCCGGCCCAATAAGTCTTCCAAAAACTGGTAAATCTCCAGGGCGTGATAAAGTCGTTTATCTTTTGAACCCTGAACTTTTAATACTTGTTTTATAGATGAATTTGAAAAAACAAGCGTTAGTTAAACTAATACTACTAATCCGTTTTTATTAATTATGCCCTTATATTTGCAGGGATTTTTAAAATCTATAAACATGAAGAAGGCACAATACATATTACTTTTTACTTTACTTTTTTTTACTCATTTCTTGCATTCTCAGGATAGAGGATTTCATGCTAAAGTCAGCTCAGATACGCTTCTGATGGGTAATTATCTGGAAGTGACTTTTACGCTTGAAAATACAACCGGTAAAATTGAGCCCCCCTCGTTTGAAAGCTTTGATCTGGTAAACGGTCCTTCCCAATCTTCCAGTGTCAGTATCATCAATGGGAATATGACCCAGCAACATTCCTATACTTATGTATTACAAGCAAAAGGGGAAGGAATTTTCCTGATAGATCCTGCCATTGCATTTGTGGGTGAAGAAACAATAAAGACAGAGCCCATACAAATTGTAGTATTACCTAATCCTGACGGGATTATTCAAACCCCGAAAAGTGGAAGATCATCAAGCCGTGGATGGGACGATGTAAAGCCTCAATCAAAACCTAAAAAACCGATCACAAAACTGTGATGATCAACAGAAAACTACTTCCAATTTATTTAATGCTCTCCCTTTTTCCTGTTTTGAGTGTTGCTCAGAATGGAAATGCATACATTCAAATTGAGCCACAAATCATCATAGCCGGGGAATATTGTCAAATCTCTATTGTATTGGAAAATCAGGATGCTCCTAATCTGATTAATCCTAATGTAGCACCTTTCACCATTGTTCAGGGACCTTCAACCAGCTCGAGTTTGTCTATTATTAATGGCAGACGCAGTTCCAGTACAAAGTGGATCTACACTGTAAAAGCTCCGGACAAACCCGGAAAATATAAAATAAAACCTATCAAAATCAGGACTACTTCAGGGTCTGTTCAGACTTCAGAGCTGGAAGCAGAAGTTTTGGCAGCAAATACCAACAAAAACAAAACGGCCTCTGTCAAAGGTGATGGGGAATTTTTTGTGCGTTTGGAGACAGAAACGAAGCAAGCTTATCCCGGACAACAAATTCTGCTTCAATGCAGACTGTACACGAGCGTCAATATTTCTTCATATGAGTTCCTGAATGAACCCTCAGCACAGGGTGTTTTTCTTCAGAAAACAGAGAATCCTCAATCACCTGTCGAAGAAGTAATGATTAACAATCAAAAGTATGTGAGCAAAGTTTTACGCACATATGCTATGTACCCACAGCAAACCGGAGTCCTGCAAATTAATCCAATTAGTATGCGATTCGCTCTGGATGATGCTAATGAAAGGCAGCAATCGTGGGGCTTATTTTTTAAAAATTACCGTTATGAACCTGCTCAAACTCAGCCAATCAGTATCGAAGTAAAAGAATTGCCGCTGCCCACACCACCAAAATTCTCAGGAGCTGTCGGAAACTTCAATGCTGAGCTAAAAACAATTTTATCCGCAGGCAGAAGCAATGAAGCACTTAGTTTTATTTTAAGCATCAAAGGAGAAGGAGACCTCAAGCGTATCAATCATTCAGCAATCGAATGGCCGGAATCTTTCGAAACCTATGGGGTAAAAACTACACGGGAAGAGTATTTGCAGGGTTCAGAAGCCATCTCCGGAATCAAAGAATTTGTTTATTCACTCGTGCCCAAAGAACCTGGAGTATTCGATATCAATGACCACTTTGTATATTTTAATGCAGTGGATAATAAATATGACTCCATTCCAATTACTGTAAATCAATTTGAAATTCTGAGCAGCGGTACTCCTACCCGCCCGTCTGAAGCAGTTGTGGAACGTTTCGACACTGTAGAACCCGGCATCATGGATTCTCTGAGAGCGTCTCCTGTTCTGTTATATTCAGCCATAGGAGTAGTTTGTTTATTGGTAATGGGCGGAATTGCTTACAGACAAAAACAAAAAAATAGAGCTATTCAGGCAAAAGCCCCCACCCAAAAGGAGCTGGAAATAATCTGTCTTCAAAATTCTTTTCAGGCAGCCATCCATGGTCAGGAAGATTTATTTTATCTTGAAATAAGCAGAATTATCTATAGATTCGCAGGACGAACATTAAATAAAGATCATGCCCTGTTGACCCGCAAAGAAGTCAATGTTTGTCTGGAGGATCATGTTAAAAATGAGGAAGATAAATCCCGGTTCAAAATACTACTGGATCGTTGTGAGCAATATCTGTATGCTCCACTGAGCATCACAACTCCTGTTCAGGAATCCCGCATGCTGATGGAAGATTTGATAGAGAAATATGTCTGATAAATCCAGGGCTTCTTCTGTGGCCTCGAGAGGTATAACAGCAATCGGAGCTTACAGCTTTGAAAAATCAGAAGAGAAAATAAGTCTATAGGGAACCAAGTACTAAACTTAAGGGGAAATGAATATTCTATTTCTTTTTGTGCAAGAATGAATTGTGTACCAAAAGTGGTGGGATAGCCAGACTACCGTGTACACATAATATCTATGAAAATCCTCTCGCAGCCATGTGCATTTAATGCGTCTATTTGCAGCTCAGGGTTTTGATCCAGTGTTGAAACGCGGGCATATCCTACAATCATAAATGGACAATCAAAGTAGCGAAGAACGAACTTTGTTGTTTATTGACACTAAAGGCAAGCAATATTATGCACATAAAACAACTTCAACAAAGACTATCGTTGATATCTCCACTTTGCCTTCTCAACTGTATTTTGTGAGTGTGGTCGACAGTGCTGGTCATCCATTGATGGTTAGTAAATTTGTCAAGATCGATTAAATTAGATTATATTTGGATATAATTATAGTGGGAGCAGAATGGTTTAAAACCGTTTGCTCCCATTACATATTAATTATAAAATATGTTCAGACCCTTTACTCTGTTTTTAATATTTATAAGTTTTTGCCTTAAAATTGGCATGATATCAGCTCAGCTGCACGACAATAATATTTTTCAAACTGTCCGTGATTATTCTGGGAGACAATTTACTGCCAGACTTCACTTCGACTATGATTTCGATACTCTTTCTTATGAGGAAGTGCCGACAGATATAAATATGTCTGACGGTAACTTTACCATGAGCGATTCTTTGGGAAACTTAATCTTTTATTCCAACGGAAAAGATATTTATAATAAGGATCATACCAGAATGGAGAATGGAGATTCAATGAATAAAACAGGCCTTGATAGTGACCAGTTTTTTTATGACTTTTATGCTGGCCAGCGAGGGTTTTATTCCGAAGCCATTCATTCCAATCCAATACCCGTTCCAGAGCAAGCTCATCAATATTTAGTAATTCACCATCCTAGTTTTTTTATTAATGATTTTCATTATTTCAAAACATTCTACAGCCGTATTGACATGCTTCTAAATGAAGGCAGTGGTGCTGTTATTGAAAAAAACGTGGAATTCCCTATCAATGCCAGTTGTTCGGATTTTTGCAAACACGCCAATGGAAAAGACTGGTGGATGATAGCTGCAGATACAAAGCTTGATTCTTTTCATTTATTCTTGATTAATGACCAAGGCATAATAGGCCCACAGTCTTTTAGGCTCGGTAGTATTCCTGACCCCGTTGAACTTAATACAATCAGAGAATTTAATTTTCACAACATTCGGTTCTCCCCACAGGGAAATTTTTTTGCTTCTGTTCATAAATTTTCTGTAGATCTGTTTCAATTTGACAGGTGCACGGGAGAGATAAATTTTTTAAGAACATATAAAATCCCGTATTCACAAGGAACATTCATTAACCCATTAGTAGCACAACTAGGTGATGCAGAATTTAGTGCCTGTGAAAACTTCCTTTATGTTCAGAACTTTAGTGTTTTATATCAGATTAATTTATTATCTGACCAAACTATTCCCCATCGCCTTAGTATGACTTATGGCAAAACAAGCAACCTTAGAAAGCTTCCTAATGATAAGGTTTTAATTTATTCCTATAATACACTCGTGAGTAAACCGGCCTTCTTGGGTTTAATTTCCAATCCATGCGCGCCTGGTGTTTCTTCTCTTGTTAATTATACCATTTTTGCGGAATATACTTCGTATTCTCCTTATCTGGAGCTTGGGAATCTACCCTATTTACCCAACTATCATCTTGGGGCTCTCGATCCACCCCCTTTGGAGGATTGTTCAAACCCTGTTTTTAATGACGCTCTGGAAGAGCAGGAGATGATAGAATTTGGCGATAATTCGTATTACAAATTACTGCGAAAATATAAATAGTTACAGAATGAAATTGACCAATTGTTTCAATGCTCTTTTGTTTATTCTTCTGGTCAGTATCAGCAATTTATCCCATTCTCAGGCCCATACTGAATTGGGTTTTATTCGCACACAAGAATTTTCAAGAGCTCACTTATTAAATTTTTTGGACGGAAATATTACCCCCGTTTCTGATTTTATCTCCACCCATCCTTTTTCAGTTACCTCGGCCATTTTATTAAATGAAAACAATGATGTTCTGATTTATACAAATGGCTGTTATATTTTTGATTCGACCCATGCGCCTATTAACTCAATTAGCCTGCTAGAGGGCACATCGTTAGCACAATATTGTTCTTTAAGCGGGAATGTTTTATCAGAAAGTACTCTTTTCCTATCGGCTCCCGAAGAAATGGAAACCTCTTATTTATTTTACCTCTCTGGTGAGCATGGTAGCACTGCTCCGCTAGTTATGAAGTCCTTACATTCAGTAAAAATCAATCACGGCTCCAATATTATTTTATCCAATGAAGTCATAATAAATTCAGAAAAATTGAGCCTGTTTGATATTACCAAACATCAAAATGGTGTAGATTATTGGCTGTCTGTGGCCGACTTAGAAGAAAGAAAAATATTAATATATCTTATTTCAAAAGAGGGCATTTATCTACATTCATCAACGGCTATTCCCCTTGCTGAAGTGCTGGATTCTTGCCTGGATGATGTGAACCTGCGGTTCTCTCCGGAAGCCGATAAAATGTTATTGCACTTCGGTAATTGTATGTTGGTTGTGATGGACTTTGATGGCTGTCTGGGACAGCTTGCAGGGCCAAGGATAAATATCTCAACCGCCTCTTATAATTTAGGAAGCAAAGCTGTCTTCACTGCAGGCGGTAAATATATCATCATTAACAAAGATGTGTTTGATGAAAAACTTTGGTTTAGTACTGGGCAATCAGAACTTTATTTTTATGAGACAGACAAAATAGGGGTGGTCTCAAATGAAGCATATAAGTTAATCTGCCCGCCAAATTTTTCTTTAGGTAGAATTGTTCCGGTAAATGAAAACCAAATTTATGTTTTCAACCGATACTCTGATAATAAATATATTTTTTTAAATGTCACACAGGATGAACCATTACGCATAACTCCTTCATACTACAGATTACCTTTTTGGTATTTTCCTTCCTTCTCCCGACAAATTCCTCAAAATAATCAGATCAATAATTGTATCTCAAGCACTTCGGTAGAAAATGAAAGGGTAGAATTAATCATTTATCCAAATCCGGTTTCAGAAAGATTGTTTATTAACCCCCAAAACACTTCTACCGGATCTTCTGCTTTTCCTTTAAAAGTTAGCGTGATTGACCCTTCCGGAAAATTAGTTGGAAGCGCCATAATTGATGAGGGAAACAATAGTTTTGATGTGTCTCTATTGCGCGAAGGATACTATTTCATTGAATTTAATAATCATAAGGAAGAAAAGCAGATTTTCCCCTTTGTCATTAGCCGCTAATAAAACAGTATGTCCACTTTACTAAAAATATCAGTCTTTATTTTAATCTTCTCTTCGGGGCACATTGTGTATTCGCAGTGTATAGACAGCACCCAAATAAGTGAAATAAATAGCTGTGAAGACTTTGCCTCACCAAACCAATTCGAATTTTACTATAATCCGGTGTGTGGTTGCGATGGCAAAACCTACTATTCACCTCTATGTGCATTTAAGAGCGGTATTACAGAGTGGCAAATGGGACCCTGTGACCCTTGTTTCGATTCCCTTAGAGCGAATAGAATACCATTCCATTTCACTGTTCCGCCAGTCCCTGATTATTATCCATTACCCAAATCTCAAGTTTGTGGGTGCGACAATAAAACATACCTACATTCTAAATTAGCCTATAAAGCAGGAAATACTTCCTGGACCAAGGGATCGTGTGCTTGTATTGATAGTTCATTAATTGACTTATCTATCGATTTCTCTGCGTGCGATAGTCTAATCTTTGAAGGCTATGAATTTTATCACAATGGTGTTGATAGCAATATTAGATTGATCATGGGGTGTGATGGTAAGTTATATAATAATTTTTGTGAAGCTTATCATAAGCATGGAGTAACTCGATTTGTCTCTCTTTGGGACTTTGACTGCCACCCCCTGCCAGAAGAAGAGCGTGATACATCATTTGACTGTGGAACAGCTTATATTCCTGTTTGCGGTTGTGATTGGAAAACCTATCAAAATGCTTGTGTTGCGGAAAAGCACTTTGGAATTATTGATCATTATATGGGGGAGTGCAATTGTGCTGATACTACTATAATTGGTAATTTTAATATTTTTTACGGAGCCTCAGGGGATCAAATATGCCAGGGAGCATCAGCTTATTCAGCGTTTCAACCTGTTTGTGGTTGTGACAATAAAACGTATTTTAACCAATGTATTGCCGCTAACCTTTACGGGATACCAACTTTTACTTTGGGACCATGTCAGTGTATAGATTCTAGCCTTTATGACCCAACGTATATATGCGATACCACAAGTCTTGTGCCTTATTGCGGCTGTGATGGAAACGTTTATCCCAATCTCTGTGATGCTGTTTTTGGTAATGGGGTTGTAGGGCAAAGAACTTGTGAATGTATCGAACCCGGACTGATAAATGATAATATAGAATGCAATGAATTATTTAACTATCAGCCTGTTTGTGGTTGTGATGGTAGAACTTATCCGAATGCTTGTGTCGCCACCAGAAAAGGTGGTGTTACTTACTATTTACCCTTTGCTTGCGATGACACCTGTAAGGACAGTGTACTAATATTGGAGGAAGTGCCCTGCAGTGATTTTTACGAGCCGGTCTGTGGTTGTGATCTGGTCACCTATCAAAATGAGTGCCATGCACGTTACAAAAACGGGGTGTTAAAATGGGATCCAGGGCCCTGCACTCTAAGTTCCAATACGGACAAAAAAACAGAAATTAATGTGAGTGTTTATCCAAACCCGACAAACGGAAAATTATTTCTATCAGGAGTAAGCCAAGGGGAATATGTGATTATGAATGCCTCCGGACAAGTTTTGGTTTCCGGAAAGCAAACCCCCTCTCTTGATATTTCTCATCTTTCACCTGGTATTTATTTCCTGCGATTATTTAATGAACAAAAGAGCTTTCAGTCATTCAAGATCATTAAAATGTAATGCTTCGTTTTTGTATACGGTTCAAAAGCGACCCTATCTAGCCCAGGAGATAAGTTCTGGGTTTTTTTGTTGTGTTTTATCACTAAATAATATTTTCTAAAAGTATCGAAATATCGACATTTAGCGCCCTTGCAATACTGCACAAGGTCATCACAGAAGCATTAAGCTTTTGTCCCTCTATCCTTTTTATTGTTGAAATATCTAAATCCGTAGCCCAGGCAAGATTTTCTTGTGTCATTTTGCATTCCTTCCGGATACGTTTGACATTTGTCGCAATCCGAGTAAGTACCTCCTTGGAATAGTCATTCTCTTGCCTCATGGGGGCAAAATGATGAAATCACATAGTTTTAATTTTAATGGATTTGAAGCCAAAATTTAGTATTCTTATTCTCCAGAATGGAGTTTAACACCCATGTTTTCAACTCACTCCTCATTTTCAAAAAGAAAAGTAATATCTTCGCGCCCTGAAAAAATGACATCATCATGCATCAATACGTACGCCAGTTTGCTCAATGGGAAGGAAAAGAGGTAACTGTCAAAGGTTGGGTAGCTAATATCCGGGACAGCAAAACCAATATCTTTATAGTATTCAGAGACGGATCAGGATTTGCTCAATGCGTAGTTTCATTGGATACTGTCGGTGAAACACTATTCGAATTAGCAAAATCCCTTACTCAGGAATCTTCCCTGCGTCTTAGCGGAACTGTGGTTAAGGATGAGAAGCAAATCGGTGGATATGAAATGCATGTAAGTGATCTGGAAGTCTACCAGATCGCAACAGAGTATCCAATCACACCTAAGGATCATGGTGTAAAGTTTTTATCAGACAACAGACACTTGTGGCTTAGATCTCAGCGTCAATGGGCAATCATGAGAATCAGAAATGAGATTATCATGAGCATTCACACTTACTTCCAGGATCATGGATTCATTCAGATGGATTCACCCATTTTCACCGGAAATGCTGTAGAAGGAACAACTGACTTATTTGAGACTGACTTTTTCGGACAGCCTGCGTTCCTTGCTCAGTCTGGTCAATTATATGGAGAGGCGATGGCGATGGCACAAGGAAAAATTTACACTTTCGGTCCTACATTCAGAGCTGAAAAATCAGATACGCCAAGACATTTATCCGAATTTTGGATGATAGAGCCTGAAATGGCATTCTATAACAATGAGATGAATATGGATCTCATAGAAGATTTTATCCGTTACATTGTGACAAGAGTGATTGATTCATGCAAACTTGAGCTGCAGGCTTTGGACAGAGATGTGAGCAAATTAGAAAACGTAAAGCTGGCATTTGCCCGTGTTCCATATGAGGAGGCCATCAAAATTCTGAGAGGAGATGTAGAGGTGGATGGTAAAAACGCTATCAAATTACAGGAAACTGATTTGGAAAAAGCTAAAACAGATCTGGAAACTAAAGCTGCCGAAATTGCTGACAGAGAAAAATCAATCGCTTCGGGTGTTTCCAAAGGCGAAAGAAAATACCACGAAACCAAAATCCTGCAACTTCGCAAAGATATTGCAGACCTGGAGGAGCAAATACGCAATATTCCAAAATGGATTGAATCTGCCAAAAATTTCAGTGATGGAAATGATTTTGGTAATTCAGATGAAACTGTCCTGACAAGAGTGTTCGATGCTCCGGTTATGGTCTATAACTGGCCAACCAAAATCAAGGCATTCTATATGAAAGAAGTGGAAGGTGATCCTCATCATGTAAAGGGCGTCGATCTTCTCGCACCCGACGGATATGGAGAGATCATCGGTGGTTCAGAAAGAGAGACTGATCTGGATATTCTGATGAGAAAAGTGGAAGAACATCATCTGCCAATGGAGTCATTTGAATGGTATCTGGATTTGAGGAGATTCGGTTCTGTGCCGCATGCTGGATTTGGATTGGGTCTGGAAAGAATGGTCAGATGGATTTCAGGAATTCACCACCTGCGGGAGACGATTCCATTCCCGCGCAGATACGGGAGATTATTCCCATAGTCAGTCCCCGTCCCCAATGCTTCAAAGATTTTTTCAGGTCTATTCGCCTTACATTTATTTAAATCTGAAGTCGAGTTTAAAATCATATAACCAAGGGATTTTAGGGTTAATTCCTTCTGACTCCAGGATTCGGGGTA
>JALHRR010000013.1 GCA_022841345.1 Saprospiraceae bacterium
TACTTCTGTTTGTAGCAAAAAAAATATGAACCTTGTAGATTCCCTGGGGTCAGACTATTCCATTGACTATACAACAACAGAGATATCCTCTTTGCAAGAAAAATTTGACATAATATTTGATGCGGTTGGAAAAATCAGTAAATCAGATTGCAGGAAAATTATGTCCACCAATGGAAAATTTGTTTCAGTCAAAAGTCAATCAAAGCCCACAAAAACGGATTTGAATTTCATAAAGGAATTAATTGAATCAAAAAAACTGATTTCAATTATCGATAAAACATACAAATTGAAAGACATAAGAGAGGCCCACCGATATGTAGAACAATTTAGAAAGAGTGGGAATGTCGCAGTATTAGTGAAAGAAGGATTGATCTAAAATTCATTACTAAAATTGTATTTAAATATATATTAATATGTACTCAGCTGATTTAAATAGAAATGTTAAATTGTATTTGCCTCACAAAACTGCTTTTTGGGCAGGATTCTTTTACATACTAACCTTTGTTTCTATCCCTACATTGTTTCTGTATCAATCTATACATGAGCCAGACTATTTATTGAGCAACTCTAATGATTACAAGGTGGTTACTGGCGGATTACTAGAAATAATAGTTGCACTGAGCGGTATCATTTCATCTATAATTCTGTTTTCAGTTTTAAAAAAGCAAAATGAAACACTAGCATTAGGGCTTGTTGCTGCCCGAATATTAGAAGCAGCCACAATATTCGTGGGAGTTGCTTTCATTTTAGGAGCAGTGACTCTCCACCAAAATGGAGCAGGAGAAGATGGCCTGGTCATAAGCCATGCATTAGTAGCGCTTTATGACCGCATTTTTGTACTTGGTCAAAACTTTATGCCTGCAATAGATGATTTACTATTAGGTGTATTGCTTTACCAATCTCGTTTAGTACCTCGTTGGCTTTCAGTTATAGGTATTGTGGGTGCTTTCCCATTATTTGCCGGCTACCTGGCTCTCATGTTTGGATTTATAGAACGTTCATCACCAATGACAGGAGCATCTGCTATTATGGTTGCTTTTTTTGAATTCACATTGGGAATTTATCTATTGGTTAAAGGGATAAGAAAATTGTAAGATAAAACTCAATAAGAAATGAAATAAGAAAACCTTACTGCTAACATGGGCTGGAGCAATGAGGCGGACTTTCTTCAATTGAAAATTTCTTCAAGGATTCAACCTATTTATCTGCCATCAGTATTTGAGCTTTCAACACATCGCTGGCAATAATTTCCTTCACTCTTTGTGATTCTTCAAAAAGAGGACTGTGTGCAGAATGCTCAAAAGTGTAAAAGCCTTTTATGGGTGCTTGCAAATCTTTAAGATATGCTTTCGACAAATCCACATTAACGGTTAAATCATATTTGCCGCTAAAAAAATAAACAGGTATTTCCAGCTTCGGTATCATTTTTGGAATATCTATTTCAAACAGCTCTTCTGCAAATCTGGCCTTCTTTATATAAATAAATTTTGAGACCCATATATTTATTTTCTCGCGAAGAGTATAAGCCTTGCATGTCCAGACAGGAATAAATACTCCGGTAAAAACTGAATGCATATTACGCATGGTACCTATCCCAAGCTCATGCATATCATTGTCGCGTACGGAAGATTTGTAAAAAGAGACAAAATTTGTATCTGTATCCAGTAAAGGAAATCTTTTTAATTCCTCCACAGCTTTAGAATTTCCCATTTCAGTGTAACGCTGGACCATGTATTTATAGGCAATCCTTTCTGACTCAGTTTGCCGGGTAATTTGAGCCATACCAATGTAGGCATTGTACAAATGCGGCGATCTCGCTACTGCCTGAATCGCGAAAGGAGTCCCACCTGAATGAGCCATCAGATATATCTTTTCCTTTCCAAATCTTTGCCGCAAAAAATTGGTGACTTCAACCGCATCTGATGTAAGCTGATAAAAGGTCAAAGTCTCAACAGGCAAATCAGAGCTGTAAGAAAGACCACCACCCCGCTGTTCCCAGTAACATACAGTAAAAAAATCCTCCAGTCCGGGCTTGTATTTTTCCATCAGGAAATAGTTGGGAAAACCGGGACCTCCATGAATATATAGCAATACCGGATTATTGATATTTTTACTTTTAATAAACATCCCCTGCTTAATACCCCCGATATTTACAAATATCTTTTCTGAAATACTGTTAGCTAATGGTTGCCCATCAGAGTTTAGAAATTGCTCAGGTTTGCCCGGGCTATAGATCAATATAACAATCAGAAGAAGGAGAAAACCTCCAAATATGAGTGAAAGTGTTATTAGAATCATCCTGGCTATTCGTTTTATCATAGTATTTGATCTTATGTGTAATTCAGTTTTGCAGTCTGTACAAAATAATGTAGGGCTGCCAACATAAAGTTCGCAGCCCTTCCTCAATATGAATTACAATCAGAATTTGAATACAATACCTAATCCGGCAGAAAGATAGTTTAGGTCTACAGAAGATTTAACTGACTCAAGTGTAAGTTCTCTTGACAGTGTCCGGTATCGAATACTGGGCATCAAACTAAATTTTTCACCAAAACGGAAGGCAATGCCACCTTCCACCTGCCAACCAAATCCATGACCGGAATCAGAAATGATCTCATCCCCTTGTTCCACTTCAATATGATTTGCAAGACCACCAGCTCTGAGTAAAAAATCGAATTTTGAATTTCCTATCGGGTGTATAAATTGAAGTCCATAAGTGTATCCTGTTTCCTCATAGTCCAGATTAACACCATTAATTTGATGATCAGATCCAAAATGATTCCAGCTCCATCCGGCATAAACTCCCAGATGCTGTAAGAACCGATAGGCAATTGTTGCTTCCCCTCCAAATCCTGTTTCCAGATTAGCTTTTCCCAATTCCTTTGTAGGAAAATTGACATCTGGTCTTAACTCAATGCTCCAGCGACCTTGTGAATAAGAGTTATTTGAGAAAAACAGTATCATTGTGACCAACAAGATTGACATCGTCAAATTGTTTGAAGTACGTACATTTCGTTTCATCTTAAATATTTTTTGATAGTTGAATAGAATTTCAGTTCAAAATTGCATGTATTTCAATTTTAAAATAATGATGTGGCTCAATTTTAAATATGATAATTGTCATTCTGATTATTTCTATATCAACGGCCAGGTAGATAGAATTATAAATTACAAATCCAATGAACCCTTAATAATCTATGTTAGGTAGAAAACACCGGAGCACGTAAAGCCATATATTCCTTTACTTATCTATAAATGTGCTGAATGAGGAATTAAAATATAGGAAGACAATATGGATAAAATGAACTTTACGTATTTTGTCAAGTCCCGGAATAAGGAATTAAGAGGACAAATTCAACTATAAAAATCTTAAACTTATCTGAACAATGACCAAAAAACATACTTTTACTTATACATTCCAAAAGTTTAAATTAATTCAGAGTGTGGCTTCCAGCATAAAACAAAAATGATATTAAAACGCTCTTCACTAATTGTCAGAACCTTATTACGGATTAAAGAATCTCTTCACCATTACACCCAAACGGTTTAACAGTAAGCAAATGAATCCATCAGCAGCGATTATAACTTGTATTCTTTTTTGTTTTTCCCTGGCGTATTCTTCCGCTAATAGTATTGATACCATCGATTTTAAAGTTCAAAGTGAAGGGTACAATTTGGATGTTCAATTATTAAAAAAATCTTCGAAGAGCCGGGTACCTGCTATTATATTCCTGGTCGGTTCGGGAGGAGAATCCTCGCATAAGACAAATTATAAAGACTTTACAGAATTCTTTTTAGAAGAGACATTCCTGGAAAATGGTTTTGCTATCGTGTATTTTGATAAACGTGGCGTGGGTGAATCTGAAGGTCTCTGGTATGAAACCACTTTTGAACAAAGAGCTCTGGACGTCACTAATGTAGGTTTAGCTATCCGGGATTTTGATTTTATTAATAAGGATAAAATTTACCTCGTGGGACATAGTCAGGGTGGCTGGATTGCACAAATAGCGCTGTCAAATCATCCTGAAATATTTGCTGGTGCAGTCAGCATGGCCGGTGCTACATTTGGTGTCAGGAAACAACTGGTCAATGATTACATGAGTAAATACATTTGCAAAAAAGGAAACTCCGAAGCTAAAGCTCTTAGAAAAGCTACAAAAAAGGTAAAGAGGGATTTATATTTTGTCAATAAATTTGGGAAGAAAGGCAATTGGAAACAGCTCAAAGTAATCCAGGATTTTGAACCCCGAAGGTATATTTTCAATATTGAAAAACCCTTCTTTCTCATGTTGGCTGAGAATGACGAACTGGTTAATCCGCAATGGTGTTTGGATGAAATTCCGGTTATATTTCCCAGTGGCAAACCATCTCATATTCAGATTTATATTGCGCCCAGTGAAACTCATTCATTTAAAAAAGCACACAAATGCTATGACCGGGACTGGAAGAATGTACCCTATTCAGTAGAGAGTCAAAAAGTGCTCTATAATTGGATTGTGGAGAAGTCAAAATAAAATATAGCCGTCACTAAATCTTAATAATTTAAGGATTCGGATGATTTAATGGAGCTTCCTTATTTAAAGAGGATGCAGCGTGATGGATTATTTCCCTATATTATAAAACTTGGTTGGATGCATGTTCTTCCAGCAAATATTATTTGAATAAAGGCATTTATTTATTGTTTATCAATAAATATATAATATCTTTGCGGCATCATTTTAACTCTTATAAAATATGTCAACAAGAAACAACTTCGTATTTATAGGTTTGCATATTGTGGCCTGGCTCCTTTTTGTCGGTTTATCAATTGAAGCCGGTGGCTTGCTTGTTAATTTCTTTTTCAGTCTGTTCAAACCGGAATTTGTCCCAAATCTTTATCAAAAGCTGGATTTAACTGACATGTACAAAGACAGTAAATGGGCCTTTTTCGGGATCTATAGCTTTATTCTATCCATTTCCATATTGAAAGCCCTTCTCTTTTACAGAGTTACCACATTAATGCATAAAATGGATTTAACAAAACCGTTCAGCACATATGTGTCGAAGCAAATTATGCTACTGAGTTATTACACACTTTCCATTGGATTCCTGAGTTACCTTGCCAGGCACTCAGCTAAAAATTTAATGCATTACGGCTATGATACTGATAGCCTGGACCAATTTTGGGCAGACAGTCAGGCTTTTATATTAATGGGAGCAGTAATTTATATGATTGCGACTATTTTCAAAAAAGGAGTAGACATTCAAAACGAAAATGATTTAACTATTTAACCTATGGCAATCATTGTAAATTTAGATGTAATGATGGCTAAGCGAAAAATGTCGCTTAATGAGTTATCAGAAAAAGTAGAACTAACGCTTTCCAATCTTTCTATCCTGAAAACGGGTAAAGCAAAAGCCATTCGTTTTAGCACCCTCGAAGCCATTTGCAAGGCGCTCAATTGTCAGCCTGCTGATATTCTTGAATATGTTGAAGAAGCTCAAAAGTAATTTTTCATGAAAACAATATTGATTTCCTCTATTCTATTACTATTCTCTGTATATACAATTGCACAAAATGATCTCAATATTTCAATAGGTAAAAAAGAAATCATTTCATCCAAAGTACTGAATGAGAACAGAACAATTTGGATTTACACACCGGATATCACTTCTCAGTTTGTTAACCCCGATAAGAGATTCCCTGTATTGTATTTACTGGATGGTGATGCTCATTTCTATTCGACGGTTGGTATCATTCAACAAATGAGTCAAGCCAACGGAAATGGTGTTTTACCTGAAATGATAGTTGTGGCCATTCAAAACACAAATAGAACAAGGGACCTGGTGCCATCACTGGATGTAAATAATCCAAATCCATTTATAGAATTTCTTGAAACTGAATTAATACCTTTCATAGACAAGCATTACAAAACTGCCCCTTACAAAATGCTGGTGGGTCATTCGCTGGGTGGACTGACGGTTATTGATATGCTAAGTAATTTTCCTGAATTATTTGATGCCTTCATTGCCATTGACCCAAGTATGTGGTACAATAATGAAAAGCTTTTAAACCATACTATTACCCAAATTCCCAAAGTAAAAATGAATGGCAAAAGACTATTTGTTGGAACAGCTAATTCAATGCCAGTTGGAATGTCTTTATCAGATCTTAAGAATGATACTTCTTATGAAACATGGCACATCCGTTCCATTTTTAAGTTAGATAATTTTTTGAAAACGAATTCAAATGGTTTAAAATATGGACATAAATATTATGAAAAAGAAAGGCATAACTCGGTACCGTTATTAAGTGTCTACGATGGCTTGCGGTTTATTTTTGATTTCTTTTATATAGATCTGTCAGAAAAAGACTTCCTTGATTCTACTGCCGCTATTGCTTCAAAATTAAAAACCCACTATGCTGTAGTTTCAGAGAATTTAGGCTATAAAAATGCTGCTCCTGAAACTTTAATCAACTATTTAGCCAATGATGCATTAGGAAAAAACCAATT
This sequence comes from Saprospiraceae bacterium, assembly GCA_022841345.1. Classification (GTDB taxonomy): domain Bacteria; phylum Bacteroidota; class Bacteroidia; order Chitinophagales; family Saprospiraceae; genus SLDF01. Next base: position 6,495 of record JALHRR010000013.1, read on the forward strand.
CAACAGAGCACAGGCTTTATTTGAATTAAATACAGATTGGTATCCCGAAAATGCCAATGTTCATGGGGCATATGCTGACTATTATTTAGCTATAAAAGATACCATCAATGCCATTAAAAATTATGAAAAAGCGCTACAGATTAACAAGGATCCATCAACTACTGCTAAATTAAATGAAATCACTCACACAAAGACCTTTAGCTATACCGTTGATGATTTACAGAAATATGCAGGCATATATACATTGGTAGATTTCAATCTCGATATGAAGTTAGAACTACGGCATGACAAACTTTGGGCTATTGTACCAGGCCAGCAGGACTCTGAGTTTTTACCGGTTTCTGAAAATGTTTTTACGGTAAAAGGACAGCAAGGTTATATCATCACTTTTCAAATGTCTGATGAAAATCCTGCAGGATTTACTTCAGTTCAGCCAAATGGAACTTTCAAAGCAGTATATAAGAACAAATAAGTTCCGGGATTCCATAAACTGAGATCAGATAAAAAGAGATTGCATATATCCTCTAACTGATGTTTCGAAGATTGATTAGAATTTTGAAGTCAGATAAAAGATGGTAATGAAAAGATGTAAGAATTGAATTCTTTGCATAAATATTGTCACCAATTCTACTATTCTGTCCTTCAAATCCTATTTTTGGATTAAGGAACGCAAACAATTCCTGGATCTGCATTATGGATAATTCCAATTGCCTCAATTGTGGACTTGAACTTTCCGGAAAATTCTGCTCAGGTTGCGGTCAGAAAGCAGATACACAGCGGATATCATTTAAGCGTTTCATTTCACATGACATTTTACACGGCACCTTCCATTTTGAAAAAGGAATGCTTTTTACTGCAAAGCAGGCTTTAATCCGTCCGGGTCAGGCAGCATTGGATTATATTTCCGGTAAGAGAGTCCGGTTTTATAATATCTTTTATTTCATTCTGCTCCTAATCGGTTTGATAATATTTCTGATTCATTATTACAATGTTTTGGCATTGCAATACAACCCGGAAATGGCCATTACTCCTAATATGGATGATGCAGGAAGAAAACTCAACCAATTTTTATTAAAGTATAGCAAGCTGCTTATCTTCTCTTTTGCTCCGATAATGGCACTCAATAGTTATCTGATATTTCGCAGAAAAAAGTTCAATTATAGTGAGCATTTCATCCTGAACGGTATCCTTTTATTAGGTACTTTGATACTTACCGTCTTCTTTATACTCATATACTATCTGGAATTCGCAGGTCTTCCACCCATTGTCATTGATCAGGGCTATGTATTTATTTCATTGCTATTTATACTGTATATCATATTCGGATATTACAATGCTTTTAGAAGAGATTATTCTTTATTTGGTTTTAGTCTGAGAATGTTGCTCTTCATTATTCTGTGCAACATTGAGTTTGTACTTTTTTTAATCCTGGTCTTCGGCATGGCCACCGGATGGAAAGGAAATGCAGATATTGAGTATTCATTTTAATACCTAAAACCATTTCGACCCAGTATGCAAATTGATAAATTCAAGATAGTTAATTATGCTGGACAATACCGTGATCAGATACTGGATGTCTGGGAAAAATCAGTTACCGCTACTCACCATTTTCTAAAACCTGAAGATTTTAAATCCATTAAGGAACAGGTTCTCACAATCGACTTTAATGATCTTCAAGTCTATTGTTTGGTCAGTGAATCTGAAGTAGCTGGTTTTATCGGAGTAGCCGGAGACAAAGTAGAAATGCTGTTTATATCTCCTGATTTTACAGGACAAGGTCTAGGTCGGCACTTAATGGAATTTGCTATTGATACATTAAAAATCAAGAAAGTAGATGTAAATGAGCAAAATATACATGCTGTCGGGTTCTACAAGAAGCTTGGGTTTGAAGTCTATGAAAGAACCTCTCAGGATGATCAGGGAAAGGAATATCCATTGCTGAGGATGAAGCTGATAATATTTATCTGATATCTTTAAAGGTTGTAAGATCCCTCCTGCTGCAATGAAACTCGTCCCCACCCTCCTACTCTTCCTCTCTCTTATCCTCTGCACATCCTGCAGTCTTTTTTCTATCGAAGGCAGCCTTCAAGGCTTAAACAGTTATAACAATAAAACAAAAGCTGACAATCCCGACCTGCTATCCAGACCAGATAATTCGGTCCCTCTCTGTGATTTAAAAACTAGAGAGAACCCCAAAGTCTATGTAACCCAAACTGGTGAAATAGCCTCCTTCTTCCCCAAAGAAGGAAATGCTATTGTTTATATGTGGTTTATTCAGGAAAAATGTACAAAAGAAAACATTGATTTATTCATTGTGGCAGAATAATACAACACAAAAAAGATGGAGGTCAGCTACAAAACTGAAAGACCCATTTTTGGAATAGATACAAAATATTATCGAACAAACCTGACATCTAAGTACCTTAGAAAATTTCGTAATGAGCAGACAAACACAAGCGTTCCGAATGGTCATTTTCTGATGTTTAAAAATGGAAGTTTTTATAAGACATTCAGCGATATAGAAGATATAGATCAAGAGCCAGGAAGCTAATGGAAGATATCATTCCTGAGCAGAAATGAGACCTCACTATTTAATGGCTCATTTACTTTTATTGGGAGTAAGGTACCATCTGTTCAGTGCCGATTCTGTAGTTGATTAACTATAAAAATATTTTTCATTCATAAAATTATTAATAAATTTATAACCGATTTTTAACCACTTAATAAAGTCCCCCCATCCAAACTTTTTATAAAAATATAAATCATGAAAACTCTTACACAGTTGTTTCTCCTTTGTGCTTTTATACTTATAAGTTATTACTCCAATGCGCAGGAGAAATTGCCGGTAGCCCGGACATTTCTATTGGAAAAATCAAAGGAGCTGGGCTTGAGTTCAGACCAGGTTAATTCTCTTAAATTAAGCAGTTCACATGTGAGTAAAGATATTGGGGTCACCCATTTTTATTTTCAACAGTATATTGACGATATTCCTGTACATGCCGCTATTTTGAATGTACATGTTTCCAAAGAAAATAAAGTGATCCACCATGCGGCGTCCATTGTACCTCATCTGGAATCAAAAATAAATACGAGAACACCCGCACTGACTGCCACTCAGGCAATGGAAGCCATAATGGCAGAATTCAGCTATGAAAAACAACCTTTGATAATAAAGGAGACTAAAGGATCGCGGAATAATGAAACCACATTTGAAAAAGGTAAAATTTCCATGACAGATATACCGGTAAATTTGGTTTATCAACCTTTGGAAGATGGAAGCGTGCGCCTTGCCTGGGACATAAGTATAGATGAACCAGGTGGTTTGCATAACTGGAGTATCCGTTTGGATGCGGTCACCGGACTGATACTGGAAAAAGTAAATATGGTCATAGAATGTAATTTTGGTGATGTCCTGCATACCCACCATCCTGCAGAAAGCGGTCCGTTCCATGTAGAATCATTTATGCTAAAATCATCAGCAGCAGTTGTGGCTGATGGAGCTTCATACCGCGTATTTGGTGCACCATTTGAAAGCCCGAATCATGGTTCCCGCACATTAATTAGCAATCCGGCAGATCCAATTGCTTCTCCATTTGGCTGGCATGATACTAATGGAGTTATGGGACCTGAATTCACAAGCACCCGCGGAAATAATGTCCATGCCGGTCTGGATTTAATAGCTCCAAACGAAATCGAAGCAGGAACAGAAGCAGAAGGTGGCGCAAGTCTTGTCTTTGATTTTCCTTTTGATTTTAATGCTGGTCCTGAGAATTACAGGAATGCCTCGGTTACCAATTTATTTTACTGGAATAATTTGATCCATGATTTTTCGTACAGATACGGTTTTGATGAACCAAGTGGTAATTTTCAGGTGAACAATTATGGCAGAGGAGGTATGGGCGGTGATGATGTCAGAGCAGAAGGACAGGATTTTAGCGGTACAAATAATGCCAATTTTTTTACTCCTGCCGATGGAAGCCGACCCCGTATGCAAATGTATATCTGGAATCATGGAGTAAGCAATGTAACTGTGAATTCACCGCTTCCTTCTGTTACATATACTGCTGGAAATGCAGATTTTGGACCAAGCACTTTTAATGTGACAGGAAATCTTGAACTGACCGACCCTCTGGACGGATGCGGTGCTTTAATTGGATTTACACCTGGTAACATTGCAGTTATTGACCGGGGTACATGCCTTTTTGTAGACAAAGTAATTCATGCACAGAATGCAGGCGCTGTTGCTGTCCTTGTTTGTAATAATGTTCCGGGACCTCCCTTCACAATGGGTGGCGCAGGTCCGGTAGTTATTCCATCTTTAATGCTGAGCCAGAATGACTGCAATATAATAAAGGCACAGATGATCTCGAATACAGTAAATGTAACTATGGTGAGAGAGGTAAAACAGTTTGACTCCGGATTGGATAATGGTGTAATCGCACATGAGTATGCGCACGGCATATCAAACCGATTGACTGGGGGGCCAAATAATGTTAATTGCCTGAATAATGCTGAGCAAATGGGAGAAGGCTGGAGCGACTGGTATGGTTTGATGATGACCATTCGTCCGGGAGACACCGGAGAAGACGGAAGAGGAATAGGAACTTATGTATTAGATGAGTCTACTTCAGGAGATGGGATAAGGCCTACCAGATACTCAACGGATATGACTATCAATACGGCAACTTATGAAACAATCAAATTTGTATCAGTTCCTCATGGCGTTGGCTATGTTTGGTGTGGGATGTTATGGGATCTGACCTGGGGATTAATTGAGGATCACGGTTTTGAAACCGGTTTCGATATAGCGATGTGGCTGGTCAATGATGGCATGAAGCTTCAACCATGTAGTCCCGGCTTTGTCAATGGCCGTGACGCCATCCTTGCAGCTGATATTGCCAGGTACGGTGGTGCCAATCAGTGCCGTATATGGCAGGTATTTGCCAGACGTGGATTAGGATTTAGTGCATCCCAGGGCGGAACCAATAATGTCTTTGATGGTATTCAAGCGTTTGACCTTCCTCCTGGTGATATGGATGGTGACGGATTCCTGGGCTGTGCAGATGACTGTGATGATAACGATCCTGCGGTATACCCCGGAGCACCTGAATTATGCGATGGAATAGATAATAACTGTAATGGTCTCATCGATGAATCCGGTCCGCCGCAAGCCCCATGGTCGTTTACTGATATTAATGATGTAAATGGTTCGAGCGAATACGAACCCTGTCCTGCCAATAACCCGGTTTTCACATTGAGTTCTACAGGTTTATCAACATCAAATTCGGATAAACAACATTTTGTGTATACCGAACTTTGTGGGACAAATGCTACTTTGACAGTTCGCGTCACAGGAATTACAGGAGGTGGATGGGCAGGTATTTCCATGAGAGAAACAGCAGGAACAGGATCAAAGATGGTAGCACTAAAAACACAAATGAATAACTTCGTTTGGCGTGAATTCAGATCAGTGTTGAATGGCAACAAAACCTCCCAACAATTTCAATTCCTGACCACGCAGTATTGGCTGAGAATTGTACGGGCCGGAAACTCATTTCAGTTTTTTACTTCATCTGATGGGTCCTACTGGCGACCAGTTGGTTCAATTAACCTTATACTGAATGATTGCTTGTTGATAGGCATGTTTACAGAGGGCCAAAATAATAGTACACCTGTAACGGCAACCTTCACAAATGTTACAGTAAACTCAGGTATGATGCTTATGGAAAATATTGAAAGTAATTTCCTGGTAAACGAGTCCCATATTCCGGATTATGATGTATTCCCCAATCCAACAAATGGTGAAGTATTTCTGGATCTCGGGTCATATTTTAAAAGGTCAGTCAGCATCGAAGTTTACAGTATGGAGGGACAGGTCAGAAAGCTTACAGAAATAGATGAAGTTCTTTCAGGTATTCATGGATTGGATCTGTCAGGCTTACTTAACGGTGTTTACCTGTTAATGGTCAAGTCTGAAGGATTGCCTGATATTTCAAAACGCTTAATAATTATAAAATAATTAATTCATATCATCCATTTCCTTTATTGGGTTTGAATATTAAACGCCGGGCTGCAACCCGGCGTTTAATCGTGAAATAAACTATGATGGGCGGGTATTATGCAAGAGCTTATATAATCACATACTCAAAGCAATGACAGAAATTAAATTGTAGTGCCTGCTTCAAAGTAGCATTCCAAATTTCAAATTGTATTGACCAGATCAAGTGATATCAATGGTCATTTTCTCTTGATCAGAAATGGAAGTTTTCAGAAGTCATTCCGTGCTGTATAAATCTTAAATATTCAACTTAGATGTAATCATTAAATACTGGCATTAAATGTTCAAATTATTACTCCTCAGCCTTTTAATATTTACCACTTCTTGTAAGGGCCAGGAAAAAACCGGCACACTTCCAGAGCCCTCCTCTTCCCATTCTGTCCCTACAATAATCAGAAGCTTTGAGGCAGTTGCTATCGCTCCCGATTTCGATACGACTTTAGTCAGTCAATATATCAGGAGTATTTTTCAGGATTCGAAAGGGAATTTGTGGTTCGGCACTCTGGGCGAAGGAGTAGTAAAGTATGATGTAAAAACCTTGACTTATTTCTCCAATCCTGATGGATTTATAAACAACACGGTATATGCTATCAATGAGGACAAAGCTGGTAACCTTTGGTTTGGGACGGATCAGGGTGTGTATAAATACGACGGCAAGAACTTTAGAAATTATAATCAAAAAGATGGTCTTAATCATATAGACATAACCCGCAAAGGTATACTTGTTGACAAATCAGGAAAGATCTGGGTAGGTACACATGGAGGTGTTTATCGGTATGAGCCAACTGCTGATAGCTTTTCATTATTTCAGGAGCTCCCTATTATGAATGTTGCCGGCATTCTGGAAGACAGTAAGGGGAATATTTGGTTTGCAACATCTGACAAAGGAGTCTTTCTCTATGACCCTTCAGCTTTACTCTCAGGTGGCAAATCCATTACACATTTTGCAGAGAAGGAAGCATTGGGAGAAAACTATGCGGGAGGTATTGCCGAAGATCAAGCCGGAAATATTTGGTTCACTTTTAAAAACGGTATCTGCAAGTATGACCCTTCGGCTTCGCTCAGGGCAAGTGGTAATGCTTTTACGGAATACACAGCCAAAGACGGATTAGGCGGATCTGAATTTTGGGGAATATATATAGAAGAATCCGGGATAATTTGGATAACCGCCAGAGGAAGCACTACGAGATTTGACCCTTCCCTACCCTTGTCCAAATCGGATGCATTTAAAGTATACACTCCTGCAGACGGTTTAAATTGCTGTGTACAAAGTATGTATCAGGACAAATCCGGGAATATGTGGTGGGGTGCAGGGTCAGGTCTTCATCGGTTTGACGGCACAAGATTCTACCAGGTAAAGAAGGATGGTCCGTGGTAGCATATTCAATCCAATAACCGGTGAATTATACAAGTCTTTTCTTCAATTTTGTAAGGATTACCAGTTTGAACAGTTTTAAATTGAGCCTTTATTAAACTGAATTTAAACTAATTAAAATGAAAGGATTTAAAAGCAATATCGAAAGAGACACATTGGAAAATGTTAACTTTCGTGAAGTATTATATACCGGTAAACATCTTCAGCTTGTTCTGATGAATCTGAAGGTTGGAGAAGATATAGGAGAAGAAATACACAAGGATACCGATCAATTTTTCCGTTTTGAAAGCGGCGAAGGAAAATGTATCATTGATGGTACAGAATACCCTGTGAAAGATGGCGATGTTATCATTGTACCGGCAGGCGCTAAGCACAATGTCATTAATACCGACACTGTATCTGAATTAAAAATGTACACTATATACAGCCCTCCTCATCACAAATTTGATACCGTCAAGTTGACCAAAGAAGAGGCGGAAAAATCAGGAGAAGAATTTGATGGAAAAACAACGGAATAGATTTATTCGGTGATGATAAATTAACCTGAGTTCGATGAAGATAAATCAGATTGAAAAAAATATCAAAACCCCGAAAAGGGGTTTACCAACGGTTAGCCCAGGATGAAAATCCGGGGTTGAGTGAAAGAATTGAATCGTTTTGGTCCCCAAAGCTTTGGGGACTTAAAACAAGCAAAAATGGTGACAAAACGAAAAAGCCTCATAATCTGTCGAACTCACGTTAAATTAACAAGGATACATCTAATCGAACTGTTTTCAGGCCTGGCGTTGGTAGACGGAGCATTGAATCTGCAAAAATTTACTCCTCCTGCAATGTAACAGTTTAGTCTGAAAAGCAGTGATGTGGGTAAATCCATACATTGCTTCACAGCATGCAGCCCCGCTATATTTGTATGCATTATAAACCAAAACATATTCTTAAGAGTTAAATGATGAAACTGAAAATAGATGTATAAAAAATTTTATCTGATACTTTTGATAGGCTTAACTTATACCAGCGATCTATTTGCTCAGGATAAATTTGAAAAGGAAAGTAGGATCAAAAAAAGAGATGTTCCGTCAAAGGCACTTATGTTTATTGATTCTTTAAACTATGATGCCAGAGTGAAATGGTATATGGAGGAAGGATTGACAGGAAAAAGCATTGAAGCAAAATTCAAATACGACAAAATAAAGTATAGTATCGAATTTGATACACTTGGAAATGTTGAGGATACTGAAATGGAAGAGAAGTGGAAGGATATTCCACCGGATGTATCAGCATTGGTTTCCTGGCAGTTTAAATCAGATTGTTCGAAGTTTAAGGTTCAAAAGGTTCAAAAACAATATACGGGAACTGAAAAAGACTTATTATCGATTCTTATTAATGGCAAAAAAGGTGATGAGCTGAAAACTAACTTTGAAATTATAGTTAAATGCCATCAGGATAAGAAGGTCAATCTTTTTGAATATCTATTCAATGAAAAAGGCAAGCTAATCTCCAAATCAAAAATCGTTTTTAAAAACAGCAGCCACCTTGAATACTGAAATAAAATATTTCCTTCCTGTATTAGTAATTTTGCTGTTTCAGTGTGATGTCTTTGCTCAAAGCACATATCAATTTGGGGCGCTGCCTTCATTGAATCTGAACAGGAAGCTGAAAAATGACTGGTCTTTAAATGCAAAATTGGAATCCAGACAACTTTTCCGTCGGGGGGTGATTAATGGGAATGCTGAAAAAGAGTATGATTATATACTCACAGATTTTTCACTGATAGCTGCCAAAAAAGTAGGTTTAAATTCGAGGATTGCCGCTGGTTATTTGATTCGGTTTGAAGATGCTGAAGTATTTCATCGCTTTATACAGCAGTATGTGATAATTCAAAAAATGTCAGGATATCGCCTGGCACACCGACTTTTAAGCGACCAAACATTTTCCGGAGTTGAAAAACCGGAAATCAGATTTCGGTACAGAATTACAGCAGAGATACCTTTGAATGGAGAATCAGTTGACCCGGGAGAATTTTACTTAAAATTGAACAATGAATACATCAATAGCTTTCAGGCAATGGATTATGATCTTGAAATCAGGCTGATTCCTCTACTGGGCTATGATATAACAGAAAATTATAAAATTGAATCAGGCCTGGACTATAGAGTGAATTCTTTTTTAAATAATCAAACGAGACATAGTTATTGGATGACCTTCAATCTGTTTATTGACATTTAAACCATCCTGAACAGCCCCTGGCCCACTTTTGAATCAGAGGACCTGTTACTTAACAGACACTTAAGTCCTTCTTGAAACAAGGGGCATTACCATTTCTAAGTGGCACCTTCACAAATTACTTCGCGGGATTGCTTAGAAGATCCGCCATTCTTTCATCCCTCACTAATTGGCATTCGTCATGTCAATTAGTCGATTGAGCAATCTCTGTTTGGCCTTAGCGGGTGCCTGACCATAACTTTGGGATATTATTAAAACAGAAACCACCCCTCGTTATGAAAAAGAATGTAAGCACTTTATCCTTTTTACTGGCTTTGATAGCCGTAATATTACCCGGTTTGACCGGAGCGCAACCATTGATCGCACCCAGCATCAAGCAACAATGGAAAGCTTTTCCTCAAAAAGTTGAATACCTGCTGAATAAAGCAGGATTCGATCCTAAAAGCCATGGAGAAAATCAGTCACCAAAGCCCCGATTAGGTGCATTGCAATTAGACTCGACTGTTACCTTTTACGGTTTTGCTGAAAGCAACCTGGCAGACAGTACGGCATTGTTCAGATCTGTGTACACTTATCCCGAAACAAATATCAAGATTGAAATCAATTCCGAACATAATCTTGATGAATGGACTAGTACAAGTCATATAACATCCATTTATGATGAGCAGGATCGTTTGGTTGAAGTTTTTGCCCAGACTTACGACTCATTGACAGGTGAGCTGGTACCGGATTCAAAATTAGAGACTTTCTATCATGGTAACTCGTCCACCCTGATTGATTCATTTGCTGTATCTCAGTGGAGCCCGGACAGTATGGATTGGGTAGTACAATTGTCCTCCTGGAATGTGTACGATAACCAAAATAAGATCCTCGAGAGTTACTCGTCCATTGGATTTTTGGGAGAACCGATCCTTTTTAGAGATGCCTATTACTACGATGACAAGGGCGACAATCATATTATTGAAAGCTTTGCAATCTTTGAGGGTGAAGAAATACCCAGTGGACTTACAGAGAACACTTTTATGAATCATTTGCTTACGGCAGCGGTGGTTTACTCTACTGATGGCAGCAGCTTTTTTCCAGAAAGTCGTGAAACATTTCTTTACGCTCCGTTTGGAATATTGTCACGACACAGTATCATGGCGTGGAATCTGGAAATTGAAAACTGGCAACTTTCCATTACCATTGATCATGAATATGATGAGGAACAACGTCTTAGTTCAAAATTCATTACCTACTATTCAGAAGGAGTCCCTGCAGACGGAGAGCGTCCCACATACTTATATGTTGAGGGTCTAAACCTGGCTGTGGAAGTTAACTTTCTTTTTAATGAAGCCACAGAAACCTGGTCCCTGGACAGCAAAAAGTATTATTACTACAGTGGACTCACCTCCATTCCGAATGAACCAGTCCAGTTGCTTTCGCTGACTATGTCACCCAATCCAACCAATGGAATGGTCAAAATTGGACTGGAAGAAACTTTGAAGGTGCATGTGTTCGATGCAACCGGTAGAATGATTGCCAGCCAACAACTGGACCCGGGTCAAATGATGGACCTTAGTTCCTTGCCCTCAGGAATATATCAGCTGATTGCTCAAAGTGAAAAAAGCATGTACGGAGGCCGGATTATCAAAATGTAATTTGCCTGCTATATTTCCTAATTACGATGAAAATTGCCCCTCTCTTATCCTTACTTTAATCTGAAGTTTAATTTTTCAAAAATTTAAACATTTGCTTATCTGCATCAGGTACCACAAAAGCCCGGCCGGGCTTTTGTGGTATTTGCAGTTTTCATTTTATGGGTATCTGCCAAACGTGTTTACCAATTCAAAATACCTGCAATTAAAAACATACTTTATTTTTCAGTCAAAAATTTTGGTCGTTTTAATATTAATGATTTACTTTGTACTTCAAAGTTCTTTTAAATATACAATCATGAAAAATACAAGATTATTCATTCTGCTGGCCTCCGTACTAGTACTGTTGCTTATCCCACTCATTGCCATGCAATTCACCAATGAAGTTGATTGGGATATTTTTGATTTTACTGTTATGGGATTTCTATTGTTTACCACAGCGTTAGCCTGTGAACTTGTCCTTAGAAATGTAAAAACCATAAAAAACAGAATTATCATCTGCGGAGCTATATTATTGGTATTATTCCTGATTTGGGCAGAGCTTGCGGTCGGAATTTTTGGGTCACCCTTCGCAGGATCGTAATATTTCTTTGGAAAAATATCTGTGTCAGAATATCGTAAGACTTGCATCCGATAAATTATTGAGGGTCAAATTCTTTATTCGTTCCAGCTCAACAATACCTGGAATCATCTTATCCCCGTTTCAAATGAAATAATTAAAGAAACATTTGCGCAAGTAAATACTTGCGCATATATTTGCAAGCATATACTTGCGCATTATGACACAAACACGAGACATTTTTCAGGCTATAGCAGATCCGACACGCAGGCAAATTATAGGAATACTGGCACATAAAACACTCAATGTAAATGCTATTGCCAGTGAGTTTGATATAACCAGGCAGGCAGTTTCACTGCACGTTCAATACCTTCATGATTGCGGTCTTATTGAAATTAAACAACAAGGCAGGGAAAGATACTGTGAGGCAAAACTCGCAAAATTAAAGGAGGTTACAGATTGGGTGGATCAATACCGCAATTATTGGGATAATAAATTTGACACATTAGAAACATACCTGGATAAAATTCAAAAAAAGAAAAAGTAGAAACATGGAACAGTACAACACATTCAAACATGAGGACAACATCATTATTCATACGAGATTTCTGGATGCTCCCAGAGAACTTGTTTGGGAAGTATGGACCAATCCCGAACACATCAAAGAATGGTGGGGACCTGACGGATTCACACTCACGACTAAATCAATGATAGTAGAACCTGGTCAAGTCTGGGAATTTGTCATGCATGGTATGGGTCAGGATTGGGATAACAAAATAGAGTATGTTGAAGTAATCAAACCTTCTCTCCTATCCTACAAACATTCCGGAGCCAGAAGCGAAGAATATAATTTTACAGTTACAATCACTTTCGAGGTGCTTGAGGGAGGAAAAACATTATTGACGATGAAGTCAATATTCAAGTCAAAGGCAATTATTGACGAATTAAACAGAAAAGTAAATGCTATTGAAGGTGGCAAGCAGACTTTGAACAGGCTTGTGGGATATGTGGGTACATTAGTTAAAGAATAAGATCATAAGATAAATTAATTCACTTATGCTTGAATCGCTTGACAGTTTTAATTCAGGACCCAAGCACAACACAATGCTGCTCCATCACAATGACAAACATCAATCCGGGCGGTGACCTAAATCATTCCTGAAATATTACTTTACCACTAATTTTGACGATATCATCGTGTAGGGCTACAAACTCAGGCATTAAAAGCCAAACAATAGATTTGATTATATTAATACGCATCTAATTGGCTTTTGATTATCTACTTTCAATTGATACAAATAAAGAACCCTCACACTATAGATTAACGGTTCCAGAATCATAGGTAAGTGATGAAAATATTTCTTGTTATTCTATTAGAGCTTATACTGAACAGTGCTTTTGGTCAGGTTCAAAATTCTGAATGGAACAAACAACATTCGAATACAATACAATTAGGTTTTAAACAAATTAAAGAAAACGCCAATTATGGGTTAGTGTTTAATGGCCCACAGATTGCTTATGTTCATTATTGGGAATCTTCAAAAAACAACAGGGTTTTAAGCATTGAAAATGAGTTAGGTATTTGTATTCCTTTTTCGAAAGATATTCCGGCTCTCGATATTTACTTTAAGCCAGTCGAAGCATCCTATCTGTGGCGAACAGCTGAAAAAAGTAACTTTGGAGTCGGGCCGCTGCTTAAATTTGAATACAATTACACGCTTTATCCTCAATTACAGTCTGCGTTCGACTATTGGTTTACCAACTTCAGCTTCGGAATAAACACCTTTTACAATTTTAATCTGGGTAATCAGTCCTTGAGTGCCCGCCTGAAATTCTCACTTTGCGGGTTTATTTCACGACAATCCGATGACCGAAGCCCCTATTTTTATGATCTGGGTTTTAATCATGCGATAAATCACCTCCATTCAAATTTGAAGTTTTCAGCTATAGACGACTATAATACTTCTGATTTTGAATTGTACTGGAATCGTAACTCTAATTCCAGAATATCATGGGCTTATGGTTTTAAATATGTCGGGTACTTCGAAGCACCTCAAATTACCTATATCACACATTATATAAAAATTGTTTTTCATCCAAAAATAGATAATGAATGAAAACAGCATATCTACTTTTGCCCTTAATTCTGATTTTGAGCTCCTGTCTTAAGGAAGATGAACCCAAAAAACCGTTCGTTTCTTTTGCACCCGCGGCCTTAAATGACGGGTGGAATATATCCACGCCTGTATATGAAGGAATAGACTCTCAGGAACTTCTTAAAATTTATCAGGATTTTCATACCGATAAACAGACATGGCAGGTCAGGAGTCTCCTGGTTTTTAAAAATGGAAAGCTTATCGCAGAAAGTTATACTAAAGACGATTCCGATCAAACCACACCAAGAGCCATGTGGAGTTGCACAAAGCAGGTAATAGGAATACTTACAGGAATAGCGCTGGAAAAGAGATTAATTCATTCAGTTAATGATAGTATTGGCCTGTATTTGCCTGAAACTCAGAATTTTCCGGACAAAAAAAATATAACCATTGAGGATCTTTTAACAATGAGGTCAGGCATTGACTACGAAAACGGAGGATTGTCAGGTCAGTCGACTGATATTTTGCGACAACTGCCTGATGATATTACCCGTTTTATTCTGGAGCGTCCGCTTAAAACCAAACCCGGTGAAACTGCATTTTACAAAGATTGTGACCCACAACTTGTTTCTTGTATCATTCAAAAAGCAAGTGGTGTAAAAACCAGTGATTGGGCAAGAGAGGTACTTTTCGACCCTTTGGGCATTAAAAATATCGAGTGGCTGGAATATAAAGATGGGACAACTTTAGGAGGTTTTGGTATTTTGTCCACACCCCGTGAAATGGCAAAATTTGGACAGCTTGTATTAGACAGTGGATCATGGAAAGGAAATGAAATAGTAAATAAGGAATGGATACAGGAAATGACAACTACCCGGGTTGTCGATTTTTATTCATCACAATTTTGCTATTTATGGTGGAAAGACGAACGTCGAAATATAATTTACATGCATGGGCAAGGTGGTCAATTTGTTAGCATAATGCCGGAAAAAAATCTAATCGTAATGATGACGGCTGAAGTTAACACCCAGGACGATTTTCAATTCACAAAAGAAAATGCTTTTAAATGGGTGGATAGAATAATCGCTATTTCAAATTAACAAATCAGCCTAAACTGGAGCTAATAAAAGTAATTAGACATTGTCCGCAAGTCAACTTGCAACTGTACCCTGCATACACTACATTTTTAACAACAGGCATACTCTGCATTAAAGAATGACAACTGTCAGCCGAAGAGCTGATGGAGCTCATACATCGGCAGGATTTTTTATTGGAATCTTACATTGAAATAATAAGATACAAATCCATGAAAAATCTGGTAATTCTCGGAGCCGGTACGGCAGGTACCATGATGGCCAACCACCTCATTCGTCATTTGAAACATCCGGAATGGAATATTGCCATAATAGATGAAAAGGAAGAGCATCATTATCAGCCGGGTTACCTTTTTCTGCCGTTTGACATATATTCCCCAAAAGATATTATCAAAACTATAGAGGAGTTTATTCCAAAAGGTGTTCAACTCATAAAACAAAAAATCGATCTGATATTGCCAAAAGAAAACCAGATCAGATTGGCCGACGGCACTGACATTCAATACGATATATTGATCATTGCCACAGGAGCTAAAATTGCTCCGGAAGAAACAGAAGGTATGCAGGGTGAAGAATGGCAAAAGTCCGTTTTTGACTTCTATTCTTTCGAAGGTGCTCTTGCACTCCGTGACAAGTTACGGGAATGGAAAGGGGGAAAAATGGTCGTTCATATTACCGAAATGCCTATCAAGTGTCCGGTAGCTCCTCTTGAATTTGCTTTCCTGGCAGATTCTTTTTTTAAACACAAACATATGCGCGATCAGGTGGAGATTACTTATGTTACTCCTTTGAGTGGTGCATTCACAAAACCCAAAGCCACTGATGCTTTGGAACATTTGCTACACGATAAAAACATCCGGATAGAAAGCGACTTTGCCATTGAGCGGGTTGATAACGAGAACAAAAAAATAATTGATTACGGGGGCAGAGAAATTGCATTCGATCTGCTGGTCACGGTGCCTACCAATAAAGGCGATGAACTGATCGGTCGATCAGGCATGGGAGATGATCTCAATTACGTGCCGACACACAAAGCAACACTGCAAGCCAAGGAATACAGTAACATTTTTGTACTGGGTGATGCCAGTGATATTCCGGCTTCCAAAGCAGGTTCTGTAGCGCATTTTGAATCGGAGATACTTACCGGAAATATCCTGCATTTTATTAATAAGGAGCCTTTGACAGAAGAATTTGACGGCCACGCTAACTGTTTCATAGAAACCGGAAATGGCAAAGCGCTGCTGGTTGACTTTAATTATACCCACGAACCTGTGGAAGGCAGCTTTCCATTTGCCGGAATTGGTCCTCTCAGTTTGCTCAAAGAAAGCAGAATGAATCACATGGGAAAACTGGCATTCAGGTGGATTTACTGGAATGTACTCCTAAAGGGCACACATATTCCTTTTGTATCGGCCACCATGTCTGAGAAAGGAAGAAATTATGAAGAAATAACAGAACATTAAATTAAATAGCAATGGACAAAATTATTGAAGGCAAAAAAATTACAGTAAACGAAGAAGGTTTTCTCAAGGATTTTAGCGAATGGGATAAATCAGTTGCTGAAGCAATTGCAGCTGAAGAAGAAATAGTCTTAACTCCGAGACACTGGGAGGTGCTGGAATATCTGCAAGAGCAGCACAAAAGTGAGGTCGCACTCAGTATCCGGCGGATAGGTAAAAGCGGAGTATTAGACATCAAAGAATTCTACCAGCTTTTCCCTAAGGCCCCATTAAAAACCGCGACAAAAATTGCAGGCATACCCAAACCTGCCAGTTGTATATAAATATAAAATTCAGAAAATGAAAGACTCAAACGGTGCTATTAAAAGGATGATGATCATCCTCTCCAAAGGAACACTTGAAAATGTGTATGCTGCTTTCGTCCTGGCCAATGGAGCCAGAATGGAAGGAATTGATGCGGAAATATTCTTTACCTTTTTTGGATTGGAAGCAGTTCATAAAAAGAAACTGGATCACCTGCATGTAGCCACTGTAGGCAACCCTGCCATGCACATTCCTACCATGCTGGGTGGTTTACCCGGAATGGAAGCCCTGGCCAGTACAATGATGAAAAAGGAAATGGAAAAAATTGATATGCCGGACGTGCCCGAATTCCTGGAGATACTCACAGCATCAGGAGTAAAATTGTGGGCTTGCAAACTGGCAATGGACATGTTTCATTACACAAAGGATGACTTGTACGAAGGCGTTGAAGACGTAATTACAGTCGGTGATTATTATAACAAGAGTGCAGGTGAAGGAGTGCATATGCTTTTTATATAATCTGCATAACAAAGGACAAGTAATCCCAAATGGTAGCAATTGCTTTCTGCAATCAAGCCATGTAAAGTATCAGCATTGCGCTTGATGGCACTCATGTATAAAAGAGCTATATAATATAATCGATAAATAACAACATAAGTAATAATATGGAAAATCCGGAAATAGAAACAAAACAAATATTTTCAATGCCGAGAATTGGTGACAAAGCCCCTGCATTTAAAGCAGTAACAACACAAGGTGAAATTCAATTCCCTACTGACTATGAAGGAAGCTGGGTAATCCTTTTTAGCCACCCGGCTGATTTTACTCCAGTTTGCACTTCTGAGTTTATGACCTTTGCATCTCTTGAAAAACAATTTAATGAAGCTAATTGTAAGTTGCTTGGATTGTCTATTGATGGTTTGTACAGTCACATTGCCTGGTTGCGAACAATCAAGGAAAAAATCGAATTCAAAGGAATGAAGGACATTGAAGTTAAGTTTCCTTTGATAGAGGACATTACTATGGAAGTGGCAACAAAATATGGAATGATCATGCCGGGAGAAAGCAGCACAAAAGCTGTTCGTGCTGTATTTGTAATTGATCCGAATGGAGTTATCAGAACGATTATTTATTATCCGCTGAGCCTGGGCCGTAATTTTGACGAATTATACAGAGTGGTGATAGCACTTCAGACAGCTGATAAATTTAATATTGCTACCCCTGCTGACTGGAGGCCGGGCGATGATGTCATTGTGCCACCTGCCGGTTCATGTGGGGTTGCAAAAGAAAGAATGGACAGCCAGGATGAAAATACCCACTGTTACGACTGGTTTTTTTGCACAAAGAAAATGGATAAAGAAACTGTGCTAAATGCCATCATCAGGAAATAGTTTCATATCTGTTTTGGCGCAGTTATGATTAATGTATCATTGAACCAATTGCAAACAAAATATAAAAAATCCTTCTGTATTAGGAATAAGTTCCCACCTTGTAGAATAAGCCGTAAAAAATGGTTTTGAGTGTAGCGGCCATGACTGGTACTGTGTGAGCATTAAGAGAAACTAAGCAGATATAGAGATGACCCGTGAAGAATAATCAGGAACAGCAAAAGCCAAGGCGAGTTTAGCAGGCATAGCGAAACGAAAACGCATTTTTAGGCTTAGGCTACACAGTGGGCGGCTTTTTTTTGTTTCTTTTTTTTGGCTGTTGAAAAAAAAGAAAAGCCCCGCCGGCTTGAGGCGGATTAGAAGTACATAATTCCAAAGAATTTCAATTAGCAAAGTAAAATACACTAATTTGACCTAAGATAATAGACTTATAACATAGCCTCTGTATTTGAAGATTTCACCTCTTTATAAAGTGGATCATTGCTTTTCGAAATTGATTTTAAGATCCAATTTTGGAGAAATAAACCTGTCGCAGGATAAGGATTGAC
Source organism: Saprospiraceae bacterium (assembly GCA_022841345.1). Lineage (GTDB taxonomy): Bacteria > Bacteroidota > Bacteroidia > Chitinophagales > Saprospiraceae > SLDF01. The sequence goes on from JALHRR010000013.1 coordinate 25,236, forward strand.
TACGTTAAGAATCTTTCCTTCAAAATATTGATCTTGCATTACTGAAACGAATGCAAACGATATAGATAAATTGTACGTTTTTAAATTAACGCTATCAGACTATCTAAAAATATCATTATGAAAAAGGCAGGACTCTTATTAGCAAGTATTGTTTTTTTAAGCATGCTTTTGACTGCCTGCAATAAGGATAATATCAGATGTACACACGAATCTGAATTCTGTGGATTTATAAGTGCAGAAGAATTCGACAAAACCGGACCACTAACAGACACTTTCCTTAAAAGATTGAATAATAGTCTAACAGACCAGGAGAAGTTGGAGCGACTCAGTGATTGGTTAAAATGCAAAAGATGTGTCGAAAATGCTGCGATACTTTGTAACGCTTGTATAGAAACATTTCCTGCACAGAGCGAGATAAAAGTCCGGTTCCTGATAAATGGACAACCAAAAGAGAAAACGCTGGATATACTCATGGATGATCCTTTGCGATTTAGAGGATATCATGACTAAAGAAAGAATATTTATCTATATCCGCATTAATTTGAACAGAATCATCTTCTAACACACCACTTTCATCCCCTCTAAAAACCAAAGCTCCCCAATCCTGTTTATCTTCCGTCTGTCAAAATCAATACTTTGAGCGTAATTGTAGTAGGAAGTGGGATTGCAGGAATATCAGCTGCTATCAGGATGGCTGTCAGAGGTCATCAGGTCAGCGTGTTTGAATCCAATTCTTTTCCCGGTGGAAAGCTTTCATCCTTTTCTCAGGATGGATACCGCTTTGATCTGGGTCCTTCCCTGTTTACCATGCCAATGTATGTGGATCGATTATTTGAATTAGCTGGTCAAAATCCTCGTGATCACTTTGAATACAGCAGACTGGACGTGATATGCAGGTATTTCTGGGAAGACAAAACAGAACTTACAGCATATGATGATATTGAAAAATTCAAATCGGATGTGGCTTCTAATCTGCAGATAGACTCTTCTGTCATCAGCGATATGCTGGCAGACAGCAAGAGAAAATATGAGCTGACCGGCAGGACATTTCTGGAACAATCACTGCATAAGGCTGCCACCTGGTGGGACAAGGATGTGCTTAAAGCTCTGCTCACCTTGTATAAGCTGGATATTTTCAAAACGATGAATGCCGTCAATACCCGGATTCTTAAGCATCCAAAACTGGTCCAATTTTACAATCGGTTTGCTACCTACAATGGATCTGATCCTTACAGAACAAGCGGTTTGCTGACCATTATCCCTTATCTCGAACAAGGATTCGGCGCTTATATTCCAAAAGGCGGAATGAATAGTATCACTGACAGTTTGGTCAATCTGGCTAAGGAAATGGGTGTAGAATTTCATTTCAATCAAAGAGTGGATGAAATCACCATTGCTGACAAAAAAGCTGTCGGAGTCCGAATTGCAGAAAACCACTATCCCGCTGAACTCGTTATTTGTAATATGGATGTGTTCTTCGCCTATGACAGACTGCTTCCCGGACAGAAACAACCCAAACGAATCCTGAAACAGGAAAAATCAAGCTCTGCACTCATATTTTACTGGGGAATTAGGAAAGAATTTCCTCAACTGGATCTCCACAATATCTTTTTCAGCGATGATTATAAAGCTGAGTTTAAGCATATATCTGAAGGAAAAGTATTTCACGATCCCACAGTTTATGTGAACATTACCTCTAAATATGTTCCCGATGATGCTCCTGAAGGCTGCGAAAACTGGTTTACCATGATCAATGTGCCATATAATCAGGGACAGGACTGGGATGCCATCATCTCTAAAGCCAGAGAAGATATTCTTAAAAAACTGAGCAGAATTTTGCAAGTGGATATAGCTTCGCTGATTGAAACGGAAGAAATTCTGGAGCCCAGAACTATCGAATCCAAAACCCATTCTCATTTGGGAGCACTCTACGGCACAGCCTCCAATCACAGAATGGCTGCATTTTTAAGACATCCGAATTTCTCCTCAGATATACAAGGACTTTACTTCTGCGGAGGAAGTGTGCATCCGGGTGGTGGGATTCCGCTTTGCCTTTTGTCTGCTGAAATCACAGACCACCTGATACAAAAAGATTATCCAATGTAATTGCATGAAAAACAAACAATACATATTTGCAGGAATCCTGATTGTGCTATATAGTGTAGGAATTTACGCATTTGCTATTGAATGGCAGACAGTCATCCATCTGACTCCGCTACAATTGATTATCAGTACTGCATTTATTATTCTTGCTCATCATCAGATCAATGCCTCCTTTATTAAATTTTGCATTGTTGCTTATTTGATTTCATTTTTTGCAGAATGTATTGGCGTCAACTCGGGGTTTCCATTTGGAGAATATACCTATCACGAGGTGTTAGGCTTTAAAATTCTGGAGACTCCCCTGCTGATTGGCATCAATTGGCTGATGTTACTACTTGCGAGTCGTTCGGTAGTTGAGCGGTTCATGGGTAACAAGAATATTTTACTACAAATCTTCCTGGCTGCGCTCATTATGGTGGGGCTTGATTTTCTGATAGAACCTATTGCCATTCAATACAGATTCTGGACCTGGGCGGATCCGCAAATCCCCTGGAACAATTATGTTTCGTGGTTTTTACTGGCATTTGGACTTCATTATTTGCAACGAAAAATGTTGCCGGTCTACAGCAACCTAAGTGCAGATGTATTGTTGCTATTGCAAGTTTTGTTTTTCGGTACTTTAAATTTAATTTTACTTAACTATTAGATTACAATGATTTCGATCCTAATCAATATCGGTATTGTATTACTCGCATTTGCTGGCATGGAATTCATGGCATGGTTTACACATAAATATGTCATGCATGGTTTTCTGTGGTCATGGCATGAAGATCACCACAAACCACATTTTCATAAAGAGGGCTTTTTTGAGAAGAATGACTTGTTTTTTCTCGTCTTTGCCATCCCCAGTGCCATTTGCTATATTCTTGGAACCAGTACCAGTCTGGGCTTTCTTTTATATGTTGGCATAGGAATTTCGATTTACGGACTTGTATATTTTCTCATCCATGATGTGTACATTCATCAAAGATTCAAATGGTTCAGACAACTGGACTCAACCTATTCGAGGGCTATTCTCAGGGCGCATGGGGCACATCATGCCCATATAAGTAAAGAAGCCGGTGAATCCTTCGGGCTGCTGGTAGTAGCCAAAAAATATTACGGGCAATATCGCAGGAATAAACAAGCCATGCAAACAGAATGAAGGAATGAGCAGCGAATATGAATTTGAATTTGACCTTCATGATATTCCTGCTCAGGATCATCGTATCAAACGATTTTTAGAAAATTCCGAAGAGGCCGAGCCTATAGAATCAACAGCATTTACTGATAAAAAATGGCATGAAGTCAATCAGGTAAGACCAGGAATAGACTCACTGATACACATCTTCATGAAAAATGGGGAATATGTTGTATTTCACGATGAAGATATGATCAAAGGTCACTGGAATCAATTGGACGATCCAAACCAAATTCTGATCATTACTGACCCTACACATTCTGTAAAAAAGGATTTAAAAACCGGAGGTATTTATTCCATTGCCTGGCAAGATCCTGATACACTGATACTGGAAAAAGAAAATATTTCCAAAGCATCAGAAAACAGTCATTATCTGTTGATGAGCTGTGAAGCAGGAATGAAAGCGAGTTTCTCAGAATTTATGGACAAAATGGAAAGTATGCATCTATCCACAAAGGCGCCATCCATTGTATATGTGGTGATAATTGTCTTCATTCTGGTGATGCTGGTGTTGTATTTCACCTTGCAGTGATTTTGCTGTTTTATTTACAAGCAACGTGATTCAATTTAAAACCCTGTCAAAACATAGATATTCGATAATTTATCTAAAATACCCCGAAGGGGTTAGGCGTAAATAACCCCGTGCAAGTGAAACGCAGCTCGGGGTAAAACACTAAAGCTTCTGAACTCCGAAGGTGTTCAACATCAAATGAAGTCCAGTTCTCAATTGAAAAATCAAATTCCAAAAGATTCAATCCCTGGAGCAGTAATGGCGCATTGTCTATTTTCAAACAACACCTCTGTGTTAAAATCCGTGACTACTATCCCTCCACCAACTTAAAAAATAGGACATGGTTAATCATTGAATCAACTCTGTACGGTCATTCTGTGCAACCTTACAATCAACTTCCAAACCCCTAACGCATACGATATTAAAATATATATGCACTTTTTTGCAATAATATTTTGGTGATTTACAAGATTTATATTTACCTTTGCGTCCCTAAACGATAATTAAAATGAAAAAGGACATACATCCATCAAATTATAGAACAGTAGTTTTCAGAGATATTTCTGTAAATGAGGACTTTATTGGTAAGTCTTGTGCAAATAGCAAAGAGTCTGTAACCTGGGAAGATGGAAATGAATACCCACTTATTAAATTAGAAATCTCATCTTATTCACATCCATTTTTCACCGGAAAAATGAAATTTGTGGATACAGCGGGGCGTATTGATAAATTCAACAAGAAATTTGCAAACAGTAAGTTTGGAAAATAATACTTGAAAAACATAAATCATTTAGAAGCCCCGTGAATTTTGCGGGGCTTTTTTTATTATTTTTGCCATATGAACAATCTGATACTATTTGACAGTGATAAGCGGGATCAACTCCTCCCCCTCACATATACAAGACCTGTTTGTGAGATCCGTGTAGGCATTCTTACCATTCGTGAAAAATGGTCTCTATGGATGGATGGCGTTGTTTCATATATAACTCAAGATTACCTTTCTGAGAAATACCCCATTAACGTAGAAGATAGAAATTGGGTGATCAATGGCTCCATACTTCCCAATGAGCTCTTATGTTTGAAAATAAAACAACTCAAACTGAATGAAGCTTATATGAAATCGGGTGAATTGATTGCTGCCAGACTACCTGAGGAACAATTTCACAGATTAATGAATGGGGAAGACCTGGATGATCTCATCGGTTACGAATTGGAGGATGTTCCCTATATCCAGATCAATCAGCTTTGGGATATTTATAAATACAACAGCACAGCTATTCAGGCTGATTTTGATTTTCTTACAAGAGCACGCACCTCCATACCTATCAGCCCTACAAATCGCGTCATTGATCCAATGAATATTTTTATTGAAGAAGGTGCCAGAGTAGAATGCAGTAATCTAAATGCTTCAAGAGGACCGATCTACATAGGAAAGTATAGCGAAGTGATGGAAGGCAGTAATATTCGGGGACCATTCGCCCTTTGTGATCATAGTCAGGTGAAAATGGGAGCAAAAATATATGGTGCTACTACTATCGGACCGTACTGTAAAGTTGGTGGAGAAATTACCAATAGCGTCATGTTTGGATTTTCAAATAAAGCCCACGATGGCTATTTGGGGAATTCGGTAATAGGAGAATGGTGTAATCTGGGTGCTGATACCAACAATTCTAATCTTAAAAACAACTACTCGGAAGTAAAACTCTGGAATTATAAAACAGAGACTTTTAAACTGACCGGAGAAACATTCGTCGGATTATTTATGGGCGATCATTCCAAAGCCGCTATAAATACAATGTTCAATACCGGAACACTGGTAGGCGTATCGGCAAATATTTTCACTGAAGGATTCCCCCGCAATTTCATCCCGTCCTTCTCCTGGGGGGGAAAACAGGGTTTTAAGACTTACAAATTGCAGGAAGCATTCGAGACTATGGATCGGGTCATGGCCAGAAGGGACAAGTATCTCAATGAAACTGAGAGACAGATCTATACTCACATATTTAAAGAATCCGCCAAATATCGCAGCTGGGAAAAAAATGATCCTGATAAATGAATGGCCTCTTAGAGTGGTTTAAAAAATTCTGGAGCTATATCTCTCCCATACACCTGGAATCCATACAGGGTTTGGATAATCAGACACTTTCAGTTTATCTAAGCAATGGTCGGTATCAACTGAGCACGGAACATGCCATCTATTCATACGATGACCTGTACGATAATTTTTCTCTGGCATTTGAGAAGGTCGACTGGAAACAGCTTCCTGAAAAATCACATGTGTTGGTGCTGGGATTAGGACTTGGTTCTATTCCATATATGCTGGAGAAAAAATTCAATAAAAAATTCAGTTATACAGTTGTAGAATACGACGAATCAGTCATATTCCTGGCATCCAAATACAGCATTCCCAGACTGAAAAGCTCCATGCAAATCATATGCAGAGATGCAGCAGCGCATATAAGAGAAGATGAAGATGAATATGATCTCATCTGTATTGATGTATTTCTGGATGATGTGATTCCCGATTCAATATCGGAAAGAGAATTTCTGTTAAATGTAAAATGCCTGCTAAGCCCCGGAGGTATTTTGATCTTCAATAGATTAAACAGAGAAAGGGATGAAAAAAACCTGATTCATGAATATATAGACCAGATATTCTCAATTGTGTTTCCAGATTATGGTAGTATCCAGGTAGAAGGAAATTGCATGTTGTTTTCAAGCAATGATAAATTGCTCAATACTTAAAAACAGATTAAAATAAATTTGTATATATCTGAATATGAGTGAATACCGTTTGTATTGTTTATTTTTGCATAAATGAATCACAAAACGTGCATATACTACTCATAGAAGATGAACCCAAAACCGGAAAGACCCTTAAACAAGGTTTGGAAGAAGAGAATATCTCTGTAGATCTGGCGGATGATGGGTTGAGAGGATTGCAACTTGCGCTCGGCCTCCCCTATCAGGTCATCGTGTCTGATATTATACTTCCAAAAATCAACGGACTGGATCTTTGCCGGCAGTTGAGATCCAATGGGAATAAAACACCCTTATTATTACTTTCAGCATTACATGATACTTCAGATAAGGTAGCAGGATTCGAAGCCGGTGCAGATGATTATCTGGCTAAGCCCTTTGAGTTCAGAGAGCTATTGCTCAGAATAAAAGCATTAGCGAGACGATATCAGCCATATAACACCCAGGAAAATGAAATACTTCAATTTGAAGACCTCACAATGAATCTGGATGCAAAAACTATCATTCGAGGCGGCAAAAAAATAGAACTCACGCCAAAAGAGTTTGATCTCATGGCATATTTTATCAGAAATCAGGGTCGGGTGATTTCAAAAACTGAGTTGGCTGAAAAAGTTTGGAAGATTGATTTTGATACCGGAACCAATATCATTGAAGTTTATGTCAATTATCTTCGCAATAAAATTGATAAACCGTTCACTATGAAGTACATTCATACAGTTTTCGGGAGTGGATACACTTTAAAAAAAGAAGTAGATGCAGATTAGAACTAAACTTACGCTCAGCTTCATATTAGTCGTTGCAGGCCTTTCAATGGTCTCCCTGATTTTTATATACTTTCAGTTTAAGAATCATTCTTTGACCGAATTTTATGGTTCTTTAAGATCCAAAGGTATAATGACGGCAGAAATGCTGGTAAAAAATGAAGTGGAGGCTTCAAAGCTTTCTCCTGTTGTCCTGAACACTCAGCAAACCAATGTTACTCCATTTTCAGAAAACATTCTGATTATTGACCAGGATCTCAATATCATTTACACCTATAATGATGCTACTCCTCCCATCCCGGAAAGAGTCCTGGAAAATATTCGAAAAAACAATGAATTCTCATTTGACAATAATGAAATGATGGCCCTTGGGATGTATTACACCAATCGGGATAATGTTCCTTACTATATCATTGCAGAATCCACATTTGACAATTCAGGTTTACTTAGCCTTAGAAATATTCTGATTTTTACATTTGCCTTCATGATTTTGCTCGTCGCATTTATAGGATATATTTTTGCCGGACAAGCACTTGCTCCAGTATCGAAAATAATGAATGAAATAGACAATATTTTACCATCAAATCTCAAAAAGAGAATTTCATACAGCAATCAAAAAGACGAAATCTCCCGTTTGGCTGCAACCTTTAACAATCTCCTCGATCGTATAGAGCATGCATTCTTTATTCAGAAATCTTTTCTTTCCAATATCTCACATGAACTCAGAAATCCACTTACTACGATCATTGCACAATTAGAAGTCACACTCCATAAAGAGAGAACTGAAGAAGCCTACAAAAAAACACTTTATTCCATATTGGAAGATACCCGAAAATTAAATGAAGTGTCAGAAAAATTGATGCAACTCGCAAGAATCAATGCCAATGGCAATCAAATCGAGCATAGTGCTTTGAGATTGGATGAAGTGATATGGGAGATCAGAGAAAAGATGCTGCGAAATCATCCGGAATACACCATTGACTTTCATATAGTGAATCTTCCGGCAGATGAGTCAGCCCTGATTATTAATGGAAATCAATCACTGCTGACTACTGCAATAACTAATCTTGTAGATAATGCCTGCAAATATGGTAAAAGCAACAAATCATGGCTGTATCTGGAATGTAAAAAAGATAAATCCATAGAACTTCGAATTGAAGATGATGGACCCGGAATAGCCAATGAGGAGAAGGAACTTATTTTTGAACCTTTCTACAGAAGTAATCAGACCAGCCATATTCAGGGGAGCGGAGTAGGTTTAAGTCTTGTCTCCAGTATTCTTAAATTACATAAAATTCCATTCAATTTAAAATCTGTTGTCAATGAAGGAACTCGTTTTTCTTTAAACTTTCAGTCTATATCCTCAGATATGGCTAAACAGACTCTGAATGAACCGAATCATGTCGCAGTTTAATAAAATTTACCAATTCATATTCCGCCAGCCTTTCAAGGCAATGGATTTGTATTTGTTTACTGCAGTATGCGTAATGAGCTTATTTGTTGTGATTTTTTCATTTCAAAAAAACAAAAATCAGGACAATCAGGTAGTCACAGAATGGTATGAATATTTTCTTGTCATGGAGAAATTTACCGAAGGATTCAGGCCTCCAGTAGCTGCGAGAACGTATGGAATCTTAGGGATTATTGGTTACGAAACTGCCCTTACGGTATATCCGGATCAAATATCTTTTGCAAGTAAATACCTTCATCTGCCGCCAGATGAATATCCGGCTAATACCCCATTCAATGTAGATATTGCTTTAAATGCCGCTTATGCTGAGGCTGGTAAGCTACTATATTTGAATGCCAGAAAGGATTACCTGATGCAACTGCAGGATAAAGAAGAAATGATATTTGAACAGTACAAAACATCAAATTATCAATCCGATTCCATGTCAGCAGAATACGGAAAATTGATTGCCAGAAAAATAGTTGAATGGTCATCATTAGATTCCATTGCTCATCTGGCACAATTCAGAGTCTACAACGGAGAATTTAAAAAGTCAGAATTACCGGGTTTATGGAAAGATGATCACCATCCTCCACTATTACCGGAATGGGGAAAATGTAAAACATTGATTCAAACGAATAATCAATATGAATCACCTTATCCACTGACTTATTCTGAGGATAGATCCAGCTTATATTCCAGGCAATTTTTGGAAGTATACTCAGTGCGCGGTCAACTGAATCAGGAAAACAGATGGATTGGGGAATTTTGGAGTGATGACTTGCATGGACTGACTTTCTCTGCAGCAAGTCGCTGGATTTCTATTGCTAATCAAGCACTTATAAAAGAAAATCTATCCCTTGATATTTCTCTGGAAACAATGCTTAAATCGGGAATTGCATTATATGATGCGGCCATCATTTGCTGGAGAATGAAATATAAACATCTGGTACTCCGGCCTTCAACTTACATTAATTCGCTAATTGACCCAAACTGGCATCCAGTTATAGACAATCCGCATTTTCCTGCCTATCCTTCAGGACATAGTGCATTTGGTGCTGCAGCAGCTACTGTTCTGGAAAGTATGTTGGGCCATCAATTTGAAATGTATGATAAATCCCATATAGGAAGAAATGAATTCAATGGTAAGCCGAGATATTTTAAATCTTTCAGGGAGATGGCAAATGAAAATGCATTTTCAAGAATATTGATGGGGGTTCATACCCGTATGGATTGCGACGAAGGTCTTAGACTCGGAAACTCGATAGGCAATCAGGTCATTCAGATTGAATTAAAAAAACAACCGTTTTTAGGCACCTTGTAAGTCAGAAGTCTGAAGTTAGAAGTTAGAACTTAGTAATCAAGAAGACAGCCAAATTAGCTGAATAGAGCCTCTCAATCCTATCAATCCTATCAATCTTATCAATCTTATCAATCTCATCAATCTTATCAATCTCATCAATCTCCTCACAATCCTGTAAATCCTATCTGTCCTTAATTTAAATTTGCATTCTTAAACCTGGGAATGGAGAGTGTTTTTGAGGTGAATATTAATACCTGTATTATCAATCCCAGTCCAATCAGTAATGCCAGTTCAAACTGTGTAAGAATCTCATTTCCGGCAACAATTTTTTGCGATTGCTCATTTAAGATACCTCCTTCTGAAATCTGAATATCTGATAATTGTTTTAGATTTCCTGCAACACTAAGAAATTCATTGTTAAGTGATAATAAAATTCCTGAACTGAGTGACTTAGACTCCAATTGTGCAAAATATTGACTCTCCAAATCAGAAAGGGAGCTTATATTATTCTCAAATTCCTGATATACCTCATCTTCCTTTTCAGTTAATCTTGTCAATTTATAATTGTCCATTAATACTGAAATATCCTCATTAAAACCAGTTATTTGGGTTTTCATGGTAGATATATCTTCAGAGACTGAACAATTGTCCAGCATTTGCTTTTTTAGATACAGCAATTCTGAGAGCTTATATATATAACTTTCAACAACCAATCTATCTTCATACACTGTGGCAAATGATCTTGCCAGGCTATGAACATCATGATAATCCATTCTATTTTTGATCAATACGACAAGAAACACAATACCCAAAATAATAGCCGCTCTTCGCTTGCGCGAAATACTGAATACCCAATTCATAGGATTTAAATTTAGCTAAATTATTAAAAAATAGAGATGTACTTGTTCTATTCAATCAGATATGAAGTTAATGTTAATTGTTGACATTAGCAACATAACAAACAATACCCTTGCTTTGGTTCTGATTAAGTACTGAAAATCAATAAATTATTCACCTGTGAATGTGTTGTGCCTTTAAAGAGACTTGACGTAATGCATTAAGTCCCTTGCTTTAGCGACTCTCAGACTGATTTTGTGCACTTTAGTGCCATTCGACCGCCTGGTTGTTTTCATTACACATTTCTCCCACCAAATTTCAATTTTACACCTTCAATTATTCTGCTTCCTCCTTCCCCACTTGTAAACTTCAAACCACATTACAGAGCAGAATGCAATCAATGTAACAATACCCCAATCCTGCAATGAAATACTGATCAGTCCAAAGAAATCAGAAATCCCCGGGAGATAAACCATTGCTATTAATAGAAGAAGCGTCAGACTCAGCATTCCGTTCAATAATGAATTATGATACTTAAGGCTCTTCAGTATTGAGTAGTAAAATGAACGGTTCACAAGCGTTAAAAAAATATTTGAAATCACAAGAGTTGAAAAAACAATAGTTCTGGTATACGCTTCATCAGGTTTACCAAACAAACTCCACTGATAAGCAAAAAGCAATCCGGCTGTTATCACCAGACCTTGTAAAATACTAATAGACAAATCCTTCCACCTTAAAAAAGATGCGCTGGATGTTCGCGGAGCTTTAGACATGGCATTTGGCTCCAGAGGTTCATTTTCATATACAATGGAACAAGTAGGGCCCATGATCAATTCAAGGAAAATTACGTGCACCGGTGAGAAAATGAATGGAAATATCCATTGCAAAACCAGTGGCAATGCTACAATCAAAATGATAGGTATGTGAATCGAAATGATATACTGAATAGCCTTTTTTAGGTTGGTATAAATTCTTCTGCCCATAGCAGTTGCATCGATCATTTTTGCAAGATCATCATCGGTAAGGATCATTGAAGCAGCCCGCTTAGCAGTTTCTGATCCCCGCTTGCCCATTGCTATGCCAATATGGGCCGCTTTCAGGGCAGGGCCATCATTGACTCCATCTCCAGTCATTGCGACAATTTCTCCAAGTTCTTTCAGTCTGTTGATTACCCGTAATTTAGCCTCAGGAAACATTCTGGTAAACAAAGTATTTCTTTGAATGGCAGAATCAAATGTGACATCATTCATTTTCATTAAATCATTTCCTTCAATCACTTTATCTGCATCATGAATTCCAGCCGATTCTGCAATCGCCAGAGTAGTGAGGGAGTTATCACCGGTGATTATTTTCACCTTTAATCCTGCCTTATAGAAATGTTCAAAAACTTGATTGATTTCCTTTTTCGGCGGATCTATAAATCCTACCAGCCCTATGAATTCAAACTTTAAATCTTCCTGGTTTTCAGGAAATGTTCCGCTGTAAATACTTCTGGAAACTCCCAGCACCCGCAAACCTTCTGATGAAAATTGTTCTACCAGTTTCATCACATTAAGTGATTCCATATTTGTTAACTGGCAGTGTTTCAAAATAGCTTCAGGCGCTCCTTTGCAAGCAATCACCGGTGGCTCCTCCCCTTTTTGAAAGATATGCGTCATCATAGGGGGTTGACCTGACAAAGGATATTCATGAATCATTCTGTAATAAGGCCGTTCATCCGCCTCTATGCACTTTGCATAAGCAGCATGGAGAGCAATTTCCATAGGATCAAAAGGAACCGGCTCACTTGCCCACATGGCATATCGCAGTAATTGATCAGCCTTAGAGGAATCTTCCAAAGGATATTCCAGAACCTGCGAACCTTCCTGAAGGTACAGCGATTTCAGTTCCATTCTGTTTTCGGTAATGGTTCCGGTTTTATCAAGACATAATACTGTAGCTGCACCCAATGCTTCTACTGTTTGGGTCTGCTTAACTATAATCCCCATTTTCATCAACCTCCAAGCTCCAAGTGCCATAAATGTTGTAAAAGCGACAGGGATTTCTTCAGGAAGTACTGACATTGCGATTGTAAGTCCTCTCAAAAGACTGGCTACTATATCCCGGCTTTCGATATAGCTTATCACCAGAATCACCAGGAATATCATGGCACCAATGATAGCCATGTTCTTGACAAATTTATTGATTTGCTGATGTAATGGTGAAGTTTGTTTGGCAACTTCATCAATTGATTTTCCAATTTTATTCAACTTGGTATCCTTTCCAATGGCGGTAACTTTCATCACACACAAGCCGGATGAAACCAAAGTTCCATGAAACACTTCTTCAGGGTTTTGTTCTGAAACCTGCTTAAAAACTGAAAAGCTCTCCCCCGTCAAAATTGATTCATTGACAGAAAAATCATTAGAATATATAATAATTCCATCAGCTGGAATCAATTGTCCCTCTGAACATTCGACCAAATCATCCACCACAATATCCTGAGTTGGCAAAATCTGAAGGGAATTATTTCTAATGACAGAAGCATTGGGCTCGTTATAAGCTTTCAGGGCGTCCAGGGCCTTTTGGCTTCGGGAATCCTGATAAAGAGAAATGCCGGATACCACCAAAATTGCACCCAGTAAGAAAAATCCTTCCCCGAATTCTCCTGCCAGAAAATAAATGATCGTACAAGCCAAAAGCAGCAGAAACATGGGTTCCATCACCACTGTCTTCAAAGTTTCCAGCCAGGTATTCTTTGAACTTAATACGGCTTCATTTCTTCCGTGTAAGTCTAAGCTGGCTGTTACATCTTCATCGCTTAGACCAGAAAAAGGATATGGATTTTCCAATGGAGTAATTTCTAACATAGAGTTTATAATACTGACACATAAATCTACTTCTTCTCATCTTCATCCTGCATCAGATGTTTGTACTTGTTATATAAGAATGAAATAATCAACAGAAGTATACCCAGAGAAACAAATACAACGGTTTTTGAAATCGTATTCAAATGGCTGATATCATAGAAAAACAGCTTCAATAATGTAATCGAAAACAAAACAATGGCAGTAACTCTCAAGTGTTGCTTTCGCCAATAAATTCCAATCCCTACCATTCCGACCGCAAAAATTCCCCAGAAAATGCTCAAGCCCAGCTTGTGAAAATCTTCAAATCCATACACATCCATCCAATGATACAACTCGCTGCTTAGGATTGCGAAAAAGTACAATGCCACACTTATATCAAATATTTTATTAATCTTAAATGAATTAAAAGCTGCTTTGAGCGTGAGCCAGGCAGATAAAAGCATCAATCCTGCAGCTGATATAGCAATATATCGTATCAGGAGATAAAATATTCCGGCGTTGTTTGTTTCCGGAGTACGACCCAAATAAATATCTCTCAATTCACTTATTTCATACAAACCTCCTATCAGGAATATAAAAAGAACAATGGCAGAGAGAATGAGATGAATTTTGCCAAGCAATGGAATCTTCCAAATTCTCACATTCAAAATCCCCACTGTACTTACGAAAATCATCGTATAAATTATCAGCCACAGTGATTTGAAATTTTTATAATCCCATTGATAAGTAATGTTTTCAAATCCCTGAACTGAATCGTACTCGCTGACCCTGGATAATTGGAATTTTGTCTCCCAATAATAAATGATTTCATTAAAACCAGACATATACAATATAAGTACAGCCAGAACCATAAGTACCGATATAATAGTCTTACGGGCTATCGGACGTTCATGATTCCCGGGCTCCATTGATTGCAAATTTTGCTGAAAGCCCATATAACCGAGAGCAATGGCACACAATACTGAGGATAGAAAATGGATATTAAAGAAGGATCTGAATGAATTTTCAATCGCAGCATAGCTGTCATAGGCTGACTCCCAATCCTGAAACAAACTCAATACTGACAATATTGTCAATGCAAAAGATAAGTTAACGAAGGAATTGATCGAATTCTTAGTGCCGATCCAAAATAAGATAAGTGCTTCTCCCATCCATATCAATGTCACCCAATTTCCATCCCAATATACGGGAATTGCCAGTGTGATAAAGAGCAGTGATAAACCCGTAGTCAAATACAATATTTTCCGATCTGAATTCTCCTGCCTGTAAATCAGAAAACTCACGAAGCCATGAATTAATGCATTAAATGCAGTAAAAAAAGCCAATGTGATTCTGGAAAAATCTCTTTCCTGCAAAATATCCATCCCAATTCCATAAAAAATAAAAACATTCAAAAACAGAAATATGACATCTTCTATTCTAAATTGCTCTTTCCTGATGATTTTATAAAAAAGGAATGTGGCATAAAAAATTGTAAAAAATATTGACAAAAATATGGGGCCTGTACTGGATAGTAATTCATCACCCGATGCATAAAAATACCAGCCAAGGAAAATAAACCAACTGAGTATAAAGGATGAATAATACAGTGGTCTCCAATATCTGTTGATGGCAACAAACAAGATTCCGGCATTAATAATGGTCATGTAGGTAAATAAGGACACGGCTAATCCTTTGCCATCATCCAATAGAAATGGTATAGCATATGCTCCCACCAAACCCATCTGTGCAATTATCTGCCTATCGTATCTTAAAGCTGAAAATACTGTGCCTATGGTGATGGCAACCATTAATCCAAAAGCCGGAATTTTACCAAATAATGCATAAAAATCATATGCAACAAAAGTCACAAAATAAAATCCAGCCATTGCTCCACTCAACAAGACCGCACTAAAATGCTGGTATTTCTTTCTTAAATATAGTGCTACGGCCAATAGTGCAGCACAAGCTCCATAACCCAGCATGATTCTGCTGAATGGAGAAATCATATCCTTGTCAATGGCATACTTCACTCCTATTGCAATACCTATAACAAGAACGGAAATCCCGATCACGCTAATCAGGTTTTCCCCTATGAATCGCTCCATTTCAGATTTGCTTTGGGCTGATCGCGGAATTTTAGATACAGGTCTTACTTTGCCTTGTGTAACTTTAGAAGCAAGCGGTGGAGTGTTTTTTAATTCTAAAGATTCCGCAGAAACAACAGAAGTATCTGCTTCAGAGGTTTGTACAATACGGGAGGGGTCTTCTGCCGGAATTTTAGATTGAAGCAATTCAATTTGTTGTTCGATTTTCAGGATTTCCCTTCCCAGAAAGTTTTGTCTTTTTTTGATTAGATCCAGTTCCTGAAGAAGCAGCTGGATTTTCCTGGCAAATTCGCTCATAGCATTCACTTAGACATTTGATAAAAGCTTATTCAATGGGCTGTTTACAGGGAATTGCCATTACACCTGAATTCTCACACTCGTTCCTGAAGCCTGATTGTAAATGTAATATTTAAACTGAAATATTAATGATGTAATTGAATTGCAAAAAACGATGGTTATGCTTATCAAAATATTTGTCCCATACCTGAATTCAAAGACTTTTCCTTTAATTTCTCATGCATCCGATAGTACAATTTTGGGACATGTGACTTCAGCTGCTCAACAAGATGCAAAATTCGATTTATTCGACCTGCTTCCAAAATTGTCGAATCCAGCCAGGCATCCATTTGTGCAAGCATTGATTTTTCCTTGAGATATCCCTCCTTGAAAGATGCGACCAGATAACACCAATGGATAGTCGGGATATAGTTGGGTTGATCCTGATTCTTTCTTTCAAGTTCCAGAATATGGTTTTGGTGAATGAGTTGAATAACTTTCGTGTATTTGTTCTGGATTAGCAGGGTTTCCAGATAACTGATGAAAAATAAGTGCCAGCGATTTTCAATGATCTCCTTTTTGTATGCTTTAAAAAATGTACCTGCGTAATTTTCTGCAGATTTATACTGTTGATTGGCATTAAGGCATAAAAGGTAGAAAGAGACAAAACCTATTTTATTGTACATATTCTGTGTCTCCTTCATAGCAGGATATGCAGCTTTCATAAGCTGCAGCGCCTCTGAATTCTTTTGTCTGCGCAAGAGAACCGCTGCAAGATTATTGACATAGTAAATGTAATCATGGTTTTTCCATCGCAGGGAGAGATAACCGTAATAGATGGCTTTGTCAAATTCCTTGAATTTCGAATGGATAAGCAGTCTGTTGGCATAGTAATTACTCAAAATTCGCTTGCTATAGAAATCTCCTTCCTGAAAAATATGATCCATATGGTCAAATTTCTCCAGTAAGCGATCAAATTTTCTATAGTTTAATCCTATAAAAGTGAGCCGCAATAAGGCAGTATACCTGTTAAGACCATCAATTTGTTCATTATAAAATACATCCTCCAGCCATTGTTCCCATTGAAGCGATTCTACATCATGCTGAGCATATTGTGACACAATGTCCTTTGTGGCAGTATGCATTTTTTCATCAACTTCCTGTGACAATTTGTAAGATGAAGCATAATTTGAAATGAATTGGTCAGCAACCTGATGATCCTTGTATCTCAGCCTGATCAATAAAAACTGGCGATAAGTACGAACCAGTTCATAAAATTTACAAAAGAAAAACCCGGGTTTGCGGTACCGCCGAATACTGGATAGTAGTTTCTTTTCATCATCAGGAGCGATACTATCCGTCATGATTTTGCGCTCCATATCATTCATCCAAACTAATTTCTCATCGACGTCTATGGCCCTCAGTCGCTCTTCAATCCAGTTTTTGAGATGAGAATATTTTCGCTTATCTATCGATTCATCCCAGGGCACACTAGATTCAATATGCTTCCCATGTTCATGCAGCGTATTCAATATTTGCAATCTATCCTGATCAGCGAATTGCTGGGAATGTAAGAGATAGTAAGTCTCATGAGGGAGAAGGCTTTTGCTGAATTGGTCGAATGCATGTAGTTTTGGTCGCATAATCTTTGGCTATTAGCTTTTGGCTGTTAGCGAACAGCCGGTTTGAGTGCTTAGTTGTGAGTTTGATGGCTTCTTGCTTCTGGCATCTAGCTTCTGGCAAACAGCCAGTTTGAGTGATGGGTTATGAGTGAGATCCTTTTTACTTTTCGCGAGGTGCCGCTTCGCTCTACTACGCGATCCTTCGGATTCCTTTTTCCTTTTCGCGAGGTGCCGCTTCGCTCTACTGCGCGATCCTTCGGATTCCTTTTTCCTCTTTCCTTTTCGCGAGGTGCCGCTTCGCCTACTACGCGATCCTTCGGATTCCTTTTTCCTTTTTCAAACAGCTATAGCGTTACTCCGCCGTCAATACTAAACACAGCACCTGAAATATAAGCCGCTTCATCTGAAGCTAAAAAAGCGTACAAAGCTGCCACTTCTTCCGCTTTTCCTAATCTTCCCAGAGGAGTTTTATCCTTTAATTTTTGAAGGATTTCTTCAGGAATTGTGTCCATCATCTCAGTGTGAATAAATCCGGGGGCAACAGCATTGGTGGTGATATTGAACCGGCCAAATTCTTTCGCCCAAACCTTTGTCATGGCAATTACACCGGCTTTGGTAGCAGCATAATTTGTTTGTCCCATGTTGCCGTACAATCCAACCACAGAGGAAGCTGTCACAATGCGTCCGTACTTTCGCTCTGCCATGTGAGGGTAAACAGCTTTTGTGCAATGGAAGACGCCTGTTAAATTCACATCAATGACTTGTTGCCAGGATTCTGAACTCATCTTTTTGAACATAGCATCCCTTGTGATTCCGGCATTGTTGATTAAAATATCAATTTGCCAGAATTGTGAGATAATTTCCGCAACAGCCTTTTCCACTTCTGTCAGATTCACTGTATTGACTTTTTGAAAGAATGCATCAAATCCATTGTCTGAATGCTGTTTTGCCAGGCCTGCTCCACGTTCTTCATTAATATCCCATATGAAGACCCTGGCTCCTTCTTCCAAAAATCGCTCTACAGTTGCTTCACCTATGCCATTTGCTCCACCGGTCACAATAGCTACTTTATCTTTTAGTCTCATTATTAAAATTTGAATTTTATGGTGTTTAATATCGCTTTGTTCTGATAAAAAAATATTGAATTTTTCAATCGTTTAAATGTACAGAATGCTACCGGTAAACCATAAAAAATAAATTTCTAATTAGTATTGACTAATTGTACTTTCATGAATTGAATTATCCTATATTCTTGTTATTTAATGCTTTATGTTTATTTAATCCAATATGGACTTATTAAACGAATTATGTAAATTTAAAACAAAAGTCAAAAAAGAGACCGGCTAATTAAACTGTTCATATTCAGCATTTTACGCCAATCTTTAGATAAATTCATAAATAAGTCAACCCCCTTGATTGAAACTGACGTCCATTTAATTCTTTTGGGTTCCTTACATTTATCAAGTGACTGGACAGTGCAAGTTTTTTTCAGCATCCGTAATTAATCAAAGCAGGACAACATGGCAACACAAGACTGGGTAATGGCAACGGCGATTTTGATCAGCTTGTACGCTTGTTTGATATTGTTCTTTGTGATAAGAGGCGCGCTGAAGACGAAAAGTCTTCAGGATTATGCGGTCGGTAGTCAGACTTTTCCGCCGGTCGTAGTGGGATTATCTCTGGCTGCATCCATTACAAGTGCAGCTACATTTATTATTAATCCCGGATTTATTGCTTTGTATGGCATCAGCGGAGTCATTTCATTTGCAATTATGTTGCCTTTAGGCGTTTTTATTTCACTTAGTGTTTTGACCAGGAAATTCCGAAAACAGGGTACGAAGCTGAGTGCCATTACTCTGGCTCAATGGATCGGCAAAAGATATGGGAATGCCGGATTCTCTTTCTTCTTTGCTATACTATCGCTACTCCTGATCACCTTCATGGTATTAATTTGTGTGGGAATGACAAAAGTTCTTGCACAGGCATTAAATGCGGATGAAGCCTACGTACTAACAGGATTAATAGTTTTTGTCTTTGGATATATGATGTTTGGAGGAGCAAATTCATTGGCTTATACCAATGCGATCCAGGCTGTATTGATGCTGATTGTTGCTGTCATTCTTCTGGGTTCCGGATATGATCATTTCAGTGAAGGTATTCATGGATTTCTGGACAAATTAACAGCAATTGATCCTGCGCTCACAGGAATTACCAATCCCGGGAGTTACCTGTTCCGGGATTATTTCGAAATATTTGTGTGCGCATTCATTGTCGGAATAGCCATTGTATGCCAACCACATATCATGACGCGCTCCCTCCTGCTCAAAGATGACAAGGATGTCACAACTTATCTGACGAGTGCTATCATCGTAGAGGCTATATTTTTTGCGGTGGTCATTATTGGATTATATGCAAGAATTCAATTTCCTGATCTGATGATCGACGGCAAACCCATTCCCATGGATGGCATAGTATCAGCTTATGTGGTAGCTGAATTTCCAGTATGGATGGGCCTGATCGTGATTCTCGGGTTGTTATCAGCAGGCTTATCCACATTGGAAGGTTTGATACAGTCTCTTTCCACAACAGTATCTTCAGACCTGTTACAACCGATTATAGCAGTCATTACAAAACGTAATATTACTGATGCAGAGATGCCATTCTGGACAAATAAAGTAGTGATCATTGGATTGGCTATAGTGACAGGAATATTATCCTGGCAACAAATAGTTAGCCCTAGCCTGAGCGTTGGAATTTTTGCTCAAAATGGAGTCTATGCATACTTTTCAACAGCATTTATGCCCATTCTTATGGGTGTTTTTCTTCCGGACACTAAGCTGAGGGCACCGACAATAGCAGCTATCGTAGCCGTGATCGTTTACTTTTCAGTTAGTTATGGTGGTATCACCTGGTATATGCAAGCCGCGGTCAGGAACCCTGCCATACCGGCTACTTTTGCCATTATTGCCTCCGTTATCACAGGATTTACATTTTATAAACTTCAGAAAAAATCAGAACCAAATGCATAATAATTCAAGAATTGCTGACGCTGCTTTGAAAAGCCTTTTTCTCATTTGTGTACTCATCTTTAGCAATTATTATACAAGTATGGCCCAGAAATCGACCTATCCTTTCCCTGTCCAAAAAATCACACTTGCATCCGGAGATGAACTGGCATTTATGAAAGCAGGAACTTCCGATACTACTATTCTAATGCTTCATGGGATGGGAAGTTATTCTCCGGCCTGGGGAAAAATGATGAAAATATTGAGTAAAAAATACACTTGTGTTGCGTTGGATTTACCTGGTTTTGGACATTCTACCAATAAAGAAAATGCAGGTAATATGAGCTTCTTTTCAGAAGTGGTGGACGAAGTGATTGTACAGCTGAATCTTAAAAATGTCATCATTGCAGGTCTTTCTATGGGATCACAAATCGCAATGTACCGCGCTATCCACATGCCTGGAAATGAATTGGCTTTAATACTGTTGGCTCCGGCAGGTTTCGAGACATTTAGTGAAGCGGATCGGAAATGGTTTACTACCTATGTAACTCCCCCTTTATTGAAACTTCAAACGGATGAACAAATCAGGAATAATTTCCATGCCAACTTCACGGTCTTTCCGGAGGATGCGGAATTCATGATCAGCGACAGAATGATATTGAAGAATAGCCCGGCATTTGATGCTTACTGTCTATTGATCACAAATTGTGTTCAGGGAATGTTACATGCTCCGGTATTTGATCAATTGCATCAAATCAAAGTACCAACGTTAGTGATGTACGGTGCTGAGGATAAATTGATCCCAAACAGAATCCTGCACCCTGCATTGACTACAGAAGGAGTCGCTCAGGCGGGACATTCCAAAATCCCAAACAGTCAACTATTTATGATCCCGGGTTGCGGGCATATGTTGTCATGGGAAGGGGATGAAGAAGCGAGTGATCTTATTGTTAGTTTTATTGGAAATCTGAAATGAGGCTTTGATATTATTTAGATTATTTTGGGGCTGATTGCTGTTCCCACCAATCAATTGCGCCCTGAATCACCTCATAAATATGACTTTTTGCTGAAACTATTTTGCCTGATTCATCCCTGATCATTTCATTAAAAAAGTGGTCATATGGCAGTACCTGATAATGAATATTAGATTTCCTCTTTCTTAAGCTTTCAATTTTAATGTAATCCGTACCCAGAGCTGTTGTATTATTGTCTTCTGAACAGGCGATCATATAAATTGGAATATTGGAATTAATGATAGATTCCATTGGAATATTATTGCAAAAAGTACTCCATCTCAGGTAGGTGTGGCCATACCATTTTTTTGAAGTTGAAAGAGGATTAGCGTATATATCATCGAAAACCCGATACAGGGAATCAATATTCGTTTGTGCTTGTTCTGCTGAGATTTTCCCTATATCCGCTTCTCGCCTGTTTTGAATGACAAAATCATACATTTGATTCAGTCCGTTACCGACCAGCAACATTGCGTGTGTTATGGTATTGTTGACCTCGAGCAATTTGGCGCCTACCTGAAATCCTTCTGAAATCCCGATTATTCCAATCTGCTCAGAGTCAATAAGCAGATTTTTCAAACATTCCTTCAACACCAGATCTGCAGCATTTACCCGCCAGTCAAGAGACAGTCTTTTGTCGTATTCCGTCGGTGCTTCATACAATGGCGCACCGGACACCGGATCACGGCCTACAGAATCAATAAATGGAATACCGGGCTTGCTGATGATGACAAAATGGTATGTATCAGAGCGTTCCCGATAAGGCAAAGCAACTGAACTCCCAATTCCTCTGTCAGTGTATTGAAACAAAGGCATTGCTCCAGATCCATCTAAATACAGCAATAGTGGTTTCTTATCATCGATTTTCTGAGCAGTGACAAAATAATTGACTTTCCCTAAAGCTTCAATTTCAACTGAAAATGACTTCCAGCCGAGTTGTTCGGGCGTGTAAGTCTGGGCTTGCAATTTTATGAAGGAAATGCTGAGTAAAATGATTAAATATCCGGATTTCATGAATTTGAAATTGATCTGTCAATAGAAAAATATACAGATCAAAAATGGGGAAACGTCCTGATTCATTCAATTAAATTCTCTGTAATGAATCAAAATTCCGATCAATGAACTAAGAATATTATATGAAATAATATGGCCTCTTAATTTTTACTGCCTCATCGCATAAATCAACTCATCCAGAAATTGCCCGTTCTTAAAAAAAGTGCCCATTAAATGAGCTTCCAGATGAAAGCCATTCTTCTCCAATACCTTTTGTGAAGCGATATTCCCACCGAATGGCCGTGCATAAATTCTGTTGATATCAAAATTGTCAAAGGCATAAGGTACAATAAGCTTAATCGCCTCTGTAATGATTCCTTTTCCCCAGTATTCTTCAGCCAGCCAATATCCCAATTCTGCATTTTTTCGATATACATCTATTTGCGGATGAACACCTATTCCTCCCACAACTTCCCCATCCAATGTGATAGCAAGAACAGATGCCGGACGACCTGACATGGCCATATTAATAAAATTCTCTCCTGCTTCTTTCGTATAAGGATGGGGAAAACGATCCATCAGATTGGCGGCAATTTTTGGATTGTCAGCTAATTTCACCAGTCTGTCCAGATCGCTGATTTTCCAGGGTCTAAGTATTATATTCATGTCTTTAGATTTATGTACATCAGACAAATATAATGTAAAGAAGTACGCAGCAGAATATATTGAAATCAAGTAGAGTACAATATTAATTGAAGACTCATTTCCTGATAGATTCAATTTTTAATAAAGTATTACTTTTCTTAAACCCCATCAATCGTATCTTCGTACTACTCAAAAAAAATTCAGTCGTATGCGTTTTAACTTTGCTTTACTGTTAATTGTGTCTTTTATTTCTCTCAATACAAATCAGGCCCAATCATATCTTGAAATGATTGATAAAGGTACTTTCAGTGTCTTTGAAATTCAGGATAGTGCTGCGGCTTATTTTAAAGATGCTGATAAAGGAAGAGGCACAGGGTATAAGCAATTTAAACGCTGGGAATACAATGCCCTCCGAATGATGGATGAAAATGGTTTTCTTCAAACTTCTGCACAACAAATTCAGGAATTGGAAAGATATCAGGCGGAATTGCTCAGCAATGCTTCAAATAGAACAAGGACTAATGATAACTGGATAGAATTGGGCCCAAACTCCTGGAACGCCACTTCAGGCTGGAACCCGGGAATCGGAAGGGTCACCGGATTTGCTGTTGATAATAACAATGAGGACATTATGATAGTCGGTGCAGAGACCGGAGGTGTATGGAAATCCGAAGATGCAGGTGATACCTGGTATCCCTTATGCGATTATTTTTCAAATATGAGAGTGCATTCAGTAGCCATCCATCCTGATAATTCTGATATGTATTATTTTGGATCTACAGAGGGCAGAATTTATTCCTCTCCTGACGCTGGAGCCACCTGGAATTTTCTGGGTCTTGCAGGAACGTCTACCATTAATAAAATACTGATCAACCCTGAAAATCCTGAAATCATGTTTGCCAGTTCACAATTTTCAGGATTCTATCGCTCTGAAAATTCCGGATTAGAATGGACAAGAGTTACTTCTGATCCTAATGCATTTGATATTGAATTTTTACCGGGAGATTATAACACTGTCTTAGCGAGTGGTAGTTCCTTTCACAGATCTTTTGATTCAGGCGTTTCATTTACTTCTATTCAGGTACTTCAAAACCTGCAAATCCTTTCACCACAACATCTCTCGGGCTCATTTGTAGCAACTGAAAATTCATTTTCTCCAGGGAAAGTGGAAATTCCAAACTTTCCGGAACATATCACCTCATCTTTGGCACTATTTATTGATTCAGTGGGGGACACAAACCTGGCTTGTGGTGCGGCTTCAAATTCTGAGGAGCTGGCAGGCAAAATTGTGCTTGTTCGTCGTGGCAATTGCAACTTTGCCACTAAAGTGCTCAATGCTCAGGCAGCAGGTGCCATCGCTGTGCTTATTGCAAATAATGCCGGTGGCCAATTTGCTATTGGAGGCGGAGATGAAAATATTACCATACCTGCACTGGCTATTGATGGCTCATTCGGTGATGGTCTGAAAGAACTTATTGAAACCGGAATTACTTTAGAAATTCGCTTGCAAAAGCCTGATGCTACCAATATCGGAAATGGACCAAAAATGTTGGCGATCAGTCCTTCATCTCCTGATATCATGTATTTGCTGGAAGCAACGGGCAGAGTTTTCGGAGGACTATATAAGAGTACAAATGGGGGTGAAACATTTCAAAAACTTGATCACGAAGGCAAAAACTATTTCGGTTATAGCACGGATGCCGATGATGACAGAGGTCAGGCTCCCAGAAACATGGATATTGCTGTGCATCCACAAAGACCCGATGAAGTCCATATCGCCGGTATTCTTACCTGGGTATCCTTTGACGGAGGAGAATCTTTTGAACCAACTTCTGACTGGATTCCAAACAGGGCCGCCAATCAGGACATAGGTTATTGTCACGCGGATGTGGAGTTCCTTGACTTTGTTGGAAATACACTGTATGTTGGTTCTGATGGAGGGCTTTTTAAAGCAGAAAATACTGCAACAGTAAATGAAACGTATTACAAAGATTTGACAACCGGATTAGGCATACGACAATTCTATAAAATCGGTATCTCACAAACTGCTCCCGCAGTGATTTCCGGAGGATCACAGGACAACGGTACTTCACTATTTACACCTGACAGAGGCTGGATAGACTGGCTTGGGGCTGATGGAATGGAGACTTTTGTGGATAAAGATAATCCGGATATTATTTATGGCACTTCTCAATATGGATCACTTTACAGATCAAGAAATGGAGGAAATTCATACAGCAATTTAAATACTGATGATGATGGAAATTGGGTCACCCCTTTTGAACAAGATCCAGTTGTAGAAAATACTATTTATGTTGGATATAATCAGGTTCTACGGTCAGAAGATCAGGGTTCATCATGGGAACCCATTTCTCCGGACTTTGGAGTCAATTTGGACCATTTGAAAATTGCGCCTGCAAATAACCGGATTATGTATGCCGCCCATGGAAATGTTCTTGAAAAAACTACAGATGGAGGCGAGAGTTGGCAAACAGTTTCAGGTATTCAGGGCATAATCAATTCCATTGCTATCCACCCTTCTTATCCTGAGAAAATTGCAATAGCAACAACAAGCTCAAACAAAGTTTTCATTTCACACAATGGAGGTGTGTCATGGCAGAATTATAAAAAGAATCTGCCGGATTTCAGTGCTCTGGCACTGGTTTGGCATGATGGCCCTGAGGATGGATTGTATCTCGGAATGAATTACGGTATATATTATATTGACAATAATACCGGAGAATGGTTGATTTATAATAATAATTTGCCAAATGTCATTGTTAATGAACTGGAGATTAACTATCAGGAAGGTTTATTATATGCGGCTACTTATGGACGGGGATTGTGGGCCTCACCAATATTCAGTGGCTCCGCGAGCACTAATGAACCTGAACAGTTGGCTGGTACCAGGTTATATCCGAATCCTGCTAACACGCTTCTCACCATTGAAATCAATTCCAACATTCAACTGGAATCAGATATTCGTGTTTTTGATAGCAATGGGAAATTACACAGGTATTATAGAGATGTGAATGCTTTCCCGTATCAGGTAGATGTATCTGGTTTACAGACTGGAATGTATTATATTAAAGTCAACAACTCTGCAGGTTCAGTTGTCAGGAAATTAATACTGCAAAGGTAGAACTGGTATTGGCAGCTTATTAATATTGTCAATAAGCTTCATGTGCTGGGTTTTGAATATTTTACTCATTAAACCCCTGACAGGCAGAACCGATTTGAATACAATATTCTCATGGACAATACAATATCCTTCATGTTCAATGATTTGGAATTGCATTCCAATTTTTGTCAACTTCATAACTGTAGCGTTCATTGTAATTCTATTCTCTGACTGATGACTTTCTACTGTAGCAGTATAAGTGAAAGCATATGGAATAGGTCCAAACCTCAGCTTTTCAAAAACCTTGTATTGATTATTACCTTCCTCTTCAATTTTATAAATAACAGGGTGAACTGATGCAAATAGCTGCATATCTTTTAGATAATTGAATATAAAGTATGAAGGTTTGTGAACTTTGAAGGAGAGCTGCATGAGTTGGTTTTCTTTTGAATTGCACGAAAGTACAATAAATTGTCTCTTGGAAAATTGGAAAATTTGGCTCCTCTTTTCAATAGATGGAATCACTGTTATAATGCTCTCTTACTTACCTCAACAGCGTCACATCTCCATAATCCTTCACAACAATTCTAAAGTCACAGTCATACACCACTGCATCCAGCTTCCAGACATACACAGCAGTTTTTTCATCAGCATTCCTGCCATATCCATCCCAGCCAGCTGAAGGGTCGTTACTCCTGAATTGTAACTCTCCCCATCTGTCATACACTTCGAATAAATAGGAATCAATTCTGGTATCAGCAGCCCAATAGGTTTTAAACAAATCATTAGTCTGATCATCATTGGGTGAAAAAGCTGAAGGTACAAAGTATTTCCCTGCAGCCTCATCCGTTGCTCTGAGTGCTCTTCCCTGAATGGTTATTTGTTGACATTGATTACTGATAGTAGCAGCATAAAGTCCCGGATCATTCACCTCGAAAGTAGGTCCATTAGGACCATTAAGCCATACCATTCCAATTCCGCTGGTATCAGTACCCATGAGAATGATCTCCATCATGGCGGATCCATTGCATGGGATAGAGACATCCGGAATCTGAGCAATCAGCGGTTCAATTTGGAGAATTTCAATAGAATAGTCCTTAAAACACCCGGCATCATCCATTAGCCTGATGGTTTGTGTCCCGGAATTTAAATGACCGGGATTGTAATCATTGCCGATTAAATTTCCATTCAACCAAACAGCCAAGCCTGGTGGAGCATTTATTTGCAATTCACCGGAATGCTTATTGGGACAGCTCGGCAAAGCAAAAATCTCTGCATTGAACTCAGGTTGCATTGCCACTTCAATTTCAAAAATTGAATCACAAACTGTACCTGCGCCATTCACGGTTAAAACAAATGAAGTATCGTTTACAAATGTTAAATTCCTGTAAGAAATGCTCTGCCCGGGACATAGGTTTAATTTCACTTCTTCACGGGAAACCGGAACAAATCGGATATCATACCGGACAATGGAATCACAGCCAGAAATGTTTTGATATTCAATTGTGAAAATTGTATCTCTGACTATTGTCTCGGATCCGACCAAATATGCAACCCCTTCACAAAGTTGCTCATTAACCAGAATTTCTTCTTCCTCATCCAGAATTCTTACTTCAACAGCCAGATATGCCGGGCAAATAGAATCTAAAACCTCCATCACAAAGCTGGAATCTTTTTCAAAAGACCACATTGTTCCTCCGATTTCAATCAGTTCCGATTTACAAATATTGAAATTTAAACTCGTTGTATCCCGGAAACATTTTTGCAGAACAACAAATAAATCTTCTACCCTATGGTTGCAATACTGAATACTGGCCTGGTCCGTACTCTGGACTACTACCAGTCCCTGAGCAATCAAGGCTGAAGAATCCACAGTAATATCATAATTGCCTGCCGGTAAATTCATAAATATAAATGCACCTGCGGTATTTGTCTTAATACTATCAGAGATTCCCTGACCATTGATCCAAATATACTGATTGCTCAATAAAGAATCACCTGAAGTAAATATTCCATCTCCATTGAAATCTACAAATATGGTTCCAGCCAGACTACCCAATGCTGAGTCAATCTGATAATTCAAAGGCTTGGTTTCGTATTCACATCCTTCTGATGTCCTCACAATGGCATAATATGATCCACTTTCAGTGAAATCCGGATTCAGCATATCAGCTGGAGGTGGAGATAAAGCAACACCGTCCTGCATCCAGGATGTAATCTGCGCCCCCGGAATAATTGGAACACAAATTTTGGCGGTATCACATGCCTGAAAGCATCCATCCGGGATTAAAGACAATTGCGGGGGTCCGGAAATGTTGATGGCCGGACTTGTGGCTGTACACCCAAAATCATTGCTCGCGATTACCTTATATTGACCCGCCAATTCAGTAGTAACCTCGGGTCCCAATGTACCATCAGACCATAGATAATTGATTCCTGATTCAATGTTTTGAACGCTGAGCTTGATTTCAGTGCCGCTGCATAATGGTGAGGGGCGATCAGCCACAATTAAGGGGTTTGAAGGGGTGGGTATCACTGTTACAAAAAGAGAATCGCTGACTCTTTCGCAATTACTGACTGGGTCTGTTACTTTTAAATAAAAAGTATGCGTTCCGGTCGCAAGTTTATTATTCTGAATATCATCGAACAAAACTTGCCTTTGATCAGACCCGTTTACCCAGGAATAAATATAACCCAAATCTGCACTGATAGCCTGAAGTGTAACAATTTCACCGGCACAAACCTGTAAAGTATCAGGGGGGTAAGCCGCCTTTCCTGCTCCTGTTGCTACTATACTGGATTCAGGTGCTCGTATATATGAAACATTAAATGGCTCAGATTTAGAAGAACATCCATATTGATTAGTAAGGATCACCAGATAATCTCCTTCAATTTCTGCAAGGGTAGTTTTCCCGGTCGATCCATTGCTCCAGGAATAAGATACATTATCAACACTGCTGCTCAAAGTTACCGGATAGGCAGAGCAGGCAGGTAATGGCACAGATGAAGTAATTAAACCCGGATCAGGACTCCCAAATACCTGCACTGATTTATTATTAAAAGCTTCGCAACCATAAATATCAGTAATTTTCAAACCAATATTATATACTCCGGGTTCTGCATAACCATGCAAAGCAGGATTGATGACATCCATAATAACACCTGAAGCATTATCCATATCGAAATACCATTCATAATAAAGTGCATTTGTTTTATTAGGTGTGACCTCCAGCTCAGTATCAATGCAAATTGAATCCTGAAACGTAAAGCCTGCATCCGGTAAAGGACGAATATTTAGACCTGCAGATGAATTCACATAACAGCCTGCAGAAACATCTACTCTCAAGACTACAGTGAAAATTCCCGGGGCTGAATAAAGATGTTGTGGATTTTCTAAATTTGAATAGTTATTGGAACCTGAAGCCGGATCACCAAAATCCCAATTATAGCCAATGGCAGAAAAACTGGCATCAATTTCAGTTCTGTTTTCAAATGTAGCAGCATCAGTCAAACAACCCACTTCATGATCAAAATTTCCTACGGCCGGCACAACAAATATATAAGAAGCCGGACAGGGAGTAATAGTATCACCAAATGAATCAATATAAGAGCCGATCACTATCATCTGAACTCTGCCTGCTCTCGGGAAACGATAATTTAAAGGGTTTCCACTCAAAATCCATCTGTTACCGGAGATATCATTAATTAACCATTTGACAGTTGAATTAATTATAGTTGGGTTTGTCACACTTAAATCGAACACATCACACTCAGGAGTTGGCTCAACAAGAAAAATTAAAGGTGGTATGCTTAAGTCACATACCCCACCACCATCTCCGCAGGGACAGAAATAGCACACAGTCAGAGGATCACAATGCTCGCAGAATTCAATTTTATTTGAAATTTTACTGCAACCAGAATGAATATTGGTTACCATTCTATAATACACACCCGTCCTTGAGACTTTGAGAGTATCACCTGTCGCACTTAGTGGAAGGTCATTGTGAAACCAGGTGAATTCGTAAGGTCCTCCAAGTTCTGAAACTGTTATTAACAAAGCTGTATCAACATCAGGACATATCCCAAGAGGGTCATTCGTATAAATATTGATTTCCGGAAGAGGTGAAGAATTAATTTTGAAAGTAGATCTGCTTCTGCATCCATTTTCATCGGTACCTAAAAACAAGTAAGTTCCCGGACCTGCAATTATGGATGAAGACTGCGATTGAAACACACCACTTTCCAGCCAAAAGTATTCTTTAAAGGTCCCGGGAGCATTAATTAATACAGTTTCATACTCGCATATCGTATCCGGATGAGGAATTAAAGGATTATATATTCCGGTAATATTCACCAATGTATTCTGAGTAAAACCACAAAATGATCCGGTAACTGTAACATTCCCGGTTTGTAGCCATTTAACTTTCAGGGAATTTTCAGAAGGAAATTCAAGCACATTTACTAGTGAAGAATCACTGAATGACCAGGTTACTTCTTCACCCGCTGGCAAAGGAACCTGAAAAGTGGCACGTCCGAATTCACAGGATACATCATTACCGGTTATTACCTGAATTTCAATTAAGTTGATAATCATGCTGACTGTATCACTGTGACAAAGAGTCAATGGATCATAACTGTATAGTCTTAGTTCCATGGGTGATGTCCCTGACCATGCCCAGCGAATATCCTTTCCATGAATCACACTATCGATGGACCCATCCATTATATTCCATACATATACCAGCTTCTGATCCGGATCTGAGACTTTATAGGAGTAATCCTTTCCTGCACACACCGTATTCCTGCCTACAATTGGCTTCAGTGCCGGAGGTAAGGCATGAATAACCAGAGTCCTGGTGAATGACAAATTACAATAAATGCTATCCTGTAAATAATTGGTAATCTTATAAGTGCCGGGAGCGGGTTGGATGGGTAATAAAAAAAAGGATGAAGCAGCAGAGCTTTCGTACAATAACTGCCCTGTGGCATTAGTCAATTTCCAGATTCCAGGAACTGCTTGTGAAGGGTTAGAACTGTTAAAAGAAGTCCAGCCAGCTGACCCTCCATCACAAATAGCATCTGGTCCTGAAATTTCAAAATTCTCAAGTATCTCCAGCCAAAATGTATCCCTGCCAGTACAATTCAAATGACAGTTTTCATACTCCACAGTCACATACGCGGGCAATTGTTTCCATGTAAATTTGATACTTACAGCAGAAGAACCCTGTCCTGATTCTATCAGACCACCTGCCGAAGTTTTCCAATTAAAAACAGTACCTCCAAGTGGATCAATTCTGTAAGAAACGGAGCTATTGAGACAAATTTTAGAAGGGCCGCTGATTTTATTATCTTCCCCTATTAAAGGTATTAATTCAAAACCAGGGTCCGAACAAACATCAGAACAGGCATGACTCAATTCTACAGTTCCGGATCCACCATTTTGCCAGATTACCTCTACAAATGCATCACTGCTTGTCCCTCCTGCAGTAATGGTTCCATTGGGGCTGATATTCCAGATATAATCTTCACAATCCGGGTCAGTTTGATATTGCAGCGTATCACCCAGACAAGCTGTTGCGGCACAATAAATTTGTGGGGCAGGATGATCGAGAACATTGATATACATTATTTTCTCATCCTCACAATCACATGCATTGCTTACAAATTGTCGCACTTTATATAATCCGGGAATATCAAATTTCTGTGAAATATCTCTCGCACTACTGCTGTATCCATTGGAAATTGTCCAGGAAATATTTGCAGCTGTACTTGTATTGGTAAAATAAATATTCTGACCTGAGCAGATGGTGATTGTATCTCCAGTATCTGCAACATTTACATCAAACCCTGCTTCAGGTATCTCCAGAACTTCAAAACATATAGACCTTTCAAAAAAACAAAATCTGTTACTTTCCAATTCACCAAACATCGATATGTAATATGTTCCTGGTGTTAAACCTACTTTGATCCGGATCGAACTCAAAGTCTCCTCAATGATTTCAATGCCTGGTCCAAAAACTCCCCATTGAATCTCACTGGCAATCAAACCAACCATAGAAAAAGTAACTTCCTGCCCAACGCATACCTTAAAGCAGGAGGATGATTCAGGTATAATGCCACAATTTTCAGTATGCATTTGCATAGGAACATGACTATACTCAGAAGCAAATACTGGAAATTCATATACTTTATTCTCGTGAATTACTCTGATCGTATAAGATCCGAATCCCGGAAAACAAACCTGGATAAATATACCGGAAGGATGTACATTGAAGGAAACAGGATTACCTAATCCATCTACAACCTCCCATTCCAGCTGAATTCCATTTGGAGTGCCTCCGGGAAGCTGGAAAAAATAGTCGTGGCAATTGTTAGCACAAACAGATGCTTCTCCCAGAATTTCCTGAGCACGTGATATATTGGAAACTCCCAGAAAGAAACATAAGAATATTAGTATTCGCATAGGAAGGGCGTTGAACAGGTATTCAGGATTTTCAAAAAGGATCAAGCGATCTCAGTTTAATGAAAGATAACCATAATCTGTCATACGTTGCCTGATTGTTAAAAGAAATGAATTATGCCTTATTTGGTCTTGTTAATTCATTTGCATGCTATTTACTCCGGCTGTTGTTGGTCTTGCTAATTTATTAGCAAGCTTTTTACTCCAATGTTCCATATTAGTTGAATTCAACTCTCTACCTGCTTCAGGACTCTGCCAATAAATCAGCAGAACCAAAAAGACTTATAAAATGGCAGAACCGTCCATCATTGGGTTCTGCCAATTATCGTCTACTATCCTGAATCAACTTAAGATTGCAATTTAAACATTACCGGCAATGTAAATTTGACTGATACTGCTCTGCCCTGTTGCTTACCGGGAGTCCAGCCGGGCATTCCCTTAACAACCCTCAAGGCTTCCTGATCGCAACCACCACCAATACCTTTGACCAACTGAACCTGAGTCACCCTGCCATTGCGATCAATCACAAATTGAATGACAACTGTACCGCCAATTCCATTTTCTCTTGCAATGGAAGGATACTTAATTTCTTTAGACAGATAAGCAAACAAATCGCTCATTCCAGAACCAAACACAGGCATCTGTTCTACATTAATAAACACTTCTTCAACTTTCTCCTTCTCAACAATTCCAGTTGCATCAGATCCTTTACTTCCTATTACCCCGTTTGCTGTTCCATTTAACTCGCCTGTTTCAGAACCGAAAACATCAGATGGACTTTCAACAACATCCTCTCCCACATTGGAACTGAAATAGGAGCTGTCCACTACTGGAAGTTCAGGTTTTGAATTTGAAATAAAATAATTATCCAGGTTAGGCTGAGAATTAGTAAGCGGAGTGCTACTACCCCGCTGAATACCAGAAATGAAATCAATCTTATCCTGCTTTACATAATCAACAATGACTTCAACCGAATCATTGGATCTGGGGACAGCTATCTCGTACACTTTAAATTCTCTGGTAAATAAATAAGGTCCACACACGACTAAAACAAAAGCACTAATGCTGAAAAACATGGCTCTTGCCAATCTCAGATCATAAGTAGCTCTCAAATTGTATGCTCCGTACTTTTGATTTCTTCCCCTGAAAATGATATCATCTACGTGATGATACATGAAAATAAATGCATTCATGGTAGTAAATTTTGATAGTGAAATAATAAAATCAAACAACTCTACCTACATGATCAACGTACAATTAATATTTATAACGTATCTTTACGTTATAAATTCCATTTAAATGAATTATATTCTATAATATATTTCACAAAGGAAAATTGAAGCCGGGAATAATTTCTGCCTAATTGGGTCTAACGAGAAAGGTAAAACTTCAGGTGTTAAATATTGATATTGTAAATGCAAAGAGCTGTACCATTTAATAATGATACAGCTCTTCAATCCGATCTGTTTAGGAATAGATTCTCTACTACATTATTCTTGTTTTATCACACGTTTCGTTACATCTGGTAAACCTTCTGATTTAACCTTTATCATAAACATGCCATTTTGATATTGGCTAAGGACGATGGGATGTGTCGAGACGACTTCATCCAATGTTTCAGTGAATAATAGTTTTCCTTCAAAACTATACACCTCTATTGATGCCTTTCTTCCGGCATACTGCATTAATTCTAAATTCAGTTCACCATTTGTAGGATTGGGAAATGTCTTAAAATCCAACAAAGGAAAATCTGCATTCAGTAAATTATGTGATCCAATCATATAAGGTGAGATGAATTCTGATTCAGTTTTACTAACATTGTCAAATGTGGCCACAACAGTGCTGCTATTGTTATAGTTAGTCACTGTCAAGCCCAACTCAATACAACTATTCATACTTACATTAACAACTATGACCTGTTGCCATTGAGCACCATCAGCAGAAGTATAGGAAATAAATTGATTTCCCTGCCTTACTAATCTCAACCAAAATTTATTTAAAGAAGGAATATTTTGAGGCACAGCTGTTCCATTGGTTACACTTCTTACTTCTCTTCTGATTTGGTTCCCC
Organism: Saprospiraceae bacterium; assembly: GCA_022841345.1. Taxonomy (GTDB): domain Bacteria; phylum Bacteroidota; class Bacteroidia; order Chitinophagales; family Saprospiraceae; genus SLDF01. Next base: position 60,282 of record JALHRR010000013.1, read on the forward strand.
ATCCAGTTTGTACTGATCTGGACTTTTTTAGATCCAGGCGCATTAGATTCACGCATCACGATTCCAGCCCAACCTAAACCTCCACTGATTCCGGTTACCCTCGCTGTGATACTACCATTACCACAAAGTGTGCTTTGTGCAAATGCTGAAGCATCAGCATTGAAAGGGGGGCCATATAAGCAATTTGTACTTGTGGCAGTCCATACTTCAGTTGGAAAATCATAGGCGATTTCATTACCTTCAGCGCAGTTAATTCCATCTATATTTTGACTCCATCCCGGAGGCAATCCGCTTACGGAAATTTGACTGATACATGAAGAAGAATTCCCATTTATATCTGTAACATTTACAGAAACTTGTACATTTTCTCCAACCTGGGACGAATTAATATTATTAGGATTAAGGCTAATGTTTGCTATACCACAATTATCTGAGACATCAACTAAATCCCCGGCATCAAGAGGAATATTATCCTCACCATTGAAAGAAACAATATAAGGTAAACAATTAATAATGGGTGCTATATTATCTTCTATATTTACTGTGAAGCTGCACTCCGAAGTATTGTTACCGCTGTCAGTAGCTGTCAGAAGAACCATCATGCTACCAGCATTGGTGACAGTTGTTCCGGGAAGCGGAGATTGAATAACAATAGGTGTCCCGCAGTTATCGTCAGAAATTGCAATCCCGGAGTAATCAGGAAGTAGCACAGAACAATCAACTCCCAGCATAAGAGTTTGAGTCTCCGGACAGCTCAGACCTGGACTAACTGTATCCTGCTTCATGACTGTGAATTCGCATTGAGAAGAATTATTACTTGCATCTGTTGCAGTAAGTGTTACAGTTATGTTGCCTGCATTAGTTTCAGGAGTTGTTGGTAAGGGAGATTGAGATATAAGCGGTACACCGCAATAGTCACTGGCTGAGGCCATACCAGTAAAATCAGGTATTGTCACAGTACAGTCTTCATCCAAATAAATTATTTGAGAGGATGGACATGAAATCATAGGAGGCGTGACATCCGGAGTAAAAATCACCTCAACAGACGAACTTGCAGAACATCCATTGTTCAATGTAGAAGTAATAACATAATTACCTCCCTGAGTGACAGCTATTTCCTGGTCGTTTGAAAAGAAATCTCCGTTAAATGTCCATTCGTAATTATCAGATGCAGGAACACTTAGTGTAGTTTCCAGAGTCAGGCAATCCAGAAACAAACCTTCAGAACTTGAAATGGAAGCGTCAGGTATAGCTAGAATAGATATCGTATCAGAAGATATATACACACATCCATCTGCATTTGTAAATCTGTAAAAAACTAAATAATCACCGGCTGGAGTTCCTTCTATATTCCATAAAGCTGTGCCATCGGAATTATCAGTGAACTGTAAAATATCAGGATAAATAATGAATTCACCAGTTTCTCCGGGTCCGGGAGCCGGGCTTCCAGTTAATGAGATATCGCTATCGTTCAAGCAATTTTCTTCAGGTAGCCCGGAGATCTCAGGGATTATTGGATGCGTAATTAAAGAAATATCATCGATTGCACCCGGAGGGTTATCTCCAAGTGAGCCATCATTCTTCCAGGTAAAGATCAATCGTTTAGTTACACATTGTCCACAATTCCCCAGATCATCTCCTTTAATGGTATAGGTGTATGTTGCAGGACTTGTCCGATTCCATAATTGCGGAGCAGGGATACCACCCAACATATTAGCAGGAGCAGGAAGTAAACCAGTGCCCAAATTAGCATTGCTGGCAACTGGATTGTAGGAGGTAGGAGCTAAACTTACAATAAGTGCGTCAAATGATGAAGTTTCTCCATCTGCCTTCCAGTTGAATGAAAGCGTAAATTCAGGTACATCAGGAGGGAAAGTAATATCCCTGTAAAAATGAACAACTGACGTAGATGTATTATTATAGGTGTGACTTGTGCCTCCATCTTGTGAGATATATGCAGACCTGTTATTAAATCCGGTAGGGACATTCCCCAGGTACCATTGATTGGTCACAGAACCATTTACCACTGTCCAGCCGTTAGCAGTAAATGTAGCCCCTGATTCAAAACCACCTTCAGCGGCTGGATTAATCAGCATAGCGAAAGGATCAAAAACACATGCACTTAAAGGATCATACGTTAAAGAAATATTATCAATAGCAGCAGGTGGATTATCTCCCAGAGAACCGTCATTTTTCCATGTGAATATAAGTCGCATAGTAACATCTTCACAACAATTACCTATTGCTGCGCTACTTATATTGTAGGAAGCTGAAGCAACACCTGGCCGGTTCCATAATTGAGGTGCCTGATTTACGCCTAATCTATTTGCAGGTACCGGGAGGACTCCAGTTCCTAAACTTACGTCGGAAGCAGCAGGAGTATAAGTAGTTGGTGCCAAACTTACCATCAAGGCATCAAATGAAGAAACTTCACCATCAGCTTTCCAGTTAAAAGAAAGTGTAAAATCAGATACATTAGCAGGAAAGGTTACATCTCTGTAGAAATGCACAACTGAAATAGCAGAACCAGAAGTATTAGTATAAGCATGACTCGTGCCTCCATCATTTGAGATGTAAGCCGATCTTCCGGAAAATCCTGTTGCTACATTACCCAGAAACCATTGGTTGGTGACCGACCCATTGACAACAGTCCAGCCATTACTTTCAAAGCTGGTACCATTTTCAAATCCACCATCTCCTGTAGGACTTATCAGTACCTGAGCAAAGATGGAATTTGAATTGTAAAGTAAACAAAACAATAAAAGTAAAAGAAATTGAAAGGGAGGATACTTATTTGTACGCATGAGAATAGGTAAATTAAAAAGAGTTGCAGAGTAATTCAACGCCACTAATTCTCACCCACATCAACAAAATTAGAAAATCGAATATTTTTTTGCAAGTTTTAAATATATTTTATTGTCGAAATAATTCATTATTTATGTAATAGTGTTACTAAATACAATTAAATAAATGTTAAGTAATTTGCTTATATAAAATACACCTGTATATTTGTGTCGTCGAATGTTTCTATTCCCAGTTACCATTCTTGGACCAATGGTAGTTGATTTATAGAGAAGAGGTGAGAGACAGGCTCTGTGATCCTCTAGCAACCCTTCCCAAGGGAAGAAGGTGCTAAATCCTGTCCTAATATATTTTAGGGTATATAAATTTAACAAGATGACCGCTTTTCAAATTCAAAGTCTTTCTGACGAGTCTTCGTCAACATTGCAAATTCACATTGCAAACACTTCTCCTGTATTAAATTCTGCACAGCCAATGCACATGTCAATGTGTTGTTGTCGCTGCTGTTGTTGTTGATTCCATATCACATAACGGTATCCTGACCCATTAAGGGCTTGCTATGCATTTTACTTTGCCCTGCAACCTGAAGGGGCCTCTGGTATTATTCCATTTTTATCAATTTTTTCCCATTTTTTCATTTTTAAAAATCAATTAAGATGTCACAGAAATTGCGATTCGAAACCCTGCAATTGCATGCAGGTCAGGAAGTAGACGAAACTACCCGTTCCAGAGCTACTCCCCTTTACCAAACGACTTCCTACACGTTTAAAGACTCCGAGCACGGAGCTAATTTGTTCGCTCTAAAAGAGTTTGGCAATATTTACACGCGGATCATGAATCCCACTACTGATGTATTTGAAAAAAGACTGGCAGCATTGGAAGGCGGTGTAGCTGCACTTGCTGTAGCCTCCGGTCAGGCAGCTCAGTTTATTGCTATCAATAACATCACACAGGCAGGAGATAATATTGTTTCCACCTCATATGTATATGGAGGCACTTACAATCAGTTCAAAGTGGCATTTGCCAGACTGGGTGTAGAAGTCAGATTTGCAGACGGAGACAAACCGGATAGTTTTGTAAGATTAATTGACGGTAATACAAAGGCTCTTTACCTGGAGACAATCGGTAATCCGGAATTCAATATTCCTGATTTTGAAAAAATCGCTTCTATTGCCAAAGAATATGACATTCCGTTGATTGTGGATAATACATTCGGGGCCGGTGGATATTTATTCAAGCCGTTGGAGCATGGTGCAGCAGTGGTAGTCACATCAGCAACCAAATGGATCGGTGGACATGGAACTTCGGTGGGCGGAGCGATTATTGACGGAGGTAATTTCAACTGGGGCAATGGTAAATTCCCACAATTTACTGAGCCATCAGAAGGCTATCATGGCCTTAAGTTCTGGGATGTATTTGGTTCAGACGGACCTTTCGGCAATATCGCATTTATCATTCGTGCCAGAGTGGAAGGCTTACGGGATTTTGGTCCTGCAATCAGTCCGTTTAATTCATTCTTACTCATACAGGGATTGGAGACGCTTTCATTGAGAGTCGAAAGACATGTGCAAAATGCGCTTGCTTTTGCACAATGGCTGGAAGCTCACGATGCTGTGGAATCTGTAAATTATCCGGGACTGAAATCAAGCCCATACCATGAATTGGCGAATAAGTATTTGACAAATGGCTATGGCGGAGTGCTGTCTTTCAATATTAAAGGAGGACTGGAAGCTGCTAAGAAATTTGTAAACAGTCTGCAATTGACAAGCCATCTTGCCAACGTGGGTGACGCTAAAACATTGATCATCCATCCGGCATCGACGACACATCAACAACTATCAACAGCAGAACAAATTGCAGCAGGAGTCAAGCCATCATTGCTTAGAGTTTCAGTTGGAATTGAGCATATCGAAGATATCAAAGCTGATTTCCAGCAAGCATTTGATAAAGTTCTAGTCCCGGCTTTAACTCATTAATCTTTTGAAAAAGTCCACTCCGGTATCGTGAGTGGACTTTTTAATATTTTTTTTCAAAAAACACAGAATTCAACATGCCGACTTTTCAATATAATAATGCTTACAAACTGGAAAACGGATCAGTTTTGCCCGAATTTCATTTGGAATATCAGACCTGGGGAAGCCTAAATGAAGATCAGTCAAACGTAGTATGGGTTTGTCATGCCCTGACAGCTAACGCCGACGCAGTTGATTGGTGGCCGGGACTTATAGGACCTGACTGCTTGTTTAATCCTGAAGAACATTTCATCATTTGTGCAAATATGCTGGGCTCTTGCTATGGCTCCAGTTCTGCTACAGACATCAATCCTCTTACAGGAGAACCGTACTTTCATGATTTTCCGGTATACACCATCAGAGACATAGTGGGGACATTAGAATTGCTTAGACAACACATTCAAATAGAGCATATTGAGGTATTACTGGGCGGTTCAATGGGTGGACAACAGGCATTGGAATGGGCCATATTGAAACCTGAAATTTTCAATTATCTTATTCCTATAGCTACCAATGCAAGACATTCAGCGTGGGGGATTGCATTCAATGAGTCACAAAGACTGGCATTGGCTGCAGATCCGGGCTGGAAAGAACGAAGAGCGGATGCAGGCCAAGCCGGATTAAAAGCAGCAAGAGCTATTGCTATGCTTTCCTACAGGCATTATGATACTTATGTTGAATTCCAAACGGAGGCGGATGACAACAAGCTCGAACATTTCAGAGCAACCACTTATCAATCTTATCAGGGTGACAAATTGGTAAAACGATTTAATGCCTTTGCCTATTACTACCTTTCAAAAGCAATGGACTCTCATAATTTGGGAAGAGGAAGAGAAAGTGTGGAAAAAGCAATGTCTTTAATTCAGGCAAAAACCTTAGTGATAGCTATTAGTTCTGATTTGTTATTTCCACAAATAGAGCAAGAATATCTTGCAAAGTATATTCCCGGGGCGCAATTTATCAGTATTGATTCGAGATTCGGGCATGATGGATTTTTAATTGAAACAGAATCTCTGTCTACACATATTCAATTCTTCATCCAAAAGAATAAATCAGTCACAAAAGGTCCGGATTTCATTTCCAAAGCCGCAACTATCTTAATTTAATCTGTCATGATTCAAACACTTCAAAAAATGTCTGTATCGGGAATAAACTCTCAGCGTGTCCACCGGATTGCATTGTTGGGATATGGTGTAGTAGGTCAGGGCTTATTTCAGATTGTGAAAAATGATTTGAAATCAAAGTTCCAGCTGAATGGTATCAGTATAAGGGATATTGCTAAGACAAGAAATATACCGCATTATCATTTCCAAAACACTTCAAGTGAATTAGTACATAATGTTGATGTTGAAAGTGTTATCGAAGCGACTGACGATCCTGACTTTGCCTGGAAAATGCTTTTACTGGCGACAAGTCTGGGCAAAAATTACATCAGTTCAAACAAGAAAATGATTGCCCCAAATCTCGAAAAAATTGTTCAGTTGCAGGAAAACGAAAGATCTTCCATATTATATGAGGCTTCCGCTGCGGGAGCTATCCCGATTATCAGAACACTGGAGAGTTATTTTTCAGAGGAACCCATTGTAAAATTAAGAGGCATCATCAATGGCTCATCAAATTATATACTAAGCAAAATATTTATTGAGGAAAAAGAATTTGATGAGGCACTGGATGAAGCAATCAAACTGGGATTTGCTGAATCGAATCCGATCTTTGACCTGAACGGATCAGATGTTCAGAGTAAACTGATTATATTAGGATTGCACGCATTTGGACTGATAGTTCATGAAGATGAGGTCTTCTTTTCGGGCATTGAGCATTTAAGACAGATTGATGTCGAATATGCAAAAGAAAGAAATTGCAGGATTAGATTGCTGGCAAATGCTGAACACAATCCTGATGGCTGTGTGTCACTTTATGTGATTCCTTCACTTGTAAAAGCTAATGATCCACTTTACAATATTAATGCAGAACTAAATGCCATTGAAATAGAGGGAAAATATTCCGGGAAACATTTATTCAGTGGTAAAGGTGCAGGGGCCTACCCTACTGCTTCTGCTTTGGTGTCTGACCTGCAAGCTGCCTCAGAAGGTTTTAAATATAAATACTCAAAGTATCATAAAGCAACTGGAAAAGTTCTTGATGATCAAAAAGTGTTGTCTGTCTATGTAAGGTATTCTGTTCCTGCTCAATTCAATTCAACTGACTTTGAATCCTTGCAATCCGGATTTGCAACTGATGATGGCTTTGTTGTCGAAGGAAAGATCAAATTGTCCACTCTGCTATCTAATTCCTGTTTTAAAGAAGATCAAATATTTGTAATGGAGATACCATCTGCTTAGTTATAAAGATTTACAAATTTTTAGGTATTGCTTCGATAGTTTAAATATAAATGTCTAATTTAGCATAAAAGGAAACGCTGCTGTCTCCGGGAAAAATATTTTTATGCGCATAAGAAAACAACTTAGTCCGCTTTTGTTCAGATCGATATTGATCATGTTTCTGAATATAGTAGTACCGATCAGTGTGACAACTAAGATAAATGCTCAAACAGGGTTTGATGACATTGCCGGGCCACAATTGAATTCTATCAATTTGCATTTGCTGGGCGATGGTTCGATTCTATCAAGTACATATGAGCGTTTGATTCCGTTAAAAAAAAGCATAGATATTTCTGCCCGCGGAGGTTTGGGATATACTAAGGAATTTCAGGTTTGTGTTTTTGGTCCATGTCAATTCTCAGCAGTTCCGGCAAGATTAACTTTGGTTCATTCACTCACAACAAATTTAGGAGGACCAAGATTTTACTTTGAAGCTGGTTTAGGTGCTAATTTTATTGTCGATCCTGAAGGCAATCTTTACCTGCCTTATGTTAGCGGAGGAATTCGCTGGAATACTTTTGGGGTTCTTCCTTTTGTCATCAGGGCATATTTTAACTACGGATTCTTTGATAGCAACCAAATCATTTACGCATTTGTGCCTTTAGGATTGAGTATCGGCTTTAGGTTTTAATGATTATAACCAAAGAACCATTTTTATAATGAACCAAATGCTGTCTAAAAATATTATCTCTTTGGTTTTCAAATTATAATCACAATTCTATCCATTATGAATATTGCAGTACTTGGCACAGGATCGGTAGGAAGCACTATAGGCACGAAGTTAATTGAGCTCGGGCACAATGTTATGATGGGTTCCAGGACATCGAACAACGAAAAGGCATTAACCTGGTTGGGAAATCACACAAAAAATGCTTCTGCCGGAACATTTGCGGAGGCTGCATCCTTTGGGCATGTCATCCTGAATTGCACCGCCGGAACAGCCACGATGGAAGTGTTGCAATTGGCTGGAGAATCAAATATAGCCGGCAAGGTTTTGCTTGATATCGCGAACCCGCTTGATTTTAGTAAAGGCTTCCCTCCTTCTTTGTCAATTGTGAATACTCATTCCCTTGCAGAAGAAATCCAAAATACCTACCCTACAGTCCGGGTTGTTAAAGCACTGAATACTATGTGGGCCGGACTGATGGTAAATCCTTCAATGATCAATGGCGGGGACCACAATACATTCATATGCGGAAATGATGCCGAAGCCAAATCCATCGCCATTCAATTTCTCAAATCTTTCGGCTGGAAAGATGAAAATATATTAGACCTGGGAGATATCAGTAAAGCAAGAGGACTTGAAATGTATCTGCCGCTATGGCTGAGCATCTATGGTGCGACAAATAATGGTGCTTTTAATATTAAGATTGTGAGCTGAATGTTTTCCTTTTCACTCCATAAACAAAGCAGAAGAAATATAATCCGCCATTAATTTACCTTCCGTGGTTAAGAGGTACACTTGTCCATTCCAATGCACGAAGCCATTATTTACAAATTCTTTGATGGAATTTTCAAAAGTATTTGACCAGCCTGTTTGCAGTGTATCAGGAAATGCTGGATCCAACCCCCATTTTGTGCGCAAACGGGTGAGAATCCATTCGTTGTAATGGTCCTTTAATGACAGGTGTTCCGTTTCTAGCGGTAGAATGGAGTCATTCAGGCTTTTGATATATTGCAGATTATTAGCCACATTCCAGGACCGACCTGATCCATCAAATGAATGAGCTGATGGACCTAATCCCAGATAGGATGATCCTTTCCAATAAGCTGAATTATGTATTGCGTACCGCTCATTCTTTGCGAAATTGGAGATTTCGTAGTGTTCATAGCCATGGAGTTCAGCAAATTCCATTAATATCCTGAATTGTCGCTCTGCATCAGCTTCCAAAGGAGCAAACTCAGGTTTCTTTTTCACCGCTTTAGCCAATGGCGTCCCGGTCTCCAGTGTGAGCGCATAACAGGAAAGATGCTCCATCCCTATTTCATTAGCTATTTTAAGATTGTTCAACCACACATCATCACTCATTCCCGGAGTTCCATAGATGAGATCAATCGTAAACTTATCAAATCCGGCATCTTCTGCCAAAATGATACAATCCAATGCTTCTCCCGCATTATGAGCCCTTTTCATGAAAATCAAATCTTCTTCCCGGAAAGACTGAATCCCAATACTCAGACGGTCTATAAGAGTTTCATTTCTAAGTCTTAGGATATAATCACTTTTCAAATCATCAGGATTGGCTTCTAAGGTAACTTCTTTCAATGCGGACAGATCAAAATACTTTTCAATTGTTCCGAATATCGAATTCAATTCCTCAATGCTCAGCAAAGAAGGAGTTCCACCTCCAAAGTAAATGGTATCTAATAATTTATCCTCAAGGTAATTAGCCCGTAATTCTATTTCTTTGTGCAGAGCATTCAGGAGCGCCCCCTTGTGAGCCAGAGAAGTTGAAAAGTGAAAATTGCAATAATTGCAGGCCTGCTTACAAAATGGAATATGAATATAGATGCCGGCCACGAACTTAGTATTTATAATAACTTACTTAAAAAGCGGTTTTACCTTTGCATAAAACAAGGCTGAATTGACCCGAATTCGCAAATATACGAGATGTATCCTTCTGAAGAGTGTCCTCACCGGGCTTATGATTTTCTATGGAGTCGGAAGCAATGCTCAAAACCGGATCCTTTGGCTCAATGATTCACTCCCCCAACTTTTGTCTGATACCACATATTTCAACAAGAGTAACACCGCCCAAAGACAGATTGCAGACAGTTTGGTCAATGATTTACGCACACAGGGTTACCTCGAGGCTTCTGTCGATAGTTTTTTCTGCCTGATCAGTGCATGCTATATTGACTTTCATCTCGGGCCAAAATATATCTGGAATTCACTCAGAACTGAGCATCTGGATCCATTGTTAATCAGACACTTACAACCATTCATTAAAACCATACCTGAAAAACCAATTCAGAGTGATTACCTTAATTTTTTACTGGATAAAAGCATCAGTTATTATGAAGAAAGAGGCTACCCATTTGCTGTTGCCTATTTGGATACTATTGTCATAGATAATGCTCAGTTATCGGCCAGACTGCAGGTGATTCATGGGAAATACATGAAAATCAAGGAAGTAGTCAATGCCGGTGATGCCAAAATCACTAACACTTATTTGCAACGATATTTGGGAATTCTTCCAGGCAAACCTTTTCAAAAATCTAAGATAACTGAAGATGGTAAAAGAAGATTGACAGAATTACCATTTGCAACTCAAAGAAGAGAACCATTGATACATTTCATTGACAATGAAGTTTCTGTGAACGTTTTTTTAAACAAAAGAAATGCCAGCCGATTTGACTTCGTTTTGGGTCTTCTACCCAATGCAAGAGAGACAGGACGTTTCCTGATTACTGGGACAGCCAATCTCGAATTGTATAATCAACTGGGAAATGGCGAGCGATTATTCCTTCAATACCAGAGCCTCAGACCTGAAACACAGGAAATAAAAGTCCTTGTCAATTATCCTTACCTTCTGGATCTTCCATTTGGCGTCGAAGGAAGTTTCGGGCTTTACAGCAGAGATTCGACCAACAGGGATATTCAGGCAGAATTTGGTCTGTTATATTTATTGCAGGGAGGAGATTACCTGAAGGCATTCTATCAGTTAATGAGTACCGATCTGATTAATGTCAATACAGCAGCCATCATCTCCCGACGCCGGCTTCCCTCTTTTCTGGATGTCCGCAATTCTTTTTACGGAATAGAATTGCTGCGTCAGCATCTGGATTATCGATTCAATCCAAGAAAGGGCTGGAGTCTTCTGACCAGAATTGCTATGGGAAACAGAAGTATTCGCATCAATGATCAAATAGCTGATTTGAAGGATCCTAATGATCCGGAATTTGATTTTAGGACACTATATGACACAGTCAGCCTTCGGTCCTTACAGGTAAGAGGACAATTAACTTTATCTACTTTTATACCTATAGGAAGTGTGAGTACAATAAAATTGGGGATACAAAGCGGTTACGTCTATGCGCCTGTTGTCACATCCGGTAGCGAAGTTTACAGGATCGGAGGAAACAGGATTTTGAGGGGATTTGACGAGGAGGCAATATTCAGCAGTCATTATCAGATATTAACAGCGGAATACAGATTGCTTACAGGCCGCAACGGTAATATCTTTGTTTTTGGCGACTTTGCATATGTCAGAGATCAATCGGCTGAAATCATCATAGATAATTTCCCGTATGGATTTGGCGCTGGTCTCAACTTTGAAACTACTCTGGGAGTATTTGGTGTCACATTTGCAGTGGGGGCTCAAAGGCAGAATCCTCTGGATTTCAGGGCTTCCAGAATCCATTTTGGGTATGTGAGTTTGTTTTGATTAAAACTCCAGGAAACTACTCAGCTGGGCATCAATGGCCTTTAATGTCCCCACATCAGTCACCTGACCTGAGGTATGATCAACCATATTCTTGACACTGGAAATGGGTAATTTATTGGGGTGAATGACCATATTTAACTTCTGTAATATGCCGCAGAGCATATCCAGGCCTCTTAGATTTCCGGCGCGACCATTAGCAACTCCGGTTAGGAGCACTTTCTTCATGGTGAATGTTTCCTTCACTCTTCTGGCAGACATTGCATCTATCCATAGTTTAAGAATACCTGCGACTCCTCCGTTATATTCCGGAGAAACCAGAATCCATTTGTGATCACCTGCAAAATATTTATCCTGAAATTCAGATAAAACAGGAGATATTTGATCCTCATCATACATACCGGTATGAAATGCTTCAATAGGTAAATCCTCCAGTGAGCAGAATTCGACCGGGTCATTAGTCATATCCTGCATTCGGGAAAATACATGATTGGCAATGATTCTGGTATTGGATCCCGGTCTGTTTGTTCCTGAAATTACAAGGTAGCTCATTAGTTATAATTGCTTTATATATTTATCTGTCAATTGATTATAAACATTCAATGAAACTCAGACTTTAATCGATATAAATGAAATACTATTTCTCATTCAACAACTCAACCGGCTCCAGTCCTAATTCTTTGCCCTTTTTCAACATGTACTCATATGATCCATCATAGTTATTTGGAATTTCACCTTCCAAAATGGCTTCCTTGATTGCATTTTTAATTATACCAATTTCCTTACCGGGCGACAGACCGAATACCTTCATGATTTCTGCCCCATCAATAGGAGGTTTCCATTCACGAAGTTTATCATTCTCTTCAACTTCAGTGATTTTAGCTCTGACAATCTGATAGTTTTGGATGTATTTTGACCTTTTCTCCCGGTTCTTTGAAGTGATGTCCGCCTCACACAGCAACAGCAAATCATCCAGGTCCTCTCCTGCATCCACAATCAATCTCCGAATAGCGGAATCCGTTATTTCTTCCTTTGTGAGACTAATAGGTCTCAGGTGCAATCGAACCAATTTCTGAACAAACTTCATCTTCTTATCCAGTGGCAACCTGAGCGACTGAAATATGCGGGGAACCATTGCAGCACCCAGCGCTTCGTGCCCATGAAAGGTCCAGCCAACCTTAGGATCAAACCGCTTGGTAGCGGGCTTAGCGATATCATGTAATACTGCAGCCCAACGAAGCCAGATATTATCAGTTTTCATACAAAGATTATCCACTACTTCGAGCGTATGATAAAAATTGTCCTTATGTGCTCTTCCATCCTGAATATCAATTCCCTGCAATTGTGCCATTTCAGGAAAAATCAACTCCAGCAATCCACAATCATACAATAATTTGAATCCCTCGGAAGGTCTCGGTGAAGCCAATATTTTCTGTAATTCTGTAGTGATTCGTTCAGTACTGACAATATGAATCCTGTTTTTATATTTTGCGATAGCAGACCATGTCTCAGGATCAATCTTAAAATTGAGCTGGGTGGCGAATCTGATCGCCCTCATCATTCGCAGGGGATCATCAGAAAAAGTGCGGCCCGGTTCCATTGGAGTCTTGAGCAGTTTCTCTTCCAGATGTGAAAGTCCATTGAATGGATCCACAATTTGACCAAAATTTCCATCATTAAGGCACACCGCCATGGCATTGATAGTGAAATCCCTGCGATTTTGATCGTCTTCCAGAGATCCATTTTCAACAACCGGCTTCCTGGAATCGTGCCTGTAAGATTCTTTTCTGGCGCCTACAAATTCTATTTCAATATTATCATGTTTCAACATCGCAGTTCCGAATCTGCTATACACCACTACTCTCGGGACAGGACGCAGCGTCAGCGCAACTGCTTGAGCAAGCTCTATGCCTGAGCCGAGACACACCACATCTATATCTTTTGTCGGCCTTCCCAATAACCGATCTCTAACATAGCCTCCTACAAGAAATGCAGGAAGCTCCATCTGATCCGCGACTTTGCGAATCTGGTCTATAATGAAACGTTCTTCTTGTTTTATGTTGAATACCAATTTCCAGCTAATTTTTAAACCATAGTATAAAACTCCCGGCTGTAAGTCTCTTCGATCTCATCCAGGATAGCAAAAAGAATGGAGGGATCCTCTTCCTGAACGAGTTTAGACCTGTAAATTTTGATATTTTCCAAGCCCTTGAAGTAATTAGTATAATGCCTGCGCATCTCATAAACTCCAATTTTTTCACCTTTCCATTCAATGGATCTTTGGAGGTGCATCCTTACTGCCTCCATGCGTTCTGTCAGAGTCGGAGGAGGAAGTAAGTTTCCGGTAGCCAGATAGTGTTTGATTTCTCTGAAAATCCAGGGATATCCGATAGATGCCCTGCCAATCATGATACCATCAACACCGTATCGATCTTTATATTCTTTGGCTTTCTGAGGAGTATCAATATCTCCGTTTCCAAAAACTGGAATGTGAATGCGAGGATTTGCTTTCGCGCTGGCGATTCTGGACCAGTCTGCATCACCTTTATACATCTGAGCTCTGGTACGGCCGTGTATGCTTATTGCTTTGATACCCACATCCTGCAATCTTTCTACTACTTCTTCGATAAAGATGGTGTCATCATCCCATCCCAGACGTGTTTTGACGGTCACAGGCAGTGAGGTACTTTTCACAACTGCTGCAGTAAGTGCAACCATTTTTGGGATATCCTTAAGAATACCTGCTCCTGCCAGTTTACAGACTACCTTTTTCACCGGGCATCCATAATTGATATCCAGGACTTCAGGATTTGCAGCTTCAACAATTTCAGCTGCCTGCATCATAGAATCCAGTTCTGCACCAAAAATTTGAATCCCTATCGGACGCTCTTCATCATAAATATCCAGTTTCTGAATACTTTTCTCTGCATCTCTAATCAACCCTTCCACAGAAATGAATTCAGTGTACATCATATCACAGCCTTGTTTCTTACACAGTGCCCTGAATGGCGGATCACTAACATCCTCCATGGGTGCCAGTAGTAAAGGGAATTCCCCTAATTCAACGTTGCCTATTTTTATCATAATATTTTAAATCGGCGCAAATATACGGCATCGGTCGCACTTACGCTAAGGGCTGACCACAATCTCTTAAATTATAATAGAAAATTCCATGTGTAACACCTTTACTTACATCACAATACATCAAGAGTATTACAACTGAAACTGAAAAAAAATGCATTGACCCAATACCCAAAAACCAAATTGCTTTGCATTTTAGGACTTTTAAATGTATTTTCGCCGCGGCCCCGATCAAAGCATCAAATAATTTATAGACAACATCATGCTGACAACCGTAATTGCCTGTTTTATTATTGGTTATGTATTAATAGTTTTCGAACATCAGCTCAGGCTGGATAAAACAGTACCGGCACTTTTAATGGGTGCTATTTGCTGGGCAGTCGTCTCACTGGGTGAGCTTCCATTAATAAATCATTTACATGAGCCTGATTCTCTGGAGCATGTATTGCTGCACCACATTGGGAAGATTGCAGAAATCCTCATATTTTTATTAGGAGCAATGACCATTGTGGAATTGATTGATTTGCATAAAGGCTTTGCAGTAATCACAAATAAGCTCAAAGCGGGAAACAAAATGCAGATGCTGTGGATTATTTGTGTTCTTGCATTTTTTTTATCCTCTACTCTTGATAACCTTGCTGCAACGATTGTATTGGTATCGCTTCTAAGACGATTGGTACCTGATAAAACAGAGCGCTTGTGGTTTGTTTCCTTTGCTGTAATTGCAGCGAATGCCGGAGGGGCCTGGTCTCCAATAGGTGATGTTACTACAACTATGCTATGGATTGGCAAGAAGGTTACCACTGTCGGCCTGATTTCTACACTGGTAATACCTTCCGTTGCATGTGTGCTAGTGCCAATGTTGATCGCTTCATTTAAAAAAGTATTCAGAGGTCCCATTACGCAACCTGATCACATGCTCAATTTATCAGGTAAAACAGATCTTGTTGCCAGCAGCAATTTGATGTTATTTGCAGGGATTGCATCTTTGATTTTTGTACCAGTATTTAAAACAATAACACATTTGCCGCCATATGTGGGGATGATGCTTTCACTCAGTATTATGTGGATGATCTCAGAATATGTAAAGCCTGAGAAAAATATGTCGGTGGATAAAAAGCATCATTATTCAGCACATCAGGCATTGTCCAGAATAGAATTGCCCAGCATATTATTCTTTCTCGGAATACTTCTGGCTGTAGGCTCACTGGAATCTCTCGGTGTGTTAAATCAATTGGCTGAAACACTGGACACTTATATTCCTATTCGTGAGGCAGTTGTATTAATCCTTGGTGTTGCGTCAGCAGTCATTGATAATGTGCCGCTCGTGGCAGCTGCTATGGGTATGTACACCTTCCCTATTGATGATCCGATGTGGCATTTTATTGCGTATTCTGCCGGCACCGGAGGAAGTATGCTCATCATTGGTTCCGCCGCAGGTGTAGCTGCCATGGGAATGGAGAAAATAAATTTTATCTGGTATCTGAAGAACATAAGCTGGATTGCATTTGCAGGATTTCTGGCCGGTGCAGCAGCATTTTTACTGATGAATAATTTCTACTAAAATGGTCACTACAAAATTCCTTCCATTCCTGCTGTCGGTCGTCCTGATTTCCGCATGTCAGACCATTAGCAAAAAAAAATTGTACGGCACCTGGCTGGCAGTAGAATTAATTGAAGAAGGAGAAATCCAGGATATTGATCTGAGTTCAGCTTCATTCACTTTTAATCCTGATATGACTTATATGTATGATAATACAGAATTCCTTCGTGAAGCAGGGCATTATGAATTGAGGGGCAGTGTTGTGATCACCACAGATACGCTGGATCCAATGTCAATGAAAAAAGCAGTAGAAATCATTTATCTGGACAAAGATTCCCTGCATTTTGAAATGAATGCATCAGGGAAAAGGCAGGTCTTGAAGTTGGTGAAATATGAGGTTTCTGTAGATAATTATGAGATTCCTGAAGATGAAGCACCCGCAGATACTGAGGAACCGGAGATGGAAGAAGAAGAGCTTTAATTTTTTTGAGAATTTTATTAAATCAAATAAGGAGGAGTGACTTCTATCACCCCTCCTAAAGTAAAAGTCATCTAAAAGAGAGTATGTTACCTTTACTCACAATTATTGGAATCATCATTAGACCGATCCAATTATTTAGAGCTTAAATCTTTACGTAAAAAAAGTAATTCACTCCATGATTTCTCAGTGTTTTCTGAAAGACTTTCGATATAGTCATTCCATGAGCCTTCCCCATATATAGATTCATAAACTTCTTTAAAAGGCTTGCGAAATCCGGGTGATCTTTCTTTCAGGCCTTGTTTGTATCTTGTCACTATAGTGTACTGTGCCGGACCGGATGAACTTGCGGCATAGACTGCCATACTTACTCCACTGGCTTGCCAGCCCTTTCTCAATTTTTTAATAATCTTCACTATTTCATCGCCTTTTCCAATTTTAGGATATACATGAGTAATATTAATTTTATCAGTAAAATCGTCTAAGGCAATAGTGCTCAACGTATCAATATACACAGAATATCCGGCTGATTGTCTGTCCGTCAGGTAAATTGCAACATTTTTGTGCCAGTCTGTTTCATGAGCTGATCCAAGGTCGCCTCTAGAATCGAGAGCCTCCCAGCTTGTAGGTCCCTCAGTAACATGATATCCGCCGGCATCAGGACCTGACTGAATAGCAAATACCCTCCACTTTACATCACCGGTATGGAACTTTTGGGCATGGGATGCAAGGGCCTTTTCAAACTCCTGAACTTTGTCTACTTTTGGAAATACTCTGAATGTAGAAATTACATTTTTTGCTTGTGCAAAACCCAGTACAGGTAGAACAAAAGCCAATAGCAAGAGGAGCATACAACGGAGGTAAAAATTCTGTTTCATAAATACTGTTTGGTTGGTTAAAGAAATCATTTCGATTGTGATAATGATGCAAAGTTCATATCAAATGAAGCTGGAAGTGAGTAAAAATCAACCAACGTCAGGCACATTTTCTGCAAATAAGAGGACAAACTTGCCAGCAGTAGGACAAATTCTTCATTCTTGTTATAAATGCTCTATTTTTCGTTACAGGTAAACATTAGAATGCTCTACCTTTATATGGTATGTTCAATTCATCAAACCATATAAAACTCCTTTTAACCTTTGCTTATATAGGCTATGCTACTATAGTTTTTGGTCAGAAAGAAAAAATCTACGAAACGCTGTCCATGGCTCAGGGACTTTCACAAGGGATGATTTTTGATATTATACAGGATGAAGATGGTTTCCTTTGGATAGGTACTAAAAATGGACTAAACAGATATGATGGATACAATTTTAAAGTCTTTACAAATGACCCCTATAATAATAGGTCTCTGAGCAGCAACACCATTGTAAAACTATTTGAAGACAGCAGGGGTAGCATTTGGGCTGGAACAGAAAATGCAGGTATAAATCTTTACAATAAAAAGACTGGCTTATTTTATCGGGTAGTTCATGAGCCTGACAATCCTGCCAGCTTATCGGGCAACGGTATTAAGGCTATAGAAGAAATTACTACCGGAAGAATGCTCATTGCCACAGACAATGCTGGTCTAAATATAGTTACAGTTACTCCTGGTTTAAAAGAAAATCAGGACAATCACACAATCATAAGACTTTCTTTGCCAGGCAACAGACAAGTATGGGGCATGGGGAAAGATAAAAATGGGACAATATGGATAGGAAGCATGGATAGAACAGTATACCAATTGGATTTTAAAACCAACAGCTTTATTCCTTTACCTAATGCTCAACTTTACTACAGCGGTTATCTCCATTTAGATGGAACAGTTTTAATAAACCACAATTTATATCTGGATGATGGAAAAGAAATAATTCCACTTTTTGATCCTGAAAAGATAAATGAAGGCAATATTATTATTAAACCTAAAAGAACCTTGTGGGATTACTTCCATCGTGAAATTGATTTTTATGATATCAGCAGAAGGGAAAAAGGAAAAAAAGAAAATTGGAATGAAAAATTATTTATTGATAAACAAGCCAGAATCTGCTATCCTTTCATTATTGACAAGTCTGGCATCTTGTGGAGCGGGTCTGTAGGCTTTGGACTACGAAAATACATTATATCCAAACCTATATTCACAACAGCAGCCGAGGGAATCTCTATTCGTCGAATTATCCCAGAATCAAAGAGTAATTTATATTTTGTTGACTACGGCTATAGGTGGTTCTATTTAGAAAACGGAACAACACCGGTATATGCTTTTAAAGATATTCCATCTATAAGTCAAATTGATAATTTCCTTATTTCATCAAAAAATGAGTTTTGGATTAAAAGTGATAACTCGGGCTACTATTGTTACGATCCTGCAACCAAGTCACTTGAATCTTTCCCCAATATAAATCCCAACCTGATATTAGGTAAAAAACAACCTTTAATAGAAGATAGCCAGGGAAATATCTGGCTTCCCAGCTTAGATGGTCTTATTACCGTTTTCAATAAAACTTCAGGTCAGGTTGATAGTATTTTGATTAATAAAAAAGGCGGTAAAATGCTCATTACTGCTTTACTTGAGGAAATAAAAGGATTGTATTGGGTAGGTACTGAAAATGGATTTGCCAAAATTGAACTCAATTCCTATCAATACTCTAAGGCTGAGGTCACCTGGTTTACAAATAATGCAAAAGATAGAAACTCTTTAAGCTACGATATTGTGTCATGCTTTTTAGAAGATCCAATTCATCCTGATAGATATATCTGGATCGCAACCCGTGGAGGGGGACTCAACAGATTCAATAAGACAACAGGTGATTTTTTTCATCTCACGAAAAAAGATGGAATGCCGGACGATGTGGTGTATGGGATTTTGGCAGATTCAAAAGGAAATATATGGGGTAGCACAAATAATGGGATTTTTTGTATGACCAATACTCAGAATAAAGAAAAGATAAGCTACACTTTCAGAACCTTTACCAAAAGTATCGGGCTCCAGGACGATGAATTTAACACCGGAGCTTTTGCAAAATTGAACGATGGAAGACTCGCTTTTGGGGGAGTAAATGGAATTAATGTGTTTAATCCTTCTGATGTCTTAAAAGGTGGTTTTACGCCCTCTGTATTTATTACCGCTATTTTAGTAGGAAATAAAACAGTCCAGCCCAACGACAAAAGTGGTGTATTAACCAACACAATTGAGCATTCATCCGCAATCAACCTTCACTATGAACAGGACATTCTAACGCTTGAATTTTCGTCGCTGGATTTTTCAGCTCCGGGAAAAAATAAATATAGGTATCAGTTGGTAGGGATAGACAAAGGCTGGGTAGAAAGCGAAAACAGACGCTCTGCAACTTATTTGCACCTTCCATCAGGCGATTTCATTTTCAAAGTGCAAGGAAGCAACAGTCAGGGAATTTGGAGCGATCAGATCGCTGAATTAAAAATCCGGGTAAATCCTCCCTGGTGGCTTAGCTGGTGGGCTTACCTATTGTATTTTTTGTTGTTAATTTTTAGTATAAGAAGCTATTTTAAATTCAAAATCAATAAGGCAAAACTTCAATCTCAACTACATTACGAACAACAGGAAGCTACAAGAATAAAAGAACTGGATACCGTTAAGACTCAACTTTACGCTAACATTACTCATGAATTCAGAACACCACTTACCGTTATTTTGGGAATGGCCAATCAGATTAAAAATAATCCTGGCAGATACCTTGATAATGGTGTAGATATGATTGTGCGTAATGGTCAGAATCTGTTAAACCTTGTTAACCAAATGCTGGATCTGTCAAAACTGGAAAGTGGTAAAATGAACTTGCAATTGAAGCAGGGAGATATTATTAGTTTTCTCCGGTACATCGTTGAGTCATTCCAGTCTCTTGCAGCTTCCGATCAGAAACAATTCCACTTTTTACCTGAGACAGATGAATTACTGGTCGCCTTTGATGGTGAAAAAATCAGGCAAATTATTACAAATTTATTTTCAAATGCCCTGAAGTTTACTCCTGCGATGGGAAATGTCTATGTAAGTTTATCTCAGGAAGAACTTATGGATAGTCAACAAGTAAATCTTATCCTAAAAGTAAAAGATACCGGCATTGGTATTCCCGAGAATCAGATACCTTATATTTTTGATCGATTCTTTCAGACAGATAACGGTCATACACGCAAAGCAGATGGAACAGGTATTGGACTGGCTTTAACTAAAGAACTCGTCAGACTAATGCAAGGAACTATTACAGTAAAAAGTCCACCTGTTGGTGCCAACAAAGGAACTGAGTTTATCATAATAATTCCACTCCAAAGAGCTGTTGAATCTGAAATTGAAATGATTACACTTGCTTCTTACAAAGAAACAAGTGCAAAAATTATTTCAAATGAAATAGCAGTATCCCGGGATGAATTATCTATAAAAAATATGGAAGGTCCGATGATATTATTGGTAGAAGATAATGCAGACGTCGTAGCATATACTGCCAGTTGTTTAGATGATTATTCATTGGCGGTGGGAAATGATGGCTTGGAAGGATTTGAAATAGCAGTAGAAATAATACCTGATCTGATCATCACTGATGTAATGATGCCTTTCATTGATGGCTATGAAATGTGCAGGAAATTGCGGGAAGATGAGAGAACCAGCCATATACCCATAATAATGCTGACAGCAAAAGCAGATATGCAAAGCAAATTGGAAGGCCTCCGAAAAGGAGCAGATGTTTACCTTCAAAAACCATTTCACAGGGAAGAGTTATTGCTGCACATTGAAAAATTGATTGAACTTCGTAAAAATTTGCAACATTTTTATTCAAGGCAAATAAGCGGGCCAGATGAAGCTGTAGCTGTATCTATTCAGAATTCCTCAATCCTTAAAGTAGAAAAAACTGAGCATGAATTTGTTAAAAAAGTCAAGGAAATTGTAGAGTCAAATTTCTCCAATGCTGAATTTAGTGTGGAGCAGTTATGCAAATTAGTTTTTATGAGTCATTCTCAATTACATCGAAAACTGGATGCTCTAACAGGACACTCACCCAATCATTTTATTCGAATAGTTCGGTTACAAAAAGCAAAAGATCTGTTAGCTAATCCGCACATGAATATTACTGCTGTTGCCATAGAATGTGGATACAACGATCCGGGATATTTTTCCCGGGTATTTAAAAAAGAAACAGGCCTAACACCACAAGAATGGCGAAATGGGGAAAAGGCAGTTTAAGAATACTACACAACTTTCTCGTAATGATTAAATCCTCTACACAATTTGACCGGTACTTTTATTAAAGAGCCTAAGTGCTTCACTATTGCATCCCTGCCCTTCCTGCTCCATTCCTTCAGCGCATAGTTTTACTATTTTATTGTCCTTATAAAATTGCACCGCGCTGAATTTATTGTTCTAAAAATGAAATGGATCGCGCTATCCATTTCTTAGAAAAAATGAGTTCATTTATCATTGATTAAATCCTGGTTCAACCTTTGTGCAGGTGAGATTCTTTCAGGCGTTTTTCATCATTGTATTCACTGAATAACCTAGCAAATACAAATGCATCTTCATATTTACCATCTACTTTAAATTGTTGCTTTAATACGCCTTCTTTTTTGAAGTTATTTTTTTCAAGGAGTCTGATGGAAGCTACGTTTCCAACTCCAACTATAGCATCAATACGATTGAGCTTTAAGTATTCGAATCCATGTTCAATAATGGCGGTGAGGGCTTCGCTCATTAAGCCCTTTTTCCGAAAACTTTCTTCGTGCATTACATAACCAATTTCAGCTCTTTCAGAATCAATATTCCAGTTATGAATACCGCATCTGCCTATTATACGGCCGGATTCTTTTTCTGTCAGGAGAAACAGCTGGAAACTTCTGTTATAAGAGGAATATCCATTCAAATGTTTGTATTCTTCTTTTAAATATTCCTCATCCGACCGATGCCCTAATATTTCTTTGATGCTGGATTTTGTCAAATGATCGAAGATGTACTTCATATCTTCAGGGTAAAGTCCCTTTAAAATCAATCTGGTTGTTTCAATGATATGAAAATTCATATTGCGGGGATTAAACAATGAATTCTTTTTTTTATGATTGTGGTTCTAATATACCGAAATGGTCAGCAAAAGCATGGTAGTAATCAGTAAGATCAAAAACAGCGGCATTATGAATTTCAACCACTTGTTAAAACCTATTTTCACTATTGCCAAAGCTGCTAAAATTAAGCCTGTTGGATTGATTAAGTAAAACAACCCAAGACCATATTGATAACAGTCCACTATAATCTCTCTGCCAATATTAACAGTATCGGCAAGTGGCGCCATTATAGGCATGGTGAGTACTGCCATTCCTGAAGATGAAGGCATAAAAAAAGATAAACCGCCATATATGAAGAGCATGATATTTGTAAATATACCTTTGCTCATTCCTTCAGTGATATGGCTTGCATGATAAAGAATGGTATCGCTAATCAGCCCATCTTCCATCAAAATGGTAATACCCCTTGCAATCCCTACAATGAATGCCACACTTAGTAATTCTCCTGCTCCTTTTGCAAATGCCTCAATAAAAACACTTTCTTTAATCCTTGCAATAAAACCAATGATGACAGCACCCACTAAAAACGTGGCAGTCATCTCAACAAACCACCAGTCAAGCATAGAAACCCCTATGATCATGACAACAAAACACAGGGAAAAAATGAGAAGTATGATTCTCATTCTGTGCGTAAATTTAATGGAGGCATTCATTTTACTTAAACCAAATTGCGTTTCTATAGCATCTTTTTGATTGAACACAATAGACCTGGAAGGATCTGCTTTTACCCGTTTTGCATAGCGCAAAATATAGAGAATAGTGATAGTCAGACAAACAGCTAACATGATTGCACGGTTTTCGAGACCATCCGTCCAGTTGATACCGGCGGAATCTGAAGCAATGATAGTTGCAAAAGGATTGGTAGTAGAGCACATGGATCCTATACTGGAGCCCAGAAAAATGCAGGATAATCCAACCATAGCATCATATCTCGCAGCGAGAAAAACAGGTATCAATATCGGATAAAAGGCCATCGTTTCTTCAGAAAGTCCAAAGGTCGTCCCACCGGCAGCAACCAGAGATGTTACCAAAATGATCAAAATATACTCCCTTCCTTTAAGTGTTTTGGCCATCCATGAAATTCCTGCATCAAAAGCACCGGTCAGATTCATGATACCAATTAATCCTCCAATGATAAGAACCAAAAAAATGACTTCAGAAGCAGCGATGATACCTTTTATGGGGGATTTTAGAAAAGCAGCAAGACCCTGAGGTTTAGAATCCAGTTCTTTATAGGTGTTGGGTATACCAATTGGTTTATAAATGTCCCCATTAGTAAATTTTTTAATGGGAATTTTGATGTCAAGGCTATCCAAAGTGGCCTGGGTAGCAGGCAATTCGACAGAATTGTCTAAACTGGTTTTCGTAAATGTTTTGTTTGTGGAATTGTAAGCCAGATTATCGTATTTGCCGGCAGGGACAATCCATGTTAGAAGGGTTACAAACCCGGCGATAAGGATTAAAATGGTTTGAGCAGATGGAAAACTAAATTTTTTCATTGGTACAATTTACAATTAATCTGACGTAATCCATTTGAACCAACTTTATCCGTAATTTTATTACTTCCATTTTTCAACGAAGACCTTCAAGGCAACAATGTTTGCGGTCTAAATAGTTTTGTAACTACATCTTAATATTTTCAATCTCCCTTTCAAGCCTGTCAAAGTTTTCCTCATTCTTTGGCCCTGCAAAGTTTTTAATCTTACTGCATTCTTCCGCTGTTTCGAATTTCATACGGAATGAAATTTCAGTTTCTGAATCACTGAGTTTTTTAAACTCAACTTCCATTTCAAACAGGGGCTTTGAAATTCTCTTCCACGAAATTAGCTTGAAGGGCTCGATAGATTTGAATACGGATGAATTTTCATAGTGACCTTTCTCAGGTCCATGCATAGTGAGAATCCAATTCCCTTCCGGCCGCAGATCAAATTCATGAAATGTATTTGTAAATCCGTTTGGGCCCCACCATTTTGATAAGTGTGCAGGATTAGAAAAAGCTTCATAAACGATTTCAATCGGTGAGCTCAGCACACGGGAGGAATATATTTCCCGATTTGAATTGTATTCCATTTGTTGTGAATTGTAATTATTTCATGGCCTTCTCCACAGCATTCTTCCCTCCTACCACCGGCAGTATCAATACCGTACCATTAAGATCTACGGTCAGTTCAGTTCCGGGTTTAGGATGA
The DNA here is from genome assembly GCA_022841345.1 of Saprospiraceae bacterium. GTDB lineage: Bacteria > Bacteroidota > Bacteroidia > Chitinophagales > Saprospiraceae > SLDF01. The sequence goes on from JALHRR010000013.1 coordinate 85,216, forward strand.
AGTGTGAATTCTTTATCAGATGAGAAAATCATCAATCCTATCTGTTGTCCTGCAGGAATGATCTGATCGTCAGGTTGCAAATCAAATCTTACTTCGTAGAATCTGCCGGGGACGAGAGGCTCTGATTCCCGGATCGAAGCATGATTTTGCGGGTCAGCCCATCCCCGGGTGATAATATTATCCGTTATTTTGGAATTGCGTCCTTCAGTCCAGGGCAGGGAAACCAGCCAAACAGACAAGTTTGCAGCAGGCTTATTGGATGCAACTTTGACTGTAATTCTCGGAACCCCCGAAATATGCACAGCTTCTGTCAGTACAGGACTGAGATATATGAGGCGATGTTCTGTGTAATCAGCCTGTGCCAATGCTGAACCTGAGAATGAGTAGTTATCAACCAACGTTTCTTTTCCGACAGATTTTACGGTATCCAAAGCAAGTGAGCCTGCAGCCGGAGCGCCGGGTTTGAGATAAAAGCTTACATTTTTGGCATCAGGATTTGGGTAGTCAGGATATGCAGTGGGCTTGGTTCTGTCATCCTGCTCACGAACAATCCAGGCTCTTGGTTCATCTTCGACACCATTTTCAACACCATGCAAATAGCGGGTAAACCAGCGATTCATCATAGAGAAAGGTGGAGGACCACCATGCCCACCCTGATGGTAAAAAATCATAGATGGAATTCCATTGTCCCGAAGAGCTGAGTATATCCGGTAACTATGTTCAGGCATTACATTCCAGTCATTAAAACCATGAGACATCAGAAGGGCGGCTTGCATATTGTCAAGTTTATTCAGGTAATCGCGACCTGCCCAGAAGTCGTTGTAATCACCTGTGGCCCTATCCATACCCTTAGCCATTTCTGTATCACGGATAGTTTTGTTATTGTAAGCTCGTTTGGATTCGTCACCACTATGAATATAATCATACAGGACATCAATATCTTCGCCCAGATAGCCTCCCGGTGAACGAACCAATCCATTGGAGCGGTAATAGTGGTAATAGGATGTATTAGGAGCGATTGGAATAATGGCTTCAAGACCAGGTACGCCTGTTGTCGCTGCAGCCAGTGGCAAGGTTCCATTGTACGAAGTTCCTGTCATACCCACTTTACCTGTCGACCAGAAAGCTTTTACTTTTTCATTGCCATCAGGCGAGGTATAGCCGTTCTCCTTTCCTGTCAACCATTCAATCACAGCTTTTGGTGCAAGAGACTCATTCTCCCCTCCTACTGTTGGTGCACCCTCTGACAATCCTGTCCCGGGCGAAGAAGAGTGAACAACAATATATCCTCTGGGAAGCCATTGATTGATATCAGAATTGGAAATAATCGGGCGGTTTACTTTACGCTGGACTTCTACTTTGGTTCGAGAAGGAGCTGTTGCACCCAATTCGTGTTTCACATTCCAAAAAAGTCCCTTTACATCCGGGGCAGTGCCAGCATAATATGGGCTTGTGGCATAGACAACGGGTAATTTAAGACCTTCAGTGTCGGTTTGTTTAGGTCGTGTCACGGCTACGTGCATGCGATCTTTTTTCCCGTCACCATCCGTATCAAATGTTGTTTCAACCCACAGATCATGTCGAATCCATTCGGAGGAATCTTTCAACTCAGGCAGAACCTGAGCTTCTCCATTTTCGAAGACGGGTTTTAACTGCGCGAGGAGAGATTGGAAGCTCAGGAAGGAAATGATAAAAATGAGTGTAAGAATGCGGGTGGTATTCATATATACAATTTGAATTAAAAGGAAATGGATGATGAAGGTAGTAAATTGTAAAATTAAAAATGATTAAAGCCAAATGAATAGAATTAAGCACCTATCCAATTTTCGATAAAAATTCCTTTAAGACGCTCAAAGTCTTTTTCATTTCTGGTGACTAAAATCAAGTCATGAAAAATGGCTGTAGCACCTATAAGTAAATCAAAATCATCAATAATTTTACCTGAGGTCTTTAACCGGGCCTTTTCTGCTGCATATATGTCTAGTGAAGGAAAAATGGAAAGTATTTGTATTTTCGATTGAAAAGTTTCCAGTGTCACCCTGTTTTTCTCTTTTTGATTACTCTTTTCAATTCCATATTTTAATTCAGCAATTGTAATTTCAGAGATAACACAATTATCGAATCCGACTTGATTGATCTTATCAGCCAAATCAAATTTTCCGTTGAGAAAGTAAATACAGATATTTGTATCTAAGAGGTACTTTTTCAAATCTCGGCTCTTTTGCGGGTAAAGTTTCTATCCTTTTTTAATTCATCAATGAACTCATCTGCAGCTTGGTCGAGAATTAATGCTCCAAATAATGCTTTCCAGGAATCATCCTTGACCTTCTTTTTATTTTTCATAGAATCAGATAGGCGGGAAATAAGTTCCAGCTTATTATCAGGGCTTAGGTTCTTCAATAGTGTATAATAGAAGTCAACCAATTTATAATTTATCTCTGCAGCTTCCATATGTCAATATTTAAGTATTACAAATATACAACATACTGATCATTTTGGTTCAGACTTAAGAAATTAGGATATGGTGGATGATTATATATATCATAAGTTCCAGGCGTATTAAACATCGTCTTCGAATTAAATTTCGGGCAATTTGAGGGACGTCTTGCACTTCGTTGAGGACGTCATGGTGTGGATGGCGTAAGCTATTGCCCAGTTTACAAAAATGACAATTGTAGATAAATTCAGGATTGATATTTATGTCCAAAATTTTATAATTGACGAATTATACTCTGATAGTTAAATGTCCAATTAAAATAAATTTTCTGAGGTAGCAGAATCGATTACAAGAATGCTAAGAATAGCTGTTAATTAAATCCGCCCACATGGTTGCATTTTCCCATTTAACGGGTTTGAGAACAAAAGGATACCTGATCAGGCTTTAGCAAATTTTACTATGTAAGAAAATATGCAATTGACCATTTATTTTGCTAATTAATCCCTCCAAGATTGATTGAATATTGTTCTATGAATGCTGAGTCTTTTGCAGTTTAGACAAATCAAAACCTTTCGCTTTTAATCTGTCAATAATCCCCTTATAAACGGCTTCATTCATTACAGGCTTTCTGGACAAAATCCACAAATACTTTTTATTAGGATTGCTGACTACAGCAAAACTATAATCATCGGCTAAATCAATGATCCAATAATCCCCTTTGAAAGGCCAGAAAAATTGAACTTTCAATTTGGAATTACCTGATCCTTCCTGTGCAAAGGCTTTACCCTTTATGTAGGATTCTTTCCCTCCTATGCTATCCTTGTTACAACGGTTTTCAACAATCACATATCCCTTCTCAGATATGGTATACTCAGCTGTCGTGCCATAACAGTTCTTTTGAAATCGTTGCGGAAAGGAGGCGATTTCAAACCATTTTCCTGAATATTTGTCTAAATCAACTTTTGGCACCGTTTGAAGTACGGGTTCCGGATCCGGATTGCTTGTGATTAGAGAGAAAAGAAATAATAATGAACCGCTTGATAATGATAGCATTATAAATTTACTCAATATTTGATTATTCATTTTTGCACATTGTAAGTTAAAAATTAAAGTGTAGTTAGACCTGAATACATTACAGTTTGACAATCATGTTGGAACTTTATTTATTTGAACATTAGACAAAAAAAAATGAAATACATGTTTTACTGCAATTTCATTAATGTCAACGATTATACACCGGGCCTTATTAAAATACGTTAAAAGCAATGAAATTTATTTTGACAGGTGCAACTGCTCTTGTAGATTTCCGGAATTGTATTTGAAGGAAATTAGTTTTCAGGTGGAAATTTTAAAGTAATTTACTCCCTCTCTAAATTCACCACATCTACACCTGAAAAGGAATAGTGGTAATGTCTTCCAGCATATAAATATACTCCTCCACCTCCTCATTCCTACCATTCGCAAATCCCTTGTCTGTTCCGATCTTCACAAAACCGCATTTCTCCAATACCTTTTGCGAGCCAAAATTGTCAAATGCAACCCGTCCATGGAGTGGTCTGCTCTTTTCGATTTCCAGAAAAGCCTGAAGGGCCATTGTGGCAATACCCTGTCCCCAGAATTTTCTGTCTATCCAATAGGTGATCTCATTATCTCCAAACATCACAAATTTTCCAATGCTGCCTACGATTTGATCATCGACTTTTATGGTCTGTGTGTTGTTAGTCGGATCAGTTAAAAACTTGCTATATTTTTCAATATAAGCTGCTTTGTCAGTCGGATCTTTGGGCGTGAATGCTGCAAGGTATATTCCTTCCTTGTCAAGCTGGAATTCGAAGAGGGTGTGCAGATCGGAGGCTATTGTTTTTGTAAGGGTGATGATTGGGCTTGGCATTGAAGAGACGCTATTTGAATCAATAATTTAAAATTCAAAAATATTGAATTTTGGGGGGATTAATAAACTTCGTTGTTAATCATGAGGAATAGATGCCACGCGATTCGTGTGGGGCGAGTTTGGAGTCTTATTAATGGGCGTTGCCATGGGATTCGCGAGGGGCGGTGCCTCCTCGCTGTTATATGTCGCCCCTTCAGGGCTATGGCCATGCAGCGACTTTTGTAAGCCCTGAAGGGGCACCTATAGAAAGATAGGGCGCAGCCCTATCTTGTGGCTCTGCCACGCCATCAAGCCCTGAAGGGGCGACATACATAAGGCCCGGGGATTACACTAATCCCAAACGTATCTCACATCGTATTCGGCATAATATTCTTGGAGGATTCGCGAGGCTTATCGCGAATGGTGGTTTCGGTCGTATTTACGTGGCTTTTCGCGAGGGGCGGGTTTGGTCGTATTTACGTGGCTTATCGCGAGGGGTGGTTTCGGTCGTATTTACGGGGCTTTTCGCGAGGGACGGATTCGGTCCTATTTACGTGGCTTTTCGCGAGGGGTTGCACCGCCTCGCTTGTATATGTCGCCCCTTCAGGGCTAAATCCGCTCCAGCCCTGAAGGGGCGACATATATAAAGATAGGGCACAGCCCTATCTTGTGGCTCTGCCTCGCGATCAAGCCCTGAAGGGGCGACATACAAAAAAGCCATGGATTACACTAATCCCAAACATATCGGTCGTCGAATTTGGCATCATATTCTTGGAGGATTCTCGGGGCTTATCGCGAGGGGTGGTTTCGGTCGTATTTACGGGGCTTTTCGCGAGGGACGGATTCGGTCCTATTTACGTGGCTTTTCGTGAGGGGTTGCACCGCCTCGCTTGTATATGTCGCCCCTTCAGGGCTAAATCCGCTCCAGCCCTGAAGGGGCGACATATAAAAATGCCGGGGAAAACTCTAATCCAGAAATGGACTTCATCACGCCACTTTCTGCTGATACAGATTCGCTTTGAATTCTACAAACTATCTGCTGATAATCGAAACATCGCCTAACCAAATAGTTCTCAATTTGTATAAAATGTATCTTGCCACCAATTGGCCGGATTATCTATGATATAATTTGAAATGTGAAGATATGCTTGTTCGTCCCGGATGATATGGTAGTGAAATCTGCACTGCCAGAGTTTGCCCATTTTTTTGTTTTTAGATTTACAGATTTTCAGGCATTCATTAGCCCCCCTCTCCGATTTTCACCTGCTATTAATAAAATTATTAAACTCACTCTTAGCAAATGCACTGATGAATAGAGACGCATGCTCCCCTCCGGGTATTTCTACAAATTTTGCGTTTTGGCAGTTGGTACAGTTTAAAACATCCTGCCTGAAAATCGGCCAGGAATACATTTGAATGGGTGTGTCGTTTAAACCCTGAACGAAGAGAATGTCTGATTTAAATCCGCTGGTAAAATTCAATAATGACCTCTCCATGTAAGCATCAGGATTAGTGCCGGTCGTGCCATATACATTTCTTAATTTGGTGCAGGTTGCGCCGGCCTGAATTTGTCCATTTTCTTCTAGTTGGCATCTATAAACAAGATTCAAAGGTCCGGGTGCGTTGGCTATGACTCCATTAGTTTGATGCATAGTATTAAGTCTTGTGACTAAATATCCTCCCTGTGAATGGCCTGCTAAAAAAACCTTTTTCACAGTGATCCCCAATGCCTGGTTGGCGGCATTTTTTACCCATAATAAAGCAGCTTCTGCGTGTGAGATATTATCACCGAATAACATATGTTCTCCCGGATATGCCACACTGACAATCATCATATCTTCTCTGTCTAAAATCTCTATAAACTTCTCCAATATAAAATTTGCGGCATTAAGGATTTCATTGTCATAAAGAACTGTTCCATGAAATACAATAATTACGTCCAGTTCATTGAGTGCAGGCTTATCAATTACAACATCTACATTTATATTATTGTGAGTAATAGTTTTTGTTTGTCTGTATGCTACCGGAGGAACAATGACTTCTTCCTTTTTACAAGAGAAGATAGAAAGTACAAATAACAGGATCAGGAGTTTCATGTTTGAATGCATATGAATTCTTTAATCTGATAGACTGAAATTGGAGGGAATAGTTTAATTGCGGCTCTGCAGCATTCAGCTTTCGCTTGGCACTAATAGAAGCGCTTCAAGCATTAAAGTTAATAAGAATTTGAAGAGTTGGATTTCCACAAAAGATTCATGAAATCATTTGAGTCAGAATTGTGAACATGATGAATATGCAGAAATGAATGGTAATTTAATGAATTATAATTTCAGGGAATATAGGATTCTTACCCAAAATTGGTAATTGAATCTAATTCCGAACCGCACATGTAAGACAGGTGCATTAAGGTTTTGATTATTTAATCATTATCCTCAGTTTCTCCATTATTTAAGTTTCCAGGATCGCTTTGGACTGTTTCTTCCCTAATCTCAGTATGTCTGATTTCACCTCCGGTGGTTCCTGCTTTTTGTCCGAAAAACAAGGTGACTCCTGCGAAAATGATGGTAATAATTGAAATGGTATTTGTATATGATTTTTTTGTAAAACTGGCCCAGAATCCCAGAAGTGAAATGCCACCAAGGATATATGAAAAAATGGCAAATAATTCTGCAGCTTCTTCGTGTGCTTCAATGTAGTTTTCTGTCACACCTACCAGGTTTTCTACAACCTCCTCTGCGCCTTCCCCACTTGTCATTGCTACAATAGAGGATATTGAGCCTAATATGAATATCAAAAAGCCAGTACGCTTAACTGCTTCTGATTTGATCAGTAGTCCAATTAGCAATACCAATGATCCAACGATTGGCAATATAACCGGAAAATGGTTAACAAGCAAATGGAAATGTGCCGCGTTCATAGGTTTTAATTTAAAGATTATTCCAATTATCAGCCCTAATTATGTCAGCTGAAATGTTGGTATGCCGGCGTCATTGGAAGTATTGATGATAAGTTTCGAAAGACGCATTTAATTGAGAAATAGAAGACTTTGCAGCATCCAAATTTTCAGCCTCAGCTAAGGATTCAATCAAGTCCATATGAGGGTGCAACCATTTGTGCAACTCATCGTGGCTTTTTCCTTTCATTGTGCAACTTTTGATTAATCCGGAGTTTTTCTCTTTGAGTTGTGCAGCGAGTGTCTGATAGTCGGTAGAATTGTTTTGGCTGAATTCATCCAAGATGGCTTTGGATTCTAAAATGAATGGTTTCATTTCTTCATTAACCATCCATCTGTTTCCATTATCCAATTTAAGAGCATCTGTATCATCTTCGTGTTGATGCTCACTTTGTAAAGCGTTATCATTTTGCTCTTCGGCCTTTTCGGTAGAAACACTGTCGCAGCTGAAAAGTAAAAGGCTAAAGGTTAATATAAGACCTAATATAGTTTTCATGATTATTATTGATATAATTAAAGATTTAAAGAGCGAACGGAAATTAATCCATAATTGGCCGCTACAATTATTCTTAAATGTATTCAAAATATGTGACGCTTATGGTCAATAATGATAACTATCATAAAAGCTCTGAGAAGCCTTATGTTTACTTAAATCCTATGCACACATTTCACTGACTATCATAATCTTATGCTAAATAGAATTAATCTTGTACGATTGAATGATGGTTTTCCCGCGCTGAGCTGCGAATAGTGGGATTAGGGTATGAACGCCTCAATTATTTTTATCATAAATGATTGCATATTCAATGCCCATTAATACTCCAAAATTATACAATCTTGTTTTAGAATAATCCTCCAATATCGCATCCTGTTTTAAATGAATTCTTTGAAAGGGTTCCAGCTTCACATTAAACCTTTCCAAAAAGCGATAAGAAACGCCTGCCTTCAATTCCAGCGCAAAATTGACATCCTGATTATGAGTGAGTTCTTTATCATTGGACGGATGACTGCCAATCTCCTGATTATCCAGCAGGATGTCAATATTTTGGTACTTATCAGTATATAAAATGGTTCTGATACCGATGGCAGGATATATTTGAATTTGTTTGAATTTGAATCTGTATTTAGCTTCCAATGGAATTTCAAGCGTATTGAATTCTACAATTCGCTTTGCCCCTATAATGTCCTTCGCTCCATAATCTGCCGGATTACAACTCCAGTAACCAAATCCCTGCGTTTGCGTGATTTCAAAATTATTGAAAGTCACTCCTGTTGAAAATGATAAATGTTTATTAAGTGAAGTACCTATGATGAATTGGTAAAAATTGCCATTACCCCGACTCCATTTGGTATCATCTTTATGAAAAAAATCCCAGCTGACATCCGGTTCTACAACTAATCTACCGGAATACAATCCATAGTCAAAGCCAACAAACAGCTTATCATATTTTTGAATTTCTAGTTTTTTTCTTTGGGAATAGACATTGCCTGAAACCAATATGCCTGCAAGCAGGAGCAGAAGTAATCTCATATTCATCTTGAATAAATTTAGCGACTAAAGATTTAACTCAAACGAAAGAAAAACTATTGTTTGAAGGAGAAAAATTAAAATCTCACGATGACCGTATCAAAGATTTTTTCACATGGTGGTAATGTAAACTTTTGGTGATGACGTATTGATTGGTATTATTTCGCGAGGGGCGGTGCCGTAAAATTTGGATATAATGCTTCGATCGGGCTTTTCGCGAGGGGCGGTGCCGTAAAATTTGGATATGATGCTTCGATCGGGCTTTTCGCGAGGGGCGGTGCCGTAAAATTTGGATATAATGCTTCGATCGGGCTTTTCGCGAGGGGTTGCACCACCTCGCTCTTATATGTCGCCCTTTCAGGGCTAAATCCGCTCCAGCCCTGAAGGGGCGACATACAAAAAGCCGGGGAAAACTCTAAGCCAAAAAAAATGGACTTCATCACGCCACTTTCTGCTGATACAGATGCGCCTGAAATTCTACAAAAAGCCTGCTGATATTTGAAACATCGCCTAAAATCTCTTTTGCATCCTCAAGTGATTGATATTTGTTTGTCAGTAAAATAGGGAGTTTATCCTGGTCTAGTTCATCTACGCCGGTTTCGATATATTTGCTCAGGACGAAAGTGATAAACTCCTTTTGATTTTCATTGAGCAAAGCAAAGATGGTAGCTTCTGCGGCTTTAGCTCTTGCTTCCCTTGTCATGGCTATGTAGTCACCATTAAAAACATATTCCAGCACATCATACAAATCACTCTTTTCCATATCAACCAACTTTTGCAAAGTCAGCAAATCGTCTTTGGGAAAACCTGCAGCGTCTAAATTTTCCAATAAAACTCTGCGAGTGCCGGGACTACTCCAAAGAATTCGCAGCTCCTCTTCATCTTTGAAAAGCTTAGGCAACTCCCCAAATAAGTTGCTGAGAAATTCTTCTGATGAAATGGGCTTACCATCAGCACTCCAGAATGAAGTGGAAACCATATGTTGGATTTCCCGTTCCTTTCCGTTTCGCAGTTTCACTTTAATTTTTGGCAGTCGTGTCCTCGGATGATCGGTGTCAGCAGCTTGAGGAGGCTCAACTTGCTCAATCGGTGGATATGGCTTTGGAATGGCAGGTTCAGGCTCCAGGGGTTCTCCATCCCATTCCGGATCGCTGAAATGTTTATAAGCATCCACAAAGTCATAAATCGTGAAGAATTCCTTACCATCAAACAATCGCGTACCACGCCCGACAATTTGTTTAAACTCTATCATTGAATTCACCGGACGGAGCAAAACAATATTGCGAACGTTTCTGGCATCCACTCCTGTGGATAGTTTTTGCGATGTGGTGAGGATGGTTGGAATTGTTTTTTCGTTGTCCTGAAATTCTCTCAGCAACCTCTCTCCTTCTTCTCCGTCATTGGCAGTAACTCTGGCGCAATAAAAAGGATCCTTGCTTTTTACATTTTGATTAACAAGATCCCTTATCAAAGCTGCATGGGCCTGATTGGCGCAGAAAATTATTGCCTTTTCTTTTTGATTGGCTTCTTCCAGGTAGACTTTTACTCTTTTCAGTTCACGTTCTACGATTTCGATGGTCCGGTTAAAGTCCTTTTCTTCATAGAGTTTGCCTTCTTCAATTTCACCTTCTACGATGGTATCATCTGAAGTGTAGCGGTAATCATCCAATGTGGTTTTAATACGTTTAACTTTGAACGGCGTCAGAAAACCATCATTGATTCCTTCTTTCAATGAATACACATAAACCGGCTCTCCAAAGTAGCGGTAAGTATCCACATTGTCCTTACGCTTAGGTGTTGCTGTCAAACCCAATTGCACTGCCGGACTGAAATACTCCAGAATTCCACGCCAATTGCTTTCGTCATTGGCTCCCCCACGATGGCACTCGTCAATGATGATAAAATCAAAAAAATCGGCTGGATACTGTCCGAAGTTAGGTGTCCCTTCGACAGGCTCAGGTAACGATTTACTCCTTGAAAGTTGCTTTAATTTCTCTATATCTCCCTGAATTAGAGCTATTTTCTTCGCTCTACTCCATTTCTGAATTTGCTTTTCTCTAGCAAAAGCTGCATCTATTCTATCAAATGTTTCATAGTAAACTAATTTGACTGGATGATGATAAGCCGTAAAATTAGCCCCTTCTCCCAGATTATGTTGGTTTATCCTAAGTGCCAGTGTTTTTGTACTTCCTGTATAAAAACTTCCGTCCGCACACTGCAGGATATACATATATCCGTATGCATCATCCTTAATTTCTATCTCGGGAAAATCAATGGGATACTTTTCATCTTCAGCATCTTCCTTATACTCGGTAAAGCCCGTTTCATGAGCGGTGGCTGAGCTTGTCGAAGCCCCGCTCATGAATGATTGAAAGATGGTGAAGAAGATGCTTCCATTGGTAGGAACACGCCCATTTTTGTTTACTTCCTTAGGTGTTATACGCACCAAGGCATCTTCTGGAAATGCAGAAAATGAATTGAAAGCCTGATCGGCTAATATATTTCTATCTGCTAAAAATAAAATGCGGGGTCTTCTTGACGGTTCGTCTGGCCGGTGAGCTTGTCGAACCGTCCATCGTGTTTGGAATAATTTCCAGGCAATTTGAAAAGAGATCGCTGTTTTTCCTGTGCCTGTGGCCAGGGTTAGCAAGATTCTGTCCTTTTTTTGTGCAATGGCCTCAACAGTTCTTTGAACAGCTATTTCCTGATAATATCGAAGCTGCCAGGTGCCACTTTTGTCTTCAAATGGAACCTTGGCAAACCTCTCTCTCCACCTTTCGACAAGCTCAAGGTGCGATCGCTCCTCCTCGGTGGCTGAGCTCGTCGAAGCCACCGGATACGTCTTTTCCCAAAGTTCATCAGGACTCAGATAATCTGCCACAACTCCTTCCACCCCTGTTTTCATACAGATTTGGTAAATTCCTTTTCCGTTGGTGCTGTATGTGGTTTCTAATTGTAGTTTGTCGGCATATTTCTTGGCTTGCATGACGCCCTCTCCTACTTCGCAGAGTGAACTTTTGGCTTCAATCACAGCAAGCTTGATACCTTTATACACCAGTACATAATCGGCAATTTCTCTTTTTCCTCTGCCGCCACCTGATTGGATTTTTCCTGCTGTGATGATATATTCACGAAGCACTTTGGAGCCATCTACGATGCCCCAACCACAAGCTTTCAGCTTGGGGTCTATGAGTTCTGCTCTTGTTTCGGATTCGTTCATGTTTTATATTTATCAAAACTAGCTATCTAAAGTACATCCTCAAAATCACATTACCATCACATAAAAAAACATTGATTAACAATGAGTTACAAAATCAAACTGGGATCCCTATCACATAACCATCACATAAGAATCCTGGCTTCTTTTCTTAAAATTAGTTTATCTTCATTTATCGCCTATCTCCACTTTGCTTGAAATTATTTTTTTGTAATTATATTTTAAAAACGGATCCTGCCCGCTCTCAACCCATTTACATTCCTGGTACTCGAACCAAAATACCAATTGTTCTTCCAAATCCTTCAAATTATTGAGCACAATTTTCAAATTGTCGTTTTCAGCAAAGTCAATTACCTGGTCAAAAACATCAGATTCATTTAGCTGAGGAAGCAGACTTTGAGGATAAATTGCAAAATCAAAGTAATGCTGAGGCATTACAACTTCCCCCACCATCAGTCCTTTGTTTTCATGAATCCTGTATAAAGCCCAGTAATGCGGTAATTTTTTAACCGATCTAACTTTACAGGTACAAAGCTTGATTTGCTTAGATGCTATACACATAGTTGTTAAGTTGTATAAAATGGATCGTCATTCCAATTGGCCGGATTATTATTGATGTAATCTTTGATCGTAAGGTATGATTGTTCATCCCGTATAATATGGTCGTGAAAACTGCGTTGCCAGAATGGGATTCCTGTTCTATCCAGGATGATATTGATATGTTTTGCTGAATTCATTTTATACCATCCCATTATTTTTGACAGTAACATTTTTCGGCGTTGGTCGCGTAGTGAAAGGGGTGGCTTTTCGTGTAGAATCACTTCCTGTAGGGGCGATTCATGAATCGCCCCTACAGGAAGTGATTCAGAGTCCCCACTTTCCAAAATTTCAATAATCGCGTGAACATGATTAGGCATGACAACAAATGCATGCATTGTAGTTTGAGGATATCTGTCCGGAATGTGAATTAAATATTCATATGCGATTGTTCCTATATCATTCAATATCATTTTTTTATCGGTGATATTCCCGAACAAACATTCGCGTCCTTGTGTGCAGATGGTAACATAATACAAACCTGCCTGCGAATAATCGTAGCCCTGCATCCGCACTGATCTGCGGCGGTGGGTGTTTGGATTATAGGGCATGTGGGTTAATTTGATTAAATTGTAGAGATTGCCATCGAACTTGTCGGAATTTCCGACAAGTTGAAGGTTCATCAGGTTCGGCTGTTTTAGAATTATTTTTGATGTATTCCATAATATTCGATCTGCTACTTTGAAATAGTTTTGCTATTTGATATTGGGTTAGCCAAACTTTATATATAATAGTTTCACTCATAGGCTCAGTAGCTAAGTGGCCTGTGCAATTTTTGCACTTACCGTTTTCAATTCCCCCGCAAATGCCTTTTGCAAAATAGATTTTTTCAGTTCTTCCAAATCTGTCAGCTTCTTTTGGTAGATGACTTCGAGCTTTTGCGTTTCTGCTCGAAGGGCATCTAATTTGCGGACTACAAAATTTTGTTCCTTTAAATCAGAAAGCCCATAGATTTTAAAGGCGCGAATATCTTTCATATTGATGTGCTGAACTGTTGCACCGGTAGAATGCGATAACAGAATTTCTTGAACATCTTTTGAAAGGATTAAATAAGCCAAATACCTAGCCACTAGTCTTTCTTTTTTGGGTCTTAAAAGTACAGTTCTCTGACCAAGACAAACTTCAATATTATCCGGAATGACAGCTATGTTACCTGCTGGTGCTTCTCTGGCTAAAATTAAATCTCCTGCTTTAGGCACAGCTCTTCTAGTCCATTCACGATATGTTTCATAAGAAACACGATTAACATTTTCTAAATTCAAATCACCTTTCCCTATGTTTGGTGTTCGAATTGATGGGTATCCTGTTTCTTGTGTGGGAGCAGTTTTATGCTCACAATCCACAATTAATTCACACAAACTATCTAATGTTTCATAGTTAGCCCCATGAACTTTAGTTGCAAACACCCTCTGCAAATAACTTTCGAATAACTCTTTGGCATTTCTGAGGTTTTGTTCGGCATTTTTCCTACTTCGATCAATGGTCGAAAGGCACTCGTCTAATATGTCAACTATGTGTTGTTGTTCACAAATGGGTGGTACTGGCACTTTAAAATGACCTAAATCTCCAAATTTGAGATTATTTATGTTAGCACCATCTGATAATTCGCTAATAAATTTTTTGTACGAGTCAGATGTAAGCAAATAAAAAAGATATTTTGAAACTAGTTTTTCTTGGGGCGTAATCAGGCCCATAAAACCACCAAAAGCAAAATTATAATCATCTTCAATCAGTGCAACTTTTCCAAGATGGCTCTTGCTTCCATTAGCAGTGCAAATAATTAAAGATCCCATTTTTACTTTTTTGTTTTCTGGAATTTCAATTTTGGGATCGATATATTTTAGATCTGCAAAATCAAGTTTGTTTTTAGTTAAGTCAACATTATTTGAACGTAACACAACATTGTCAGAAAAATCTACTTCGTCATTTTTAGAATAAGTCAAGCCACGCTGAAATTCAACGACAGCAGATAATTCTTTTATTTCCCACCCTTCCGGTATCTGAACTTGTCGCATGTTCATATCAGTTCCAGTATTGAGTTTAAAATTTCCGCACTTTCTTCATCCAGAGCTTTCATTTCTTCCAAAATGGCCTGAGGATGGCGGAGGGCTGCTTCTTCTTTTTTGTTGGGGTTTTTAACACTGAGATCGTAAGTGGCTTCAACGAGCTCAGCCACCGTGACGTTCCATGAATTTGGAGTTTCGGGGCCTTCTGAGGCATCTCTTCTCTCTTCGAATAAAGTCAGAAAATCTTTGAGGTCGTTTTCGTTGAGGGGGTTGGTTTTGCCGAGGTTGCGGTCAAGGTTGAGGGAGTAGAACCAGACTTTTTGAGTGGGTTTTCCTTTTTCGAAGAAGAGGACAACGGTTTTTACGCCGGCACCGGTGAAGGTGCCACCCGGGAGATCGAGCACGGTGTGCAGGTTGCAACTTTCCAGCAGGGTTTTGCGGATGGCGACGGTGGCATTGTCGGTATTGCTCAAAAAAGTGTTTTTGATCACCACACCTGCCTTGCCGCCTGCTTTCAATATTTTGATAAAGTGCTGCAAAAAGAGCGAAGCGGTTTCGCCTGTTTTGATGGGGAAGTTTTGTTGCACTTCGGCACGTTCCTTTCCACCAAAAGGCGGATTGGCAAGTACCACATCATAGCGGTCTTTTTCCTGTATATCGGCCAGATTTTCGGCAAGGGTGTTGGTATGTATGATATTGGGGGCTTCCACTCCATGCAAAATCATATTCATGATGCCGATGATGTATGCCAGTGATTTTTTCTCTTTGCCGTAAAATGTGCGTTTTTGGAGTGTTTCCCAGTCTTTGGTGGATAATCCATTCCCGCTGGCTGAGCCTGTCGAAGCCAGATAGTCAAATGCTTCGCAGAGGAAGCCTGCGGAACCTACTGCACCGTCATATATTTTTTCGCCGATTTGTGGGGCAACTACTTTGACGATGGTGCGGATGAGTGGACGGGGGGTGTAGTATTCACCGCCGTTTCGTCCGGCATTGCCCATATTTTTTATTTTGTCTTCATACAGGTGGCTCATTTCGTGCTTCTCTGCATGGGTCCGGAATCGCAACTCATCAATGCGGTTAATCACTTCCCGCAGATTGTAGCCGCTTTGAATGCGATTTTTGAGTTCGCTGAATATCTCACCGATCTTGTATTCGATGGTATCAGCACTGTCCGCACTCAGCTTAAACTTTTTGAGATAAGGAAAGAGCTCGTTGTTTACGAAATCAGTTAGATCATCACCCGTGCGAGCGTTGTGATCGATAACGACTTTGCCTGGTGTGCCGCTGCCCGGCAACTGAGCTTGTCGAAGTTTAGGCGCGGCCCACTTCGTCCATTGATATTCCGGAGCAATGATGGGTGTGTAAGTTTTCCCGGTAAGTTCAGCTGCTGTGGCTCTGTCTTTCTCGAGATCGTCAAGATATTTGAGGAACAAAATCCAGGAGGTCTGCTCCACATAATCCAACTCACTGCCGCAACCGGCGTCTTTGTGAAGTATATCGTCGATGTTTTTAAAGGTCTGTTCGAACATTGTGCTTGTTGGGTTTGATCAATTTGTAAAGATATTAAACTTGGTGGGGAATTTAGACTCAACATATTTGGAGGCTAAAACTGATAACGGATTCTTAGGAGAATCAATGACTTAATAGAATAATATCTATCGAAGAATTTGAATGTAACAATTACAATATTTAATAAAGTCCTTTTTAAATCCTTCATCGTCTACAATTTTTCTTTCAGGATCATATATTATGAAGAGGATATTTGTTTCTCCATATTTAATTATGTCCGCGGCTATCTGATCAGTAAAACTTGCTCGGGATGAAGTTTTCTTTAAAAGTTTAGCTTCAATAAGTAAATTAAAATCACGAAAAGAATGATCCGGGATGGTTTTAGAAAATGCAAACTTTATTGCAGGGAACTCTCTTTCATA
Source organism: Saprospiraceae bacterium (assembly GCA_022841345.1). GTDB lineage: Bacteria > Bacteroidota > Bacteroidia > Chitinophagales > Saprospiraceae > SLDF01. The sequence goes on from JALHRR010000013.1 coordinate 101,755, forward strand.
TTCAGGATGATCAGCTTGAAGCAACGCATTAATCTGATCGTTTAAAATATTTTCATGGGTTGGTTTATTTCGCTCAAAAGCTAATGGAATTGACAAGTATAATTTCGCCAAGATTCTTTCAATTAATCTCTCAACAGGTGGGCGTAAATAAACCCTATCATCTAAGAAACTATAAATGGTTCTTTCCATCTTGGGCTTAAAAAGATCTTCTTCCTGTCGAATTTTTTTTAGTGCAGATAAAACATTATTTGAGTGCTTTTGTGTAAGCTGATAAATCATGTGAATCTTCTCAGTATTACTCGAACCAGGTATATAATCAACTAATTCGCTAAGTTCATTTAGCATATTATATGGGAATTGCATCGCAGACATTTCTGAAAAATTCTTTGCCATAGATATGTAATCACAAAGATGAGTATACCCCTCATCATCCACAATTCTATCTTTTAATATATCTACATCATAAATTGCATCAAAATCTTCCAAACCAGTAGCAATAGTCGCAAATCTTCTATCTATACATTGAGAACAAACACCACAATGTGTTGCTGGAGTTGTTTTTTTCGAAATATTGAATGTTTTTGTACAGGTTATAGTAGAATTCAAATAATTTAATTTTCCATATTTCCTGATTTTTTCAACAACATCGGACTTAGTAAGTACAAAAAATGGTTGAACTACTCTTATTGTTTCATCAGTACAATAATTAAAAAACTTTTCAAGTAAAGAGATAGTTTGGGGATGGGTTGTTCTGCTTGATCGCGCATTCATCATATCCTGACGCTTCGGGAAATTTATTGATGTCATACCATTTTCAAAGACGTTGATTGTTTTTTCTTCAGCCAAAGTCATTAAGGAAAAGGCAATTGAAGTGTAAAGGAATATCCTGCTACGTTGAGTTTCTTCAACTGCTCTTTCTCCACTTAGGCTACATGTGAATGGGAATCGTTGAATACGACCCGGATAATCTGTACTTAATAAGTCATAAATATTTTTCTGAATTTGCGTAACTGCAAAATTATTAGAGTGATGACTTACTAAAATAAGGTTATTATCAGTAGTATTCAATAGCTCTAGAGCACCTGATAAAGAATCCAATCCACCAGAGAAAAGGGCTATAGAAGTATTTTCTTTTTTCTCAAGCTTAATTTTGGGATCATCGAAAAGACTTGTTTGCCCTACGTCCTTTCCTCCCTTTACAAATGTAAAATCATAGGATAAATCACCAGTTGTAAAAGTCAACAATTTACTCAGACTTTCTTTGACATGTTTTGATTGCCAAAATTTATGATCACGAACTTTTATGTAAAAATGAAATTTTCTTGACCATGAATGGTATTCAAGTTGAATTGGTTGCCCACGTTTTGTCATCCTGTCCGCTGCATATATATAACCTGCAATTTCCAATAAATCTTTTATGCGTGGAGGAAAGTAGCAATTGACTTGCTTTACCAAATGGGGCAATCCAATATTCATCCGGTCTTCTTTGAAGTTTGGATTGCAATGGAATTTGTGGATATGTGAAGCGTGCAAGCTTTTGTACTTAACCGGAAGTGGTACACCACCACATAGGACTATATGTAATTTACCATCACTCATTGGATTCCTCCCTAAGTATTTCACTGCTCAGTTTTTTAAATGCAAAAGCAAGAAAACCGCGTAATTTTTCATCTGAAGGCATACTATCCTTTGCATGAAGGTTATACCATCCCGCTGTAAATGACTGGGCTATTTTAGCCGTTTCAAATGAGTGCTTTGAAATGTTATTAATATGAGATTCAATATTTTTACTGAATTGTTCTCTGCTTGAAAGTGATTGTATTTTTGAGGATGCTTCACGTTCTAAGAAATACTTTAAATATCGACTTGTAAAATTTGAATAAAATAATCTTGACAACTCACAAAAACCACTACCATTTGCTGCTTTTCTCCAAGTAGAAAAAGAATCTTTATTGAAGTCAAATATCAACTCTTGTTGCAGTTGACTTTGCTGGGACCACAAACTTATTGTATCAATCATTGATTGAACTGCAAATGTGGAGTATTCTTTGGATTCCTGATGACTACCTACATATTCATGGATAGACTTAGCTAATTCAAAAATGTTAAATTCATTAGAAAGCAAAACACCTTTAGATTTTAAGAATTCTGAAGGATTTTCATTTTTGGATGCATGGGTAATTAAAACAAGAAACTTAAATGCAGAAACTACGCCAGCGTCATCTCCAATATTTCTGAATTTATTGCGAACATTTCGAGTAGTTTCAGTTGCTATTGCCGAAACCTCATCGTTTTCTAAAGAAAAACGAGAGATCAATTGAACAATAGTTTTCCATCGTTCAGATTTAGGCAAATATCCAACTCGTTCGTGTCCCATTATTTGATTCTGAAATTCACTAAAATAATAATTGTTTAGACAACAACTTATAATTTGAATAAAGATACATAAGTTACAATGTTAAATTATACAATCATTAATTACATGGCAAGATTTATACCTGTATTTCCTGCGGTTGTGAATCTGGCTTCTTGATTTCAACCAGAAAATTGAAGAACATAAAATGCAGGTGGTCTGCTCTGCATAATTCACTGCTGTAACCGGCATCTTTGTAAAATCGTCTTTGTTTTTTTATAGCTGTTCGCACATTGTGCTTGCTGGGTTTGATCAATTTGTAAAGATATTAAAGTTGGGGGGAAATTCCCGAGTCTACAAATTTGGACAACAAATCTTCCTGTGGGTCTTGTGGGGAATTAACAAGTTCATATTTTTCTATACCTGTGATGAAATGCTGTAACATAATCAAACTTGGTGTGTCATCGTGGACATGTGCGAAGTGTAGAGGAAGGAAGCGTAATTGTGGATTTAGAATTAGTTATTTCGAAGGCTACAATATCAATAAAAATCATCATTTAAATCATCAATATCTTTCTTATTGATAAATATTTCAATTCGTGGGTCTCCAACTGCTTTTAAATTTAACTTTTCAGGATAAAATAGAACGAGATTATATTCTGCATTCTCTTTTGTCGAATTATACTTTATTCCATTGTAACCAACTTTTTTAGCACAATCCATAATAAAACGAGTTATATAATAATCGGGTCTCCAGAATTCCTTGTTCCTATCAGATCTGTCAATGGTATCATGAATTTTCAACGATAGAAGTAGTGCTGAGGTTGAAGGCGTCAGATATAACCAGTCGAAAGAAAGATCTAATATGTTTTCTATCTCATTTTCAATCTCAAACTCTTGATACCATACCAAAATCGATTTTTCATTTGAAACTACTTCCTTAATTGCACCCACTTTGTCATTTGCTAAATATAAGTGACTTTGTCCCGCATGGTTAAATCTTCCTTCTAAAGGTATGCCAATTGGGGGGCTGCTCATTTTTTCCATACTTAGTACTTCAGCTGAAGTTACATTTCTGGCTCTATAAAATTTACCCTTTGTATTAACAATAGGTAGAGTACCTAATTCTAATTCTTTAAAAATTCGCTTACCAAATTTATGCTGAAATGCAAGAAATGGATACTGTTCAATTAAAGCTTCAAAACTGCTCACCTCCTTACCATAGAGACGATCAACTTGTTTCATATGTTGATTAACTTCTTGATCAAAATTAGTCATCAATCCAACATCAAAACCAAGCTCAAAATCACTAAATCCACAACTTGGACAATACAAATAGGATAAAATGTTCTTCCAGGATTTTTCTGGTATACTGTTAACATCAAAAAGATCTTCAATCGAAGTCCTGATACCAAAAATCCATACACACTCCCCACCATCATACGGTTGACAATAGTGGCAATATTCGATTAATTCTTGAATCTTCTTTTTATATCGTTCTTCTTTTTTCGTTAAATCAGGTTCCAAATATAAATCCATATGTTCTAATTATAAGGTAATATCAAGTCTAAGCTACTACAAAGGTTCAAACTAAAACTCAACTACCTAAAATTGTGTATGTAGATGCCCACTGTCCAAGTCTTTTATGAATGAAATAAAATCTTTCGTGAAGCTCTCTTTATGTTTTGAATATTCAAAAACTTCCAAGTTACTTTGATTAAAAAGTTTCTTTACCTCTTTATTAACATCTGACATACTTATAATAATAAAGTGATTTTGAGGTATGTTAATTTTATCTTTAATATTTTGGAGCCAAGGAATTATTTCAGGTGGAAGTGAGGTATCCCCAGGGCTTCCTTTGACTTCAATTGTAAAAGTATTTCCGTTCATTTGGTTTTCAATGAAAATATCAAGTTCCTTGCCACTAACTTTTTTATGCATCTCTAAATTATAATTACTGGACAATAATAGTTTCAATTCCGATGAAAAATCATTCAGAAATTGAAATTCGTTTTTATACTTTAGTACATTCATATTTATTTTAATTTGAATGATAAGTTAGACTCTCTTTTAATTGCCTTAATAAGCAACCAAAGTATAATTGCCGCCGTTGTTAATAATAAATTAATAACAGCAATTTTTACATTTGTTTCAAATTGACTTGGTGAATCGTCTCCACTTCGTACTTCTTTATGTTGGAAAATTGAATATAAAATAGTTATAACTGTCAAGTATATTCCTGTAGGCAATTCAGGAATATTAGATTTGAATTTTGTCCAGAAGCTTTGATATTCACCTCTTAACATTTCTTCATCCTCTGACCATATAGTAGCAGAAATTTGCTTAAAGCCAATTTTGTTACTATTAAGAAATGATTTTATACTTTGAAACAACTGTTTGACACCTGTTATTAATTGGTCGATATTATCTCTTTTATTAACCCCTTCTATAAACAGTCTAATTTTATAACCATCTTCTTTCGCTACTAAATAAAGAATTGTATGATTTGCATTACCATAGAAATATTGTGGCAGCAAATTTGTATTGGTAGATAAACTTGTTTGTAAATAAATACTCGAAACTGAATGGTTTCTGCCCAAATAACTTGAGAGTTGTTTACTGAATTCTTCTACTGGCTTTCTTGTAGTAATATATAAAATACAGTTCATTGAGACACTAGTTAGATTTTTAAATATATTTTACTTTACTATTCTTCCATTTTCTACATTAATATATTTCATGAATCCCAACTTGTACTTTCCATCAGAGGCGTAATCTTTCTCATTTATGTAAACGAAATCCCCAATTGAGGGAGATTTGTCTTCTGTATGTTCAATGAGGATATTACATAAATTTGTCTCATACCATTCCTTAACTAATATCCTTCTTATTCTACTGCCTTCAATCACAAATTTCTTTTCAAAATTCGCTAACTCAAGAACTCCATTCTTTACTGGTTCTCCTTCAATAGTTACAATATTATTTTCGATAGATCCAAAAAAATTATTGACCTCAAGTGTTTCTCCAGTTTTTAACAATGCGACTCCGATCCTATTTTCTCTATAATACAATGATTTAAGATATTTTACAACATCCAAGTCCGGCAACAATATCTCATTGGCTAAAAATAAATTATCATCCTTTTTACCATCTTTCCTTAACACCATGACTGCTTCATCGACAAAATTTTGATTTAGTAATATTCTATCAACAAGTCGATCTATTAGCAAGCTTTTTGCAGACGATATGTATTCCCACTTTCCAATTGTAACATCTCCATTGAGTGACAAAATTAATTCTCCGTTACGTCTAAAAATATATTTCTGTTGTCTCTGGTTTTCATCAATAAAAACCCAGGGGATATCAACAAAAACTTCTTTCCTGTCTAAGTCCTTGCTGTATTGTTTTAGCCTGGGCAATAAGGATAATAAATAGTCTTTCATTTCAAATTTTGCTTAAGAATTAGATGGAGTTTTTTGCAAATATCATTTTGTAAATCTAGTAATTTATCCAAATATTTCTAATTTAAACAAAATGGCAATCATCGATAATCATAATCACATTGAATATTGCAGTTCAACACTCTATAACCTCATCCTACTTTTCCCCCGCATCAGCGCTGTGCAGGGGTGACCCGAAGGGTCAGACTCGGCGTAGCGCAGCGGAGACGAGGCCGAGCGAACAGCGAGCCCCGGAACATAGCGGCCGCGAGGTATAGGGAGATGATTTTCAGTGTTTACCGAATAATCTCCTCCCTATACTCGCGGGGATGCCATAAAAATTCTTAATAGTATCCCCCCACTCCTCCTCCCAAAACCAAAACAGAATGTTAAATCTTGCTCAGATGGGGCTCAATGTGGGCCGGATGTGGGCAATATGTTGTCAGTACCGAACACTTTGTCTATTTTTGAGCGTCTCATAAGCCTGATCTTGTGGGTATAGATGGACTTTATCAAAAATAGTATCGTAATGAATAATGACAATGTATGGGGCAAGCTGCTGATGGCTTGCGGATGGATATTGATGTGGCAGGTGGGGATGGCTCAGCCTCAGAAAAGCTATACTTCCTCTGAGATTCTGCTGTCTCTCAAGAAACTGAATACTGCGGGCAAGGTGCTGTATGTGGCGGCTCACCCGGATGATGAAAATACGAGACTGCTCTCCTTCCTGGCCAATGAACGCGTGTATAAAACTGCCTATGCGTCGCTCACAAGGGGCGATGGGGGTCAAAATCTGATAGGTAATGAGCAGGGGCCGATGCTGGGGCTGATACGCTCCTATGAACTGATGGCGGCAAGGTCAGTGGACGGGGCGCAGCAGTTTTTCACAAGGGCCTATGACTTCGGATATTCCAAAAGCCCGGAGGAAACATTCAATACCTGGAACCGGGATACTGTGCTGAGCGACCTGGTGTTCATCATACGTCTGTTCAAACCGGATGTGATCATTACCAGATTTTCGTCGGAAGGTGGTGGGCATGGTCATCATACTGCTTCTGCGATTTTGGCGGAGGAGGCATTTGTGGCCGCTGCTTCCAAAAACAGCTATCCGCATCAGCTGAAATACGTGGATGTGTGGCAGGCAAAACGCATTGTATATAATAATGCGGGCAGGTTCTGGAATCCGGATGCGGATATGACGGGCAATATCCCCATGAACATCGGAAAATATAATCCGCTGATCGGTAAATCATACGGCGAAATCGCGGGATTGTCCAGGAGTATGCACAAGAGTCAGGGTTTTGGCTCTCAGAATTTTAAGGGGGAAATAGTGGAATACTTCAAGCACCTGAAAGGGGAACAGGCAAGGGAAGATATTTTTGACGATATCCCGACGAGGCTGGAACGCATCAGTGGGGCGAGGAATTTTCAGGCATTGGTGAGTAAGGCTATGAGTGAATTTAACCATACGGATCCTTCGGCGATCGTGCCGACTCTGCTCGATGCCTATAAAGCTACCAATGAAATCACGGATCTTCACTGGAGAAAAATCAAATCTGAGGAAGTGCAGCAATTGATTCAAAATTGCCTGGGTCTCTGGGTGGAGGCTAATACTGCTTCTTCCAGCATCAGTAAAAATGACTCTCTCAAAGGTAATTTCTCGATGATCAATCGTTCGGGACTGGATCTGTACATTGACTCGATATCTATTCCGGGGCTTCACACAATCAAAACAGATACGATGTTGCCTCAGGAGAAATGGATGAGCAGGCCATTCGGGTTTGTGTTTCCGGACAAATATGACTGGACAGGACCTTACTGGATGAAGGCAGATCCGAAGGACGGAATTTTCCAGCAGGTGGATCAGCGCACCCTGGCCGAACCGGTGAATACGGGGAATATCAAAAGTTATTTTCACCTGAAAGTGAACGGCATACCGCTGGTACTGGAAAGACCTCTGATGTACAAATGGGTGGATCCGGTGCAGGGTGAACAATTCAGAATGATGGAGGTGATCCCGGAAGTGATCATTAAAATGCAGGATAATTTGCTGGTGTTCAATGGGAAAGTGCCGCAAACATTCCAGGTGACGCTTTCGGCAGGACGGGATAAGGTGGCGGGAAGGGTGATGCTGGAAAGTACAAAAGATTTCAGGATAGAGCCTGCGTTTTACGATTTTGAAATAGAGAAGAAAAACACGCTGCAGGTCAAGTCATTCACGATATATCCATTAACGGATAAGGGTAAACATCTCCTGAAAGCGACTGCGACGGTCGGCAATAAGAAGTATGACCGCGACATGAAGGAGCTGCAATACAATCATATTCCATTCCAAATGGTGTTTCCGGCGGCGGAGGCAAATCTGGTTTGTTTGCCGGATAGCAGAAGTAAAAACAAAATTGCCTATATCCTCGGCCCGGGTGATGATGTTTCAAAAGGGATCTCTCAAATGGGCTATCAGGTGACGGAAATGAAGGATGTGACTGTAGAGAAAACGGATCTCAGCCAGTTTGAGTCGATCGTGGTCGGTATCCGGGCATTCAACGACAGCGAGATATTGACCAGACAATTGCCGAGATTGTTTGAATATGCGGAGCAGGGCGGAACATTGATTTTGCAATACAATACAAATTCCTGGGCCGGACCACTGAACTCTACAATCGGGCCTGAGCCATTTACATTGACAAGGGACAGGGTGACAGATGAATTGGCAGAGGTACGCATGACGGATAAGTCTCATCCTGCGCTTAATTTTCCTCATACGATCACTGCGCAGGATTTTGATGGATGGGTGCAGGAAAGGGGACTTTATTTTGGAAAGGATTGGTCGGAAAAATATCAAACGCCATTATCCATGAATGATCCGGGTGAGAGTCCGACAGCGGGATCTTTGTTGATTTTGCCGCATGGGAAGGGATATTATGTGTATACGGGGCTTTCGTTTTTCAGGCAGATTCCGAATGGGGTACCAGGGGCGTTTAAGTTGTTGGCGAATTTGATAGAGTTGGGGAGGAGGAATCCGTGAGGGTCCGCGTGCTGGATGCTGGTATTTGAAGTGGGTTATTTCGGCGGACCCTATTTCAGATTTCAGGTTTCAGATGTCAGATTTCAGGTTTGGAACAGCCATTTGAACAGCCGATTTAACAGCCAGGTGAGGGTTTCGAGTACGGGTGTGAACCCTATCCCTGCCCTTTCCCTTTTTAAGGGAAAGGAAAACAGCCGGAAACTGCCTGAATATGAGCTGTTACACTCCCCTCTCTTCAAAAGAGAGGGGTCGGGGGTGAGTTAAAGCAGGGGGAAAATTTGCGTTTAGGAGGTGAGTTGTGCAAAAGCAAGGGAACAGCCGGGTGTGGGTTGCGAGTGAGGGTTTTTGGTGAGATACGTTAAGGCGGTGAGGCGTGTAGGCGTGGATCGGTTAATCGGTTAAAGGTTTAATCGAAGTGTGAGCTTAGGGTGTGAGTCAGTGTGTGGTCGTTATTGCGATAATAAGTGGAAACGGTCAGTTGGTGAACACGAACTCGTAGGGGCGCACTGCCGTGCGCCCGTCTCGACATACAAAGCCAGTTGAAAAACCGATCGCGCCCATTTATGGCTGCCTGGATTCAAGCCCTGAAGGGGCGTCATATAAAAGCGAGGCGGTGCAACCCCTCGCTGAAGGGGCGACATATGAAAGCGAGGCGGTACAACCCCTCGCGAATAGGAACGAAAAAAGCACCGGATGGACGAACAAAAGACGCGGGGTAAGGAATGAGATGAGGTGGTTAGGTGGTTAGGAGTAAACAGCCGGGTCTCTAAATTGAAATTGTCGAAGTTGAATTGCAAATTCAAAAAATATGGGATCGATCCCCAAAGCTTTGGGGACGACCATCGATTAAAAGAGAATTTGTCGAAGTTGAATTTCAAATTCAAAATGTATTGGATCGAAGTCGCAGACTTCGACCATCGTAATAATAGGAAATCGAGTATCTACGCCAGATTCACGATTCACGATTCACGATTCACAACAGAAAAATGGAAGACACAGAAAGAAAAATAACCTGGAACTTTTGGTACGCCATGCTCATGGTGTTTCTGTTGCTGCAGATAGTATTATATTACTGGCTTACTAAACTATACTCATGAGTTTACTGGATTGGGGAGTACTGATTGTTACGATTGCGGCCATAATGATTTATGGGATTTACAGGAGCAGAGGGCTTATTAATATTGAGGGATATTTTAAGGGCAATAATAGTATGCCTTGGTATGCGGTTGGGCTATCTATCATGGCGACGCAGGCGAGTGCGATTACGTTTTTATCGGCGCCGGGACAGGCATTTACGGATGGGATGCGGTTTGTGCAATATTACTTTGGTTTGCCGATTGCGATGATAGTGATTGCCGCGGTGTTTCTGCCGATGTATCACAGGTTGAAGGTGTTTACGGCGTACGAGTTTTTGGAAGGGAGATTTGATTTAAAGACGAGGTCGCTGGCGGCAGGGTTATTTTTGGTGCAGAGGGGATTAGCGGCGGGATTGACGATTTATGCACCGAGTATAATACTTTCTTCCTTGCTGGGCTGGAATATTTATCTAACGAATGTGTGTATCGGAGGGCTGGTGCTTTTGTACACTTATTCTGGTGGGACGAAGGCAGTTTCTTATACACAGTTGGGGCAGATGTTGGTGATACTATCCGGGATGGTTATTGCGGGGATTATGATTGTGCGGCTTTTGCCGGGTGATATGGGATTTGCTGAAGCGCTGGAAGTTGGTGGGGCGCTGGGTAAAATGAATGTTATTGATACCACTTTCGATCTCAGAGAAAAATATAATGTCTGGTCGGGAATCATAGGAGGTTTTTTCCTGGCCCTCTCCTATTTTGGGACGGATCAAAGTCAGGTGGGAAGATATATCACCGGAAAAAATCTCAATCAAATGCGGATGGGATTGTTGTTTAATGGAGCCGTGAAGATTCCGATGCAGTTTGGGATATTGTTGATTGGGGTGTTGTTGGTGGCATTTTATCAATTTGAAAAACCGCCTCTTTTCTTCAATCAGGTAGAGGTGAAAAAGTTGGAGAGCAGTTCTTACAGTTTGGCTTATCAGGACCTGGAAACAAAGCATACCCAATTGCATCTGGAGAAAATGGAATTGGTCAATCAATTCATGGATAAGCCGGAAAATCAACAGGATTTAGTGCCATCTATCCAGGAGAAAAATAAGGAAATTGAAACCCTTCGCACAGATGTGAAGACGATGATCAAGGACAATAATCCGCTTTCGGATGCAAATGATACCAATTACATTTTTCTGGATTTTGTGACGAGATATTTGCCAAGAGGGCTAATCGGTTTGATCATTGCGGTTATATTTTGTGCTTCGATGAGTTCGACTTCCGCTGAATTGAATGCACTGTCTTCGACCTTCATTGTGGATATTTACAAGCGTAATATGGCGAAGGACCGCAATCCGGCACATTATCTCAAAGCATCCAAAATGGCCACATTTATGTGGGGAATTGTTGGGATTTTAGTAGCGAATATGGCATCGCAATTGGGGAGTTTAATTGAGGCTGTGAATGTCTTGGGCTCGCTCTTTTATGGGACCATTCTTGGTATTTTCCTCACAGCCTTTATGCTGAAATTTGTCAAAGGGAATGCTGTATTCATTGCAGCAATTATAGCGCAGGCTTGCATTTTCTATTGTTACTTTTTTACGGAGTTGACCTTTTTGTGGTTCAATTTATTGGGAACAGCGATAGTGATGGGGGTAGGGATTGTTATACAGGTGATTGGAGGGAGGAGGTAGCGTGGATCGGTTAATCGGGGAATCGGGTAATTGGTTAATCGAAGTGTGAGTGGGGGATGTGGGTTGGTATTGTGGTTTGTTAAGGCGGTGAGGCGTGTATGCGGTGAGGCGGTGTATGAGTGGGGGTGAGAGTAAGTTGTGTGGTTGGTGAAGGCAACAAAACGTGGAAGTGGTACAGATGGTGAATACGAACTCGTAGGGGCGCACGGCCGTGCGCCCGTCTCTACACATATATCCTGTTCAGAAACCGATTTGGTTGTTGTTAGGAAATCTACCGGAGCATCCGATCTAACAGCCGTGTATGTCGCCCTTTCAGGGCTTTTATCCGCGGTAGTGCTGCAAGATAGGGCTGCGCCCTATCTTATCATATGACGCCCTTTCAGGGCTGGCGCGGATTTAGCCCTGAAAGGGCGCAATATACAAGCGAGGCGGTACAACCCCTCGCGAAAAGCCGGATCGAAGCAACAATCCAATTATTATACGACATAACCCCTCGAGAATCGGTTAATCGGGTAATTGGTTAATCGAAGTGTGAGTTGTGGGTGTGGGTTGGTCGTGTGGTTCGTTAAGGCGGTGAGGCGTGTATGCGTTAAGGCGGTGAGGCGTGTATGCGTTAAGGCGGTGAGGCGTATATGCGTTAAGGCGGTGTGTGAGTGCGGCCGTTTCTGGCTTCTGGCTTCTGGCTTCTGGCGAACAGCCGGTGTGAGTTGAGAGTTTGAGTGTGAACCCTATCCCTGCCCTTAAGCAGTTGCTACACTCCCCTCTCTTCAAAAGCTAGCGTTTATACACATCTTCACTCCTTTGTCAATCTATATGTGAAGAAAGCTGTTTGAAAACTCTGTAGTCCTCTAAAAAAAGTAATTGGTCCGGGTGGCCTTT
>JALHRR010000014.1 GCA_022841345.1 Saprospiraceae bacterium
ACACTGCGTTGCTGCCGGCAGCCGTATCGCCCGCACAGGTGAGTAGCCGCCTCAGTCTGCCCGCTTCCTCCTTTGTCGTCAGCTGACACCCTTCTCCGACTACACACCTGTCTGCCCGCCCAAAAGAAAGCAAAAAATCACGCCAGCCTTCTGCCGCAAGCGGTAGGCGGGTGAGCACTCCTTCCTTCGTCTGTCCGTGCTTCCTCACCCACCACCCTCGCGACGCTCGCAGGCGGCTCGCATGCGGCTTCGCCGATCCTGGGCGGAGACCTGATACAAGATTTGAGATCTCTCGATGCTGTCTAATTATGTGCAACATCTTAAATGCCGCCCAGGATGGTTTACCTGCGCTAAGACTTTGTTGAATCCTCCTTTCAGAATTACTTTACAACCTCTAATTGATTAGGCTTAACTACTTGGCCACTTCTTAATCGTACCCAGCCAATACATTATGAATTTCATTTCAGCCCTTCTCATTGTCTTGTTCATCATCTATGTATGGTTCAGACTTGATTGGACCCATTTCGTATCCGAACAGTTTAAGTACTTGATTCACCTTATCAAGCCTCAGGGTTTTCTTACCTTGTTCTAATTCTCTAACAAATCGAAGTCCTACACCTGCCTTTTCTGACAATTCCAGTTGGGTAAGACCGGTTAGTCTTCGTTTTTCTTTTAAAAAAGACGATAATTTCATATTTTATACCTTTTCGAATGTAATTATACAATTGATTTGGTAAATTATACCATATAGGGTATAAGTGCATTAAAAATATTCTAATTACACCCCTTCGGGTATAAATGATTAATAAGAGTTGAATGTATACCCTATTGGGTATATACGGGTCGGAATATTTTAGGGAAGTTCCTGCGATCCGGCAGCCTTGCATTCACTGCGTTGCTGCCGGCAGCCGATCGCTCATGCAGGTGAGTAGCCGTCTCAGTCTGCCAGCTTTACTCCTGCGTCGTCAGCTGACATTTTTCGCCGGCTACACACCTGTAAATTTGTCTATAAGAATTCACTCCTTTTCGGTATATTCTCTGGAAGGAAGTTGTCATGTTTTTTTAGACTTTGTCGACGCCCCTTCAGTATTTACTTTACAACTACTAGTCGATGAGTCTTAATCGCCTGGCCATTTCTTAAGGTTAAAGCATAAGCACCTGCAGGAATATTTCTTAGATCAACATTTATATGATTTTCCCCCACTTGACAATGGTGTTGACTATTCACTACAGTACGCCCACTCATATCCGAAATGATCAAATCAATTAATTCCGGGAGCTGGAGTTGAAAGTAAATATTTGATTCATCACTCGCGGGATTTGGGTATATTGATGTAGTTGCAATTTGTTTTTCTTCTTCAACGGAAACCAAAGGAGTATAATTCACTCTGAAAGTATAAGGATATTTATAGCTGAGGTTTGTCCACTGACTTTCTATATCTAAATAGTAAGTTCCAGGATTTGTTTGTCTTTCAATACGGATATTTCCACGTCCATTGCTAATAGCAGCTCCAATTTCATTACCATTTTGGTCAAATAAACTGGCTCTAAAAGTTTCAACTGGTATATTGCATATTTCTAATTCCAACTGTCCGGTCTGAGTGATCAGGAATTTAAAGGAATCAAAATCCGCTAAGTATCCGGTTTGTGATTGAATATTACTAAATCCTTTGTATAGTTTATTCAATTCTATTTCATAAGCAAATTCTGGATCATTTGCTTCGTCTAGTCCTTTAGCAATATTGGCTCCATTTTTATGAATTAGTAAATGAAGGGGAAGTAGATCAGATGGACTTGTTGGAATCATGAAAGTATCAGCAAACACTTGTTTATGATTATTGAGATTAGCACTCGACTCTAACACAATTCCGTCACCACCCAAAGAACTTCCGGTTCCGATAATACAAGCATATGGTAAATCATTGGGCATAGATTTTTGGTTTAAACCTGTTATTGTATTACCAATAGCACCATTACAATTGACATCAACATTTTTGAAATGTTGTACTGCACCCCGAATTCTATCCGTAGATTCTATTCCACCAAATAAGTATGCTCCGGGATAATTTGTGTAATAAGAAATTCTCAAATCCCGAACTGCTTCAGAAAGTTCATCATAGCCAAATGCAGTCCCAATTCCTCCTCCACTGAAGTTGGAACCTCCGTGAGGTGTTCCAACAGTTACTAGTTTAGCTACCTGGTGTTTTCCTCCGGGCTGGTAATTATTTGGATTTTGAAGGTATTCTCTGGCTGCTAATCCCCCCATGCTATGTCCCACAAGTATGACTTTTTTACTCCCGGTTATTTGAAGGACATGCTTAATTGCATCCTTAAGTGCCCGGCCTTGCTTGAAAATAGCTGATTGATTACTCTGATTTAGGTCCGTTACATTTGTATATTTAATTCCTGTTGGCCCAACCGCAAAATTGACTACATAGAAGTCTGCTTTCGTTAAATTGCTAAGATTGGTAAAGTCTTTATAATCATTTATTATGTTTGAAGTAGATGTATTATTGTCGCTATTTAGGCAAAAATCCAATCTGCCTCCATAAGCCAGTCCTTGTTCAAATGTTAATTGGATTAATAATTCATCCCAGGTATCGCTGTCTCCGGCTAGTCCATGAATAAATATAATTGGGTAGGGTAGATTTACTCTTGGTTTTATACTATTAATTACGTTTATTTTGTCTACATGTTTGTATAAATTTAGATTATTAATCTCAAAAACCAGATCAGTAACATCCAACTTAAAGCCTAAATAATAGGTTCCTGCTATAAAGTAATTGGGAATAGGGTAGTCTACCTTGATCTCTACACTTTCAGAAGGAGCTAATGATTTCACTGATACCCTGCTAAATACTTCTTCTGTATCAGAAAATAAAGAATCTTTTGAAAAATACAAGAACATAAATGACTGACGGGCATTTACATTCCCAGTATTTTTTACTATCAAATTAATTTTAAAATCATCTCCTCTAGTTACAGTTTTGGGTGAAAAATCTGCTGACGTAATTACTAAATCTGCTTGACTATAAAGACTGAGGTTTAGGAATCCAATTATCAGAGTAAAAAAAGCTTTAGTTAGAAACCAATTTGTCAGAAGAGTTTTCATAAGGATTTTATTTTGGGAAAATAGGGAGAGCATTTCCTTTTGACTAGTAAAAATTTCAATACAAATATAAACACATTTAATTTAATTGTAATATATAACTATATAAAAACAATTATTTTAAACGTAAAATTGATCACTCGCCTTTGTAATTTCAAATCGTCTTTTAGAGGTTTCTAAATCAATGCCTTTAAAAGTTCTATAGTCTAATCCCTTCCCGCACATACTCTCCACGCAAGTTAGCTGCAGATCTGCAAATAGTCAAGGTCTGGCCTCCCGCTAAAACCCTCCCGCGCACCCTTCGGGCGATCCACCTTGCCTTATTGCAGATCTTCGCTGGGGTCCGCATGGATAGTATGAGCCTACATGGTTCTTCATTTTTTCACTCTTTTATTTTTAGTTTATGAGTACTGTTTCAGTTTTTAGTATGGGTGCTATGTACCTTTCATCCGCCATTCATCTTGCTTGTTCTGAGCATGATCGATTTCATCACTTCATTATGCATTGTATCCATCGGCATCACAGTTGTGACTGGGGTGAGCTGGATCCGGAGGATTTTGCCAGTAATCAGAGAGCACTTAGTTCCGGTGGCAGGTTGTTCTCCGCTTTTGATGTTCCGGAGGATCTTATATCTATTCACCGCAGAGTTTGGATCATTACTGAGCATGACAGGAGTACTACTACTGTTTTGTTACCGAGGGAGTATTAGTACTCCTTTTTTAAAACGCTGCGAATAGGGCAGCCAAAATGAATAGATGACAATAAATATAATTGCTTTAATCTTCGACTTCATCTCCTGATTTGACTTCTTGGAATAAAAATTTTTACCAGGTTGTTATGATTTTCTTCTCCTGCGATCCGGCAGCCTTGCATACACTTCATTCTTGCCGGCAGCCGATCGCACACGCAGGTAAGTAGCCGCCTCAGTCAGCCACCATACTCCTTCGTCGTCTGCTGACATCCTTCCCCGACTACACACCTGTCTGCCCACCCAAAAGACTACAAAAATCCTCTGGCTTTCTCAGTATTATTTTGAATTCAACTAATTAAAAGCTGTCTCCTTTCCCTTCCCGCACATACTCTCCACGCAAGTTAGCTTCAGATCTGCAAATAGTCAAGGTCCGGCCTCCCGCCAAAACCCTCCCGCGCACCCTTCGGGCGATCCACCTTGCCTTATTGCAGCTCTTCGCTGGAGTCCGCATGGATAGTATGAGCTTACATGGTTCATCATTTTTTCACTCTTTTATTTTTATTTTATGAGTACTATTTCAGCTTTTGGTTTGGGCACATTGTACCTTTCAACCCGCATTCATCGTGCTTCTGCAGAGCGCTATCTTTTTCACCGTTTCGTGTTGCATTGTTTGCAGAGACACAGTAGCTGTGATTGGGGTGAGATTGATCCTGAGGATATTGCTTTTAATCAGCTCGCACTTAGTTCCGGTAGCAGGTTATGTTCTTGTTATGATGTCCCGGCGGATCTTGGATCATTACATTCCAGAGTTTGGATCATTACAGAGCATGATAGGAGTGCCACTACTATTTTGTTACCAGAGGAGTATTAGTACTCCTTTTGTTACTAGAGAGGAGTATTCGTACTCCTTTTTTTAAACGCTGAGAATTTTAGAGACCAAAATGAAAAGAAGACAGCAAAGATACCCGGGCTCAATTGCTGCCTTCATCCCTGGCTTTCAACATCGAAGCGTCAAGGTCAAGCCCTTTGGGTTTCGAAAAAAATCTCCACCTGTTTTTGTTTACCTGCCCGCTTATTTTGAAAGGGAAAATCATATCCGTTTGACTTTTTCCGGTCGTCCGGTTAGGTAGTATTTTTTCCGAAAACCTTGACCGCTTCGAACATCGCCCGGGAAGTCAATGGCTTTCTCTTTTCTTTTTTTTCGGTTTTTTGTTTTCTCTTTTGGCTAAAATTATAATTGTAGAACTAATCCAATAAATCCTATGAGATAATCATTAGGGAGTTTGTTCAATCATTCCGCCTTTGAGAACAAGACGTAAAAAATGGTTTTGAGTGAAGCGACCAAGGCTGGCACTGTGTGAGCATTCAGAGAGTCCAGGCAGATATGGCGATGACCTGCAGAGAATAAACAGGAACAAGACAGCAGTGGCGAGTTTGGCAGACTAAGCGAAACGAAAGCGCATTTTTAGGCTTGGGCTCAACAGCGGAAATGGTTTTTGCTTACTTTTTGCCATCTCAAAAAGTAAGAGCCCTGCCGGCTTGAGGCAATTAGAAGTACTGATTTCAAACGATTAAATTTAGTAATACTATTGCCAGTATTCACCTTTGTTTTTGAATTGCAATGTGCAACTATAAAAAACAAAAATGGCCCTCCCACATTTGGAAGGACCATGACGAACCAAAAGAACCATACACGATCTTTACTCTCTCTGTCGCATTGCTTTGATCTTATCCAAACCCCATTTTAAGCTGACTGACACACCGAAACTTATCACTGCTCCGATGGCAGCCAACACCATGGTTTTGACAATATCTTCCCCATTGATATGGAGTATAATGCCGAGTAAAGTGCCACCGGCTGTCCCGGCAGCTGTATCTGAATTGAAATATTGCATACTTATTTTGACTCTTGAATTTTGGCAGAATCTTCCACAGCTGCCTGGCTAACAGCGACCATGACCGAGCCGGCCACTGTGACATAACCCGCCAATGAAACCAACGCCACCGGTAGTGCAATCGGGGCAGCTACAAGAGCTCCTCCTGCAGTGGCCAGGGCTATTCCCACCGTCCGTAGAAATTTGAAAAATTTCGGGGTAGGGGATTTATATCTCTCAATGATGTTCATAGGGATCTGCTTTTTTGATGATTAGAAAAACTTCTTCTTTCGCATCCAAGGCTTTGTAAACGATGGATTTTATTCTTTCTAAGGCTGCCCGGGAGAGGCTTCCTTTTCCAATGCCAGTTAATTTTGTCACCGGTGCAATGCATCCAAGCAACTCTTTCCTGGCATCATTTGCGGCATGCATCAGGATCAGGTCCCGATTGGGTACATTCAGTAATTCGATATGCCATTTGAATCTTCTGGAATATCTCTTTACCAGCTGGTACCGCCCTTCCGGAATACAGGAGATCCTTCGTTTGTTGGCCAACCAGGGCAGCTCTATGGTGTTACTGATCATTCGACTTTCTTCATAAAGCTGCCCATTAGTGGCCTCCGGGAAATAGGTTCTGGCTAAAACCAACTCCATCTTAGACCAGATCTATTGCTACTAATGACAAGGCATTGAATGCACCATTTTTCAATGGGTACATGTTGCCATTTACTTCCTGGAAAAACTCGATACCAAAGGCTACAAAAATAGCCCAGGTAGTAGCAGGACTTACAGTGGTGGCAAGTGTGATTGGAGCTTCAGTTTGAGGTCCAATCAACAAATTGGCACTGAGAGCATTGCTCGCTTCGAATACATTTCCGGCAAAGTCCACAGCTGCAGTTCCTGCAATCAGCCTGGCATGTGTGCTACCTGCCGGAGCTGCAATTCCATTAGCCGGAACAAATGCAGGAATGTTGATTTCCACATCACCATTCGGCCTGTCCACGCTGATGGTGTATGGGAAGTATGCGGTGGTGTTCAACTTCGCTGACTGATTGAAGTCAAATCCACTTAGAATGCTCAGATCGCCATCGATCACATTTCTGGCTCCGCGAATGTTGGTGCTGTCCATTTTCAGGGCACGCATCATTTCTTTGGTCAATCGGCTGACCATTCTGGAGTCAGAAGCTTTCAAAAGCAATTCTCTCAAGGAGTTTCTGAGCAACTTTCCGGAACTACCCGCCCTTCCAAATTCTGATCCGTTTTCACGGGTCCGTTCGAATGCCGGGTCGTTCTGGATTCTGGAAGCATCCACACCTCCTTTCTCCCTGGCCAGGTATCTGCCCTGTGAGCGGTAGAAGGTAAGGTCGCCTATGGTTCCTTCCAGTTTTAAAATACCTTTTTGTCGAGCCATACTAATTCAGTTAAAAAGTGATAAAATGATTTTAATTACAGAAGCTGTGCATGCGCTTATTGCGCCGGTTCAATCCTCTCCATATCCATGGAGGTACATTGTAAGAGCATTCCCAAAGTCCACCAGCATCACTTCGGGCGATGTCCTGCACTTCTGCTAGCGAATGGTCTTTTGAGAATTTATGATAATGCCAGGCCCATCCATTGGCTATCAGCAAGCTGTCCAGAGGAATTTCATTCCAATGAATTTGACCGAGATGTCGGCCATAGAAATCTTTTTTCTGGAAGTGGACAGTGACCAGAGATCCCTGCAGCATTTGACTCAAAGTATCCGTCACACGCTGACCATAGAACTGGTCTTTTTCCGGAGCATCGACATTCATGAGCCGAAGAATCGACTTTTGACTGTCACATAGCAGTTCGTAGGTATCGCCATCAATGACTCTGGTGATTCTACAAGTATCCTGAGCGCTCACCAGGAGCACCATGAAAAGTAAGGAAATCAAAAACACATTTCGCATAGCAAATTACTTTGCAACGAATCTACATGTGTATGTACCTATTAATCAAATACCTATGTCGGCATAGTTCAATTCATATCACTTTATGCCAAATGATATTATTTTGGAACTTTTGCCGGAATTGTACTATTATGGCACTTGAATTACTAATAATGGAAAAAGGAAAATGTGTTTCAAAAAGCGAACTTTTAAAGAATGGATCCTCTATAGATAAAGTATGGATAAAGCATAGATAAAGCATAGATAGTGTATGAAAACTACTCCAAAACCACCCCGACGAATTTGCATTTACCCCAAAGACATCCAGCTGATCACCGGCCGCTCCGAACGCTACAGCCGGAAGCTCATTAAAGACATCCGATCTCACCTCGGTAAAAAGGATCACCAATTCATTTCCATCCAGGAGTTTTGCGATTTTGTTGGGCTGGAAAGGGGAGAGGTGGAGGAGGTGTTGGTTGACTAAAAAGTAAGAGTATATCTGAATTTAAAAAGCAGTTTGGTTCACTATAGATGGCTGACCTTTCCTACCATATTAGTTGAGTGGCCTTTCGGAACTATCCAGATATATTTCAGATAAGAATGAGAAAAGCAAAAATCTTTTTTACTTACAATGCTGACTTGCTATGATTTTTCTTAAACTATATAATTTGTAGAGACAGAATGTTACAACTATTACCCTTAATTCTGTAACACAATTATTAAATAATGACGGTACATTTACTGAACCATCTGATCTTAAATTACCCCCTGTATTTAATGCTGCTCAAAATCAAAGTTACATGAAAAAGAAAATAGCACTTATTGGTTATGGGGTGATTGGTAAAAGAGTAGCTAATGCAATCTCCCGGCAAGATGATATGGAATTAACCGGTGTATGCGACATGATTAGCGACTGGCGCATAAAGTCAGCGATATTGAAGAGCTATCCTATTTATGCAGCTACCAAAGAAGCAGCAGGAATAATGCAAAATGCAGGTATTCCCTTAGTAGGTAATATGGCTAACCTATTGGATGCCGTCGATCTAGTTGTAGATTGTACGCCAAAGAAGATAGCTGCACAAAATGTGGAAATTTACAAGCAGCGTGGTCTAAAATTTATTTTGCAAGGTGGTGAAAAACATGAAACCACCGGTCACTCTTTTTGTGCAGAAAATAACTATTCATCTGCCCTGAACAGGGCTAGTACCCGAGTAGTTTCTTGCAACACTACCTCTATATTGCGAACACTCACAACTCTTAAAAAGGCTGGTCTATTGCTTAGTGCCCGTGGAACTTTGCTTCGAAGGGCGACAGATCCATGGGAAAGCCATTTAGGTGGTATAATGAACACACTGGTTCCAGAAAAAGATATCCCCAGCCATCAGGGGCCTGATGCGCAGAGCGTAGACCCAGAACTTGATGTTGTAACTATGGCTGTAAAAGTACCCCAAACGCTTAGCCATCTGCATTATTGGAATGTACGCCTTTCCCGCAGAGCAGCCAGGGAAGAAGTCCTAAATGCCTTCTCGACATCCACGAGAATTAGTTTTATTAACTATTCAGATGGATTGGTTTCTAATAACACCATAAAAGAAAAATATCTGGACATGGGACGTCCCTGGGGTGATATGTACGAAGTAGCTCTTTGGCAAGACATGCTAAAAGTGATAGGTGATGAGCTTTATTACGCATATGTAGTAGATAATCAGGCCATTGTTATTCCCGAAACAATAGATGCTATTAGGTCATTAACAGGAATGGAGGAAAGTGCAGAGAAATCCATACTCAAAACTAATCAAAGCTTAGGGATCCATTAAAGAATAAGTATGAAAACGTATGAAGATATTGTAGAACATTTAGGGGATAAAGCATCCTATTTTCTAGACCATATTAGTGAAAAAATTTCCAAACATGAATTGCATTTGCCCGATAAAAATAGTGTGGAGAATGTTTTCATGAACAGTGACAGGAATACAAGAGTACTTAGAAGCCTAACTCAACTGTACAATCATGGAAATCTTGCTGAAACGGGTTATCTCAATATTCTTCCGGTTGACCAGGGAATTGAACATACTGCCTCTTTTTCTTTCTACAAGAACCAAAATTACTTTAATCCTGAGCACATCATATTATTGGCACTAGAAGCGGGATGCAGTGGAGTCGCCTCAAGCTTCGGCGGCTTGGGATTGTATGCAAGAAAGTATGCTCACAAAATTCCGTTTATAGTAAAAATAAACCATAACCAACTATTATCCTATCCCAATACCTATGACCAAACTTTATTTGGAACGGTCAGGGAAGCTTGGAATCTGGGCGCGGTTGCAATCGGTGCGACGATCTATTTCGGCTCCGCGGAAAGCAATCGTCAGATTAGGGAAATTGCAGAAGCATTTGAGGAAGCACATAGTCTCGGTATGGCAACTATTTTATGGTGCTACACCCGTAATGATGCCTTTACATCGAATAAAGATGACTATCATTCATCGGCTGATTTGACTTCACAAGCAAATCATCTCGGTGTTACCATACAATCGGATATTATCAAACAAAAATTGCCGGAAAATAACTTTGGGTTCAAAAATATTGGGTTCGGAAAGTTTAACGATGACATGTATGAATCTTTGACTACAGATCACCCAATAGATCTCTGCAGGTTACAGGTGGCTAATTGTTATATGGGCAGGATAGGATTGATCAATTCCGGGGGTGGCTCCAATGGTGAATCAGATTTGGTGGATGCAGTAACAACGGCCATAATCAATAAAAGGGCTGGAGGCTCGGGGCTAATCCTGGGGAGAAAAGCATTTCAGCGACCTTTTAACGATGGTGTAAAATTGTTAAATGCCGTGCAGAGTGTTTATCTGGAAAAGAAAATTACGATCGCTTAGCGAAAATCAAGAACTGTTGAATGAGAATTGAGCTGGTATGCATTAACTATGGATATAGTCGTAATATCAGAATAATCATTCAGATATTAGATAATGGCACGAAGCTAATGATCTACCCCGATTTGGCTTAGTCAGAATTATCTTATTAATACTTCAGTGAAAACAACAAAGATGAATACGTATTTCACTCCTGAATGCATAGGGCTCGAATTGTGTCTTCTTAAAATCATAGAGTACCACATCCCCTGATTGCGGTTTGAAAAAAATGGCAGTTCCATATTTCTTTTGACATCTTTTTTCATAAAACTTGAAGAGAACTTTTTCGTATTATCACATTTAAAATTAAATTACATTCAAAAATAACTTAGTATGAAAACCAAAATCTTAACTGCAGCAATATTACTATCATCAGTAATGTTCTTCGCTTCTTGTGGCAACAATACATCAGAAAGCAATAAAGCAACCCACACAAATGAACAAGCTACCTATGTTAAATATCATTGCCCCATGAGATGCGAAGGTGACAAAATGTACGACAAACCCGGTCAATGCCCTGTATGCAATATGAATCTTGAAAAAATGGATTCCAGCACACACCAGCATCAGGGACATGACCAAAATCAATAGATTCTATGATAAATATCAGGCTATGGAAAATTAATTTTTGAGTTATTTGCTGATTAATTCATATAAGCAATGAGTTGATTTGATCTATTAATTTTCATAGTTTGCTGTTGCACTTGATATAATTTCTGATAACGCAATATTCATGATTGAAAAGATTATCACTTGGTCTACCCACAACCGCTTCTTTGTTTGGATTGGTATTATGTTGATTGTAGTAGGAGGTGTATGGTCAGTAATGACTACTCCTGTTGATGCCATTCCTGACCTTTCTGAAAATCAAGTGATTGTATATACCGAATGGATGGGGCGTAATCCTCAGATCATTGAAGACCAGATTACCTATCCTTTGGTTTCCAACTTGCAAGGTATACCGAATGTTAAAGCTATTCGTGCCTCTTCAATGTTTGGTATGAGCTTCATCTTTGTCATTTTTAATGACGATGCGGAGATCTACTGGGCAAGAACACGTGTATTGGAGCGATTGAACTTCGCCCAGAAAGCAATGCCTCAAGGTATAACTCCTACTCTTGGTCCCGATGGAACAGGGGTAGGACACGTGTTTTGGTATACACTGCAGGGCGATGGATACGATCTGGGAGAACTTCGGGCTGTTCAGGACTGGTATGTAAAATTTGCTTTACAAAATGTAGAAGGCGTGAGCGAAGTGGCCTCATTTGGTGGTTTTCAGAAGCAATATCAGGTAAGTATCAATCCCAATAAATTGATTTACTATAACATTTCGGCAATGGAAGTAGCGAATGCTATAAGGGCAAACAACCGTGATGTGGGTGGGAGTATTTATGAAATGAACCGCATGGGCTACATGATACGTGGTTTAGGATATATTAAAGACATTCAGGATATTGAGGAAATCGCTGTTGGGTCAAACAAATCTATTCCCATTAAGCTGGAAGATGTGGCTGATGTACAAATGAGCAGCGACATTCGTTTAGGAATTGTGGAAGAAAATGGCGAAGGTGAAGTGGTTGGCGGCGTGGTAGTTGCCCGATACGGTGAGAATGCCAAGGAAGTAATTGACCGTGTGAAAGAAAGATTGGGTGATGTAGAAAAAGGTCTACCCCCCGGAGTAAAAATCAAAATTGCTTATGACCGCAGCAATCTGATCGAAGCGGCAGTTGCAACACTCAAAGAAGCTTTGATTGAAGAAATAATTGTTGTTGCACTTGTTGTTTTTGTATTTCTCTTTCATATCCGTAGTGCAATTGTTGCAACTGTTACGATTCCATTATCTGTATTGATAGGCTTTATGTTGGTAAAATTGTTTGGCATTTCACTCAACATTATGTCCTTAGGGGGTATTGCCCTGGCCATTGGTGATTTGGTAGATGCCGGAATTGTTATGACTGAAAACGCTTATAAAGGCTTGGTGAAGGCAGTTTCAAAACCAGTAGAATAATGGAAAAAGAACGTATAGGACATACAAGAGAGCTAAGCGAGGCCGAACGCATTAAAATCATTGAACGCTCTTCACGTACCGTTGGAAGAGCCGTTTTCTTTTCCATTTTGGTAACGCTCATTTCATTCGCACCCATCCTGTTTCTTGAAGGGCAGGAAAAGAAATTATTTTCGCCATTAGTGTTTACAAAAACATTTGTGATGATAGGCTCTGCCATTATTGCATTATTTGTGGTGCCTATGCTGCTGCGTTCCATCATGAAGGGTAAACTCATTCCTGAAAGCAGAAATCCTGTAGCCAATTTCTTTATTAAAATTTACAGCCCGGTTTTACGCCTTTGTCAGCGCTGGAAAAAAACAGTCATTGCTATCTGTATTCTAATCGTCTTAGGCAGTATTCCATTTGTGCTTAGTTTAGGATCTGAGTTTATGCCGCCTTTAGACGAAGGGTCTTTACTATTCATGCCGGTTACATTACCCGATGTATCCAACAATGAAGCGAAACGCATTTTGCAGGTACAAGACAAACTCATTATGTCTATAGCTGAAGTGGAGAATGTCTTAGGTAAAGCGGGAAGGGCTTACACTGCTACAGATAATGCACCTATGAGCATGATTGAAAGTATTATTTTGCTGAAACCAAAGTCAGAATGGAGGGAAGGAATGACCACAGAAAAACTGATAACCGAATTGAACAATAAAGTGCAGATACCTGGTGTTACCAGCGGTTGGACCCAACCTATCATCAACCGTATTAATATGCTTTCCACGGGGGTTCGAACAGATATTGGGATTAAAATTTATGGACAAGAGTTAGACACAATTTACAATATTGCCCGCCAAATTGAAAAATCCCTGCAAGGTATTGATGGACTTGCAGATTTATATGTAGAGCAGCTTACAGGAGGAAAATATCTCGATATCAAAATTAAGAGGGATGAAATAGCAAGATACAATCTTACTGTTGAAGAAGTTAATATGATGATTGAAATGGCATTGGGAGGAATGCCTTTAACTCAAACAGTGGAAGGTCGGCAGCGATTTAGTGTAGCCATGCGACTGGCACCGGATTTCAGAAAAGACATTTCAGAGATAAAACGAACCCCCATTCAGACTGCCAAATATGGCGTAGTTCCTCTTTCGGCAGTGTCAGATATTGAGATCTCAGAAGGTCCTCCTATGATAAATTCTGAAAATGCAATGCTGCGGGGTACGGTTTTATTTAATATTCGGGGCAGAGACATGGGAAGCGTAGTGAATGATGCCAAGGAAAAAATTGATGCTGATTTCAAAAACTTGCCCAATGGTTATTTTATCAACTGGAGCGGACAGTTTGAAAATAAAGTCAGGGCAGAAAATCGATTGAAAATCATTATTCCAATTACCCTTCTCATCATTGCCTTCGTGCTTTACTTTACTTTTCATTCGTTCAAAGAAATGGCGATTGTTCTTTCCGGTATTCCCATAGCTTTAATTGGGGGAGTATATTCCATGTATTTTTTTGACGTAAATTTTTCAGTAGCAGTAGCAGTCGGCTTTATCGCTTTGTTTGGAATAGCAGTAGAAACTGGTGTTTTGATGCTTGTCTATCTAAATGAAGCCATCAGCGAGTCAGTGGAGAAAAACGGTAGCCCTGAAATCTCAAAAGAAGAAGTACAAAAAGCTGTTTTTTCAGGAGCTGTCATGCGAGTCCGTCCTAAACTTATGACCGTTATGGCAGACATTTTTGGACTAATGCCCATCCTCCTGGCAACAGGTGTAGGAAGCGATGTTATGAAGCCTATCACTATTCCTTTTGTTTTCGGAATGATTACTTCTACACTTTTTGTCTTAATCGCATTGCCTGTGATATATCAGATGGTGAAAGAATATGAGTTGCGAAAACACGGTAAAGTTGAATACCTGGAAATAAAAGATTGATAGTTATGGAAAACTCACATAACATTCCAATAAGTAAAATCATCCTAGAATTAGGAAGTGATGCTGTAAAAGGTCTTTCCACTTCTCAGGTAGCAAGCCACATCGAAAAATATGGAAGCAATTCTATTCATTCAGGCAAAGTCAAACATCCTTTAAAAATATTACTGTCGCAGTTTAACAACCTCTTGGTATATATGCTACTGTTTGCAGCAGGAATGTCGTTCTGGTTTCAGGAATATTTAGATGCTATGGCAATCCTGCTTGTAATACTTCTTAATGCAGGTATGGGCTTTTGGATGGAGTTGCAGGCGGAACGCTCGATGAATGCCCTAAAAAAATTGGCAAGCGTTCCGGCAAAAGTTTTCAGATCAGGTAATCTGATCGAAATAGCATCCGAAGAATTAGTTCCAGGTGATATACTTTTTGTTGATGCTGGTGATATGATTACCGCAGATGCAAGAATTATTTCCGCTACACAACTTTCCATAAATGAAGCATCGCTTACGGGAGAGGCTATGCCTGTTGAAAAAACAGCAAGCGAACTTTCCGAAGATGTTTCATTGGCTGACCGAACTAATATGCTGCACAAAGGTACTTTCGTTACCAGCGGAAACTCCAAGGCACTTGTGGTAGCGACAGGAATGCAAACCGAATTAGGCAAAATAGCACATCTAGTGCAGGGTGCTGATCAGTCAGCCACACCACTTGAAAAAAAATTACAGGTTTTCAGCCGCAAACTCATTTACATAACTATTGCTTTGGTTGTAATGATTTTCATTGTCGGCATATTTACACATGGCGATTATGTTGAATTGCTTAAAACTTCCATTGCACTAGCCGTAGCAGCCATTCCCGAAGGTCTTCCCATTGTGGCAACACTTGCACTGGCACAAGGCATGATGAAAATGGCAAAACACAATGTTATTGTGAAGAAACTTTCTGCCGTAGAAACTTTAGGCGGCACTACGGTAATCTGCACCGATAAAACCGGAACGCTTACTCAAAATAAAATAGAGGTTACAGAAGTAATCACACCAGATGAAAATGCAGGAAAAGATAAATTGATTATGCAACAAATCGCTGTTTTATGCAACACCGCATCCATTCAGATTTCCGAGAACGACATTAAAGAAATTGGGGATCCCCTTGAAACGGGCTTGTTGAAATATGCACACAACAACGGAAAGAATATTGATCAGTTGCGACAGCAGTTTCCTAAAGTAGATGAAATTCCGTTTTCTTCGGAAACAAAAATGATGGCGACGCTGCATAGCGATAATAATATCTTTATGATTTACGCCAAAGGCGCGGCTGAAGAGATTCTCAAACAATGCAGCCATATTCTAATAGGTTCTGAAATTCAATCACTGAATGAGGAATCAAATAAACATTGGAAAGAAAAAGCTGAAAAATTGGCAGCATCCGGTTTAAGAGTAATTGCTGGTGCTTTTAAAGAAACTCCTTCAAAAGATACTTCACTCACAACCGATTTGGTTTTTGCCGGGTTTTATGGCATGATGGACCCCTTAGCCGATGATGTATTGACTGCCATCAATGAATGTAAGGAAGCAGGTATTAAAGTAGTGATGATTACAGGCGACCACCCAGCTACTGCAAATTACATAGCCAATCAACTCCATATTTCTGAAGACAAACAGCCTGTCATCGGAAAAAACATGAAACCATTTGAGCAGTTAAATGAGCAAGAGAAACAACTGTGGGCTGACACCACAGTTTTCGCAAGAGTTACACCCGCGCATAAATTGGATTTAGTAACTGTGTTGCAGGAAAAAGGAAACATTGTTGGAATGACAGGCGATGGCGTGAATGATGCCCCTGCTTTGAAAAAAGCCGACATTGGCATTGCGATGGGAAAGCGTGGAACACAGGTAGCACAGGAGGTGTCAGACATGGTATTAAAAGACGATAAGTTTTCTTCCATAGTTCATGCCATCAAGCAAGGTCGTGTCATTTTCAATAACATTCAGGAATTTGTGATTTACTTGCTTTCGTGCAACATGAGCGAGTTGTTTGTGGTGTCATTGGTTGCTCTGTCAGGTCTGCATTTTCAATTAATTCCATTGCAAATTCTGTTTATCAATTTGGTAACAGACGTATTACCAGCACTAGCTTTAGGTGTAAGTAAAGGCAGCCCTTTAGTAATGAAACTTAAGCCACGCAATCCAACTGAGCCGCTTTTAAAAACAAGACAGTGGTATTCTGTATGGATTTATGCGACCATCATTTCTTTGTGCACTTTGGGTTCGGTTTTCTTTAGTCATTATTTTTTGCACACCGGAGAAAGATTTGATCCAAAGTTGTGCAACAACATCTTGTTCTTCAGTCTTATTTTTTGTCAGTTATTCCATGTGTTCAACATGGCATCAGCTAAAACATCATTTACCCAATCCGAAGTATTCCGCAATAAGTATGTATGGTATGCTCTGCTTTTAAGCGGATTAATAGTACTTTCTATATTGTTCATACCAACAGCTCGTGAAGCACTTAATATTCAGCTCCTTAAGGCGAATGACTGGGTTTTAATTATTGCTTCTGCTTTCCTTTCGCTCTTTGTAATTCAAATTTTAAAGCGCACAAACCTTATTCATGATGAAGATTAATAACGAAAATAGAAAATGGATAAAAAATTCAGCTCACAAAGAAATTATCACTAACTGGAATGTTATTACAGGCGGCCCCTGCACAGGGAAAACAACAGTAGTAAATCTGCTTGCCGAAAGAGGTTACAAAACCACCATTGAACATGCACGACATTACATTGATACCCAAAAAATAAAAGGGCGCACGGTGGAAGAAGTACGCCAAAACAAAAAAGAGTTTCAGTTAAGTGTGCTAAATATGCAGATTGAAGAAGAAGGAACATTAGATGTAAACGAAATAGTGTTTTTAGACCGTGCCTTACCCGATACAATGGCTTACTATCAATTCTTGGGTTTGGAATATGACGGTCGGTTAGTCGAGCAGTGCAATAAGTATTGCTACAAGAATGTTTTCATTTTGGCCCGGTTACCGCTTACAAATGACTATGCACGATTAGAGGATGAATCGGAACAATTCCGAATCCATAATTTTATTATCAAGGTTTATCAGTCATTTCCATGCCCCATTGTTCATGTGCCTATTCTCTCACCAGCAGAACGGGTTGATTTTATTCTCAAACACCTAACTTTAATTAAATGAACAGAGTAAGCAAAACCATTTTAATCTTCGGAGTTTATTCCCTAATTATGGGAATAGTATTGTTATTTATTCCTCACTTGATTTTGCCGTTATTCAGTCTTCCCATTACAGGTGAACCCTGGCTAAACATGCTTGGTTTTGTGTTGTTGTGTTCATCCTATTACTATATCCGCTCCGCTTTTTCTGATGACATGCGATTTGCAACTTACACAACACATACCCGTTTTGCAGCCCCTTTAGTAGTTGCCTATCTCATGCTTTCAGGGAAAGCCGACTGGCATTTTTTATCATTCGGATTAATTGACGGGTTGGGTGGACTATGGACTTTGTATGAAATAAAAAGCTTGAAGCCATGAAGAAACTAATTTCATTTGTCAGCATTTTTTATCTTGCCATACTCAACATACGCGCACAGAGTACCAATCATATTTCATTGGAAAATCTGGTACAGCAGGTAGAAACCAATTTCCCGTCCATCCTCCAGTATCAATACAATACTCAGTCCATACAAGCCCGCGCAGCAGGAGCAAAAGCCTGGATGCCCCCCACTTTTTCAACAGGCCTTATGAGCTTTCCCTATAACCTTTCAATGGTACGTGAGGAAAATAATCCTATGAACCAATCAGGTATTGCCTTTTCCGTTGAGCAGATGATCCCCAATCAGCGTAAACTCAATGCCAAAAGAAACTATATCAACTCACTGGCTGAAATCGAAAAAGCTAAAAGCGAATGGACCAAAAACGAATTGAGACTCGAAGCGAAAATTCTGTATTACAAGCGTTATGTTGCCGAAAAAAAACAATCCATTCTGAAAGAAAGTGAAGAAATACTCCAACTGCTAATTACTTCAACAGAAGAAAAATTCAGCAACAACCAGTCTCAACTGCAGACGATTTATAAAGCTAAAGCCCGATTAGCCGAACTTGGTAACATGCAGCTGATGCTGGAAGGAGCCATTGCAGAAAGCAATATCGGCTTAAATATTTTATTGGTACGTGACGTAAACACAAGCTTTCAGATTGATTCGCTCATATCTCTACAGAATTATTTGTTCGACTTTGCCGAAATATCACCCATTTCAACACGCAGCGACATTACTGCCCTTTCCAAATATATTCAATCCATGCAGCTTGAACAACGAGTTATGAAAACCGGTTCCCGCCCTGATTTTGGAATACGGGCTGAGCACATGCAGATGTTTGGTATGCCAAATCAATGGTCCGTGATGGGAATGGTGACAATTCCCATTGTGCCCTGGTCCTCAAAAATGTATTCATCCGAAATAAACTCCATTGGCTTCCAAATACAATCCATGGAACAGGAAAAGCAAACAATGGAATTAATGGCAACAAAAATGATATCGGAAAAACTTAGCATGCTCAATTACGAAAACGCTCAATATGAGAGTTATACAACAAACATAGTTCCCGCTTACGAAAACAATCTGCAAGCCAATATCCTTGCTTACAGAAATAATACAGGCGATTTTTTTGTATTGCTTGATGCATGGGAAATGTTGCTGATGAAAAAATTAGAGGCTTATGACAAACTATTCAATATATTAAAGTTAGAAGCAGAATACGAATATGAGAAAGAAATTAAATAGCCTCCTCGTTATTGCTGCGTTATTGTCTGTATTTGTGGTTTCATCATGCAAAAACGAAAACATGGATCCTGGACATGAAAACCATGTCCAGGATGATGGAGATTACTTCTGCCCGATGCTCTGCGAAGGCGACAAAACATATCCCCATCCAGGTAATTGTCCCGTTTGTAATATGAAATTGCAATTGGTGGAAGAAAAATTAGTCCAAACAGTTTCTCCTAACCAGCAAGTTTTGTCCCGTCAGGCAACCGTTAAGCTGCAATCCGGGATGGATGGTCAAACAATAAAGGCACAAGGTTTTATTGCTCTCGCACAAAATCATAATCTCTCAATAGCAGCTCGCTTCGGTGGCAGAATAGAGAAACTGTATGTAAAATTCAATAATCAATATGTGAAGCAAGGCGATAAAATCATGGATATATACAGCCCCGGTTTACGCACCTATCAGGAAGAGCATCTTTTCCTATTAAACTCAAATGCTGAAAAGAATCTAATAGAAAAATCAGCTGAGAAACTTGGTTTGCTTGGCATCACCAGAAAGCAAATTGAGCAATTGGAAAAAAGAGGAACTGTGGCTTTAACAATTTCTATTTTTAGTCCTGCAAATGCTTATGTTTTTTTTAATTCTCCATTGACACAAGAAAATTTAAGCCCTAATACTGAATCATCTAATAGCTCAATGAATATGCAGCAAAGTACTGGAAATGCAAGTTCTTATGCGGCATCCGATTCACAAATTCGTGAAGGAATTTATGTAAATCAAGGACAAGTACTTTTTAGTATGAATCCTTTACGGGAAGTTTGGGCCATAGTTTCTGTTTCCAATCAATATTTAAATCAAGTGAATGTAGGCCAGGCTGTAGAAATAGTTTCAGAAAGTAATCCCTCGATAGTTCTCAATGGTAAGGTTGCCGTGATTGAGCAAACATATGAAGAAGCCGGTCAGCTTTTTGCGAGATTGCGAATCGTGTTAAAAAACATAAATAATTCTTTGAAACTAAACTCCCTTGTTACCGCTCAGTTCACTTTAAGGAATAATCAGAATTTACAAGTTCCATCGTCGGCAGTCTACAAAACAGGACTGAACGCCTATGTGTGGGTAAAAACAGATACTACAAAAAGTGGTACTGGAATCTTTCAGCTGAGAAAAGTTATTGCCGGTTCAGACAACCTCGGTAAGACAAGAATTAAAAGCGGTCTGTCTCCCGAAGATGAAATTGCTGTGCAAGCAGGCTTAATGACTGACAGTGAAACATTTTTTAATGAAAAATGACATGAAACAGATTCTATTTTCAACCATTCTACTTTCGATGCTTTTTGTGTTAGCTTGTAAAAACGAACACCAAAATGATCAAAGCCCATCCGGCAGTTTTTATACCTGTCCAATGCACCCAACGGTTGAGAGTAGCTCGCCGGGTTCTTGCCCTGTTTGTAATATGTCATTAATTAAAGTAGAAAGAGTAGAAAATGAAAACTCAGGTTTACAAGGCAATTTCATCACAATTGATAAACACCGGCAAGAATTAGCCGGAATTATAACCGATACAGTTAAGTTGAGAAACATTTCCTCTGCTGCAACAATTATCGGAATTGTTGCCATGGATGAAGAACTGGCAAAAACCATCAGCAGTCGGGCAAAAGGTAGAATTGATAAACTTTTTGTAAAAAGCACAGGCGAATATGTTAAGAGTGGAAGTCCACTTTACAGTATATACAGCGAACAATTACAAGCAGATGAGAAAGAGTATTTGTCTTCGCTTGAAATGTCTAAAAACACTGGTCCAATATCTAAGTGGACCAATGAGTTAGTAAATGCTGCTAAAAATAAATTACTCTTATGGGGAATGTCTGAAACTCAAATTGTTGAATTAGAAAAATCAGGCAACGCCAATCCATTAATAACTTTCTTTTCTTCAGAATCAGGTTATGTTACTGAAGTCAATATTACAGAGGGTATGTATGTAGAGGAAGGCAGTAAAATCCTGGGAATAAGCTCATTAAAGCACGTCTGGGTAAACGCACAGATTTATTCCAATGAAATAGCAGCTATAAACGGAAGCAACACTTTTCAAGTCTATAGTGAAAGTAATCCAGAATTGATTTATAACGGGAAAATAGTTTATAGCAACCCTGTAATCGAAGAAGGTAAAAGAATCTACTTGCTCAAAATCAGAGTTAACAATTCAGCCGGACTTCTCATCCCCGGAACGCTGGTTTCAGTTATTCCTGAAAAATCATCTGCTAAAGTGATAGCAGTTCCTAAATCGGCTGTACTATTAGAGAAAATGAAAACTGTTTGGGTATTGGCACACGATAATACGTTTGAGCAGCGTATGGTGGAAACAGGTGCAGAAAATGACTACTGGATTGAAATCAAATCAGGTTTGAAGCAAGGTGAAATCGTGGCGACAGAAGGGGCATATTTAATCAGCAGCGAATTTATTCTAAAAAGTGGAGCAGGACAAAGACATGATCATTGATAATCGTAGCCGCTTTAAACATATATTTAGTTCAATTTGATAATTGTAAGAGCTTTTAATTTAAGAGTAAGATCTTGCAAAGAAGACTTAAACTGTTTTAAAAATTAAAAATGTCTGCTTTAGGTATTTTTCAAAATGTACTACATTATTTTTTACATTTCGGTTTTCCGTTTATCATTGCACTTATATTGTGGAGAGAAAAATGGTTAAGAGCTGGTTTAATCATGATTTCCACAATAATTATTGATGTTGATCATTTTTGGGCAAATCTTGTTTTTGAAGCCTGCAGGTGTAGCATAGGCTTCCATCCTTTTCATAGTATTCCGGTAATATTATTGTATCCGATATTCATTATTTTTCCTAAAACAAGGCTTATAGGATTAGGGCTTACTTTTCATATTTTAACAGATGGGATAGATTGTTTAATTATGAAGTTAAATTGTATATAAAAATGGCCAAAAACAGACATTATTATATCCGTAAAACACACCGATTTCTGGGACTTATGTTAGGAGTTCAATTTCTATTTTGGACCATAGGTGGTTTATATTTTAGCTGGTCTGATATGGACGAAATACATGGTGATCATCAAAGAGCAACTGTTTCCCCACTGGTAGCAGAT
Source organism: Saprospiraceae bacterium (assembly GCA_022841345.1). Taxonomy (GTDB): domain Bacteria; phylum Bacteroidota; class Bacteroidia; order Chitinophagales; family Saprospiraceae; genus SLDF01. The sequence continues at coordinate 22,345 of JALHRR010000014.1, forward strand.
ATCAAAGTAGTTAACCCACAAGAAATTATTCAAAAAATAAAAGAAAGGGATTCAATAAAATATATTTTGGATATACGTTTGATACAAATTTTGAGTGAACCTATTTATCAAATTATATACACAGGTGAGGAAAATAATGTCAAAAAAATCCAATTAGCGCATGCAAGTACAGGTAATCTTCGGAATGCTTTAACTAAAGAAGATGCTGTGAAGGTCGCCCAAAAAGGTTTTTATACAAACGCAAAGGTTTCACAAATAGAATATTTGACAACCGCTAGTAAACATCACGAATACCGTGATAGCCCTCTCCCTGCATATGCAGTCAAATTTGAACACCCTTCCAATACGACCGTTTATGTTTCATCAGAATTAGGTACTATTCAAAAATTCCGAAATGACAGATGGCGAATATTTGATTGCTTATGGATGATGCATACAATGGATTATCAGGGAAGAGATAATATTACCAATTGGATATTAAGGGTATTTTCAATCCTGGGTCTGACGACGGTTGGATCTGGATTCATTTTGTTTTTTGTCAGTCGAAAAAAAGTAAAAATCAGCAAATGATCAATTACATAAAAAATTCAAATCAATTGGTAAGATAGATTATTCATCGATGGTTAGATATTAAATTATGTGACTATAACTAAGAGACAAAATAGGTTCAACTGAAGATGCATCTCCAAATTAAATTTTATATTTGCGAATGGCAGTTCGATACAATAATTTTAGATTAAACAAAATCCAACACTCATGGTAAAATCTTTTACTAATCTATTACTTACAGCATTTTTAATGTTGACTTTTACATTTTCTTATGGGCAAAAGGAAGTCTATTTACATATCAATCAATATATAGGAAATGCTCCCTTTACTATAGGTGATGAAGGAACAAATAATCTGGGGACAAGATTTTCAATTTCAAGACTTGAATATTATATTTCATCTATTAAGCTTCACCATGATGGTGGCACGACAACAGATGTTAACGATAAGTATATCTTAGTTTCAAATGGGAATGCTGTCGATGAATTGATAGGCGATTTTAATATTGGTGTTCTTGATTCCATTACATTTTCAGTTGGAGTAGATCCATCTAATAATCATGCTGATCCTACATTATGGCCATCCAGTCATCCGCTTGCCCCCAGATCTCCTGATATGCACTGGGGTTGGGCTGCCGGTTATAGATTTGTTGCCATGGAAGGGAATTCAGGTGCAAACTTGCAATTTAATTATCAGATTCATGCTTTGGGTGATGTTCTCTACAATTCTACAACCATAGCTACAAATGGTACAGATCTTAATGGAGCTTTAATGATTTCAATAGATGCAGATTATCAACTCAGCTTAAATGGAATCAATATGAACAAAAATGTTTTTCAACATGGTAGTGCTCAAGAAGCCATTCCTTTAATGACCAATTATAATCTAAATGTGTTCAAAGCGACGGAAGGGACATCGGCTTCTCATGAAATAGAAATAGGTAAATTAAAAATATATCCAAACCCTGTTGTTGAAAGTAAAGTAACCATTGCACTTACGGAAGATCAAATCATAAGCTCCAGCATCATAATCAGAGATGCATTAGGAAGAACCGTCCATCAGATTGCAAATCCAGGCTTACAAAATGACGTAGTACTTAATTATTCAGGTTTTTATTTCGTGGAATTGATACAAGCTGGAAAATTAACTTATCGGGGCGGTATAGTGAAACAATAAATAGATGAGGTACGGGTCTGTATATTTAATATTTATTCTGTTCACATGTATTTCTTGCTCAGATAAGGACGAAATACTAATTCCTTCTAATAAAATATTAGAACAAATATCTATACCCGGTCACTTCCCCGAGATCACTTTTCCTGCGGAAAACGCTTTCAGTTCCGAACGTTGGGCACTGGGAAAAAAATTATTTTATGATAAGCGTTTGTCTTTAGATTCTACCATAAGTTGTGCCAGTTGTCACAAACAAGGGAGAGGATTTGCAGATGACATAAGTTTAACTCCAGGCGTATTTGGGAGAGCAGGGACAACAAATGCACCATCACTAGCCAACGTTGCTTATCATCCTTATTATACCAGAGAGGGAGGAATACCCACACTTGAAATGCAAGTACTTGTACCTATCTCAGAACACAATGAATTTGGGTTTAACATAGTAGAAATCGTAAATAGGCTGGAAAAGGACAAAGTCTATCAAGAAATGGCAATGAGGGCATACGGAAGGGCATTAGATGCGTTTGTCATTACCAGAAGTATCAGCACATTTGAACGAAGCATTATCAGTGGAAATAGTAAATATGATGATTATACAACCGGGGAAGCAAATTTAACTTCTGAAGAAAGCCTTGGAAAAGACCTGTTTTTTAGTGAGAAAACAAATTGCAGTGTTTGTCATGGAGGCTTTAATTTTACGAATTATGAATTTAAAAATAATGGCCTATATGAAACATACAGCCATTCCGGTAGATTCAGACTTACCCAAAAAGAATCAGATCTTGCCTTATTTAAAACACCAAGTTTGAGAAATGTCGGTTTTACAGCACCGTATATGCATGATGGTTCAATTTCAACATTATCAGCCGTTGTTGATCATTACAACAGTGGTGGAAAACCACATAAACATAAGAGTGACCTGATCCGGCCGCTTGGATTGACTGAAAATGAAAAAAAAGCTTTAGTTGCATTTTTACAAACCTTGAATGATTCTACTCTGCTCACAAATCAATTTTTGAGCGAATAAAAAAAATATTATGAGTAAAATATTGAGTATCGTTTTTATCCTTCTAATCATTGTGGTCATGGCTTGTGAACGTGAAGACATAGTGGTAGCAGAATATGATGCCACACCTTATACTTTCACATTTCCTGAAAATTTTGGAGATCCTGAATTACCTGCAGATAATGTACTTACCATAGAAGGGGTAAAATTAGGCAAAATGTTGTTTTATGAAAAAGCACTTTCAAAAGACGGAACACAATCTTGCGCTAGTTGTCACGCGCAAAATGATGGATTTTCTGATAAAAATCAATTTTCTAAAGGCGTAGATGGATTATTTGGGAAGCGGCAGGCTATGCCCATTTTTAATATGGCTTGGCATAAGTCCGGATTTTTTTGGGATGGGAGAGCTACAACTTTAAGAGAACAATCACTTCAACCTATTCAGGATCCATTGGAGATGCATGAAACACTAGAAAATGTTGTAGCTAAACTCAGTGGAAATAAAACATATACAGATCAGTTTATAAGAGCTTTTGGCACATCAGAAGTTAATAGTACAAAGGTAAGTTTGGCATTAGAGCAATTTATGATGACCATAGTTTCATTTGATTCAAAATATGATCAATACCTGGCCGGAACAGTAACATTTAGTGAAAGTGAGGAGCGGGGACGGAGTTTGTTTTTTACGGAATATAATCAGTTTTTTCCTGACTTGTCCGGTGCTGATTGCGCTCATTGTCATAGTGGACCCAATTTTGAAAATGGAGCATTTATGAATAACGGTTTGGATTTCGAGTCAAACTTCAAAGATATCGGCAGAGAAAAGGTAAGTAAGCAGGCGGAAGACAGAGCTACTTTTTTGATACCCTCACTCAGAAATATTGCTCAAACTGCACCTTATATGCACGATGGACGGTTCCAAACATTGGAAGAAGTTGTAGAGCATTACAATTCTGAAGTAAAAATGTCTTCCACCGTATCGCCTCTCATAATACCCACTATAGCCAAGGGCCTTCTTTTAAGTGAACAGGATAAAATAGATTTAGTCAATTTTCTAAAAACATTGAGTGATCAAAAATTTCTAACTAACCCGGAGTATGCACAATAGCATATTAAATGAGCCAGTATTATTTATACATTTTTTCACGACCGCCGACTGATACTTTGGGTGCCGGTGGAATAAATTAGAAAGTAAATGATGTAAAAATAATGTAAATTTGCACATTGTGAGCCATACAAATACATTGGCATGGAAATGTGAGACAGGAAATAGATGGTAGACTACTTCACCTATTGATTATTATGTTGTTATCATCCACACCTGCAACATAAGACCAAATATGCATGGTAAGGGGAATTCACCATAAATATTGTATCTTTCTTTATTGATGTAAGAGGGAGTTATTTTGCTCCAAATTATAACTAAAATACAACATTTAATATGTGTATTACGTTTAGCAAAAGAATATGATTTTCAAAGGGTTGCATATTTTGTTGGCATTAAATCTGTTAGTATCTACTGCAGGATTAAGTGCTTTTGTTCATACTTGTAGTAAAAACGGAACCACTTTTTCTATTTATTTAAAACCTGATAGTTGTTGTTCTAGGATAAAATCCAAAAGCTGTTCTGCAACGGGATGTACAAACCACAAATCAATCCACAACGTTGCATTTAATAAGAAGCCTTGCTGCAAAGATGAAACACACTATAAAAAACTTAATGTAAGTGCTTCAGAGCAAACAAAGGTTATTCTTCCAGAGATTCAACCTATTTTTTATCATACCATCGCTTGGACCATTTTTAGTGAAATTGATTTTATCATTCAAAATGAAAAGACCTTAAGATTTCACTTATATAAACCACCACCACTCCCTTTGGACAATTTAAGGGTGCTTTATCAATCTTTTCTTTGTTAAACTTCCTTCCTTCCTTTCTTCCTTCTCTGTTTCTTAAATACGACAATAAACTTATATGATTTATTGGTCAAAATTGTGACATAGAATCTGCTTAAGTACTTTGTGTACTTATTAAGATTCTAACATACATTTTAATAATCTTATTTAGAAGCATCCTAGGTAAAATACCCGTCTGCCCCAATGCGGACAACTAAGCATGTCTATTTTTAAAATTTCAAATTAATTCTTAATGAAAACATTTATTAAAAGTGTAGTGGTAATATTTATAGTGTTATTTACTACCCATCTCTGTGCAGCACAATCTAAAAATCTAAAAATCATAGATGCCAAAGTCTATGGTAATTGTGGCATGTGCAAAAAGACCATCGAAAATGCGGGGAATGTAAAAGGTATATCAAAGACAGAATGGGATACAGAAACCGCTATGGCAAAAATAACTATAGACAGTACAAAAACCAGTGTAGATGAAGTTTTGCAAAGAATCGCATCTGTAGGTTATGATAGTGATAAATTCAGGGCACCGGATGCAGTATATGATAATCTTCACGGCTGTTGTCAATATGACAGACCTAAAAAAATAGATAAATAAAGTTATGAAAACATTTATAGTGATCATACTCCTGCTGCCTTCATTTTTGATAGCTCAGATGGATTTCCCACCCGCTAGTCCTGATGCCAGCTGGACCCATCAATTAGGATTTACTCAAATATATTTGAGTTATTCCAGGCCACACATGCGAGGAAGAAAAATCTTTGGATCACTGGTGCCTTACCAAATACTCTGGAGAACCGGAGCAGGAGAAAGTACCAGAATAAAATTCAGTGAAGACATTCAGATAGGCGGGCAATCCGTACAAAAAGGACAATACGCCCTTTACTCCATTCCAGGCCCTGAAGAGTGGACCATCATTCTAAATTCGGATGCCACACTCCACGGGGATTTCGGATATGATGAGAAAAAAGATGTACTCCGGGTGAAAGTAAAACCAATAAACAGTCCTACAACACATGAGTCCTTAACCATTGAGTTGACAGATTTCAAGTCCGATTATTCAGCAACACTCCAACTTTCCTGGGAAAATACCATAGTTAGGTTGCCCTTTGTTAGTAACGCAGATGCCAGGATAATGGCGCAAATACAGGAAAATCTGATTCAGAAAACAGGTGAAAATGCAGGATGGTTGAATAAAGGTGCTCAATATTATTTTTCTCAAAAGGAGGACCTTAATCAGGCACTCGTGTGGTCTCAGAAGTCCGAGTCTCTTGCTGCAGATAACTTTAATTATGCTTATCTGACCACAAAAATACTGGAGGAGCTGAAACGTTATCCAGAGGCAATAAAATCAGCAGAAAAGGCTTTGGAACTTGGCAAAAAAAAGGACTTGGTTGGAGAATTAAAGTTTCTAGAAGACAAGATATCCGAATGGAAAATTAAAATTAGTAAATAATTTATTATGAATATATTAAAAATCGGTGGTTTGATCACCTTAGTGTCAGCTTTGACAATTATTAGTTGTCATAAAATGGATGAAGGTAATCAAGCGATTGCCAAAGCAATTGTTGAAAAGTCCTTCTCAACCTCAATTGCTATACCAATGGTTATGGATGCAACCAATGCATCTTTTGCAGCAAAATCAAGCAGTGCCACTATTGGGGGCCAATCTTTGAATACCTTATCGTATGGAAACGGTGGTATATTAGGACCCACACTTAAAATAAATCAAGGGGACATTATGAATCTTGTGTTTGCAAATCAGCTATCAGAGCCGACAAATATACATTGGCATGGATTAGAAGCTCCTGCTGCTCAAGACGGGTACCCAACTGACCTGACGGAGGCAGGAAATTCATACACTTATAATTTTCGGGTGACAAACAGACCCGGGACCTATTGGTATCACCCTCATCCGGATATGGCTACCGCAAGTCAGGCTTATAGAGGATTGGCAGGATTTTTTATTGTCACATCTCCCGAAGAACAAGCATTAAATTTACCTCAAGGTATTTATGATATTCCCTTAGTCATTCAGGACAAAAGATTAACAGGCGGCTTGGTATATAATCCAGATACTGATGACCAAAATATAGGATTTTTTGGGGAATCAGTCTTAGTTAACGGCACATCTGGTGCCATGATGGAAGTAGAAACACGTACCTACAGATTTCGATTACTGAATGGTTCCAATGCAAGAATTTACAATTTTGCCTTGTCTGAGGGCCTGAAATTTAAGCTTATCGGGAGCGATGGCGGACTACTGGATGCTCCTTTAGAAGTATCAAATATCTTACTTGCTCCTGGTGAAAGAGCTGATGTACTTATTAATTTTGATAACATGCCCGTAAGTACTGAATTGTTTTTGGAGAGTGCATCTTTTAGCGGATCGTCTACCCAAGGTAATCAGAGTTTTAAGATTATGAAATTTAAGATAATTAAAGATGTCGCCGACAATTTCATTGTTCCGACCACATTGATGCCGGTGGTGAAAATATCCGAATCTTCAGCTGTCGCATCCCGGAACTTTAACATAGGACATATGATGGTCCATGGTAACATGAATGAAGTTATGCACCCTATAGATGGTAAAACATTTGATGCCAACCGTAGAGACGAGGTAGTCCAAAGTGGAAGTGTAGAAATCTGGGAGTTTGACAATACAATGGGTACAGAAATTCATCCGATGCATTTGCACGGTCTTCAGTTTCAGGTTTTGAAAAGGACAGGAGGAAGAGGCACGATTCAAGCATGGGAGAAAGGATGGAAAGATACTGTATTGGCATTTCCGGGCGAAAAGGTAAAAATCATCATTTTGTTTCCCGAAAACAAAGGAAAATTTGTATTCCACTGCCATAATTTGGAACATGAAGATGCAGGAATGATGCTCAACTTTGAAATTAAATAACCATATTTTTAACATTCTAATTTATTTAAAATGATTCATTTAAGATCTTTAATGGCTTTTCTATTAATATCTACATTAACTATTATTTCCTGTGTGAAGCATGCAGAAACAACAGAAGAAAACTTGATTGCTGAGTGGAATTCAACAGCCATTAAAATTGATGGTGTCGCTGCACCCTCTACTTCTTCAATGTCTTTACATTTGCAAAGCAGCAAACAGTATGAAATCACGACCACCATCACACCATTTACGCACCCCAAAACTGGTGCATGGTCTATCAATTCTGCAGGTGATAAATTGACCCTGGCTGGAAATGTCTGGACGATTCATCATATTGAAGGAAATACATTGCGGATAGCATCTGTTGTAGATGGTAGGGAACTTGAAATAGATTTTGCCAAGTAAGAATATTAGCTGCATGAATAAATTTTTTTTCATGCAGCTATTTAAAACCACGGAGTATATTTAATAATAATAAGTCAAATGAAAAATATAGTTATTCTTTTTATCTGCTACTTTTTTTGCAATTATACGGATGCACAAATAAAAATAGGGGACCCTCTGCCAATTATTAATCTTCCAAATTATTTGAATAAAGAAGTGGAAATTTTGGATTTTGAAGGCAAAATTATTCTAGTAGATTTTTGGGCATCATGGTGTGCTCCTTGCCGCAAAGCAAACAAAAAACTTGTCGGATTGTACCAGGAATATGGCTCTAAAAATTTAGAAATAGTAGGCATTTCACTGGATACAGACCGAGCTAAATGGCAAAATGCAATTGCTAAGGATAAAATTGAATACACCCAATTAATAGATCCATATGGATTTGAGGCGAAGTCTGCTATTCAATTTGGTGTAGATGCACTGCCGGCTTCTTATTTATTCGATCAAGCCGGCAAACTAATAGCCATAAATCCAACAGAACAGGAAATCAAAAACCAATTAAATCACCTTAAACACTAATTACCATGAAATTATTAGTAATAGCAATCATGCTTAGTTTGGCATTGCCAAATGTCGACGCTCAAATATCAAAAGCTGAAATTGTGGCGACAGGTCTTACCTGTTCCATGTGTTCAAATGCCATAAATAAACAATTAAAATCTCTTACAGAAGTCGATAGTGTCTCGATAGACCTAAATACCAATACCTTTTTAGTGCACTTAAATAAAGAAAGCAACGTCAGCCCAAGGACTTTAAAGGAAAGGGTTGAAAAGGCTGGTTTTTTTGTTGGTTCAATGATCATAAGTATGTCATTTGAAAATGTGGAAGTAACAGACAATTACAAACTGGAAAAAGATGGTTTTTCAATCGTATTTGTTGAAACCAAAGCCAAAACTTTAAATGGTGAAAACAAGGCTAAAATTATGGATAGAGGATTCGTGACACAGAAGGAATTTAAAAAATTATCGAAATCGTTGTCCAAGTATCCGACTTACTTGTCGGGTTCTGAAGATGATTACCATGTAAAAGTGATTGTACCATGAAGTCTGTTATTATCATCTTGGCTTCTTTTTTTGTGAATAATTTACATGCACAGGAGCTCTTTGTCGTCACAGATCCTGCCAGCAATGTTCCAGCGGGGTCGGTAAGTGTCAGGCTCAGTAATTCACTTTTTAAAGAAATTTTTGAAGATGGATATAATTTCCATTTGATGCCTGAAATAACTTGGGGAATTTCAAGTAAACTCATGGTGAGGGCATCGGCTTTCGTAAGCAATCGCAGCAATATGTTGTATACGGAAGGCGGAGGTATATATACAAAGTATCGATTTTTATCTATTGATGATTTGCACAGTCATTTTAGATTAGCGGTCTTCGGAAGATATAGCTTCAACAGAGCAGACATTCATCAGGAGCAAATAGAAATCATGGGGCATAATACAGGATTCGAATCGGGTCTTGTGGCCACACAGCTTATCGAAAAAGTTGCCATTAGTGCTACATTAAGTTTTGAAAAGGCGCTGAATAATAGACCCGACTATGACTTCCCTTCCGATCAGAGTAGCCATGCTTCAAATTATACCCTGTCGATAGGTCGGTTGATGTACCCAAAGAAGTATACAAGTTTTAAACAAACCAATATCAACCTGATGTTAGAATTTGTTGGACAAACATTGAATGAAAATGGAAAGACGTATATTGATATAGTGCCGTCTATACAATTTATCATAAATAGTCAGGGTAGAATTGATATCGGATACCGTAAGGAGTTGTATAGTAATATGCTCCGGACAGCACCTAATGGTGTTTATCTCAATTTTGAATATACTTTTTTTAATGTAACCAAATGAAAAAGGTAATGCATTTATTAAAGAGAATATTGAGAATAGTATTTGTGAAGAAGTGTTGCCGATGAAAGTGGCTCTAAAACCAAAAAAGAAGATCTTATGATTCTAAAATTTTTACCAATATATCTAATATTTTTTTGCAACATATTGATTGCGCAATATTCCATTTCAGGCAAGATCACTGAACAAACACAACCCATAAGTGGAGCTAGGATGACACTTTTTAATAGTGACACTTCTTATTTTAAGGAAGGTCGAAGTGATAGTAATGGTATGTTCTTGTTTTCAAATCTTCCTGCTGGATCTTTTACAATTGGTGTAGCCCAATCCAATTATAATTACAATGAATCCAATATCATAATTGATGCATCCATTCAGAATTTTAATGTTACACTTGATAGAGAAACAGAAAAAGGAAAATGGGAGGTAATTATAAATTCACCGGAACCACTAGGTGGAACGGATTTAGGAGTACTAATGCCGGATGGAAAAATATATTATTGCCATGATACCAAAGATCCATTTTATTTCGATCCCGTGACTAATGATACTTTGAGTGTAATGGGTAGTGATAGTATTCAAGGATGTGTAGGACCTATACTTTTCTCAGACAGTACAGTATGGTTTTTTGGTGGTACATTAAGAGAAATATATGGTCCCGGAACAAAAAAAGTAAAAAAATTTGATGTTAGAACGAACAAATGGAAGACACATCAAAATATGCTTGATTTCAGATGGTATCCAACTGTTTCACCTCTATCGAATAGTCAAGTTTTAATCCTTGGAGGTGGTGGGATTGATAATCCAATAAGAGTAAAAACATCTGAAATCTATGACCCAAAAAGTGGCAATTCACAACCGACAGGTCAAATTGCCATTGGTAATGAAGTTTCCCCGATTGTGCCTTTACTTAATGGTAAAACATTAATGACGCACCGACCGCCGCAATTATTTGATCCAGCCACAAATCAATGGGAATTGGCAGCTGATTTTGTCCAAAGCAATCGCATGAGCAATGGGGATCATAGTGATCATGAATTGGTATTGATGCCGGACGGGGATGTATTTGCCTTTGGATATAAACCATTTAATAACACTCCTGGTACATTTGTGGAAAAATATGACGTAGATGCAAATAAATGGGAGCTGAAAAGCAGTATTAATCCTGTCAGATCAAGAGCAAAGGCCATAATACTTCCTGATAAAAAAATATTGATTGCAGGAGGTCAGAAAGAAGATCAAAATGATACAAGCCCGGTAAACCAATGGGGTTACATGAAAAGGTCCGATTTATACGATCCCGAAACCGATACCTGGAGAAACCTTGCAGATTTGAATTATTTCAGGGAATATCATTCTATTCTGACTTTAGTACCGGATGGAAGAGTTATAGCAGTGGGAGGCGAAGGCCAACCCGGTAATGAACCCGCCCTGAGTATCATTGAAGCTTATAAACCACCTTACCTTTTCAGGGGAGTAAGACCTGAAATAGTGAATCTTAATGCCAATAGATTTTCAAAAGGTGATGAGCTAACATTTGAAATAGCGAGGACCGATTCCATAACTGGAGTCTTGCTTATGGCAAATGCTGTAAACACGCATTTTATGAATAGCAGCAATAATCGCTTTGTCGAGCTGGAATATGAACAAAATGATGGAAAGGTTAAAGCTTTATTGCCTTCGGATTCCCTTATATTATTTGATGGTTTTTATATGTTGTTTGCCATGGTTGATGATATACCATCAAAAGCTGAAATAATTGTAGTTGACAACCGTTCAGTGATGACATCAAATGTATCGGAATATGAAAAAGAAATTGTGGTGATATATCCTAATCCGTGTAAAGACATTGTCTATTTCAAATCAGAAAACCCAATCGTAGGAATCACAATCAGTGACATAAATGGGCGTATAGTATTGACAAAACGAGATAAAAATATTGAATCAGTAAATCTTGGAGAGTATCCATCCGGTATGTATTATATTGAAATTTTGTACAAAAACAGTAAAGTCAATATTCAAAAAATATATAAAATTAAATAATCACAATGGATCAAAATAAAGCAGCTCCTTTTAATAAGTCTTTTATGATAATATTGGTATCGAGTTGAACTCCCAGAATTCAACTTTCTGTTTAATTTTTAGAAATAAATAGAAGTTCTTAGCTAAGCTGTCATAGTATAAACGTAAGTCAACTAGTGATTCTAAATATTATAACTCTACTCCAAAATTCCACAATAACAGTATCTCATAACTTTCCGATCTTTGTTTTATAACTGATAAAAGATTCAAGTAAGACACATTAGTAATTTGGGTTCATTCTAATTAATCATTCTTCTACATTATATAAATTTATATTATGAAAAACAAGTTGTTCATTCTATTTCTTCTTGCCGGTTCATTTCATGGCTTAGCACAACATGAACACCATAACCCGCCTGCCAAAACGGATAGCAGCAAACCTAAAAGTCCACGTGCCAGCAATATGGCAATGATTGGCAGCAATCATGTTCACATAGACTACGGCTCACCAAGCGTCCGTGGACGTGTTATTTGGAATGGTTTAGTAGCATATGGGCAAGTCTGGGCAACAGGGGCACATAGTGCCACCTGGATTGAATTTTCAAAAGATGTGATGATTAATAAACAACGTATTAGTAAAGGTAAATATGGCCTGTTTACCATTCCTGATGAAAATGAATGGACTCTTATTTTAAGCAAAGATTGGGATATGCACCTCGCAGATGACTATAATCCCAAGAATGATGTCCTCAGATTAAAAATCATTCCTAAAATGACTAAAAATTTGGTTGAAGCCCTGCAATTCAAAGTGGTGGATACCGGAAAAGGTCGCGGTAGAATTGACTTTAATTGGGAATATGTAGGCTTATCGTTTGATTTTGAAAATGCAGGTAAATGAAAAAGTACACTTGTCCAATGCACTTGCAGGTGCTGAAAGACGAACCAGGAAACTGTCCTATCTGCGGAATGGATTTAATACTTGTTGGAGATAAAATTGAGCATGATTCCCATCAACCTCAAAATGATGATTCAAAACCTCATGCAGACCATTCAAAATCAAGTTTTAACAAACATGAAGGACATCATACCAACGACTTTCTCAAGCGTTTTTGGATAAGTCTAGGTCTCACAATACCCATCCTGCTTTTATCTCACATGATTCAGGAATGGCTGGGTTTCCACATTAGTTTTAAGGGAGATAAATATGTGTTAATGCTTTTGGGTACAGCTATTTACCTCTATGGTGGAATGCCTTTTCTAAAAGGAATGATTGGCGAAATTAAATCCAAATCTATCGGAATGATGACTTTGGTGGCGCTGGCTATATCTGTTGCATACTTCTATAGCATGGCTGTAGCCCTGGGATTTCCGGGAATGGATTTCTTTTGGGAATTGGCAACTTTAATCGTCATTATGCTCTTGGGCCATTGGCTGGAAATGCGTTCTCAAATGTCAGCATCCAAAGCTTTACATTCTTTGGTGGCCTTACTTCCAAATGAAGTTACTATTGAGCGCAATAGTGAAGCCATCAAAATAATGTTGGATGAGCTGAAGAATGATGATATAATAATTATTAAACCAGGAGAAAAAATTGCAGCAGATGGATTAATTATTGAAGGATCTTCATCTGTAAATGAAAGTATGCTTACCGGTGAAAGCGTCCCTGTTAAAAAAGAGATTGATGGAAAGGTAATCGCAGGTTCCATCAATGGTGATGGAGTTTTGAAAATTAAAGCAACCGGAGTAGGTAAAGATAGCTATCTCAATAAGGTAATTAATCTGGTACAAAATGCTCAGGCAGCAAAATCGAATACACAAAATCTTGCAGACAAAGTGGCCAAATGGCTCACATTTATTGCAATTGTTGTTGGAGTTGGCACTTTTGTCTACTGGTATAGTGCAAATGGAGATATAGCTTTTGCTCTGGAAAGAATGGTCACTGTAATGGTAACTGCTTGCCCACATGCTTTGGGTGTTGCCATTCCATTGGTTGTGGCAATTTCTACAACACTTTCAGCAACAAACGGACTCCTGATCCGCAACCGAACAGCCTTTGAAACTACTAGAAAATTGTCAGTCATTATTTTTGACAAAACAGGGACACTCACTCAAGGCTCTCATAAACTTCAAAGAACAATCCCATTAACGGAGAAATACCACTCCGATGATATCATTATGTATGCAGCCGCTGTTCAGCAAAATTCAGAACATCATATTGCAAAAGGTGTGCTCCAAACCCTGAAAGAAAAGAAACTTGAATTATGGAAATCTGACAACTTCCAGCTGATACAAGGAGTGGGTGTTTCAGGAACTGTTAAAGGAAAAAATGTAGTAGCAGCTGGACCAAATTACTTTAAAGATAAGGGTAGTTTATTACCAGAAATTCCTAAGGAAATCAACCAGGATACCGAGACAGTCAACTATTTATTAATTGACGATGAAGTAATTGGAATCATCACTTTAGCTGATGCTATTCGCGAAGGTTCCAGTCAAGCAGTGATTGACCTGAAAGCTATGAACATTAAATCATTTCTTTTGACAGGCGATAATGAAAAAATTGCAGGCGCGGTGAGCAGGGAACTAAACATGGATGGTTTTTTTGCAAATGTATTGCCTCATGAAAAACAAGAGAAAATTAAAGAATTTCAATCTAAAGGTGAGATTGTAGCCATGACAGGTGATGGCGTGAATGATGCACCGGCTCTGGCTCAGGCTGATGTGGGGATAGCTGTAGGTTCAGGCACCGATGTTGCCGCAGAGACTGCCGATATCATTTTGGTTAACAGCGATCCGGGCGATGTTGCAAAACTGATTGACTTCGGGAAAAGGACTTATAAAAAAATGATACAAAACATTGTTTGGGCTGTTGGGTATAATATAATAGCTATTCCACTGGCTGCAGGATTATTATATCCAAGCTTTGTTCTAAGCCCTGCAATGGGAGCAGTTTTGATGAGCGTGAGCACTATTGTGGTTGCGATCAATGCCAGCCTATTAAAACTGAATAATTAAATCATCAATTAGAATTTGGCACTTGTATTTTACAGCGTTTTGTAATCCTACTGTCTCCAGAAGGGGTTATACCGGTTTAGTATTTATAGGCATTGTATTACATTTTGTTATAGTGGTACTCGACAAAGTAACATCTTGCTAAAAATCAATATTTTTGCATGGTAGACCAGAGTCCATTTAATATTAAAATATGACTTCCAGAATTGAAAAAATTGTAATTGATTTCAATGGAAAGAAAGTTGAAGCTCGAAAACTCACTGTATCTTCTGTAATTCCTTTAGACATTGATTCTGCATGGAGTAAAGTTCAAACTAGTGCTTTATTGAATTTTGTATCAGAGGGCAAAGTTAAGTTTAAACCATCAGGAGGACACTTCCCTCTAATATGGATACAAGGTGAAACTGTCGAGACTAGAATGTTTATTTATGGTTTTATACCATTTGGCGGACTGCATTCTCTTTATTTTGAGAGGATAGATATGGAAAATAAGGTATTGCAAACAAGAGAGTGGGACCAATCTGCAAAAGTCTGGAATCATAAAATATCCTTAAATGAACTCACCAAAAGATTCATAAAATACGAAGATGAGATAGTTATTTATGGCGGCATTTTGACTTGGTTTATTACATCTTGGGCAAAATCATTTTACATACACAGACAAAAAAGATGGCAATTGATAGCGGCGAACCCTTCAATAATTAACTAAATTTTCTCGCCGGTTTAAGCTTCTGTTAGTACAAAAGGATAAAACTGCTATGGTATACTTGTTTTGTACTTTGAAACTTTTACTTAGGAATTCCTATTTACAGTTATGTAATTCTTTACATTGTGGTATACAAATCATTTTATTGTCTATTTGTGAATATGTAAGTTGTCTGCTTTTTGCAAGTACTTTGTACTCAGTTTTTAATACCTTTGGTTGAGTTAATGAGATTATTCGCATTCATATTATCACTTTATATTCTGGCACTATCTTTAGTGCCTTGCTCTGATAATGTAGAACATTTTAATAATCATATTGCAGTCGGACAATCTACAGACCATCCTGATCATGATCATTCGGACCACAGCAATGATACTTGTACGCCATTTTGTTCATGTGCCTGCTGTGGAACAATTTTTACCATGCCGGCATCTCAGTTTATCAATCCATCAAAACTGAGTATTCCTACAGATTACTTTTTCCATTACAGTTTTACTTATTCTTTCGATTTCAACGAAGGAATCTGGGAACCGCCAGCCTTAAGTTAGACATTTTTTAAAGGGATATTTATGCCCTTTCCTTTCATTTCCAGGTTTAACTTTTTCATTAAATCACGTATTTATGTTTGATAATATAATCGTTTATTCGGTTAAGAATAAATTTGTTATTGGGCTATTTGTGGCGGCCCTCATTGTATGGGGTATATTTTCCCTCAAACAATTACCGATAGATGCTGTGCCCGATATTACCAACAATCAGGTACAAATCATTACGATATCACCTACCCTAGCAACCCAGGAGGTGGAGCAGTTTATCACTACTCCGATAGAATTGTCTCTTCAAAGTCTTCAACAGACAGAAGAAATACGATCCATATCCCGATTTGGCTTATCTGTGGTTACAGTAGTATTTGATGAAAGCTATGATATTTATTTAGCCAGGCAATTAGTATCTGAGCGCATAAAAGAAGCCCAGGATGGCATTCCGGAAGGATTAGGTGTTCCTGAGATGGCGCCACTTTCAACAGGATTGGGCGAAATTTACCAATATGTAGTAAGACCGGAGGAAGGTTTTGAAGACAAGTTCTCAGAAACAGAGCTGCGGAGTCTTCAGGATTGGGTTGTCAAAAGACAATTACTCGGCATCGAAGGTGTGGCTGAAGTGAACTCCATGGGTGGATTTTTAAAGCAATATGAAGTAGCAGTAAATCCCAATTTACTTAAATCTCTCGGTATTAGTATTTCAGATATATTCACAGCTTTAGAAAAAAGTAATGAAAATACAGGTGGAGCCTACATTGAAAAAAACTCCAGCGCCTATTATATCCGCTCAGAAGGATTAGCCAAATCTTTAGATGATATTGGCAATATTGTAGTCAGTGACAAGGGAAATATTCCTGTTCTGGTCAGAGATGTTGCTACGGTTCAATTTGGCAAAGCGCCCCGATATGGAGCCCTGATAAGAGATGGAAAAGAAGTAGTGGGAGGTAAGGTTATGATGTTCAAGGGCGCCAACTCTGCCGAAGTAACCGAATTGGTAAAAGAGAAAGTACTTCAAATCCAAAAATCATTACCTGAAGGTGTAGTCGTTGAGCCATATTTGGTCAGAGACAAACTTGTAAAGACCGCCATAGGTACAGTTACGACTAACCTAATTGAAGGAGGTCTCATTGTCATTTTTATCCTGGTCTTACTTTTAGGTAATTGGAGAGCAGGATTGATCGTGGCTTCTGTTATTCCACTGGCCATGCTTTTTGCCATATCAATGATGAATTTATTGGGTATTTCTGCCAATTTAATGAGTTTGGGAGCTATCGATTTCGGTCTAATTGTAGATGGCGCTGTAATCATTGTAGAAGCCATTGTCCATAGACTACAAGTAAATAAAGCTGGTAATTTGCTTACTCAAAATCAAATGGACTCAGAAGTAATCACATCCTCGCAAAAGATAAGAAGCTCAGCTGCTTTCGGAGAGATTATCATTTTGATGGTGTACATACCGATTTTAGCACTTGTTGGCATTGAAGGGAAAATGTTTAAACCGATGGCACAAACCGTGATGCTGGCAATAGCCGGTGCATTGATTCTTTCCTTAACTTATGTACCCATGATGGCTGCTTTAGTTCTTAAGAAAAATGTAAGCAACAAAAGGAATTACTCGGATAAGATTATTGATTTTTTCTACAGAGGCTATCGTCCTATCCTGGATGTCGCATTAAGGTTGAAAGTATTATTCGTTGCAATTACAGTGCTTATTTTCTTTATTAGTCTCTTTGTTTTTAATAGAATGGGCGGTGAGTTTATTCCTACATTGGAAGAAGGAGATTTGGCAATGCAGCATATACTTCCTCCGGGCAGTTCACTTTCGCAAAGTATAGAAACTGCTCAAATGATTCAAAACAAATTGCTGAAGGATTTTCCTGAAATAGAAGATGTCGTTGCAAACATTGGTTCCGCAGAAATTCCTACAGACCCTATGCCTGTAGAGATAGCAGATTATGTGATCGTTATGAAATCAAAGTCTGAATGGACTACAGCGTCTAATCGTCTGGATATGTATGAGAAGTTTGAAGAGTCAGTCAAAAGTATGCCCGGTGTTGGTTTAGAGTTTTCTCAGCCCATACAGCTTCGTTTCAATGAATTGATGACTGGATCCAAAGCGGACATCGCCATTAAATTGTTTGGAGAGGACCTGGATGTTTTGGTTCAGAATGCCGGTAAAGCAGAAAAAATAATCAGTCAGATAGAAGGAGTTGGAACGGTGAATGTAGAGCAAACTGTAGGTATGCCTCAAATCATGGTGCGTTTCAATTACAGCAAGATGGCTCAATATGGTTTACATATTCAGGAAGTCAATCAGGTAATCCGTTCTGCCTTTGCGGGAGAAAAAGCAGGTATCATTTATGAAGGAGATAAGCGCTTTGATTTGGTAATCAGGTTAAATGAGGAGAATCGGCAAGGCATGCAGGATGTAGAAAACCTTTTTGTAACGCTCGACAATGGCAGTCAGGTACCTTTAAGCAGCATAGCAACTATCGATTTGATTAATGCTCCTATGCAGGTTTCCAGAGAAAATACCAATAGAAGAATCGTAATTGGTGTAAATGTTGGTGATACGGATGTAGAGAGTTTAGTAGGAAAAATTCAAGCCGAACTGGATGCAAAAGTTGAATTGCCTACAGGTTATTACTTTACCTATGGAGGTCAGTTTGAAAACCTTAAGGCAGCTAACGCCAGGCTATCAGTCGCTGTTCCACTTGCACTTGCCTTGATTTTCATTTTACTCTTTTTCACTTTTGGATCAATGTCGCAGGCATTATTGATTTTTACGGCGATTCCATTATCAGCTATTGGCGGTATCTGGGCATTACAGCTGAGAGGCTTACCATTCAGCATATCTGCAGGAATAGGTTTTATAGCTCTTTTTGGAGTTGCAGTTTTAAATGGAATAGTCTTAATCGGCTATTTCAATCAACTTAAAAATGAAGGCATGACGGACATAAAAGAACGAATTTTGACCGGAACCCGGGTAAGACTGCGACCCGTAATCATGACTGCAGCTGTTGCCTCACTTGGTTTTTTACCTATGGCACTTTCCACCTCAGGAGGAGCAGAAGTGCAAAGACCACTGGCAACGGTTGTGATAGGCGGGCTTATTACAGCAACATTTTTAACTTTGGTGATTCTTCCGATATTATACTTATGGTTAGAAAAGTGGAAATCGAGAAATAGCACTCCTCCTTTGCCAACAAAAGGGGCTACTCTGATTTTGCTATGTTTAAGTGTGTCATTAAGCGTTCAGGCACAACCGAAGCCTGTAGATTTAGAGGATGCAATTGCCATAGCATTGAGTAAACATCCCGATATCAGAGCTGCTGATCTGAGGGTAACTAAAGAAAAGTCCCTTCAAAATCTTTCATATAATCCTGGAGCCACTGAGATTTCATACCGGAGTGATGGATTGTTTGACACTGAGTTTGGTCAGCAAGTGAATCAAATTGGCATCGTTCAAAATCTTCCAAGCCCGGGGATTACCAAAGCACAAAATAAATTGCAAAATGAATTGGCTAAGCAAAGTGTGTATGCAAAGCAAATCAGTGAAAATGAATTGAAATGGCAGGTGCGACAATTGTATTATGATATTCAATATAAAAAGGAATTGGAAAAATTGTACACATCACTTGCATCTACCTACTCAGAATATTATCGCAAGGCAGTTCAGAGAGTTCAGGCAGGTGCAACTAATGCCATGGAATCCCTAAGTCTGCAATCCAAATGGCAGGAACAGGAATTGCTGCTCAGGCAAACCCGGACTGAAATCAATCATCTCAATCAACAGTTTCATTTGCTATTAAATAGTTCTGAACAGGTTACACCAAATGATAGCCTGACAATCGCGGCTTATGCTGCCAATCCTGAAAGCATTTCTAATCCTTATTTGCTTCAAGCAAAACAAACTATGCTTGTTGAAATTGCTAAAGTGGAGGTCATTAAATCTGACATGAAACCCGGATTTAATGTAGGATATGCTGCTCAGCGATATTATGAAGGTGGCTGGCTCAATGCATTCCAGGCAGGTGTTTCAATTCCTTTGTTTAATGGCCAAACAAAAAGAAGGGTTGAAGCTCAAAAAATACAAATTGATATAGGCGATTTCCAATATCAAAGCAGAGTCATTGCCTTAAAGCAGGAACTATTGCAAATTGAGAATTCGTTGAGTTTATATAAGGAAGGGATAGAATTTTATAAAGAACAACTCCAGACAATTAATCCAGAAGTCCTAAGAATCAGTCAGCTCAATTATCAGGAGGGGGAAATTTCCTATTTGGAGTTATTAAACAGTTTGCAGCTTTTGGCCACAAACAACAAAAACTATTGGGAACAGATAATTGCCTTCAATAAAGCAGTTGCAAATTATCAATATCTCACTAATCAATAAAAGTCAACAAAATGAATAATATAAAAAATATCATAGTGGTTGTAATCTGCTTATCATTTTCACTATTGACATCATGTGGACAAAAACACACTGAAGGCGATGGACACGATCACGGCAAAGAAACTACAGAACATGCTGAAGGCGATGGACACGATCACGGGGAAGAATCACATGCTGAGGATGATGGACATGATCATGGGGAAGAATCGCATGCTGAGGGTGATGGACATGATCATGGTGCTGAAGGCGAAGAACATGAAGAGGGATTACACCTGACCAGGGAACAAACAGAAACCATTGGATTAGAATTTGGAGAGTTAGCATCTATCAAGGTAAATGATTTTGTTAAAGCTAGCGGCACTCTTGGGTTGCCACCTAATGCCTACTCTTCTGTGACAGCCAAATCAAGCGGAATTATCATAGGAACTAAGAAATTTGTAGAGGGAAATTATATTAAAAAGGGCGAAATCATAGCCTACCTGGAAAATCCGGATTTTATAATTAAGCAGCAGGAATACTTAGAATCCAAAGCGCAGTTGAAATTGAAAAAATATGATTTGGAACGTCAGAAAAATTTGGTCGAAGCTGATGCGGGTGTAATGAAAAATCTACAGAATGCTGAAGCAGAAGTAGCGATATTGGAAGCTAAATCTGTAGGTCTATCCAAGCAGCTTGCTTATCTGGGAATATCTACTTCCAATCTTTCTCCTGGCTCAATACGACAACAAATTGCAATTGTTGCTCCAATGAGTGGATATATTTCCAGGATCAATTTCCATAATGGGTTATATGCGCAATCCTCCATTTCATTGATGGAAATAATGTCCGCTGAACACTTGCATTTAGAACTGGATGTGTTTGAGAAAGATGTTGCTAAAATTAAAAAGGATCAAAAGATTAGCTACACCATTCCTGCACTTGGAGAAACCATTTTTGAGGGACAAGTAAATGTGATTGGTAAAGAATTTAATGCAGAAAATAAAACAGTACGTATTCACGGGCATTTGAAAGGCAAGAAGCCAATGTTTTTGAAAGACTTTTTTATTGATGCAAAAATTTGGCTGAATGATAATACCGCAACCGCATTGCCTGAAAAAGCAATCATTTCAGACGGCGAAAATGAATTTATTTATGTAGCTAAAAATGAGCCGAAATCTAAAGAAATTGAATTTCAAAAAATTAGTGTTATTACAAGTGCCACCAATAATGGCTTCACAGCTGTAAAACTATTAGATCCAATTCCTGCAGGAATGAAAATCGTCACTAAAGGTGCGTATTATGTATACGCTCAAGAAAAAGCGGGAGCCTTAAAACACGAACATTAAATAGCACCATAACTTTTTCCTTGATAATCAATAAAAATTTAGAACCATGATTAAAGTAATTTTGACAGCATTCCTATTTGTAGGATTAACTTTTGGAATGAGCAGCTGTGGGGAGTCCAAACAAAATCAGCAATCTGAAAAGGAAGACCACATGCATGAAGATGGAGAAGCTCATGAGCATGAATATGTTTGCCCAATGGATTGTGAAAAGGGTAAAACCTATAAAGAAATGGGTAAATGCCCTGTATGTAAAATGGACCTGGTCGAAAAGGAGCACTCAGAGAATGATGGACACAATCATCATGAAGGAGATGGACACGATCATAATGAAAGTGAGGATCACGAACACAAAGAAGGAGATGGACACGATCATAGTGAAGGAGAATAGTGCAATCACTAAAAGTGAGTAAAGCCTTATTCCGAGTTAATTGCTATTGTTTTAGTGGAAGAAATTTCATTGGGTGCAACTGTCATGGTTGCACCTTTTAAAAATTGGATTATTATGGAACACAAACACACCTACGATGCATTCGGCAATCAAACATGTTGTACACAGCAAGAAAAAATCTACAGCAATGCCGGTGCAAAAGATTTATTAAAAGTCCGACATAACAAAAACGATGGGCATTACCACGGTATTCAATATAAAAAGGAATTAGATCATGGCATAGGCAATGAACATTCAGAGGATGACGGCCACGAGCATACAGTGGGAAAGCAATCCACATTTCAAATTTTCTTGCCTTCCATTATTTCTTTTGTACTGTTGATGGCAGCCATAGTATTTGATAACTGGGTACCTCAGACTTGGTTCACTGGCTGGATAAGAATTGCCTGGTATGTTGCAGCCTATTCTCCGGTGGGATTCCCCGTGATTAAGGAAGCCATTGAGGCTATGGGAAAAGGTGAAATTTTTTCGGAATTTCTTTTGATGTCAATTGCCACAATTGGAGCATTTGCCATAAACGAATATCCGGAAGCAGTAGCTGTTATGTTATTCTATGCTGTGGGTGAAGTATTCCAAACTTTGGCAGTGACAAGGGCTAAAGCCAACATCAAAAGCTTGCTTGACCAGCGACCGGATGAGGTATCAATTTTAATTGACAATCAGACGAAAATCGTTAAGGCAGAAACGGTAAATATTGGTGATATTATTCAGCTGAAATCAGGGGAAAAATTGGGGCTTGACGGAGAATTAATGTCTGATACTGCCTCCTTCAATACAGCTGCACTAACAGGAGAAAGCAATCCGGATACAAAAGCCAAAGGTAATACGGTCTTAGCAGGAATGATCAATCTTAATACAGTTGCTCAAGTAAAAGTTACCGCAGAATACACTGATAGTAAGTTGAGTAAAATATTAGAGATGGTGCAAGAAGCCACCGCCCAAAAAGCGCCAACCGAATTATTTATAAGAAAATTTGCAAAGATATATACGCCAATTGTTGTGCTGTTAGCTATTCTTATCACCGTGGCACCTTATTTTTTTGTAGAAAATTATGAATTCAATCAATGGTTGTATAGAGCGCTGATATTTCTGGTTATTTCATGTCCTTGTGCCTTAGTCATTAGTATTCCTTTGGGATATTTTGGAGGTATAGGAGCTGGAAGTAAAAATGGAATACTATTCAAGGGAAGTAATTTTCTTGATTCACTTGCCGGCATTCAGCATGTTGTAATGGATAAAACCGGTACGATGACCGAAGGCGTTTTTAAAGTGCAGGAAGTAATATTTAATGATGGATTTAGTAAAGATGAAATCTTGCAAATGGTGAATGTCTTGGAAAGCAAAAGTTCTCATCCTGTTGCTACAGCAATCCATGACTATGTGGGAGATATAAATCACAAAATTAAATTAGAAAATGTAGAAGAAATTTCAGGACATGGATTAAAAGCAACCGTTAGTGGAAAAGAATTACTTGTAGGTAATTTTAAGCTGCTGGATAAGTTTAATGTTTCTTATGACATGGATCCAGACTCGATTGTTCATACAGTAATTGCAATTGCCAGGGACAATAAATTCGCAGGTTACATGAGCATTGCCGACAGTATTAAAGAAGATGCTCAACTTACTGTAAACAAGCTCAAAGCATTGAACATAAAAATTACAATGCTCAGTGGTGATAAGAGTAATGTAGTAAAATTTGTTGCGGATAAATTGGGTATTGCAAATGCTTTTGGTGATTTACTACCGGAAGATAAGGTCAATAAAGTAAAAGAAATCAAAGCTGGAAACGAAACAGTGGCTTTTGTTGGAGATGGCGTAAATGATGCACCGGTGGTAGCTTTAAGTGATGTAGGCATCGCAATGGGAGGGCTTGGAAGCGATGCCACGATTGAAACTGCTGATGTAGTAATACAAGATGATAGACCAGGTAAAATTCCAATGGCTATTAATATTGGCAAACAAACCAAAAAGATAGTTTGGCAAAATATCATCCTGGCTTTTAGTGTAAAAGCAATTGTATTGGTGTTAGGTGCCGGTGGATTAGCGACTATGTGGGAAGCTGTATTTGCCGATGTAGGAGTGGCTTTGCTAGCTATTTTGAATGCTGTGAGAATTCAAAGGATGAAGTTTTGAAGAATAGAATCGATAAGTTAGTTTTACTACTATTTGATATTTATATTCTGATTTTATTTTTTTATTTCATTCCTCTGTTGAGTGAAAGTTGAAATCAAATTGATCTTAAAGCCTTCACCAATGGATTTATTTTTACACACTGCTTATTGATGGCAGTTTTCAAATATCTTTTTTAATTTTGAATATCTTGACCGCCAATATTTACTCTAAACCAATGTATCGTTATTTACAATTAAATAAATAGAATGAAAGTATTTACGGTCATGCCAGCTGCTCTAAAAGTCCATTTCTATGCAGAGATATCCCTGGCAGCGAGTTTATTCGCTGAAGGAAATTTTTACTCAAGTTGGGCACATTTAGAAAGAGCGCATATTCTAGGCCAGCCTTATCCTTATGAGCATTCATTAGTTCATTGGAAAATGTTACTTTTTGGTGTTAAGACTAAAAACACGAAAGAGATTATTGGTCAAATTCCACGATTACTAATTGGAGGAGTTAAGTCCTTTGTTGGAAAAATTCCGGTTGGAAATACCGGTGGGGCAAATGTACCTCCGCTCCAAAGCATGAAAATTCCAGACGAATTGTTGAATATCATCAATGAGGCTCATAAAAAAACGGATACTTAATTCATAATACCTATTCCAAATCACCCCAAAATACCCTATCTTTATATAGTCAAATGGGAAGTCATTTGAAACTATTTCATTGTAAAATCTAGGTGAACGATAAGGTGAACGCTAAAAAATGAAGTCTTATAAGATGTTTACAATCAATCAGATATACAGATGTTATTGCGGGCTGGTATCCCGACGAATTGGAAATTAGTCCGTTTCAAAACGCTGTAAATCGCTTGATTTACAGCGTTTTGTGTTTTTGGGCATATCAATTTATAGCAAATCACTTTGGGATGCATTTGCTTATCACCATAAAACACAATCCGGAATTTTAAAGCAGGGTACTTTGAAAAATTATCGTACAAAGGAGAGAAATGTTAAGGAATTTATTTTTCAGGAGAAAAGCGACAAGATTTCCCTCTAAGTAAAATCAATTTCCAATTCATCACAGAGTTTGAGTGTTTCCTGAGAGCATACACCTCTAAAGAACACGTCAAGAAATTGGGTCAGAATGGTTTAATGAAACACCTGTCCTAAATTGTGCGCTATGTTATACCGTATTTGACTGAAAACATAACTGCACATTCAAATAGCATAATGATAGAAATTGTATAACAAATGATTAGCAGCATTACTAATAATAATAATATGATAACCCATAATTATGATTGGAATTCAAATTATTCTTTCTGAAGCATATCCATTAAGGTATTTAGCTCGCGAAGCACAATTTTCCTGCCGCTGACTTGCAACAGATTATCAGTTTTCAATTTATTTAATATTCTTACAATTGTCTCCAGCGAAGCACCAACATAGTCTGCTAACTCAGTTCTTGTAATCGTTATGACACCCGATGGAGAACCAGAAAGACGATATTGTTCGTGAAGGATAAGTAATGCAAGTACCAGGCGTTCTTTTACCCTGAATTTTTGAAATACTGTTATTCGGTTTGTCCAAACTGTAAAATCCCGGGCAAGAGTACTCAGAATATTTCTGGCAAAAGCAGTCGAATCTGATATTAGACTCTTAAAAATATTCGCCGGGATAAAACTAATTTTTGAATCCTCTAATAATACAGCTGAAACAGGATGCGATTCTTCAGCCAGTAATTGCCGGTATCCAATCAGATCTCCATTGGAATAAATGTACATTGTCTGTTTGTGACCGGAATCTGTTTGCTGGAAAATTTTGACTTTACCTGACAACAACCAATAGATACCTGTGGGATAGAAACCCTGTCGGAAAAGATAATCGCCCCGCGTGCCGGACTTATCTTCAATATGATTGCGGAGGTAGGAAAGATCTTTGGTCGGAAGATCTTTGAGAACAGCACTATTTTGAAACAGAAATTGCTGAGTAATCTTTAAAATTTTTTCCTCTGTTTTCATTTCCAATCCTGCGGGTATTGAATCATAAGTTATAAAAAAGCCCGGCTGATAAAACCGGGCTTAATCTTTATTGTGTAAGGTATTAATAAACCAGATACAGTAAGTTTTTAATTATAAGGATGTTTTATCTCCACGGTAATGAATTAACTTTTCTGCCCACCTTAAGGCCCAGGTCCATTGCAGCATCTGCATCCATTCTGAAATGCACACCAATGGGAATTCTCGAATAAGCATTCTCCTGTGCCATCTGGTAAAAACTATTAAATGACCTTGGTGTGCCTATAAACTCAGACCTTAATTCATGGCATTTATCTGTAATTGAATAATCATGTCCAAATTCAGCAGTAAGTACTTCAGAAGCTGCAGCTCCAAATGTACCATGACCGGAAGGGTAAGTAGGAAATTGAGGGGTAAAATACTGACCTGAACCATCAGGACACATTATAGAATTCCAATCTGAATGTCCCATGGATCCTTTAATGTAATCGACTGGGCGAAGTAAATTGAATCGATACTTTTCACTCCAGCATCGAATGCCTGCATCACAGACTGCCATTCCAAGTTTAGCGGTAACTATTACAGCTTTGGCAAGATCAGCATCCTTTTCTTTCAATACCTGTACCGCTATTGCTTCCCATCTTCCAGCTGGTGAAAAGGTTAATGCCGGACAGTCATCGCTCCAGAATTGTGCAATCCACTTGTCTTCATAGTTTTGACCTTGACGAATAAGATCTACTTTGTTTTCAGTTTCCAGAGCCTGGGCATAAAATTCACTTTTTACATCTGTGCTGAATGGAAGATGTGCTTTGCATTTGTCATCTGAAGAAGCTGCAAATGTTCTTACACTGCCCCAATAAGGTAAAAGTGCTTCTCCAAAATCCGGATAAGTGGGCTGCCATAATCCAGGTCCTTGCGGTGGTGCATAATTAGGGTCTCTTGGACGTAAATAACTCTCATGTCCTGCGAGATCAGTGCTTGACCATTCAAATACAGCTTCTGCAATATCTCTTCCCCAAACTATTGATGCATTATATACATCCGGTGTTACATCTGACTCATAGAGTGCATTAAGTTGATTTTGAAGACTTAGGATTCTTGACACCTGGGCTGCTGGTGCTGTAGGGAATAATTTTTGTGCCATAGTAGTATATGCGCTATTCAACGCCAGTGGATAATGAATTTCTGCATTGCCAATTTTTGGCAATTGTAATCCAGGATAATGGCTTTCAAGAGATTTGTACCCGGGAATTCCGGAGACTACTGTTTCGTAAGCAGCAAGTCCTATATAACCGTAAGCTCTGGCAGCGACTGGTGGTAAATAACCGGGAGTAAATCGTTCTATTTCTAATAATAATTCATGCCATTCTACGACCACTTTGTTTTCAAATGAAGAAGCCAGTTCTTTAGTGGCTACTAAATCCGGCTCGTCCCGCTTACATGATATCATTGTCATCAGTAAAAAAATAGATAAGAGGCCTGATTTTTTCAACAATTGTAATTTTAAAGACATAATACATTTTGGGGTTTGGTGATTTAATTAGATGGATATTGTGAGATAGAGTAATCGAAATTTATTTGAATAACTTTTACTTGCTTCCTGATCATATTGGTGCACTTTTTCGAGAAACTTTATCTTCCTTTTTTCAAATTCTTGTTTTTCAATAGCCAGGGACCTGATTTGATCTGCCAGTATTTTATCTTGTTTACCTGCTTCATTTACCATTTTCTGGATATCCTTTTGTAATAACTGGAAGGACATGAACATACGAATATGATCAGCGTTTCGGGAGTTTAGAAAGATCTCCCTGTCCACTGGTGGAAAATCTTTTCGTAAGGATGCTTCTATAATATTTGAGACATCATCCCAGAGACTATCGACACTGTTATTTAATGCATTATGCCGATGTTCCAGATCAATGGCTATTTTAATTAATGTATGTGATTCATTCTCCCACTTTGATTTGTCATCCAACCCATTACATGCAAGAATCATAAGCGTAAATGAATAAATCAAAAATCGAAGAGAATATTTCATATTGCTGAGATTGAGAATTAACCATAAAGGTTTAAAGAAAAATTATTTCAAAGTTTGACAAATATCAATGAAGGTGATATTTCTTAAAACCCGAATCAAATAACCTCATCATATACTTTTGCAGGCTCAGAAAAGTATCAAAAAAGGGTATAAAACTATAAAGCGAACCAAGACATCAAATCCCTTTTCTATACAATTTTACTGATCAGTACTGGAGCACCTGGGAACCAGTTCGTATGATCAACAACATGATCAGACCTTAAAGACTTCAATGATCTATTACACAAAATAATTTGTCACTGAGATTCAGTGGTTTTTGCACTTTTTCAATTAAGCATTAACAATGTAATCAATTGATATTCAATTCAAAGTGCTAATATGATTTAGCGACACTAGCCAATTATATTGGATTTCTTGTTTTGTACTTTACTATTGTATGTCCAGTGTCAGACTTTTCCTGCTAATTTGAGTAATGTCATTTCCCCTGTATATCACCCTGACAAACAATAATATCAATAATTTTATATATTTGATACTTGAACCCTACTAGCAAAACTGTAGATATCCAATTAACAATTCCCCTTTGAATTGCCCTGCTTTAACTTGCCCAAACACTTTAGAGTTTTTAACTTGCAAAGTTGATTCTGAAAAAACTTTTCTTAAGGGCAGCCAGTTTAGAAAATTGGTTGTAAATAATTATGAATGATTATTTACTAACTAAAATAGAGATAAATAAATGTATGAATACACAAATTGAAATTATTTTATTAGTTGTATCTGTCCTGTTTTTCCTGAGCATTTTGGCAGGTAAAGCCAGTTCAAAATTTGGTATCCCGGCACTACTATTGTTCTTAGGTATTGGGATGTTATTTGGCAGTGATTTCCTTGGAATCCAATTTGAAAATATTCAGTTGGCTAATATGATAGGAACTATTGCGCTCTGCATCATTCTTTTTTCGGGAGGATTGGATACAAGCATAACAGAGATACGTCCGATTATAGCTCAGGGTGTAGTGTTAGCGACTGTAGGAGTGTTTTTAACAGCAATTCTTACAGGGCTGGTTGTTTGGTGGATATTAGGTATGACCATGGCGTCAGCAGGTATAGGTCTTATCACCTCAATACTATTGGCCTCGACGATGGCATCAACAGATTCTGCTTCCGTTTTTTCTATTCTTCGTTCGAAAGGTCTGCATTTAAAAAACAATCTTCGACCTATGCTGGAGCTCGAAAGTGGAAGTAATGATCCTATGGCATACGTTCTGGTAATTTCTTTTATTAGCATAATCCAGCAAGATGCTCAGCCAAATTTTTGGTTGGTTGCTAGCCTATTATTATTTCAACTTGTGATTGGAGCCGCATTAGGTTTTATATTAGGAAAAATTGCGGTTAAAGTAATTAATCGTATTGAAATTGGAAATGACTCCTTGTATCCAATTTTGCTTTTTGTTTTCTGCATTTTCATATTTTCAATTACCTATTTTGCAAAGGGAAATGGATTTCTTGCTGTTTACATTGGAGGTCTTGTTATTGGTAATTCAAAATTCGTTCATAAACGATCATCGCTAAACTTTTTTGATGGCTTAGCGTGGATGTCACAATTGCTCTTGTTCTTAACTTTAGGTTTACTTGTAAATCCCCGCGAAATATTGCCCATTCTTATTCCCGGTTTGATTATCAGCTTTTTAATGATATTTGTCACCCGTCCACTATCCGTCTTTTTGTGCTTGCTGCCATTCCGTAAAATGCAGGTCAAAGACAAAGTTTATGTGTCGTGGGTTGGATTGAGAGGAGCGGTCCCAATTATTTTTGCCATTTTAACCCTTGTAGCGGATATACCCCATTCAAGATTGATTTTTAATATTGTGTTCCTCAGCACTTTGGTTTCGCTGTTAATCCAGGGAACTTCACTTGCCTTAGTAGCGCGATGGCTTAAGCTTGCTGAAACACCACGGAGAATTAGAAAAATGGATAGTTTTGATATTGATTTTTCTAATGATATTAAATCTGTGACATCGGAAATAGAGATTACAGCTAAAATGTTAGAAAATGGTAATCAACTGATGGATTTGTCTCTTCCGGATCAAACATTGGTTGTAATGATAAAACGTGATGAGAATTATTTTGTGCCAACCGGCAAAACGATTTTGAAAGGAAAGGATAAAGTTCTAATAATTACAGATAATCATGAAGCTTTAATTGAAACTTATAAAAACCTAGGGCTTGAGAATGTATAATAAAAGTTAACCTTGTAGTCTACAACCAGTATTGTTTTAATAGCTATGCGGGTGAATTTGGAAAGTACTATACCTTTTGATGCCGGTGAAGAGGATAATAATAAAAATATAAAGCCGAAGATTGATCTTCGGCTTTACTTTTTAAAAACACAAAAGGTGTTTACAAATTCTGCAATAATTGCTACCTTTTACCTTTACGCTTCTGCATTTTTTGTTCCAGCTTTTTTTGAATTTTTTGTTGTTTCAATTCCTTTAAATCCTTAACTGGTTTCTTAAGACTTTTTACTTTTGACATGATAATATATGAATTAATGTAGCAGTAATAGCCAAATAAGGGCTATTGCCAGTGATTAAATATTTTAATAATGATAAATAGTATAAGCTGATTGGCTTGTATGTAAGGGCTTATTCTGCGAGAATTAGTAGTGGAACATGAATGAAGCCGACAAACCAGTAAGCACTCCCGCGGGTGCTTATAAATGCAGGAATATGATTTTTCTTTTAAGTATCAGGTATGAATTTCTACCATTAAAGATGTTTAAATACAGTTCATACATCTCAATGGATAGAGAAGAAAAATAATCAGAAAATTTATTAATGAAATTCATAATATAATCAAATTCAACGACTAAGAATGGGCATGATCCCCGATATTCTGAGTTGTACTAAGATACACAATTTTTTGATATGGCTTTCTAATTACTCCAGCTCCCAATATTGCTTCGACCCCAGGCATTTGGGTTTGCATATTTGAAATCTAGCTTATACCGGTCTGGAATTTCTGATAAAAATGATCCGGTTTCATAGGAAGGAAATATTTCTTCATATGTCAGCATAGACTGAAACGAAATTCTTCTGTAAATATGAGAAAGCGTTATGTTTTCCATTTTATCCAGACCTGAAGCTCCTAGTAACTCAACAAAACTGTGAACAGTTGCTCTGTGAAAATTTGCAACCCTCTGTTTCTTGTCCTCAACCACGAGCCCTACAGAAAGCTTTGGATCTTGAGTCGCAACTCCCACAGGACATTTGTTAGTGTTGCACATTAGAGCCTGAATACATCCTACCGCCATCATCATAGCTCTGGCTGAATAACATGCATCTGCTCCCAAAGCTATCGCACGAATTATATGGAAACCTGTTAATATTTTACCGGAAGCAATTATTTTTATATGCAGTCGGATGTTAAGTCCATTGAGAATATTTTGAACAAAATCAAGCCCGTCTAAAAGTGGCGCACCTACATAATTTGAAAATTCCTGAGGTGCAGCTCCGGTACCTCCCTCTGCTCCGTCGACAGTAATAAAATCGGGATAAATATCCAAATCAATCATGGCTTTACATATTCCGATAAACTCACTTTTATGGCCTATACATAATTTGAATCCAACAGGTTTACCATCAGAAAGCATTCGTAATTTATGAATAAATAACATTAACTCTTTCGGTGTACTAAAAGCTTTGTGAAAAGGTGGTGAAGCCACCAGCACATGAGGTTCTATATTCCTGATAGCTGCTATTTCCTCTGTGTTTTTAGATGCAGGTAAAATCCCTCCGTGTCCCGGTTTTGCACCTTGTGAAATTTTAATTTCAATCATTTTTACTTGAGGCAATAATGCTTTTTCCCGAAATAATTCAGGATGGAAATCACCATTATTTGTTCTGCAGCCAAAATAACCCGTGCCGATTTGCCAAATTAAATCACCCCCATGTTTTAAATGATATTTGCTCAAACCACCCTCACCTGTATTATGTGCAAATCCACCAATTTTTGCACCGGCGTTCATGGCTTCCACTGCATTCGAACTCAGTGAACCATAGCTCATTGCAGAAATATTGTATATACTACAGCTATATGGTTGACGGCAATCTTTGTTCCCAATTAAAATACGGGGATCTTTCTCCAATAAATTAAAGTCCTTAGGAGACATTGAATGACACACCCATTCATAGCCTTCAGAATATACATCCAGTTGAGTACCAAACGGCATAGTGTCGTTTTGTTTTTTAGCACGTTGATAAATGGTCGATCGATCTATTCGATTTATCGGCTGCCCATCTGTATCTGATTCAATGAAGTACTGGTATATTTTTGGCCTCAGTTCTTCCATGACATACCTCAACCTTCCAACTATTGGATAAATTCTCGTGATAGAATGTTTTGTCTGGATCATATCATAATATCCTACACAGGATATCAGAAACACGGCTATGAATACAAAAACCCAGTATATATTTATAAAAATTGCTGCTCCCAGAGTTATTAAAAGACTTAGTGTAGAGATAGCCAAAAATATTTTTCTCATTACTTATTATTATTATTAAACTCACAAGCAAAATGTCGTAAGTGATCAGCTTTCGTCGGGTGGAAAAATTAATTGAATGTTGTGTTTAATGCGAAATAGCTTTGGAGCTGGGTAACCAACTCAAAACGTCTTTCACCAAACTTAATATTCTAAATAGTTAAATGGAATATATGGAGAAACCCGGAAAAAATACTTTGGTTTTTTCCTGTATTCTTACTCTATGATAAGAGTTTCTCTAATCCCAATTGATGTGAAGTGTATCCTCCGTGTGTATAATTATAGCCCGGAGGAAAAGTTGATGTAGGCTTTGCTGTGAGACAAATACTGTGCAGAATGTTTACTTGCCGGTTTCATATTTGGATGAATTATATCCTTTAATTCTGAGTTATTATGATCACTCAATCAGCTTTAACAATAATACATCATAAATGTTGGCAGTTTGCATTTACATATGCATATATGAGTATCAACAATGAATTTGTTGTTGTGTAAACCAGGAATGGTGATATGTTAAATAACAGAACCTTAGCACATCAGTTTTGTTCTTACCATTTTAATGCACAACAAAGTTTTTCCTGGAAAATTTCCTTCACTCAAAATAGTAGAGAGTTAAAACAGAGAAACTTTCACCTACAATTAAATTATATCAGTTTATAATGACCTTCAACTGTCCTATTCTAATTTTCAGCGCCATGCTGTCCTAATCTGAAAAGTTGCTTTCTGTATTCAACTTTTCAGTGTTGGATAGCATACATACACCACTAGTTTCACTGGTGGTTTTTTTAATTTCCATATTTTATTTTTTAAAATCTAATCATACTATTATGAACAAGTTAATTATTAACCGCCTGGATTATGCGCGGATAAGAAAGAGTATTTCTGATGCCAAAAGCTTTCAATCAATGAATGATAGAGAAGCTCAAAAACTTTTGACAGAGTTGCATTCCGCGACAATTGTAGATCCTGAAGCGATACCTTCTAATGTTGTTACCATGAACTCTATAGTGAAGCTGAGCTTCCTGAATAATAACAAACAAGTGCAATTTCAAATAGTGTATCCAGATCAGGCGAATTTTAAAGAGAATAAAATATCCATCTTTTCACCAATAGCAACAGCATTGATCGGATATAAAGTTGCTGATGAAATTGAGTGGATTGTTCCGGCGGGAATTACCAGAATTAAAATTGATGAGATTATTTATCAGCCGGAGGCAGCAGGACATTACACAGTTTGATAATTGATAATAAACTTTCTATATAACAATCTTGAATGGGGTACAAATTGTGCCTCATTCAATGTAATTCAACAGAATACTTTAAAAGAATCATTCAATTTTAGTAATTGAATTCCTGCTTCTATTTTCATTCAAAATCTGACACTCAGCTTTTTCATTAGTTACCTTAAAAACTTAACTTTGAACAATGGATCAACTTTTCAAAATATTTAAAGTAGGAAATGATGAAGCCACTAAAATTAGTGCTTCTCCTGATGAACCACATAGCCACAACTTTGAAGAATTGATCATTGGAATGGAAGGTCAACTGGAACATTTTATTGATTTCAATACTGCAATTTTGGATGCACCTCTCTTAAGTTTTGTTACAAAAGGAAAAATTCACCGGGCTATTCCAAAATTGAAAAATGGTAAATGTGATATGTGGGTAATTCGCTTTAGAAGTGAATTTATTCCCGAAACTACTTTTCAATTGTATGCCAACTTTCACAACCATGCGACTTTAAAAATGGAAGACGGAGCATGTTTTAAACGACTGGATGTTTTGGCTGCAATGATGAGTGAAGAGATGCAGCAGGAAAAACCTGACCTAGGTGTCGTCATGCATTTACTTAGTGCTCTGTTTATCATGATAGAATCAGAAAGGAATAAGTTATCTCCTGTCACAAATGGTATAGAAATATCACAGAATACTACGCTGCAAAATTTCCTGAAAATTCTTGAAGAGAATTATCAGCGACCACTGGGAGTTGATTTTTACGCAGAAAAATTATTTATGTCTGCGAGGAACCTCAATTTGATTTGCAAAAACATTTTGCATCAAACCGTTAGCGAAATTATTGAAACCCGAAAGCTCATTGAAGCAAAAAATCAATTGACCAAAACTGATAAGAATATTTCTGAAATTGGGTTTGATTTGGGCTACACGGAAAAAGCTTACTTCACTACTGTGTTTAAGAAACGAACCGGACAGACACCTTCCGAGTTTCGGGAGGAGATGAAAACAATCATTTCCTGATTTTACAACTCTATGTCCGAATACTGATACCTCTTGCCCTGTAAATGATTGCATCTTTGTAATGTCAAACAAATCAATCATTTATAAATTAATTAGAAATGGAATCAGCAACAAAAATAAGCAGTAAATGGGTTCTTGACCCGACACACAGTGAGCTTACTTTTAAGGTAAAGCACATGATGATTACCAATGTAAAAGGTGAATTCAAAGACTTCTCCATTGATATTGAAGGGGATGATATTTTTAAATCCAGAATCAGTGTTTTAATTGACGCTTCATCCTTGAATACCAATAGTGAGCAACGTGATACGCATTTGAAATCTGCAGACTTCTTTGATGTTGAAAATAACAAAGAGTTAAGTTTCACAAGCACTTCCTTCAAACAAACATCTGATGATGATTACGAATTAAAAGGTATACTTAACATCAAGGGAATAAATAAGGAAATCACTCTTACATCAGAATTTGGTGGGATCAGTAAAGATCCCTGGGGAAATGAAAAAGCAGGTTTTTCCATCAGTGGTAAAATCAATCGAAAGGATTGGGGCTTAAACTGGAACGCAGCTTTGGAAACAGGAGGAGTTTTAGTAAGTGAAGAAGTGAAAATATCAGCAGAAATACAATTTGTAAAACACTCTAAAATTTAATTAATCATGAAAGATAAAGTAATTATTATCACAGGTGCCGGGATGGGGCTTGGATATGCAACGGCAAAAGAACTGGCATCTAAAGGTGCACACCTTGTACTGGTGGACTATAATGAAAAAGGATTAGCGGATGCGAAAACTGAAATCAGTAAAACATATCCTGAGGTCAAAATCATCACAATTGTGGCTGACGTTTCAAGTGAAGATGCCGTTAAAAATTATGTTGATGAAGCTGTAAAAGCATTTGGCAGAATCGACGGTCTTTATAACAATGCCGGAATTGAAGGGAAGCAGGCTAGCATAACTGAATATGATGTAGACATTTTCAAAAAAGTAATTGACATTAACTTGATGGGTGTATATTATGGATTGCGTTATGTAATTCCTGTCATGCAAAAACAACAATTTGGACGTATAGTAAACGTAGCGTCAGTAGGAGGAATTCGCGGGGTATTAAATCAAATGCCTTATGTAGCCAGTAAACATGCAGTATCAGGAATGACAAAAAACGCCGCCCTGGAGTACGGTAAGGATGGTATTCTAACAAACGCGATTGCCCCAGGAGCCATACTTACACCCATGGTTGAAGCAGCTTTTAAGCAGGTAAATCCTGATGATCCAAAATCAGCAGAAACAGAATATGCCCAGCGTAACCCGACAAAACGCTTAGGTCAGCCATACGAAGTGGCCAAAGTAGTAGCATTTCTTCTGAGTGAAGAAAACGGTTATGTAAGTGGTCAAACCATTGCGATTGATGGTGGTGAATCGAATATTTATGGTAATTCTTAAAATGTATTATCAAAGTCAGAAATAAAGAGTGTAGCCAGCTCGGAAAAGCTCCGGCTCAGCCGGCTACCTCTTTTATATTCAAATCGAAGTTTTATTTTTTCGCAGCTTTTTAAATTTAATAATAATGGCAAAGATATCATCAAGTTTAAAAAATGAACTTTACAAGATTGAAATCAAATCTCAAAGTGGAAATATTGTAATTGCGGACGAACCGATAGATATGGGAGGCATGGATAGAGGATTTTCTCCTAAAGAACTTTTAGCGTCTGCTCTGGCTGCTTGTTCATCTGCAACAGTGAAGATGTATGCAGACCGTAAAAATTGGGATTTGCAAGAAGTAAAAATCAATATTGAACTGGACTTTATCGCTAAAGAAAACAAAACTATTGTCAACAGAAAAGTGGCGTTTATTGGCAACCTTGACGAATCACAAAAAAGTCGTTTATTAGCTGTTGCCAACACTTGTCCGGTTCATAAAATGTTAAGTAATCCGATTGAGATTATTACGATGTTAGAGGATAATTTGAAGCATTAAAAATTGAACATTTATTATCACAATGGACAGAATAACTTTTTTAAAAACGCTGGCATTACTGCCAATATCTGTTGCAGCTATGAAACTATATGAATTAAATAAATTGACAGAACCACTAAGCAAGACACCACGAATGCCAGTGTTGTTCTTAGGTCATGGTAGTCCGATGAATGCCATTGAAGAAAATGAATTTGTAACTGGATTTAGAAACATTGCCAAAAGTATTCGAAAACCAAATGCTATTTTATGTGTGTCTGCTCACTGGGAGACTAAAGGAACATTTGTGACGGCAATGGAAAACCCGGACACTATCCACGACTTTGGTGGATTTCCAAGAGAATTATTTGACGTACAGTATCCTGCACCCGGAAGCCCGGAGCTAGCAAGAACTACTAAAGAACTCATCAAGAATGCTGAAGTGGGTCTGGATGATAAATGGGGGCTTGATCATGGTGCATGGAGTGTGATAAAACACTTGTATCCGAATGCCGATGTTCCGGTGATTCAGCTAAGTCTGGACTACAGCCAACCACCGCAATATCATTACGAGTTGGCTCAACAAATAAAGTCACTTCGGGAAAAAGGTGTACTAGTGATAGGCAGTGGTAATATGGTGCACAACCTGCGTATGGTTGCCTGGGATAAACTCAACGCACCCGGATATGGATTTGATTGGGCAATTGAAGCCAGCGAAAAAATGAAAAAGTATATTCTGGATGGAGACCATAAACAGCTCATCAATTTCCGTTCACAAGGAAAAGCTTTTGACCTTGCTATCCCAACTCCGGAACATTACTTGCCATTGCTTTATTCTTTGGCATTGAAAGAAGAAAATGAACAGATAAGTCTGTTCAATGACAAACCAGTGGCAGGTTCACTAACTATGACTTCTGTGAAAATTGGATAAACCATCCAGTGCTGATAATATTTAAATAAAAACCGAGGTGTAAATTAACTTCACGATACATAAAAATTGAAGCATGAAAAACCGCTTTATTGTACTTATTGACTTTTCTGAGTATTCAGATAATCTGATCAGGTACGTTTACGATTGGTCCGTGCACGCCGATGCAGAGCTACTTTTGGTTCATCGGACAGCAGTCATAACACCTGCTCATACTGATATAGAAGTCAGAGAACAGATTAAGCGACAAACTAATGCTGAGGGATTGCGAAAATTAAAAGCTCTGGCTAATGATATAATTCCATCCTCGGTCAAGGTTTCTTATTCAGTTTCTGAAAGACAGTTGCGATTCACTCTAAACAGCTTATTGGCAGAGCCATTCAACAATTTAATATTTACCGGAATCAGCGGTACAGGGCTGCTCAAAAAAGTGTTTCTAGGCAGCACGGCAATTAAAGTAATTAATAATACGAAGAACATTGTTGTGGCTATGCCAAAGGAAATTGCTGTATATTCCCATGAAAAAATCTTTGTAGCTGTTACAGAACAACATCCTGTAAATTTATTGGAATTGAGTAAGTTTTTGAATTTTATTGACAGGGAGAACACAAGTATTACCTTTTTCTATTTGGCAGCTCCCAATGAAATAACGAAAACTATAGAAAAGGAATTAGAAAGATTAACAGCTTTATTTAAAGACAGGTTTAACACGAGCTTTGAGATTTATGAAGGAAGTAATCCTTTTGAAGACATTAAAAAAGTCATCAATAACAAGATAGATGAAATACTCATTGTCCAAAAAGGCTCACGATTATTAACAGATCAGCTTTTCAGAAAATTCTTGATTAATGAGTTGGTGTATGACGCTCAGACGCCTTTGATTGTTTTACCGTAGACTGAATTTTAAAGTTATAAATAACCTTATTATTCTGAAAATAATATGCTTTCCTTTGGCCTCAAATTTTTCCCTGTCTATGCAAGTGATCAGGTCGATCTCGCTTCAGATTTGAATCCTTATTTCACTATAGATACGGCGAAGAAATTTTCAAAACTTATATCAATTCACCCCAAATTACCCTATATTTACACAGTCAAATGAGAAGTCATTTGAAACTAATTCATAGTAAAATCTAGGTGAACTATAAGGTGAGCGCTAAAAAATAAGCCCTTATAAGTTGTTTACAATCAATCAGATATACAGATGTTATTGCGGGCTGGTATCCCGACTAGTCGAAAGCCCCAGTTAAAAATGATACTCATTTTTTCCTGGGGCTTTCGTGTTTGAGTGGGTGTGTGCTTGATTGGGATTGTATTTAAACATGCGTTTTGTGTTTTTGGTGGATTTGTTTGATTCCTATGAGAATGAATCAATCTAAGTTCAACAATTGCCATTTTTTATTGCCTCACTTTTTCAATAGATAGGCCTGACCTTTATTATTTAAAATATTTTATTAATTTTTAAACTATAAATTTTAATAGTATATTTAAGCGATGAAAGATGTGTGCCACATTCTTCGAAGATCTTCATGAATGGCCTCTCTTATCAAGCCACGATTCATTTGCTGTGTCTTTATCTACTGATGATTCTCTAAGCCTAAAGTGGAAAACTTTAAGTCCTTAAGCAGATGAATTATTAGTAAATTTTTCAGTCAATTATTATTGAAAACAGCATTATGAAGAAAACAATTACCTCCATTTTATTTGTCCTTATCCATCTTTCTGTCTTTGCTCAAGTGCCCACAAATAACGACTGCGCGAACGCAATTAACCTCACAGATCTTAATAATTATTGTGCTGAACAATTATTCGGTGAACCAACATTTGATATTATAGATGGGACTTGCCCTCCTACATTCAATCCTGCTTTGAATATTTGGTACCGCTTTACTGCACTGGGTGCCACAGTTACTATTAGCGCTGCCGGAGGCTCCACCCTGTACAAAATTACACTTGTTAGATTTCCTTTTGGCCCTTGTGGAATTACTGAAATATTAGACTGTAATGCATCGGTACTGACAAATTCAAATCTCACTATTGGAGATGAATATTACATCATCATCAGCAGTGGAAACATCTCCGAAAATTTTGAATTGTGCATAAATAATCCTGTTCCTGTTCCCCCGCCTAATAATGAGCCATGTTTTGCCATCACTCTGGAAAACGATATCACTTTATGTGGAACTACTCTCGATGCAACAGCTACAATTCCGGCGGCGGGATTATCATGCCCTACTGTCTCAAGTAACCAGGTTTGGTATCAGGTAAATATTCCTGCGGATCAAACTAACCTGGAAATTACATTACAGGCAAGCACACTCTCCGGTGGAGTTCAGCTTATTGCCGGACAATGGACAAGTGGATGTACAGGCACATTTCAATTTCTGGAAGCTCATGTTTATTGTGGTCCTGCCATCAATACATTTGAGTTCAATTGCATGACTCCGGGAAACTATTACATTTTGCTTTCTTCCAGTAATACAGGTGCTGGGGAGTTTTGTATTACAGCAAGCACTTTTGGCTCACCTCCAGAATGCAGAATAAATGATAACTGCGCAGAAGCTGATGTGATAACAGGATTGGTTCTCAACGGTGAGCCTACCTGTGTTAGTGGTTGTAATCTTGGTGCTTGTGGAGAGAGCTTTAATTTTTCAGGATGCAATTATGCAAGTTCAGTTGTCTGGTATTCATTGGTAACGCCTTTAGGTGCCAGAAGGTTGAATATTACCATAAACAGCTCAGATGGAAGTTTATCTAATCCTCAGGTTCAATTCTTCGGAAGTAATTGTGGTACTTTAACTCCGGTTTCCGGATGTTTTATAGGTGCAAATGGTGGTTTAAATGTGTTGAGCCTTGAGGTGAATTCGGGGAATACTTACTTAATGGCAGTTGGAAATCATTCGGGTACAGCCGGAAACTTTGAAATTTGCGTATCTGCAAGCGACCCTGAAACTGCCTGTGTATTCGAAGCAGCTATGGTCCCGACTCACACCTCACTGGGTTCTCCATTAAGCGGACCTTACCAATCAGGTGAAGATGTTACATTTTCTTACACATTTACTTTTTCATCTATGAATAATAGTTGCCAGTGGCCTCACGGTGTAGTACCTGTGTTCGGACCCTGCTGGGATCTTACAAAATCTGATTTGGAAGACACCGGTTTTGGCAACTGGAAATGGTTTCGGGAAGGAATGGTGACTTATAAGACCGAAAACCCCTTCATTCTTTCCTCTACAGGAGCGGATGCGATGCAAAAGCTTTGTTATCATCTTGATCCAAATTGCTCAGGTGAGCCTCTTACAACAGGGATGGGGCTACCAGCCGGATGGTTTTATACGAATGGCGGTGGGCCATGTGCCAATCAAAGTGATCCGAATAATTCCTGGGGAGAGAATTGTAATGGTTGCGAGAGTACTTGCCTCCTCAATTTTCAATTCACATTGAGGAGCAAGTCATTTGTAGATTGTGAAGGTTCATCATCTGCGGACTGTGGTGTACAGGTATTTGTTTTTTCTGACAGACAGACCGGGTGTTGGAATGGTGGAGGTGATAATACTTGTATAGATGATATACCTGCTTACTTTAACTCATCATTAAATTGTTGTAAAGGACCGGTTGTGGATGCTGCTGAAGCTGATATATGTTCCGGAACAGCTTTCAATATAGAACTGAAATCTGATGAAGATGATTTTGGAGTTACATATGAATGGAATGTTATGTCATCGGGTGGAATTATTGGTGCCTCTTCAGGTACGGGTTCTTTGATTTCGCAAAATTTGGTAAATACAACATCTAATGTAAGGTCGGTCATATATGCTGTAAGAGGCAGAAATAGTACCGGATGTTTTGGTGAAATATCTTATGTAAAAGTGTTCGTGAGACCTGAAATCAATGTAACTTTTTTAACCAACCCGGAGAATGGTTGTACTGATGAATCATTTGATATTAGTGCATCTTCTGTCGGAGGATTTGGAGCTCCATATTCATATGTGTGGAGTTATCAGCAATCATCTGATAGCTCAATTACAGGAATAACACCTGGCATGGAGGGTGATTTTCCAATTTCTGTAACAGTTACGGACGTTGCCGGATGCACCTCAGTTGGATCCACAATGGTTAAAGTTGGACCTGTAGAGGATATTACATTTCAAATGGAGAAACCGGTGTATTGCTACAATGAAGGGCCAATAGCACTTAAAGCAAGTCCGCCGGGAGGAGACTGGGTAAGTCTTGATCCTGAAATATCGATTGAAAATAATATTATCAATTCCTGGCAGCTGAGTGCTGAAAGTAATTATAAATTCATCTACTCTACAATTAGCAATGATTGTTATTTCTCTGATACTTTAATAATTGAAGTAGTTTTCTCAGCCAGAGATTGTCCGGATAAATCTGTAGAAATATATTCAGAAGGCCTGGAATCACCCTTCACCGGCATTATAAGTACTCTGCCCATTTTCAGTAATTTGACTGAAAATATTGAAGTTAGGATTTTTGATACACTTGGGAAGGAATTGTATTATTCTAAAAATTACCAAAATGACTGGAATGCAGATAAATATCCTGCAGGATTATACTTCTTCATTGTGACATCAGATGGCAAGACTTTTCAAAAAGTAGTTTCAGTGATTAAATAAGGACTCTTGTCTGCGTTTTAGTCTTTTAAAATGTGATATTGAATGTAAATTTTGTTTGGTGTTTTAACATCACTCCGATTATATTTTTGCATTTGAATGTCCTTATTTTTACTTTCCATTCTACTGAATAACAAGGCGGTATGTTTTGTCATTCATTTTGCCTGATCAGAGAAAATTGCACTAAAACTTAGCAGTTGTTTCATTTTAAAGGCCATAAATTATTTGCTGAATCCATGGCAAATTATTTTACGAATTAAGTTTTTAATTTGTTTTTCTAAAGAGCATTAACATAAAAAATGAGTATTCCAACAAACTTTGTTGTGATCTAATTTTACCTGTATTTTCATTTTTTGTACATTGGGATTCACTTAGGATCTGAAATTCAATCTACTGAATATTTTGAGATAGGAGATTCCCTGCAATATTTATTTGCAAAGGATATTTCAATAATATAAGTCATTAATTGTAGGCCTGTTATACAGGAAATCAATTCATCTGACTATTATTTGGAGTTTGTAAACTATCGAGCTTTATCCATTATTTTAAAACATTGATTTATGCAAAACTCTCAATTGATTTACATCGCTTGCTTCACTTTTTTATCTTCAGTTATATCAGCTCAGATTCCGCAGTTCACGTTTGCGAAAAGATTGGGTGGCATCGGGGCAGAAGGAGCTACGGCAATGGCGGTGGATGCACAGGGAAATGTGTATACTACAGGTACATTTACCGGAACGGCAGATTTTGATCCGGGAGCTGGTACTTTTAATCTAACGGCACCCACCTTTGGGATTTTTGTTTCAAAATTGGATGCATCCGGTAATTTTAAATGGGCCAGGCAATTAGGGATTGGAAATGGCTTTGGAATTTGTGTTGACGCTAATGGGAATGTGTATACTACCGGGCGCTTTATCGGTACATCTGATTTCGATCCGGGAGCAGGAACTTTTAATTTGACCTCAGTTGGCAATACAGATATTTTTATTTCAAAACTGGATTCTTTGGGGAATTTCGTTTGGGCTAAATCTATGGGTGGTACTAATGAAGACGTCGCCAATGATATTACTTATGATGAAAGCGGCAAACTTGCCATAACCGGATATTTCAGGGGTAATGCAGACTTCGATCCCGGAGCAGGGGCATTTAATCTGATGGCAGGATTTATCGATGTCTTTGTTACTGTCGTGGATACAGCCGGTAATTTTCAATGGGCAAAACGATTGGGAGGAGGTATTAATCCGGATGGCATAACAGGGAGTGTAGGGAATTCAGTCAAATTTGATGAAGACTCAAATGTAGTAATTGCAGGGTACTTCTCAGGAACGGGTGATTTTGACCCTGGTGTGGGGACTCTGAATATGACATCTGCCGGAGACAGAGATATTTTTGTATCCAAACTTAATTCATCAGGTCAATTGCTTTGGTCCAAGCAAATGGGAGGAGAGTCTTCTGATCAGGCTAATGACATTGTAGTTGATAATGAGGGGAATGTATATACTACGGGGGTATTTGACAATGAAGCTGATTTCAACCCGGATCCGGATACAAAATTTGAATTGTCGGGAATTA
Source organism: Saprospiraceae bacterium (assembly GCA_022841345.1). GTDB lineage: Bacteria > Bacteroidota > Bacteroidia > Chitinophagales > Saprospiraceae > SLDF01. Next base: position 66,672 of record JALHRR010000014.1, read on the forward strand.
AAATTGACATATTCGTTTCAAAACTTGATAGTGAAGGAAATTTTGTTTTTGCAAAACAAATGGGAGGTGAATTGGAAGATGTGGGACAAGGTATCTTTGTGGACTCAGAAGCAAACATATATACGACCGGCAATTTTTTCAATACAGCTGATTTTGATCCGGGGCCTGATGTTTTTGAATTATCTGTTGTTGGTAATAATAACGCGGATATATTTATATCCAAGCTGGATGAAAATGGGAATTTTGTGTATGCTATCAAAGCTGGTGGTCTACAAAACGATGGAGGAATTTCAATCCATGTAGATGAAAATGGAAGTATATACAATTCAGGAGCTTTTTTCGGATTTGTAGATTTTGATCCATCGGAGGCTACTTTTCATTTGACTTCTGCGGGTTCGTCTGATATTTATGTGCAAAAGTTCTGTCAGATTTCAACTCCTGTAATCTCCGGTCCATCGGGGTATTGTCCAGGGGAAGTCATTACCTTAACGTCTTCACAAGCAGATCATTATTTGTGGAGCAATGGAGATACCACTCAATTCATTGTTGTATCAGAGCCCGGGGATTATTCCTTAACCGTGACAAATGAAGATGGATGCACTGCAGTTTCTTCGGTTCAGAGCATCCAGGCATATCCTTCACCGGATATACCTGTTGTTATGTCTGATGGGGAAGCTACGATATGTGAAGGAGATTCATTAGTTCTTTCGACTCAATCTTTTACTACATATAATTGGAATTCAGGCCAGGTGACTCATAGCATAATTGTTTATGATTCAGGGGTACATATAGTAACTGTGACAAACGAGTTTGGGTGTACAGCTGTCTCAGATCCTTTCTTAGTCCAGGTTCTGGTAGTTCCTATCATTACAATTGCACCTTCTACTGTTTCGTTTTGTGAAGGGGATTCACTTTTATTAGAAATATCCAATATTGATGCTGAATCATACTTGTGGAGCACGGGGGATACTACAAGTGCTATTACTATACGAGATCCCGGAGAGTACTATGTGGAAGTAACGTTCAGTGGAGGATGCACCTCAGTTTCAAATACTATTACTGTGACGGTAAATCCACTGCCTGAAATAGATCTGGGAGATAATATTATTTTAGAATCGGGTGAATCAGTAAACTTGAATGCCGGACCAGGTCATGCTAGTTATCAATGGTCAACAGGAGCTATCGGTGAGATTATTACAGTTGACGAAATGGGAGAATACTGTGTAACTGTGACTAATATTTTCGGCTGTACCGCTTCGGATTGTGTTACGATCTCTATTGTTACATCTTCAGACGAGGAGAATACAGCATTTAAACTCAGTGTTTCTCCAAATCCAGGTCAGGATGTGATATTTATTCAAAGTGATAATTTTGGCATCTCATCAATACAACTAATCAACAACCAGGGGAAAATAATATTTTCAGAATTGGAATTTTCTAAAGCTGGTGAAAAGAGGGAAATGGATATTGGAGACCTTGCACCTGGTTTATACTACCTGCAGGTCAGAGCTGAGGGAGTATTCAGAACAATTCCTGTCATTAAGAAATAGCAGGATAAAATTTATGTCTGAACTAGAAAAAACAAAAAGGACGGCTATTACCAGATTGCCGAAAAGAGGTAGTTATGATGCTGACACGATTCATAAAATTTTGGATGAAGCATTATTCTGTACGCTGGCATATTCGAGAGGTGAAACTGCTTTTCAAATACCCACCGGTTTTATAAGGGTAGGAGAGAAGCTTTATATTCATGGATCTGTGGGTAGTTTTTACATGAGGGAATTAGTGAGCAGCAAACCGGTTGTATCTATTGGAGTGATGTTGGTAGATGGCCTGGTCCTGGCAAGATCAGCATTTCATCATTCTGTAAATTATCGTTCTGTTGTATTGTTTGGACAGCCTGAGCTTGTAACTGATGAAGCAGAGCTTTATGCTGTTCTTGAGCAATTCACAGAAAAGATATGTCCGGGTCGGTGGGCTGATATTCGAAAACCAAATAAGGGAGAATGGAAAGCAACAATGGTACTTTCTTTTGATATCAATGAGGCTTCGGCTAAAATCAGAATAGGAGCTCCAAAGGATGATGAAGAGGATTATGATCTGGATATCTGGGCGGGAGTAATCCCCACTTCATTTGAGATGAAAACGCCTGTGCCAGACCCTGCACTTAAAGAGGGAGTTAAATTACCCGACTATTTAAAGGATGTAGGAAAATTGTGATGGATAATATTTTAGGAAGCTAACCTTTTCATTTCCCAGGTTCCATCCTCATTTAATTTAAATTGAATTCTATCATGAAGGCGATTGGGTCTTCCTTGCCAGAATTCAAATAACTCAGGTATCAAGACATATCCTCCCCAGTATTCGGGTCTTTGGACTACAGAAGTTTCCTGATATTTTTCCCATTCAGTAGCAAATCTGGCCTCCATATCTGCTCTGCTTTCAATAATCTGACTTTGAGGAGAAGCAATAGCACCTACCTGGCTGCCGATAGGTCGGGACTTGAAATAAGTATCTGACTTTTGCGGATCAAGAAGTTCTATTTTGCCCTCAATCCTTACTTGTCTTTCCAGGTGAGACCACCAAAAGAGTAAAGCTGCAAAAGGATTTTCAGATAGATTTTCTCCCTTTCTGCTGAGATAATTTGTGAAAAAGCAAAATCCACCCACTTCGATACCTTTCAATAGAACCATACGATTGGATGGTTTACCGGACTTATCAGCAGTTGCTAATGCCATGGCATTGGGTTCTGTTTCCATGGCTTTGGAAGCTTCCTGGAACCAAATATTAAATTGAATGAAAGGATCAGGATTAATTTCAGCTTCAGTGAGGATACGGGAGGCATATTCTTGTCGGAGTGCGGATATATCATTTTTGCTCATATGGTCTTGTATTGAAACGGGAAATGTAAGTAAAAAACAAGGAACTGGGGAAGAAGTTTGGAAGGGAGGGGAGGGGTTTGAGTGTTGCGATTAATTTATGTTATGATAATTGTATCATTTATAGTTAAATTTTCAAACCAATCCTTGGCTTGGTTACTTCCCAAACTTGCTATCAGCGCTTGTCTGACTTTATCAAATCTCATTTTAGTATATTCCTTATAATGATACCAGTTCAGGTAATTCTGAAGATATTTGGTAGCGACTCCCCTAAACGGGTTGAGGAAATCAAGGAATGCTATCTGGTTTTGTAGCGCTGCATTCAAATTTACCAGCTCTCTTTTTCTGGTTTTGCCCTTAGATTTTGCGCATAAATGTTCAATTACTTCCTGATTGTGGCATTGAGCATAGGGAATAGTGTCTTTAGTGATATGAACTGATCCATGGAGTATTCTCCCTGTTATAGCTTTTTTTACCTGTTCGTCATTCAATGAAGATGCTTTGACAACGCTGCTGACTGATTCCTGTTTTCCACGACAAACACTTAATATTATAATGACCGATTCTGGTGTTTTACCGGATTCAGGAATGTCAGATTTTACATAAGAAGAACTTTTTCTATGGTGTCCTTTTCGATTAAAGGGCATTTGAAAATCAGCGCTTTCTATTATTCCACCGATGCTTTGCGGTAAATAGCAGCTTATGGAAGACAAAAGTCTGTGTCGCCATCTAAAGCTCGTTTGAATACACAAGCCAACTTCCAGGGCTGCTTTCCGAATGGATAATCCCTTAAGGAAAGCATTTATATAGCTTTGCCATAAATATTTCTTTTGGAGTCCTCCCAGGCTGGTGCCATGTGTTGCCATCCAATATTTCCCACATGACTTGCAGGAATATCTTTGGATACCTTTGATTTTTGCTCTTCGCAGAGTCTTTTCACTATGGCAATAAACACACTGGGGCAAGCAAATTTGGTCTGCCTCCAGTTCTCTCACTATGGATGCCATTGACCCTTCTTCCGCTTCCCATTGGTTAATTAAAAATTCAATTAATTGCTCTTTTTCATGATATGACAAAGCGCTAAACTCCTGGATTATATTGTTTGTTTTCATTTAGCTAAAATATGATATTTTTATCATAACATTGTGTGAATTTTTATATTATCCCTCACCCCCCCCCATAAAACCCCTTTCACAAGCGCCTCTTGATTAGAAATTACCTTTCTATTTTGATTTCCTAACGCCATATTCTTATAACTTTTTGTCATAATCCATACCTTCACCTTCTTGTTTACCCTCAAAATAATTTAACCCATGTCGATTGTAAATGAATTTAATGATTACCGGGCCAGGATGAACGATCGTATCTTGTCTGAAGATAATAAGGTACTTAAACGTTTTTGGAGCCTGGATGGAGCAGCTTATCAGGAAGGGGCTTTACCTGTGAAAACAAAAGAACTTCTTGGATTGGTTGCATCCATGGTGTTGCGATGCGATGATTGTATAAAATATCATGTAGGCAAATGTCACGAACTGGGGGTATCTTCAGAAGAACTGTTTGAAGTTTTTGGAATCGCAAATTTAGTTGGTGGTTCCATCTGTATTCCTCATACCAGAAGAGCTGTTGAATACTGGGATGCTTTGAATGATCAATCTGTCGCCTGATCAATCCGGATATTATTGTATCTATATTCTTTGGCATTGTACTTATTGCACTGTTCATGTCCAAGGGGATGCACTATTAGTTCATCTACAGTAAATCCCTTTCCTTTCACTTTGAATTGTAAAGATCTCATCCCGTCGTGAATGGTCCAATAAGCTGAACTTCTTACCCAGTTCCCATCAACAAGGGGTATTTTAGGAATTAAAAATGTTACACTCTGCAAGAAAGAACCATTTTCATCGAAGGCGTCTACCACTATTTCGGGCATTCCCTGAAGCTCTGAATCAATATAGATCCAAACATGCGCATCGTATGGCAAAGACATCCCGGGTATTCTAATATTCTTTTGTTCAAAAAATATAGTTTCTGATTCATGGGATTGGAAAGCTCCATTTCCCATATAGGTTTGCGTGGCAGTTAAACTATCAAAATCAGCATAAAACACAGGCCCATCATGATCTAATGAATCTGCTATTACCACTTCTTCTGAAGCCTGATAACAAATCGTGGGTATTTCAACCTCGTTTATTTCAGATTGCATCAACTTATACATTCTGATGCTATTAAAAACTCCAATGAATTGCGCTTTGTCCAGAATCTTCTTTTCTTCCGGCTCCAGAGATTCATAATCCCAGCCTAATACTAAAATTGGTTTCTCGTTAAATTTTTCTAATCTGCTTTTTTGAATGTAAGGATTATACAATTCCATAAAAGATGTTGACATAGGTATTGGAGTTCTGCTCATCATAATATTTATGATGGGGATGCCCGTATGGAATGAGATCTGCATGGCATCTCTCATATTCCAAAAACCCTTATCCTTGTCAATTTTTTCGCTTCCATTAAGGAATATAGGAAATAACCAAATGGCCTGAAAATCATCATTGCTTAATTGGTGGGTTTCAAAAAATTCCTGTGAGGGGTTACGTTTGGGATCCAGAAGGTCGTTGGAAATGTATATTTCTTTGTAAATCATTTTATTGTATTGATATACATCGAAAAGCCAAATGATGCCCAACAAAATCAATCCAAAACTGGCAGTCCTTTTCAGATTTTTTATCCTGTGTAGTCTATACCATAATTGAAGCCAGTAAACAGCATATACTGCAATCAGGTAATATAAAGGCCAGCCTAATCTGGCCAATCCTCTGAATTGAGCGATGGGCGGAAAAATCTGGGATAATGCATCCAGTCCCAGTTTGTGCGCTCCGCTTGAAGCAATAAAAAATAGTATAGCACACTGCCACCAAATCAACTTAATTGGAACAGAAGTACCGGGAAATCGTTTTCTTTTTATCCATTTTGGGATTTGAGTGACGAGTCTGAATAATGCAGAAAGCAAAACTATTATCACTGCAATCCCTAAATACATCCTTTTTTCAAATTGAATCTCTCCCGAAGTATTGAAAACTTCAACAAAAAAAGGTTTCAATGGCCCAAAACTCGGAGCAAACATTCCCTCCAGATCAGCATTGAAAAAATATACTCCCCAGGGAAATTTAGGCCTGCCTTCAAAACCATCTAACATCTTTGCAATCAACAAAAAAACAAGGATTCCAGTGAACGCTGAAATACTCATCAACAAAAATCGCTTCCAGTTTTTATCAGCTATCCATTTCACGAATCCATATGAACCCGCAAATAATGCTGCAACTACTCCATTATAAGGATGTACAAAACTCATAAGGCAGGTAAATAGCAGAATGATTATACTCCAAATAAACTGCCGCTTAACGGATTCCTCAAAACGAAGGACCATATACCAAATAAGCGGAATCAACCATGAATATGCCAGTCCATAATGGCCGATCATTCTAAACATCTGCGGAGACAAATACGCAATTAATACAGCTCCAAAAATCCTGAATAAAGGAGAAATCTGATACCTTCTCATGACAAGACTCAAAAAAACTGCCCCTACAATCGGAGAAATGATCAGCAATATATTTTGAATTCCTATAACATGATTAGCAGCATCAGTGAAGGAAGACAACCACTTGAGTATCCAGCCGAGTAAAGGTTGATTATCAGTATATGTTACCATTTCACCATAAGGGTAATTCATACCTGTAAATAAGGCCCCCTTGTCATATCGAACATAGTATGCAAGCGTGAAGTAATTCTTCAGACCATCCCCGGAAGAAACAAAACTGACTAAGCCGGGTGCTTTATAAATGGGACCATAAAACCAGATATTGACCAATGTAGCCAATATTAAAGTAAACCATTCAGTAAATTGATAAAGAATATTCTTCTTCAAACCCAGTGCTTTATCACGATCTTTAAAAAATTCATTAATTCAGGCAAAATAACTTTGAGGCGCATATTGGATAATTGAATGCCTTTTCTCAGCACAACCGGTACCGGAATCAGTTTAACATCCTTGTTCTTACTACCCAAAAATACCATTTCCAGATCGAAAAGGTAACGGTTTATCGTGGTTTGAAGGAAAATTTCTTTTCCTTTTCTGCTGAGACCTTTTAAGCCACATTGGGTATCTCTCACAGGAAGACGGAAGATCTTGGAGTTTACTACTGATAACCATTTTGACATGCGTTTTCTGGAGTCGGGAATATTCTCGTAATATGAATCATCCCGTTGACCTAAGGCAAGATCAGCCTGACTACTTTCAAGACTCTTTAAAATAGCCCACATACTCTGTTCTGTAAAAGGAATGTCAATGTCTGTCAACATGAGATACTTGCCAGCAGACTCCCTGACCCCCTGCCTCAGAGCATATCCCTTACCCTGATTTTGAGTATATTGAACAGACTTGATTTCAAAACCCTGATGCTGAAGCAGGTCAATTTCTGATGCCACATTCCCATTATTTGAGCCATCATTTACTAAAATGACTTTTACCAAATGATGAGTCTTCTCAATGATCGGTCTCAGTCTTTCTATCAATACACCGCTCCATCCTTTTGGAGGATTATACATCGGGATGATAATGTCAAGTTGTTCCGGAAGCATGTCTTCTTTGGGTGAATCTGCTTTCATGATTATTGGATTTGAATCCAGAAGGAGCCTCCGTGTCGTTCGACTCCTGTTAAATTTGGCAGATTCCAGATGGGCTTTAGTATATCCAGCAATTCAGGTGTTTTGTAAACAAAGAAATTGGGCATGATAGGTTTATATTGCTGTGGATTGGCGAGTAAATACATTGCCAGTCCGTATTGCTCGCTGTAAAACCGATCACACATAAATTGGGGATAATCAAATGGAAGATAAATGTCATGAATTTGAACTATCACTCCTTTTTTCAACCTTGGCAATACCTCCAAAAAGAATACCATACTATCAGAATTCGGCAGAATCCGGTGCGAATTGTCGATAAACAAAATATCGTTCGCCTGTAGACTTTCAATATAAGGCAGAAAATCAATGGATTCAAAAGGTGCCCTGATGATTGTGTCTGCAAGTTGATCGATTTCTGCACGGGGAGCCGGATCAATGGATATCAATTTTGTGGGTAATGATCCATTTTGAATAGCCAGCTTAGCTACTTTGGTTGAATTTCCAGAGCCTACTTCAAGATATTTTGCAGGCTTATACACCTGCAACATTGTGTACAACATGATGATGTCAAGTCCCGGCAAAAACTGGTTGTTCCAGCCCGGTAAATGAGCAGAACTTTCATCTTTAGCTTCCTTTATATTCGCAAAAATGGATTGATGCTCCAGGGCCAGATTGAGAATTTCTGCATACTGGGGTGAATTATCCCTGATGATTTTGTCCAATAAAGGATGTGGACCGCTCTCCTCTCCAAAACGAGGCTTTAACTGTACGGGGTAGTCCAGTATCAATTTTTGATATGCCGGATGCAGTAATTTAATTTTGTGTTTTAGCCAATCCATCATGGATGATTCATTTTATTGTCCCTGGACGTCAAATGACCCCCAAATGGATGGCAAAAGTACTTTTTTTTATGGGTTCAATGGAATCACTGCCAGATTAGGTTTAATTTTTAACTACTACTTTATTGAATCCTTTGCTAAGCGACAATAGAAATTGAATTACTATCCACATGTTTAATCTTATCAATCGAACTACATTTTATCTTTAAATTGCATCGCTTTAGCCTGGTTACCGCATTTTTATTTGGAGCTTTTCCTGCATTTCCCTATGAAAATACTCATCTTATTTCTAATGATATTCTGTATGTTGGGCATAATGTTTGCTTATTTCCGGCATCAAAACACTAAGAATGTTATAGGTGGTAAAATTTCAAAAGCGAAAACCTTCTGGTTAGGCTATGCCATGTTTCATTATTTTATTTTACCCTTGTGGATTTTGGCATACATTAGCCAGGATTTTGATGCAGCTTATCTTATATATATTATTTTGGGTATTTTTTATTTCAGAATGCTTCTCCAAACTGTCTTAATGTTTGTCACCCGGACCTGGAGCCCGGTCATTGGCATTTCATATAATGCTGTTGCAAGTATAGGATTGATTGTTATCTCAATTAATTTGATAAAAGCAGAGTATTGGACTTTAAATAATTATATATTGCTATTTTATATATTAAACTTAATTCTTATACTTTTGACCGATACTTATTATGCCAGAAGATTTCACCAATTGGTAGGAAATGAGACAAAAGGTAAAACTGCCATTTGGTTTGCATCAGAGGAAGAGAAATTTAAACAAATAAATCTCATTACCCAAAGAAATAACGTTATCTTCATTTTATTGAGTTTGTTTCTACTTTTACTTTTATTGATATATGGTATACACTAATCCAGGATTATGGACGGGTACTTTTTCTCCTCCACCCCTTAGCGATATTCGCTGGCGGGCATTCGGGTTATTGTTTCTGTATGTTATTCTCGGGATCACTTTATTAGGATTCAGTCGTCAACCTTTACATATATTCATATTGATTTTGACCGGAGCATTGCTGGATATGTTGCTCAGTGGTTTGTTACGCGGCAAAAGAATATTCCCACTGTCCGCCATGATTTCCTGCTGTTCACTGGCACTAATTCTCAACTGGTCGTTCGGTATTCACAATTTATGGCTTCCGGTATTTATCTGCATAGCTTCCAAGTATATTATTACTCTGAAAGGAAGGCATTTTTTCAACCCCTCTTTGCTTGCTATTTGCATTTGTCTTCTGATCGGAGAGGAATATGTCACGCTGGCGCCTGCTTATCAATGGTACGGAAGCGCTGAAACAGCCTGGTTAATGGCCTTTTTTATTGTTACAGGGGCCTTGTTTTTATTTGTATTTAAAATCAATCGAACCTGGCTGATTGTTTCATTCCTGGCCACATTTTTTCTCCAGACATTATACAGGGCAAGTGTGATGGAACATATTATCCCCTGGGAAACATTGTTCCTAAGTTCTTTGACATCGCCGGCATTTTATCTATTCACATTTTATATGATCACCGATCCTGCCACGAGTCCATCGGGACGAAAGGATCAAATATTTGTAGGTGTGTCCATTGCATTATTTGACCTGATTTTTCATTTGAAATTCAGTTTATATACGTTCTTTTTTGCGGGCCTGACTGTGGCTGCTCTGCGATATTTCTATTTTCTTACAAAGCAGTTAATGCAGGAAAAAGGCTTTTCCATAACAGCGTTGTACAGGATAAAAGCTCCGCAGATTGTCATTTTAACTTTGCTTTTTATTCCGGTTCTTCTTGCATTTCAATACAATAAAAAGTCAGGGATGATACCTCAGGAAGATATGTTCAGTTTGCAATTAATTTCTGCCGAACATAGTGGGCTTATCGCTGAACCGGGCAATCTTTTGGAAAAAGTCGATCCCCGCATTGCACATGCTGCCAAATGGATTCTTTCAGTCGGTGATGCGAGTGCCGTAGCTGATGTGGATTTGGATGGACTGCCCGACATTTTTCTGACGCAACCATTAAAAGGAGCTGCAGGAAGAGCCAAACTTCACCTCAATCGCGGAGGTTTTAAATTTGAAAAAATAGCCATCCCGGACCTGGACAGATACGTGAATGATCCGGTCAAATATGGAGTAGCCGGCTTCGCTTTTTTTCTGGATTATGACAATGATGGTGATCAGGATTTGTTTGTGGGCTTTGGATTTGGACGTTCGCACTTGTTTGAAAACAGGATAATACCTGATAATGCTCTTTCTTTCCGGGAGGTAAATGTCCCTTTCTTAAAAGATCAGCATACCATTTGTCTGTCCGCCAATGCCTTTGATTTTAATAATGACGGCAAACTGGATATTCTTTTGGCTAATACCCTGCAAACTCATTTTCCGGATTATCCGGAAGGGCAGGAGCCTCTCAATATCTTTAAGCTTCCACAATCTGAATATGAAGGTGATCGTCGCATGTTTCGTTTCATGCATGAAAGCTGGCACAACGCGAATAATGGGGGATTGAATTATCTGTTGCAGAATGTAGGAGGTTCAGATGTTTTTTCAGCTCTGGATAGTAAAATGATTGGTCTTGAAGATACAAGATGGAGCCTTGCAGTAGGAACTCTTGACATCAATAATGATGGATACACAGATATGTACATTGCAAATGATTTTGGCAGGGATGATTGTTATTTGAATGTGGGAGGAAAATATTTTGAAAAACAAGTGGGCGAGTTTTATGGAGACCTGGGACTGGACACATATAAGGGCATGAATACGTCTGTTGGCGATCTGGACCGCAATGGAAAAGAAGATATATATGTGAGCAATGTGCATCATGCCATGCAGGCAGAAGGAAGCTTGCTTTGGATGAATCAAACTCCTGATGGGTCGAAAAAAGCAATTTTCAAAGAGCAGGCTTCCGTTTTAAATGCACTGAATACCAATAGATTTGGCTGGGGTGCTGCATTTGGCGACCTTGATCTGAATGGCTGGATCGACATCGTTCAGGCAAACGGTATGGTAGATGCTTCATGGGATCCAAAATATGATGAGCCCAAAGATTTCTGGTATTTTCAGGCTCAGATAGCACGCACTGGTCCTGAAATTCACAGTTATGTGGACAAATGGGCGGATATCAGAGGTTGCTATATTTATCCAAATGAACCTGACCGGATATATCTCAATAACTATGGCAATGGATTCGTAGATCTGGCTGCAGAGTTGAAATTTGACCATCTAAAGAATACGAGAGGTGTGGCATTAGCTGATTTTGATAATGACGGGGATCTCGATATTTTAGTGACTGATCAATTCGGAGCTCCCTGGCTGTATGAAAACAAACTTTCAAACCATAATTGGCTCGGCATCACTCTTACGGGTGACGGATCGACTACAAATCGTGATGCGGTGGGATCTAAAGTTTGGCTGAGTTACAAACTAAATGGAGTGGTACAGGAACAATACAAGGAAGTTCGTCTCGTAAATGGTTTTAGTGCAATGGGAGATACGCGGCTTTTATTTGGTCTGGGGCACAACAAACATCAATTGCAGGATTTACAAATAACTATTCAATGGCACAATGGCCTTAAAGAAACTCAAGCCATTAATGATTTGAATTGTTATCTCAATATTACTCAAAACAAATTAAACTAAAAGGTAATGCATAAAAATCAATCAAATGATCTCAAGGCAGCAGGCCTGGTATTATGGCAAATCCTTTTCTCCACTTTGGCCATATATATATCCCTGAGAGGATCAGGGATTGTTTGGGTATTCGGCCAGGTATTGGTAGCAATCAATTTATTCCAATGGTTTGTACTGCATCATGATCTGGTGCATGACAGCTTATTCAAAACACGATTTTTAAATACCATAGTAGGTCATCTTTCATCTATTCCGACGCTAATGCCATACCACAGTTTTAAACTGTCGCATCATCAGCATCATATCTGGACAGGCTGGAGAGATTTGGATCCTACCAGTCCACAGATGTACCTAAAACAACCTCCGGGCTGGGTCATAAATATTGTCAATTTTTGCTGGAAATACTGGATCCCATTGATGGCTCCTGTTTTTGTACTTCAAAATTTTTGGAATGGCAAGCGATTGTTTCGATCATTTCCAAAAAGGAAAGACCGTCTCAATGTAGTTTTCAGTTTTTTCGTGGTTTTAACTGCTTACACTTTACTTTTTATTTTCTTGCCAGGTTTTATGCTGCATGCCTGGTTACTGGGATTTTGTATGTTTTTATTTCTCTCAGATCTGGTTTTGATGAGTCAGCATACGCATATTGACGGGCATTTTGCTGAGAATGAAGAAGAAGAAGTAAAAGCCTTCAGATATGCAGATCAAACAAAATTTACGCGCACCATCATTTATCCCAAATTCATTTCCGCTTACTTGTTTTATCATTTTGACAAACATGGCGTTCATCATCAATATCCGGGAGTTCCGACATATTATCTGGGAAATTTCCCGGCTCCAGCAGAACTTAATATTAAATGGTGGGATTGGGTCAAAAAAGCAAAAAGTCTGTCAGCATATGCATTGATATATTCTTCTCCAAAAGAAAGCGGTGTAAAACTATAATCAATGACTGAACGGAGCCTCTCTACATCAATTGTAAAAAACAAAAGTGATATCAGAACACTGATATTTGTTTTTGGGATCGGATTGCTTCGGATACTTTTCTGGTGGTATGCTGTTCCACTCTATTGGCTGGTACTTCCGCTTTCAGTTACCATGGTGTTTATTTTATTTACCATCAAGCATAATCATATCCATGTTCCGGTTTTTACATCAAAGACTCTCAACAGCATCTATGATTATGTTCTCGATATCCTCACAGGAAATACAGTGCATGATGCTTATATTATTCATATTGCCAACCATCACAAAGAAACTAATAAACACAGAGACTGGGGGAATACTGAAAAGTTCGCAAATAATAAGGGTGCCTTTGCATTGTTGAGATATGCTGTAACCACTCCACGTGAGTTTTTGAAAGGGAAACGATTATGGATGAAGGAACCGGGGAATCAACACATCGGAAAGAAAAATATCAGGGCAAACATTATACTTTGGAGCATATATGTACTGGCCGGAATCATTGATTTCAAGGCGACATTATTGTTTATTATAATCCCCAATTTATTAGCACAGTTTGTTCTGGTTACTTTCAATTATTTTCAGCATGCCGGGTGCAATCCTGAAACCAGATATAATCATTCCAGGAATTTTACCGGCTCAGTAATTAATTTTCTGACCTTCAATAATGGATTTCATATCGCTCATCATCATTATCCATCAGCTCACTGGAGTCAATTTGATGCAATACATTTGAAATTGTTACCTAAAATTGATCCGGGTCTGAACGAGCCACATTTTTTAAAATATTTCTTCAGAATTCTCTTTGAGCGGAATAAGAAAATTGTAGATCATCAGGGAATCTGAACATCAACAAGTAACTAAACGAACTTTAATGACAGGTATGTATGAATCTTCCGGACGCTTGGTAAACCACTGGTATGCAGCCGGACAGTCCGCTCAATTCAAAAAAAACAAACCAGTCTCAGTTACGATTTTCGAAATACCCATTGTCATCTGGAGGCAAGAAAATGGATCTATAGCCGCCATGCTTGATAGATGCAACCATAGAAATGCTCCTCTCAGCAAGGGAAGGATTCTCAAAGACTGCATCGTTTGTCCATACCATGGCTGGACTTATAATGCATCCGGTCAGTGTGTTGAAATTCCTTCTGAAGGACCACATGTTGAAAGAATTCCAAATAAAAAGGTGGAATCCTTCCCTGTTAGGGAGGTTTATGATTTGGTTTGGATTTGGATGGGAAAGGACAAATCACCGTATAATGAACCATTTGAAATGCCCATCATGAAGGAACATGGCTGGCATTACTACTATATGGAAACCCGGTTTGAAAACAATGTGACAGATCTGGTTGAAAACTTCATGGATGTGCCGCACACAGTATTTGTACATAAGGGCTGGTTTCGGGACAGGAAGCAAATCCGAATAGAAGCAAAAGTCGAACGCACTGCGGATAGTGTGCTGGTTTCATATGATCAGCCCAATGATTCTATTGGCTTTTCTGGTTGGCTGGTCAATCCAAAGAATCTCCCAATGAAGCATACAGACAATTTCTATATGCCCAATAATACAAGAGTGGATTATATTTTTGGAGAGAATGAAAGAGGCTTCATTATTACAAGTACCTGTACACCGGTCCGACCGTTCGAAACCATCGTTTACACCCTGATTTCCTACAAATTTGGCTGGATGACCCCAATTGCAAGACTTGGTTTGAATGCCTACACCCGCAAAGTCATTAATCAGGACGTTTGGATAATGGATATTCATGGCAAGAATATTCAAAAATTCGGCACCACAGATTATCGCTCCACCCAATGTGATTACATGCATTTGTATATTGAGTCACTGAGAAATTGGGCGGAATCACCTGCTGATAAACCTGCTCCGGCACCTATTGTGAAAGACATAGAATTTTGGGTATGATAAATAACACATTTCCCAAAGTATTAATCGTCACAGGTGGATTGTTGAATGCAGATGAAAAATCAGTCTGGAATGCGCTTAAAAAGCAAGTCAAGCAAATTCGGGCTGCTAAATCTCATTGGTTGGAAACCAAAATCAAGCTGGTTGCCTCTGAGCTCATCCTGAATTCCAAGCTGAAAAAAAAATCCGGACAAGTAGCTGCTTATTTTAATGAACCCGTATCCTCCATTCCTGAATTAACGGAAGTGGTGTTGGCCGATCTCTTGAAAAGAGAGGGCATGGAGTTCGAAGTAATGACATATGATTTGCTGTTTTCTGATCCTAAAAAAGCAAATTCACTTTTAAAAGAATGTCCTGTTGTTTTTGCTTCTTCTACTTTGTTGCATGATTTGAGTGAATTGCTTCCTCTGGTAAAAATGTTGAAGACAGAAGACAACCGAATAGTATTGGGAGGCGCACTTTGTGGAAGTCTTCAAAAACAATGGGAGGGCGATCCAATGATCGATATCATTGCTGTTGGCTATGGAGAGTTTTTGGTAAGTGTTTTGGCAAATTGGATCAAATCTGGTTTTAATCATATCAAAGCACCCATTCATGGAAGGTTGCTCCAAAAGACTCATTCATTATTTCTCTTCAGCGGAGTGCCGGAAAGCAAGAATTTAGATTTTTTACCCACACCGGACTGGAGCGTGGCGGAGGATTATCATCAAAAAAAATTCAAGCATATCTATTACGAGAGCGTACGTGGCTGTCCTTACCGATGTAGTTTTTGTAATTATCCATTTCTGTTTGATGATAAAAAATTCAGACTAAAAAGTGCAGATAAAATTGCAGCTGACTGGAAATATTATCACGAAGAATTAGGTGTTCAACACATCACTTGCCTGGATTCATTATTCACCATGCCTAAAAATCGCCTGATAGATTTGTGCCAGCAGCTTATAAAGAATAAATCCAAAATGACCTGGACCTGCTATGCCCGTGCGGATGATCTTGCAGATGAAGATACTGTGAAATTAATGAAACAAGCCGGGGCGCATCAGGTACAAATCGGCATAGAATCCGGAAATCAATTTATGCTGGACCAAATGAACAAGCGCTGCACTGTTGAACAAAATATGGAAGCCATCAGGAATTGCCGTAAACATGGTATCAGCACTTTAATATCCCTGATTGTAGGATATCCGGGAGAAACTGAACAGACACTGAATGATACCCTGGAATTTATGAGGGCGGCCAAACCCGACTTTCATTTCCTGGCAACATTTAGTGTGCGGATAGAAGAGGTTCCTATGTTTAACGTATATAACAGAGAACGATTTGGATTGGAAAAAATGGACAATCCCTACAGTTTTGCACCTTATTGGCGGCATCATACAATGTGCTGCAGCGAGGTCGGAGAACAAGTTCGAAAACTTGGTATGACACTTTGCGAAGACGGGATTTCTCTCGACGGAGCTTTATTTTATCAGAATATTATCAATTACCATCCGTCCATGAGAGAAGATTTTTTGGATTACCAGAAAGAATTGAGTCAGGGAAATATATTTACAAAACCTTTGTTCAATGGTCTGAACAATTGGGTAGACAGAAATTTAAAAAAGGATATAGAGAAGGTATTTCCTGTGTCAAACAAAGTCCTTGCAGAAACAAGTTTTCAATAGAAAAAGTATGAATTCAACGCTCCGTTTCCAGCTATTTAAAGTAGAGTCTATCAACAATGAAAGCCGCACAAGGATGTTTGAGCTAATGAGTGAAAACTACAATAAGGTTACTGAATCAAACTTTTTTAATGACCTCGAAAAAAAACAATGGGCGGGATTGATCGAAGATGAATATGGTATCATTCAGGGTTTTACCACCTTCGCAATAGATCCCGGAATAAGTGCCGAAGATGACTATCATGTACTTTTTTCAGGAGATACCGTTCTTGCAACAGAACACTGGGGCACACAGGTGATGATGCAGGGATGGTGTACATCCGTCGGACGGTTTATAGCAGGGGACTCCACAAAACCATGGTACTGGTATTTGTTGTCCAAAGGGCACCGCACTTATATGTACCTGCCTTTATTTTTTGAGCATTATTACCCGGCCATCGAACCCGGCAATCAAAATGTGGAACTAAAAAGAATTGCGGACAAGGTCTCGCGGAATCTTTTTCCTGAGTCCTGGAAGCCTGATGAAGGTATTCTTCGGTTTGATCAGAGTCTTGGAGAATTAAAACCGGAATTGGCAGAAGGAACTTTTCAGAAAAAGGGAAGCCCTTTTGTCAAGTTTTTTATTGATAAAAATCCGGGTTTCTATAAAGGTGAAGAACTGGTATGCACGGCATTAATACATCCTGACCATTTGTTGCGTTCGGCAAAAAAGTTTATTTTGGAAGGTATGAAAGATCCAATTCCTCATTAATATCTGAGCATGTTGAGCCCTTTCTTTTTTAATAAATTATGGCTGTCCAGACAAAGCAAATTAGCTGATGAATTTCATAGCAATGCAGCTAAAATTAAGGCATATCAGGCAACTAAACTCAGGCAATATCTGGATGAAAATTCAAAAACTGCCTTTGGAACGGAACACGACTTGGCTTCCATTCGAGATTATGAAGATTACAAAAAAGCTGTTCCGGTTTTGGAAGATTATGCAGATTTGAAACCTTACACAGATCAAATTGCAGCTGGCAAATCCGATATTTTGTTTCCCGGAAAACCTCTTTTTTTTGAAACTACATCGGGTACTTCCAGTGATGTGAAGCTCATACCTTACAACAAAACATTAAAGGATGAATTCGGCAAAGCTGTAGCTGCATGGATGCATGATTTGAATCGAATGGACCCAAAGATTTTTTCAGGAAAATCTTATTGGTCACTTTCTCCGGCATTGAAGGATCATGGTATGAGCTCAGGCGGTATTCGTATCGGAACTTCCAATGATTCAGATTATTTTGATCCGGTTAGTGCATTTTTTCTGAATCAAATTTTTGCAGTACCTGGGCATGTTTCAAGGATTGCTGATCCGCATGAATTTTACATTCATACCTGGAGTCATTTATTAACCTGCAAAAAATTGACATTTATTTCTGTCTGGAGTCCACATTTTTTAATCAGGTTACTGGATTTTTTTGAAGAAAATTTGAGAGAAATATGTTATCAAAGTGGTGCTGCCAGAACCTGGGCAGATTATATAAAAGGGCACATGAGCGAGAGAACATTTACCCTCAGCTTAGTTTTTCCGGATCTAAGGATGATAAGTTGCTGGACACAGGGACAGTCCAAAATCTGGTTGAAGAAATTATTGAGCATCGCCGGCGGCATCCCGATTCAGGGCAAAGGCTTGTTGTCTACTGAAGGAGTAATGAGCATACCTATGGGAATGGATCAGCATGTTTTATCTTACACCTCTCATTTTTATGAATTTAAGCGTGCAGACAATTCGATTTATACAGCTGAAAATTTGATTCCGGATAATATTTATGAGGTGATCATTACAACCGGTGGAGGTCTGTACCGATATAATACGCATGATCTTGTGAGATGTACCGGATTTTATGAATCGATTCCCAGTCTGGAATTTTTAGGTCGTTCCGGACACAATTCAGATCTGGTTGGCGAAAAGATTAGCGAAACAAGCCTCGTGGATTTATTTAGCCAGGCAATAGAAAATTTTCCCCGGACAGAATCACTGTATTTTTATCCTGTTGCATCAGAAACCACTGCCGGTTATTGGCTGATCATTGAGTCTGACGATCCATCGAATGTTGATAACATTGTCGCTTTTGTTGAATCGGGATTGAAACAGAATCCTTATTACTCCCAGGCCATCAAATCCGGTCAATTACAAACCTTGCAAAGCAAAAATGTTGCTGTGGGTTTTTCGAAAATCCTGACAGCCTATTATCAGAAAAGGAAGAAAATAAAAGATGGAGATTTGAAATTGCCGGTTTTGTTCCCTTTGAATTTTTTGGATGAATTGTTAAATGCCAGGTCATAAATGATTGAAATCATTCCATATGAGAAGCGTTTTGAAGCCGGAATTCAAGCATTGTGCCGGATACCGGTTTCAGGGAATATTGCACTTTCGCTGGAGCGCGAGCCCAATTATTTTGCAGGAGTTCAGATTCAATGTGAGGAGCCGGAAGTATTTGTGGCATTTGATTCAGGTACAAATTTGATTTGGGCAGTGTTCAATATTGGCAGGAGAAGAGTTTGGTATGAGAATAAAGTGGTGTATGTGAGATATTTATCTGATTTGCGTATTCACCCTGCCAAACAAAAAGGTTCTTTGTTGCTCCGTATCAGCAGTCATTTTTGCAAATTGTGTGCTCAGGAGGAACTGCCTGCTCAAACCATTGTTTTTGAAGACAATGAAAAAATGCTTCACGTTATCGAAAAGCTGAAGCAAATGAAAGGATCCTCCAATCTTCCTTTATATCATTTTGCAGGCAAGCTGATCACTCATTTGTTTAGAGTCAAGTCCAGAAATTTTGATAAAGGTACCTATGAGATCAGAAGGGCAAAGGCCTCAGATATTCAGTCCATGCAATCATTTTTTGATTCAGAATCTTCTAAGATTAACTATTCTCCTTACTATGATTTTACATCATTGGGTACTCCTTATTATCAGGGGCTTCAAATTGAAGATTATTTTCTGGCATTTCAAAATGGTCAAATTGCAGGAATGTGCGGGGTTTGGGATCAGATATCCATCAAGCAAACCAGAATAGTTTCATACAGTAAACTGTATCGGATGATGAAACCTGTTTATAATTTATTGGCACCTCTCACAGGTTGGTCAAAATTGCCAATGGAAGGGAGCATTTTGCATACGCTGAATCTGCATTGTATTTGTGTTTCAAATCGAAATCCGAAGATTTTTCAAAGTTTAATGTGGCATATTTCTGGGGTGTATACCAATGCAAAATTTGATTCTATGCTCTGCAGTCTGTCAGAGGAGGATCCACTTATTCGGGTATTTGATGCTGTAAAATGCAGAAGGATAAAAGGAAATTATTATTTAGTCAATGATGGACGGGACATTCAGGATTCTTTGCAGAATCCTTTATTCTACATTGAATCTGCGAGGATTTGAATAACCATTTCAATCTTCCCGACTACCATCATCAGCCATGCGAACAAGTTTGGGAGTAAACTTTGCGACCACATCTACCAGATCTTTTTGCGATGCCATGACCATTTCGATGTCTTTATAGGCCATCGGGGCCTCGTCCAGACCTGCTCCTATGAGTGTAACTTCGTGTGATTTCAATAGATCTCTCATGCTGTCCCGGGTGATCGATTTAATAGCCTGTGTTCGGCTCATCTGCCTTCCGGCGCCATGGGAAGCGGATTGAATAGCATCCTGTTCACCTTTGCCTCTGACCAAAAAACCCGGAGCAGTCATAGACCCTGGAATAATTCCCATCACATCCTTCCCAGCCGGTGTAGCTCCTTTTCTGTGAACAATCACCTCTTCTCCATTCCAGATTTCTTTCCATGCAAAATTGTGGTGGTTTTCTATTTTGGCAAGTATATTTCCACCTATTGCCTTGCTCAGTCGATCATGTATTACTTCGTGGCAGGCAGAAGCATAATCTCCTGCCAGGTTCATTGCGAGCCAATATTCCTGACCTTCAGCTGTGTCCAGATCCAGATAGGCCAGATTTGCAGCTTCTTTGGGCAACTTACATATTTCTTTAGCAATTCTGGTATAATGCCCTGCAATCGTTGCTCCCAGACCTCTTGATCCCGAGTGAGTCAACAATGCCACATACCTGCCTTTTTTGATATTCAGTTTAGCATCATCTTCTTCAAATTCAATGATCCCATATTCAACAAAGTGATTTCCGCCACCTGAAGTACCAAGCTGAACAGCAGCTTTATCTTTCAGATTCCGGATAAAGTGGATGGCATTAAAGTCCGGATTGTCGAGAATTTCATGATCTGCCCGCATATTCCCGCTCCAATTCTGACCTGCTCCGAATTTTGTCCAGGCAATCAATTCTCTTTTAAATTTATCCTTGTGCTGAAAAAGATGAGATTCCGGAATATCATAAATCGACAATGCCATTCTGCAACCAATATCTACCCCGACACCATATGGAATGATGGCATTCCTGGTAGCTAATACTCCTCCAATGGGCAACCCATAACCCTGATGAGCATCCGGCATTAATGCCCCTGCAACTGTCACAGGAAGTTGCATAGCAATCTCCATTTGATCGATGGCACCCTGTTCTATATGCTCCTGACCATAAACTTTATATGGATCTCCTTTTTCTTTGAGTTCAATCTCTGATGGCTTATTCCTGAGCTGCATTTGAATCAATTCATCGGCTATCGGCTGCAATTTTTTATCTGAGAGGTATTTTCCGGGATTATCCAGTACTTTTTTCAGAATGGATTCAACATTCTGCTTCTTTGAGGAGGAAAAATGTTGGTTAATTGTCCGCAATGCAATTCCTATGATTTTCCCCTCAGGAAAGCCAAGTGCCAATAAATCTTCAGCGAAAACAGATTTTATTTTTTTCATCTCAGAACTCTGCAATTTTTAATTCTATAAAATATGTAGCTTAAATATAGAACGAAATATTCTTGTGATATGGTCAAGTGACTTCTAAATGGTTGATTTAAGAGGAGGCATCGACGGGCTGTATCCCAAAACTCATACTCCTAACTTATAGCTGCTGTTCATCTTCTCCCCAAAGCTTGGGAGATCAACGTTCAACCGGGTTTTGCCGCCTTGAGCCCTCAAAGAACAACACTCTCAACCCAGCTCTCTTACTCACACCCCGCTTCAACGCTTAACCGCTTCAACGTGGCTGTTAACCGGCTGTTTCGTCGTACCTTCACCCCATGAAAGAAGTCCCCGCATTTGATCCCAATCAACTACTAGAAGTAGTCCGCACTCCAATGCCATTTGGCAAATACAAGGATACACTTATATATAAATTGCCGGTTTCTTACCTGGAATGGTTTGCTCAGCAGGGATTTCCCAAAGGGAAGTTGGGTCAACTTCTGGAATTGATGCACCTTATTAAGATGAATGGGCTGGAACATCTGCTTCGGCCGCTCATTAACCGATATTAACGCCGGTTGATAAAAGGCCCGGCTGTATATTTGTCCACGAATTACACGAAAAGATTCGAATGAAATGCTAAGTTTTTTGCAAATTTAGAAAGGGTGAATAGGATTCAATTAAGAAGGTTTTCTGGACAATAGCTCCGGAGTTGATATGATAAATATTCAAATTACCCCACACTTACGTACGAGGCTAATCGTTGGATATGCCCTTATAGGGCATTTAGCAACTGTCAGTATAAGGTACTAATAGCAGATTTATACTGGCTGTTTTCTCGAAGCTCGGGGCTCGAAGCTCGTAGCTTTCTTCCCGGCTGTTATCGATTAACCGATTAAGCAATTCACCGAAACCCGACTGTTTCCATAGCTGTATCCAGATTATTTACATGGTAGCCTCGTAAGTGCGAAGCGCGCCAGGGATCGCAGGGGGCACGAGCAGAGCCGCATTGCAATGCGGCTCTGCGAAGTAAAGCGGAGAGCCCGACCGTCCCCTCCCCAAAGCTTTGGGGATTGGGGACGGAGGCGCCCAAAACATTGTTTTTATTCAGAAGATCCTTTCCGCAAATTTTTTTTCAATTTTTTTCAAAAAAGTTTTCAGATTAAGTGATTGATAATCAATGTAATGTCTTTAACATGGAAATATTTTATAGATATTACCATGCTAAAGATGGTACTATGTGTTGCATAATACCATCCTATGGCATATATTTGCAGTATGAATCTGGAAAACGCAAAAGCGCAAATGCGCAAAGGAATATTAGAACTCTGTATCCTCTCTGTATTTGCAGAGGAAGAGGTCTATACATCGGACATTATAGAGAAGCTGAAAGAAGCTGATCTGATTGTGGTCGAGGGTACATTGTATCCACTACTGACGCGTCTCAAAAATGCCGGGCTACTGGAGTATACCTGGAGAGAGTCGCTGAGCGGACCACCACGGAAATACTTCAGAATCACTCCTGAAGGTGAACTTGTCCTGAATGGGCTGAGCCAGGCATGGGACGATCTGGTGCAATCTGTCAATCTTTTGAAAAACAAAAAAGCTGAAAACTAACATGAACAAAGTAACACATATCAATATTGGAGGGCTTCCATTCATCATGAATGAGGATGCATATGAATTCCTTCAGCAGTATTTTGACTCGATCACCTCACATTTCCAGCTCTCTGAAGGGTCTGAAGAGATTATTGCAGATATAGAGTCCAGAATTGCTGAATTATTGAATGAAAAGAAGGGAGCTCGTCAGATTGTGGAGATTGAAGATGTGCAATTTGCAATAAACATAATGGGACGTCCGGAGGACTTCGGTGCTGATCCGATAGATGAAAATAAGGAGACTCACAGCGGAAAGAAGAAGGACTCAGGATTCAATCCGGGTAAGCGTCTGTACAAAAATCCTGATGATAAAATCGTTTCGGGTGTCTGCTCAGGATTATCAATATATCTGGGAATTAAGGATCCTGTTTGGATGAGGTTACTCTTTGGTCTGCTGGCGGTGGTAGGAGGCGGTTCGGGAATACCGATTTACATCATCCTGATGGTAATCCTCAAGGACGCAAAGACCACCAAGGAAAAACTCGAGATGAAAGGGGATCCTATTAATCTGGAGAATCTCATGAATACGATGGGTACAGAATTCAAAAACCTGGGCGAGCAGTTCAAGGATTTCGGAAAAAAAAATGCAGAAGGATCTAAGACCCAGGCCTCTGAACTGGGAACCTCCCTACAGGAAGGGTTTTCTGTCATAGGTCAGAACCTCGAGGAATTTTTCAGAAGTGTGGGTCGGGTATTAAGACCTATCATTTATGTTTTGGGGGGTATTATAATCTTCGCTTTAGTGATATTATGGTCTACTATACTGTTCTCGGCCTTCCAAAGTGGAGAGACTATCAGGATGTTCCTGCCTGCATCCACATCGGAGAGTGTGTTTGGGATCTTCAGTATTCTCCTGCTGGTATTGTTACCGATAATGTCCATAGGTTTAAGTGTCACACAGACTTTTTTCAGAGTAAGAATTAAACCAATTTGGTACGGAGCAATTTGGGGTTTGTGGACCTTGAATTTTGTCGGAATGTCATTTTTAGCTAAAAACATTTCCAGAAGTTATAGATCTGAGGCTCATGTGGAAGTGCCTGTTCAAATGCAATCTGCTCCATCGGGCACATATGTTGTAGTTCCCCAGAGATTGGAAAGCAGGAATAATAGAAGCATTGAATTGGGTGATTTAACATTGGAGAAAGAAGCTATTACATTTGAATTTCTTGATATTGAAGTTGAGAGAAGTGAATCGGGGAAAGTTGAATTTGTCATTGTAAAAAGCAGTTCAGGTGAATCAGAATCCGAAGCAGAGTCTATAGCTGAAGAAATAAAATATGAAATTAAACAACAGGGTGATACACTGATGGTGCCTGATTTTCATCAAATAGTAAAAGGTGAAAAATTCAAGAATCAGCGAGTTGAATTGAAGATTTTAATTCCCAATGGCAAGCAAGTAAAATTTGCAGAGAAAATTGGTAATCTGAGATTTAAATCCAGTGTGTCCGGCGATAGAATTACCTCTCATAAATTGAAAGGAAAAACACTGACAATGACTGAAAATGGCCTGGTAATCGGAGCCATTGAAGAAAAAAACACGACTACGACAGAGGATTAGTTAATTCAAACTATGAAAACGGAAATCCCTTTCTTTGCAACAGTGTGAAGAGGGGATTTTTTTTGTTAAAGAGGTGAGTAGTTGAGGAGGATAGAAAACAGCCTGGTTGAGGTAGGCTACGCCATCGGGATAAGAGTTGAGATTGTGTGTGGGGCTGCTGCGCGCCCCGTGTGTACTGACGCATACTGCGTCGTGGGATGTGGTTCGCATTGCTCACGGGACGAATTGTGAGTTTAAGGTGGGGGTGTGGGAACAGCCGGGTTGGGGTTATGAGTTATGAATGATGAGCCATAACAGCCGGCGAGAGTTGCGAGTGGGGACTGCATGTACCCACATTTTCTCGTAGGGGCGCGCGGCCGTGCGCCCCTACAAGAAAATCGCAGGAGTAAGCTCAATCTGTTGTCAAGCGACCGTCGTAGGGATAAAATGCATGATATATTCGCTCTTTCAAACCCACACCCAAACCCGAAACTCAACCGCGAGCTTCGCGCCTGCCGAGAGTGAGGAACGAACCTCGCGGAGCACATCACCTCCGAAATAAATTGACTGCGAAGCAGACAATATATTTCGGAGACATCACTTCTTTGGGGCGTAGTCACGAAGAAACATCACCTTATAAGCCGTAGGTGCAGAAAGGCATCACCTCGCTACGAGAAGAGCGAGTTATGTGGTCGGGATTATTCCTAAAACATCGGACACAACGAATCCTCATTTTCATACTCTCCGAAGTAGGAAACTGAAAGCTCGAAGGCTCCACGAGTGCGGCCATAGGTGGCCAGGGAGCCAAGTGAAAGATCATAGCTCATTCCTATTACGAGATTGTCATACCCGTAGCCCACAAGGAATCCAAGCATATCTGTAGACCAGCTGCTGGCATTGTTGGCCAGTCGGAGGTAAGTACCCAGATAAAGATTGTGCAGTTCATATTCCAGAAAATAGAATTTGAAATTGACACCTGCCTGAGCCAGTTGATTGGGCCCCTGAACAGCCGCCAATAATCTTGGCTGGATATCCAGGAATTCAGAGACCGGAATGATGGATGCCAGGTGGAATGAAATTCTGGCAGGCAATTTATAACTTACACCTCTTGAATTTACTACATCGCTGGGGTCTTTGAAGAAAAATGAATTCTCCGGACCCAGAAAATTATGAAGTGCTATACCGGCATAGATACCAGTATTCTTTTTCGGGGCGTAGATATAATTCAATCCTGCTGCCATATTTACGTGGGCAATATTATTTTCAGGCAATAATTCCAGCGTAGGCAGGGTATATCCGTCAATGCCATTGAATTGATCCTGAAAAGTGATCTTCGAAAAGTTGACGCTTCTCTGATTCATTCCAATTTGAATTCCGGCGCCCAGATATTGAGTACGGGAATTATCCAGCGATTTGTGATATGCTCCGGCCAGGTACATTTGATTAAGTGTGTATTCAAGTATGCCTGAACGATCCGTCTGAAAAATAATACTACCGGAGAAAAAGTCCTTGTTGATTCCTTTTGGGTCCACATCAAATCTTAAGTCAAGACCCAGGCCATATGTTCTGAATGGCTCATCTACAACAGAGCGCCATTGCTCTCTGTGTATAGCTGACACTCTGAATTTTCCATCATAAGTGCCGGATAATGCCGGATTCAAACTGACCGGAAGCGCATAAAATTGTGAGAATACAGCATCCTGACTAAATGCTAAAGTGCTGACAAACAATATAAATGCTAGTATCTGGTATCTCATAGGAGTTTATAAATGTGGAAGTGAACTTCAAGAAAACAATTTTTTAACTTAAAAATTGTGTCTTTAAAATTCTATAATCCACTTAAAGAACATGTTGAATTAAGTCGTATTTTGAAATGATATGGTATTTGCCCGTTGCGTCTTTCGTAATTACAGCAGGTATTTCACGGGAAATGAATTTATTCAGCGATCGACACAGGGTCTCCGGAGTGACTTCAGGAAATGGCTCACCCATGATCTGGGATACCGGTTCAGTCAGAGCGCCTTTTGATGGATTGAGAATATATTCCAGCAAGACTGACTCAGAAAGTGAGCCTATAATTTCTTCACCTTTCATGACGGGGAGCTGAGATAAATCCAGCTCTTTCATTAGATCCAATGCCTTATGAATGGTTTCATTGGATTGAATAGAGACCAGCTCATCCTTGCTTTTCATTTGAATCAAATCTTTGACTTTCAGATCTTTCTCAAGGAATCCCCGCTCGCGCATCCATTCATCATTGTAGATTTTGCCTACATAACGGCTTCCATGGTCATGTAAAATGACGACAACCACATCCCCTTCTTTAAACATATCTTTCATTTGCAGCATACCTGCTACTGCTGTTCCGGCGGAATACCCCATAAGTAGTCCTTCTTCTCTGGCGAGTCTTCTTGCTACCAATGCACCATCCTTATCTGTGACTTTTGTAAAATAGTCTATTGTCTTGAAATCAACGTTGGCAGGGATGATGTCTTCTCCTACACCTTCAGTGATGTATGGATATATTTCAGACTCATCAAATTCACCGGTTTCATGATATTTTTTGAGAACTGAACCATACACGTCTACACCCAGAATTTTAATGTTTGGATTTTGTTCCTTCAGGTATCTCCCTGTTCCGGAAATTGTACCACCGGTTCCAACAGTTGCAATCAGGTGTGTAATTTTGCCATCAGTTTGCTTCCAGATTTCCGGACCTGTAGATTCATAATGTGCTTCAGAATTGGCAAGGTTGTCATACTGATTAAACCAGTAGGAATTAGGGATTTCTTTGCTAAGTCTTTCAGCAACAGAGTAATATGATCTTGGATCTGTTGGCTCCACATTAGTCGGGCAGACGATCACTTCGGCTCCCAGTGCCTTCAGAATATCCACTTTTTCTTTGGATTGTTTGTCGCTTGTAGTAAAGATGCATTTATAGCCTTTCACTACTCCGGCAAGGGCAAGACCCATACCCGTATTACCGGAAGTACATTCAATGATCGTTCCACCGGGCTTCAGTTTGCCATTTTTTTCGGCTTCTTCCACCATTTTCAAGGCCATTCTGTCTTTAATAGAGTGACCGGGATTATATGTTTCCATTTTGGCCAGAACAAGGGCGGGGATACCTTTTGCCAGGCTATTTAATTTTATTAGGGGCGTGTTGCCTATGGTCTCAAGGACATTGTTAGAATACTGCATAATTAATTTCGATGTTCAAATTTTGCCGCAAAGGTAATCAAGTCTGAGAGACCTACATTACTTTTTATTGTTCAAGTACTTCAACTTTTATTTTGGCGAAGAATCTTGCATCCAATACTCCAAGACTTTTTGCAACCTCAGGAGATACGACAATAATGACTTCTTTAGGATAAGTTTTTGGTGGAATATTACCAATTACTTTGGCATACACTGTCTTTCTAAACATAGGATTAGTGACAGCTACCACAGAATTAACAGGAGCTGTCTCATGAAGGACAAACATACCGGAACCGGGATCTGTATCTTTAAACCATATTCCAACACCTGTCTGATCTTTAAACACCTTTTTGGATGCTCTGTATTCAAACTTTTCTTTCATAGTAGTGCCGACATAGGCAGTAGGTTCATCCAGGGGTGCCGGCTCTTCAATAATTACAGCAGAAAAGTAACCCAAAAGCAGTCTTTCTCCGATATTCAGATTAGTATTTTCTTTATGATTTAGAAGCATTAAAATTTCTTCCTTTACACCCAGATACACACGCGCAATTCTGAACATATTCTCCTGAGGCTGGACTTCGTAGTAGACAGGTGCTGAATGATCATTCAATTTCTGCTGAGTTATCTGATTTTTTGAGATAGGGATGATAATCTCTTCTTCCAAACGGAGTGTTCCTGATATGATTGTTGGATTAGCCTTCAGGAAATCATCTACTGAAATGCCGTATTGCCTTGATACTTTGTATGGAGTTAATCCGGGCTCCACAGTTGTTTGAGTGAAAAAACCGGAACCTGAATAATAAACCAGCAACTCATTTTGAATGGATTGTGACCATGCACTAATACTGAAGCCTATAAATAAAAATATAAACACCCTCTTTTTCATTTCTGCAACTTAATGATATGATGCAAAATTAGTAATACATTTTGAATAATCGTAATATATTAATGTATTTTCTTTTTTGCATCATTGAAACGGAAGAGGCTGCACTCATATTGCTTTTTAACCCAATTCGGGAAAGTTCAGGCCCATTTATATTTTACTTCTGCATGCTGATTATTGAAATGTCATTTGAATTCTTGGGAATAGAGGAAATATTTCACGCTCTGCTGATTTGAATTTTGACGCCCTTATTAAGTAAATGTTTTTTATTTCTCAAGTATTTATTCTAAACCAAAAAACCAAAAAATTGATCGCCTCGTAAATGCGCGGTAGAAGCCTTTCTGATATAAATAGATTTTGATCACACTAAACTCCTAATCAATGAAAATAGCAAAACAATTACAATTACTATTGCTCGTGTTCTTTCTTGCCTCTTTTCAATCTTCTGATTTGTCAGCACAGAGGATGTATGGATATTCCAATGGAAATATTATTTATTTTGACGTTCAAAATCCAGCTGAGGTAACCACTGTTGGAAGTATTTCATTTTTACCCGCAAACAAAGAATTACTGGCCTGGGATTTTCGACCATTTAACGGGCAATTATTTGCTCTGGCAGGAAATAGAGAGACCGGCAGTACTCAATTACTAAGAATAAATTTAGTAACTAAATCTGCTTCCAATATTGGTCCAGGCTTTGATCTGGAATATGGTGATGGAGCGGTTAGAATGGACTTTAATCCTACCGTAGACCGAATCAGAGTGGTTACTTCTTCAGGAAAAAATTATAGAATTAATCCCATTACCGGAGCCATTCAGGCAATCGATGGTGATCTCGCATACGCCGCATCGGACCTTAACAATGGCGTAAGTCCACGAATTGCAACAGCTGCATATACAAACAATTACATCGCTTCAACCTCCACAACATTATATAATTATGATGCAGGTCTTAATGTTTTGGTCACTCAGTCACCTCCAAATGATGGAATATTGAATACGGTTGGTTCAAGCAATTTGTCATTTGAATCGACAGCTATCATAGATTTGGACATTTTGTCCGGCCCTCCGGGAACTCCCAACAGAGCTTATATGGTAGCGAGTGCTGATAAGCTGGGAAATAGTCAGTTATATTCAATGAATCTTTCAACAGGGGAAGCTACACTTATTGGAGATATAGGTTATCCCACGGCTATTGAAATGGCTACTTTTGAAATAGAACATGATGTCCCATTTAATGTAACGGGTCAACTTGTTTATGCTCTGAATTCTGCAGGAATGGTAATTAGTTTCGACACAGACAGACCAGAGATTATTAGATCAAGCAATCCAATTACGGGGCTTCCAGCGGGTACTATGCTGGTTGGCATAGATTTCAGGCCTAACACCGGGGAACTTTGGGGTTTGGGATATGATAGAAGTAATGGAAATTCAAGATTATATATTCTTAACCCCGGAAATGGAGTTGCTACTCCCCAGGGTCCGGGTGTATTCAATCTTGAGCTTGGTACAGGAGCTGTGAGTTTTGATTTTAATCCGGCCGTGGATAGGATTCGGGTGATTGGTTCAAATCAAAATAACTATCGCCTCAATCCTCTGACAGGAGCTTTAGCTGCGGTGGACGGACAGATTAAATATGCAACCGGGGATGTAAATGAAGGTGAAATTCCCGCGGTGGTTTCAGCTGCTTACACAAATAGTTTTCCGGCATCTTCTTCTACCGGGTTGTATGTATATGACGCACTTGCTAATGTCTTTGCATTTCAAAACCCTCCTAATGATGGCATACTGAATACAATTGGAGAAAGCGGACTGAATGCTGATCCAGTAACAGCCAGCTTTGACATGGATATTTATTTTGACGCTGAAGATCGCAGCAATACTGCTTATTTGACAGCAGAGGAAGGCGGAAATTCAGATAAATTATTTTCTGTCGATCTTGATAACGGGCAATTGACCGAAATTGGATTTATCGGAAATGGGATTGCCATTACAAATATTGCTGTTTTTATCAACAGAGAATTTTCAGGCGGCTTATTAGGAAAGCTCGTGTATGGGATTACTGCTAACAACTATTTATTCAGTTTTGATTCAGAAAGACCTGAGACCATCAGAGATTTAAAATTATTGTCAGGCATGGAAGCGGGACAGATAGTAGCTGGTGCAGATTTCAGACCGAATACCGGAGAAATGTGGGTACTGGGTTATAATCCTGCAACGGCAAAAGCCAGATTGTACACTGCTAATCTTGCTACAGGTGTTTTGAATCCTGCAGGTTCTGCTGAATTTGATTTGGATTTGGGAGATGGTTCTGGCGTAGGTTTTGATTTTAATCCAACCGTGGATCGTATTCGGGTGGTTGCAGCAAATGGGAAAAACTTCAGACTGAATCCTTTGACAGGAGGTCTTGCTGCCAATGATTCTGATCTAAAATATGCAGATGGGGATGTCAATGAAAATGAAATTCCTGGGGTAACATCTGCTGCTTATACCAATAGTTATATTGGCAGCACTAATACCGGTTTATTCGTATTTGATGCAGCTAAAGGAAATATTGCTTTTCAAAATCCACCAAATGATGGAGTCCTGAATACAATAGGGGCTGCCGGACTCAACATTAACCAGGATATGTTGCATACAAGTATGGATGCATATCATAATCCTTCAACAGGAACCAATACTTTTATCCTTGCAGCAAAGCCGTCAGGAAATGTATTTGATGATTTATATAATGTCAATTCAAGCACCGGAACAATCACGAGAATAGGACGAATAGGACCTGCATTATCAGTCAGGGCACTATCAGCAGTTATCGACAGAAGTGTACCTGCTGAAGTTGAAGGACCACTTGCATATGCTCTTACTTCTAATAGTAATTTAGTCACATTTGATACAGAAAACCCTGAAATAATTAGAGTAGTGAAAGGAATTGCAGGAATAAAGGCAGGTGAAAGATTGGTTGGGATCGATTTCAGACCTGCCACGGCCCAATTGTATGGATTAGGATACAACGGAGCGGCTCAGACCGCATCCATATATAGAATCGATACTTTATCAGGTGCTTTGACCATTGTAGGATCGGGAGACATAAGTTTGAACCTGGGGAATGGAGGAGTAGGTTTTGACTTTAATCCGGTTGTGGATAGAATCAGGGTTGTGAGTCAAAATGGTAATAACTACAGATTACATCCTGAAACCGGTGTATTGGTGGCAACCGATGGAGCTCTTGTATATGCTGCAGGAGACCCCAATAATGGTGCAACTCCCAATATAGTCACAGGGGCATATACTCAAAGTTTCAATACTACATCTGCCACAACATTGTATAACATCGATGCTACATTGAATATTTTGGCAACTCAGGTACCACCTAATGATGGTATTCTGAACACGATAGGAGGATTGGGAGTGAATGCAAATCCAGCAGATCCGACAGTGGGATTTGATATATACTATGATCTGGAGGAGAAATCAGATTATGGTTTTGTAGTATTAAATGCCGGATCTTCAAACTTTGATGACCTTTACACACTGGATTTAGCGACAGGAACATTGTCTGAAAGCGGTAGGGTAGGACAGGGAATTGCATTAATTGATATTGCCATTGCGATTGATTCAGTGATTATTAGCTCCACGGGAGAACTTATAGACAATAGCATGCCGGTAAGTATTATGCCAAACCCGGGCAATGATTTCTTCACCATTAGCCATGATGAAATGACAAATGGATATATTGAGGTGTCAGTTTTTGATCTGAATGGTAAGCTCGTGCTGGACTCTGGTCCACTGTTATCTGATGTGAAAGGACAGACTACTTTATCAGCAACGAACCTTAAAGCGGGTATGTATTTTATCAAAATAAAAAATTCACAAGAGCTTATAAGGACATCGAAATGGATAAAAACAGAATAATTTGATATATTGAATTTGAAAATATATAAGGCTGTCTCAAAAAGACGGCCTTTTATATTTAATATTAGAATACTATTAGAATAGAATGATAATGAGCCATTGACGGCAAAATAATGTTACATATGTAATATATTTATCATATGATTCAATAAATTTGTATTGAATTCAGAAAAATTATATTTAAATTGCGGGCTTTAAGCAAGATGAATGCATACGTAACAAATATGATTTTTTCTCTTTCTAATGGTATTCTAAGAATGGAATTCCGGTAGTTGTCAGAAAAATGTAATTCATTTGTGTCGAATTTTAATTTATAACATATCACAAAACTATGAGATCGTTGAATTTTACCCTTAAATCGTTCTTGTTTCTAGCGATGTTGAGCATCGTTGTGACATCCTGCCGAAGAGATGAAGAAGATATCAAAGTTGAAACTCGGGTTTCCGATTTTGATTCACAGGTTCCATTAGATTGGAATGATCTTTATTTGGAAATAGAGCGTTATGCTGCAGGTTACAGACCAGGTCCTGCTCCCCGTTCACTGGGTCTTATGGGCTTAGCAGTGTATGAAGCATGTGTTGCTGGAATGCCAGATCACAATTCCCTTAAAAATCGTTTCAATGGAATGAATCTGCCTGTTGTGGAAGCAGGTGCTGAATATCACTGGCCGACTGTAGTTCATGGCGTTTATTCTACAATGATGCCTAAGTTTTTCCCCAACACTACTGCAGATTTGACTAATAAGATGAGTGCTTTGACCAATAGATACAATGCTGAATTTGCAGCGGAAGTAAGTAGTGAAGTATTCAATCGTTCATTGAACCATGGAAAGAGCGTCGGTGATGCCATGTGGGAATACGGAGCTAAAGATCCATATGCTCACGATGCATATAAAAACCCTTTCGCTGGTTACGACTGGCAACAACATTATGATGGTCCGGGCGACTGGGTTCCAACTACTCCTGGTCCTCCTCAGCCTATGTTTGCACATTGGGGTAAAGTTCAGACATTTGCCATTACTGAGTCCATGAAGCTTTCAAGACCTCCACTTCCTTATAGTGAATCTCCAACTTCAGCTTTTTATGCGCAAGCACTTGAAGTATACGCTCAGAACACACCTTCTCTTTCTTATGAAGGAAAATGGATTGGTGAATTTTGGAGTGATGACTTATTGAACTTAACTTTCAGCCCTGGGCCTCGTTGGGTAGCTATTGGAAGTCAAATCATCAGACATGAAAACTCTAATTTGGCAATAGCTATTGAAGCATATGCAAAAGTTGGAATGGCATTATCTGATGCAGCAGTTGCATGCTGGCATTCAAAATACTATTATAATTTAGAAAGACCTGAATCATACATCCAAAGAGTAATCGACCCTTCATGGGATTGCAATCTGGACAACCCTACTAATGGTGACAAAGGCTTTACTCCTCCTTTCCCTGCTTATCCTTCAGGACACTCTACAATGGGTGGTGCAGGTGCAGAGGCATTGGCAAATATGTTTGGATATTCTTATGCCATGACTGACAAGTGTCATGAACACAGAACTGATTTCGTGGGAGTTCCCCGTTCGTTCGGTAGCTTATACGAAATGGCTCAGGAAAATGCCTGGTCAAGAGTTCCGCTTGGTGTTCACTTTGAAATGGATTGCACTGAAGGTGTCCGTCATGGAACCGTTATTGCAAGAGAGGTATGCAAACTTCCATGGAGAAAAAAATAGTCTCCTGAATTGAAATAATATTATGAGGTTGTGGATTCATTTTCACAACCTCTTTTTTATGATATTTTTTTAGAATTAAATTCAGTAAAATGAAGCTTTACGATCCTAAACCACGCTTTGAGCTTGTCTTTCTTATTTTACTACTATGTGGATCATTATCATCCTGTGATTCCGGTGCTCCTGAAGAAGTTAAAGAGTATTTTGAGTCAGGAGAATTACACAGACTGTATTATGTTAAGGATGGAAAAAAAGAAGGTGAGTATATTGATTATATGAAAGATGGCTCCATCCGATCGAGATTATTCTTTGAAAACGATCTTCAATCAGGGAAAACCACTCATTATTTCAATGATGGTAAAGTAAGAGAAGTTCAATATTTTATTGATGGAAAAAGAGAACATGGTGATACCCTATTCTATCCTGATGGGAAAATTCAATTTACAACGGAGTTTAAAAACGATAAAAAACATGGCTATCTGAGGAAATGGGATGAAAATGGGGAGATATTTTTTGAAGCTAAATATGATATGGATAAATTGATTGAGGTTAATGGTGAGAATGTGGACGATGGGATTGAGTGAGGGGATTGATGTGATGAGTGTGGGTATTTTGTGGCGAGTTTGGGAAGATTGAGGGTGTGGGAGGAGGGTGTTGAGTGAGAGTGCGGGTGAGATTGAGGGAGATTGATAAGATTGAAAGAGTTTGAGGGAGATTAATAAGATTAATGAGACTGATATCCGATCATGTTGCTTTGACATGTTCATAAATAAAAAAGGACATCTGTTTTTGGCAGCTGTCCTTTTTTATTTATTAAATAGGAAGGCTAACATTTTTATTGAAGCGGAAACCCTTCTGCAGCCCAGCATTTCAAGGTATTGTATTCGGCATCTGTTAGAGAACCTGAAGCAGGCATATCCTTGATGTCTATTACCCGGCGAGTGAAAGCTCCTGAAGTAGTTACCTGATTCAGGCCCTGAAAATTCTTGAAATTTCCGGGTGCTCCGTTCCCTCCGTCATGACATCCGGATAAAGTACAATTGGCGTCAATAATTTCTTTTACATTCGAATTGTAAGTGGGTATTGTGTCGCAATCAGCCGGAGAATCCTTTTGACAGGAAACTAAACCAAGTATTATTGCCAAAAAGGCAATGGATCCAATTTTATTTTTTTTCAACATTAGAATCTGCTTTCCAGGTAATACGGCAACATAGCACGCCAGGTTGGCCAGTCATGACTCATATCATAACCCCAGATATCCAGCTCATGAGGAATTCCTTTAGCATGCAGTACACCTGAGAATTTTCTGGATGCATCCGGAGATTCATAGCTACCGGAGCCTGTTAAAATATGTATGTGAGAAGATTTTTGCAATTTAGGCAAATAATAGTCATCAGCCAGATTGGGTATGTAATGAATCGGGGAATTAAAATAAACATCATCATCATAATAACCATCCGTATATGAAGTCAGGTCATACACACCACTCATTGCAATAACGCCATCAATCAGATCAGGTCTTTTGAAAAATAAATTAGCTGAATGAAGTGCACCCAGTGAAGCCCCCGTGGTAATGATGGGAGTATTGGCAGAGCTGGTATTTTTTATAAAAGGAATGACCTCATTATAAACATAATCATTGAATTGCTGATGTCTGATAGCCTTATGTCTGGGATGCATTTTGCGATTGAGCCAGCTTTCAGCATTAATACTATTGATGGAATACACTTTTACTTTACCGCTTTCGATATGTTTGCTGATCGCATCTATTAATAGAAAACGCTCATATTCAAGATAATCTGCAGCAGCGGTTGGAAGCATAAGTAAGGCAAATCCATAATGGCCGTAGACAGCAATTTCCATTTTTTTGTTGAGCGCAGGGCTATACCATTCCTTTATTTCACGATGCATAGGTTTTTGTTTTGTGGTTCGGTCTGTAAAATAGTAAGATTTTGGATTTTGCAGCTATCATTCTCATTTATGAACAAAAGATTGTTGTGTGAGTGAGCGTTCGGGCTTAGAGAGTGGGAAGATTGATAAGATTGTTGTGTGGGTAAGAGTTGTGTGTTAGTGTGTGGGAAGATTGATAAGATTGTTGTGTGAGTGAGCGTTCG